>NZ_CP195106.1:1240180-1860271 GCF_051175385.1 Tundrisphaera lichenicola | reverse complement strand
CTACCCCAACTACATCCCGCTGAACGCCCCGACGATCCGCTAGGTCGTCGAGCGCCTGGAGCCCATGGGCTACGACCGGCTGTACGGGGCTTTCTTCACCCGGGGCAAAGGAGTCGTCCCGGCCGAAGCCAGGCAGGTCGTGGCGAGGTCGGCGGACCGATACTTGCGGGCGATCCGGGGCTGACGCGGATCACGGGGCAGCCACGAACGACCCTGCCGCTTCGTCGCCGGTCCCGAATCGCGACCCGGCCAGACCCGGTCTCACGAGATCAACAAGTCGCCCGGCGGGCGATCCTGGGAGGTTGATGCCCGAACCCGCCCCGTGGATCGGCGTCGCCGCGGTGGCGGTCGAGGATCTCGTGGCCGCATCGGTCCTCACCGATAACGGCCCCTCGGTCGCGTTGGCGATTTGGGTGGCCCTCGCCACCTCAGGGACGCGCTGCTGGGCTCTGATACGGAGTCTTCCAGAAGGGTTCGTAGGTACAGCCTCCGGCCTGCCTCGTCCCGGAGCTAATCCGCTCGGTCTGCGCCGCCCCCTACATCCACCTAAAAACTTGAGATCTGGGTGCCGTGTCAGATCTGGGCCGCCCCGCCGTCCACGAACAGCTCGATGCCCGTGACGTAGCTGCTATCGTCCGACGCGAGGAACACGACGGCCTTGGCGACCTCGTCCGGAGTTCCGGTGCGGCCCAAGGGCGTGCTGGCGGCCGACTGCTCCTCCATCAGCCGGATCTGCTCATCGTCCAGGCCCAGCTCGTTCTTGTAACCGGGCGTGACGATGGTCCCCGGGCTGACGACGTTGACTCGGATGTTGCGACCCTTCAGGTCGACCGACCAGGTTCTCGCGAACGACCGCAAGGCCGCCTTCGTGGCGGCATAGACGCTGAAGGCCGGCAAGCCCTTCACCGAGACCATCGATCCGTTGATCACGATCGATCCGCCTTCGCGCATCAGGGGCAGCGCTTTCTGCACGGTGAAGAGCGTGCCCTTGACGTTGATGCCGAAATACTTGTCGTAGTGCGCCTCGGTGATCTCGCCGAGCGGCATGAACTCGCCGCCGCCGGCGTTGGCGAACAGGACATCAATGCGGCCCTTCTGGTCCTTGACGGTGGCGTAGAGTCGGTCGAGATCGTCCATTCGGGAGATGTCGCCCTGCACGCCAGTCACGTTTCGGCCGATCTTCTCGACCGCACTCTCCAGTTCGCGTTGCCGCCGGCCCGTGACGAAGACGTGGGCACCCTCAAGGACGAACCGCTCGGCTGTTGCGAGACCGAGGCCGCTCGTGGCGCCGGTGATGACAGCAACCTTCCCCTCAAACTTCCCGGGCATTTCTCGTCCTCCCCGTGAGAGTTCCTGAAATCGAATTCAAGAGGCGATGGAATCATCGCATTTGAGATTTGAATCGTCGTTCGCTGACAATCGAGTCACGTCTGCCTCACTCGTGGCGTCCCCCTCGGGTGGGGGACGCCGAGGGGCCGGATGTCACTCCCTCGCCACGTGCTTGCCGAGGAACTCACGGATCAGCCTAGCGATCTCATCGCCGTTGGTCTCCAGGGCGAAGTGGCCGGCGTCGATGAGGTGATATTCCAGCGTCTTCAGGTCGCGCTTGTAGGGCTCGGCACCGGCGGCCGGGAAGATCTGATCGTTCTTCCCCCACGCGATCAGCACGGGCGGCTGGTAATCGCGGAAGTAAGCCTGCCACTTCGGGTAGAGTGGGGGGTTGCTCCCGTAGCTGAGGAAGAGGTCGAGCTGGATCTCGTCGTTGCCCTTGCGGTCGAGCAGGAACTGGTCGTGGGCCGCCCCGTCGGGGCTGACGAGTTCGGGATACTTCGCCCCGGTCGTGTACTGCCATTTGGTCGCCTCATAGGTCACCAGCCCTCGGATGGCGTCGCGTTTCTCCTTGCTGTTCGGCTCCTTCCAGTACGCCTTGATCGGCTTCCAGAAGTCGTTGTCGAGACCCTCGTCGTAGGCATTTCCGTTCTGGACCACGATGGCCGTGATCCGCTCCGGGTGAGCCACGGCGAGTCGGTAGCCGACCGGGGCCCCGTAGTCCTGGACGTACAGGGCGTACTTCGTCAGGCCCAGCTTCACGGTGAACTCATCGATCACCCCGGCCAGGTTGTCGAACGTGTAGGCGAACTTGTCGTGAGTCGGCATCGAGCTGTGGCCGTACCCGGGGTAGTCGGGCGCGACGACGTGGTACTTGTCGCCCAGCGCGGGGATCAGGTTGCGGAACATCTGCGAGCTGGTCGGGAAGCCGTGGAGCAGTAGGATCGTCGGGGCGTCCTTCGGCCCGGCCTCGCGGTAGAAGATGTCCAGGTCGCCGACCATTACAGTCTTGTGGTGGACCTCCACCGGATGCTGGGCGGAGGTCGGGTTGGCCAGGCCGAGGACGTTTGCCGTGGCCGCGAACAGGGAAAGGGTCAAGTTGGACTTCATCAGGCGGATCATTATCGCGTCTCCATGAATGGGGCGTTGAGGTTTCGTGTTGACCTAATTCTCACCGAGGTTCAAGACTTACTTTCGACGTCGCCTGGAGACGGCATAGACGTCGCGACGAAGTTCGAGAAGCGGGTCGTCGGACTCCTCGACGCCATCGATGAGCCGGAGCGGGTCGAAGCCGAGGGTCCGCTGGGCTGCGTCGTTGTTGGCGACTTTCCTGGACACGGACAGGACGCCCAGTTCCACGACCGGCCGGCCATCTGGCCAGACGGCCGTTGCGTCGTCGATGGGATCGCCCTGGCCCGCCAGTTGCACGACGAGGCGAAACTTCACCGGACCCCTGGCGAGCCGGTCGCCGAGTTCGTCGAACAGGAAGTTGGCCGGCTTCCCGGCGACCTCGGAGTCGGTCAGGAACTTCGAGCCCGCCTCCGGTCGGAACTGGTAGCGGCCGTACCTGCCCTTGCCCTCGGCATTGGTGAACAGGAAGGCGTTGACCCCAAAGTAGGGCTCGGTCGCGAAGCTGGCCGGTGTCAGCTTGGTTGCCGTGACGACCTTCCTGGCCCTGGGGTGAGACTCCAGGAACTGTTCGAGCGGTGTGGGCTTCGGCGTGTCCTTGCCGCTCTCGGCCACGGCGCAAATGAAGGCCAGGAAGTCCTCGCCATTGGCGACCGCGAAGCCGTTGAAGGCGTTGGAGATGATGTCGGTGCTACCGCCTTCGGGCAAGTGGAAACGGACGGCCATGCCGTGCGGACTGGCTCCTGCGGCCAGGTCCGGGATGTCGGGCAGGCCGGTAGTGTCCGAGAAGCGGATGGTCGCCTTGACCGCATCGCCTCGGAGATGCGCCGCCATCGACAGGCCGGTTGCGGTCGCCGAGGGTGCGAACTCCCCCTCGCAGACGACACCCTTGGCGTGGGCCGACCGGGAACCGGGATGCTTGCCGAAGATCGCGTTCATCGCGTCCACGATCTGCTCGGGTAGGCCCTTGGGATCGTCGGCCCTCGTCACGCGGCCGAACAGCGCCGACGCCGCCATCGCCTTCAAGATGTCCCGTCTGCCGAATCCTCTGGTCATGAGCCTCCTCCGTTCGTGGTTCTTAAAGCTCGACGGCCTGGAAAATGTCCCAGGCGAAGGGTTTTTCGATCCGGGATGATCCTATACAAGTACGCTGATCGCTTTCACGGCATCTGACGTCGAGAGGACGGCATTCGCCAGGAAGCCGTAATTGATGAGCGCCGCCTGATAGCCATCGCCCAACTCGGGGTTCCTTGGTCCGGCCGTCGCATCCTTCACCACGGCGACCTCGAAACCCTGTTCCAGGAGTTCCCGGAGGTGGCTCTCGACGCAGAGGTTCGCCAGCATCCCTGCCAGGATGACCTTGCCGATGTGCCGCTTGCGGAGCTGGAGCACGAGGTCGTTGCTCTGGGGTCCCCAGACCTTGTGGGGGCTGACCACCACGGTCTCCCCGTCCTCGATGTAAGGCTTGTAACGATCGAGCCAATCGGCCCCGGACCCGGAGAATCCGTCGAGGTTGAGCGGGTTGGGACGATAGAACTCCTTGCCGTCCAGCATCATCCTCTCGACGGCCCCGCCGAACAGCCAAGCCTGGTCGAACGGATAAAGATAGTGGGGCGAGACGAAGACCCCAAAACCGTGATCCTTCGCCGCCTTGAAGAGTCGCTCGATGTTCGCGACGGTATCGTTCTCCTGGACACTTTCGCCGACCAGACTCCAGGATACTCCGTCTTTGCTCAGGACGTCGTTCTGCGGGTCGATCACGACCAAGGCGGTATCATTCTTGTCGAACTTCATGGTCCAGCTTCCTCTGCTCAAGGCTTGGTCCCGAGGTCCACTCGCCCGCCGACTGTCGTTCAACCGACGACCCGGGCCGCATCCCGCTTCCGCAAGTATGCCTTCGCCGAATCGGCCATGGTCACCACGGCCGCGCCCGTCATGATGGCATCCTTGATCACCAGGCGGCCGGCACCGGATATGAGCGGGAAGCCATGCTTCGGGCTTCCCAGCGGCGGCACCCAGCCCTCGGGTATGGTGATGAGAAACGAGAGGGTCGTGATCGACATCCCGAAAACCAGGAAGTTGCCGACCGCCGACACTCGGGGCAGCCAGGGATGGATCGCGATCATCACGCCGTAGGCGACGATCACCGAGCCGAGGGCGTAGGCGAATCGCTACGTCCCGTTCCGAGTATGCCACTCCCGGTTGGCGGGCTTAAGGTCGACTTCACGGTTCATATGTTGCTTGTACTCTCCAACGGGTTGCCGGTACGCGAAATGCCTCAACGGGCTGTAGGCCAAGAAGGGGACGATCCCCTCACCCTTGTAGTGGAAGACCTTGAGGCCGCCGATCCAGACCAGCACCACAACCAGCCCGATGCGAGTCTCGACAATCCCGATCCGGTCCAGCCTCGCGGCCAACTCGAGGAGCCGGTCCATCCCGTTCATCGATCAGACCTCCGTCCTTCAGGAACGTTCACAGAGATGATCTCAGATCGTGGTCGCTGGCGCCGGCTTCAGTTGAGGGGCCTTCGGGAAGTCGAGGTCGGTCTCGGCCATCCGATTGAAATAGTTGGTGAAAACGTGGAGAGCCACGTTCGCCACCACCTCGGGGATCGTCCCGTCGTCGAACCCGGCGTCGCGGACCTCCTTCAGGTCGATGTCGCCGACCGAACGTTTGGTATCCAGGACCCTGATGGCGAACCGAATCAGGGCGGCGGCCCTGGGATCCTCGGCGCTGCCGGATCGACTCTCGACGATCTGCTCGTCGGTTAGCCCGACCATCCGGCCGACAGCGGAGTGCGCGGCAAGGCAGTAGTCGCACCCGTTCGCCTGGGCGACAGCGAGGCCGATCTGCTCGCGAATCCTGGCCGTAAGTTTACCCTTGCCGAGTGCCCCGCTAAGCTGGAGGAAGCCATCCAGGGCGGCCGGCGCGTTGGCCATCGCCCGGGTCATGTTCGGGATGATCCCGAACTTGCTCTTCACCGCATCGAGCAGTTCCTTGGTCCGGCCAGTCGCCGACTCGGGCGTGATCTGAGTGATTCGTGCCATGATCGCGGTCCCCTGTGGAATCAGGTACTCCGGCCGACCGGCCATGGAGGAGCCAGGCGAAACGGAGTCGGCGTTGTTCGCCTGAACGAGTCGAAGCTCTTCATGCGAACATTCCCGGTCAGTAGGTTCTCGTGGACAGGAACTTGCCGGAGATCACGATGTTCACCCGATCTCCCGCCGGGTTCGGCTCTCGCTTCAGGTCCATCCTGAAGTCGATGCTGCTCATGATGCCGTCGCCGAACTCCTCGTGGATCAGCTCCTTGAGTGTGGTGCCGTAGATGCTGACCATCTCGTGGATGCGGTAAATCAGCGGGTCAGTCGGGACGCCGGCGGGCAGAGAGCCCTTGTACGGCACGACCATCAGCCACCGGCTCTCCTCGGGCGTCAGGTCGAACAACTCGACCATCACGTCCGCCTGCTCTGCGGTGAAGGTCATCTGACCGAGGCAGGCGGCGGTGACCCACTCCTTGCTCTGCCCCACCTTCGCGGCGACATCGGCCCACTTTAGGCCCTTGGCCACCTTGGCCGCGACGATCTTCTTGGTGACTTCCAGACGACTCATGTGGTCCTCCTGAAGGAAACGGGAAGGGTCTCGTGAAGGAGCTTACTCGACGTCCGGAATCCCGGGGTGGTCCTCCGGTCGAGGGCCGGGAGAGGCCCAGAAGAACCGGCGGTCGGCCTCGAGAATGGGAAGGTCATTGATGCTCGACTCCCGGCGTCGCATCAGGCCGCGCTCGTCGAACTCCCAGAGTTCATTTCCGTAGCTGCGATACCACTGCCCGGCGACGTCGTGCCATTCGTACTGGATCCGCACGGCCATCCGGTTCTCCTTGAACCCCCAGAGGGCTTTAACGAGCCGGTATTCGAGTTCCCTCTCCCACTTGGCGGCGAGGAAACTCCGAATCCGATCAGTACCGACGAAGAACTCGGTGCGGTACCTCCAGGTCGAATGCTCCGTGCAATTGACGGACAGGCGGCCGGGATCGCGTGAATTCCAGAGGTTTTCGGCGACTCGGACCTTGCGCGTGGCCGTCTCGAGCGTGAAGGGTGGGGCGATCGTGTCGGGTGAATTCGGGGTTGGCGGATCGGAACTCATCGACTCCTCCTGACATCGAGAGGTAGTGGGAGGGCCCAGGGGCGATGCCTGTCGGCCATCAGGCGGCCGTCGCGGCCGTTGTCGATCAGGGCCTCGGCATGAATTGCGACCTCATGAATTCCATGTATTCCTCCTCTGAGGTCTCTCGCCTGGCCCTCACCAGCGGCTTAATGTCCTCCGTGGCGACGTAGCGAAGTCGATCCGTCCCGTCGGTGGCGGCGTCGAGGATGACCCTGGCCACATCCTGCTCGGTCGCCAGCCGCGAGGCCCTGAGGCCGGCGAAGATCGCATTCACCCGAGAGGCGAAGGGTTTATAGTCGGCGAGAACCCGATTGACCTCGGCCTCCGCGCTGCTTCGCTTGCCGAAGTTGGTGCTGACGACTCCGCCCGGCTCGACGATCTTGACAATGATGTTCTGTGATGCGAGTTCGTATGAGAGCGACTCCGAGAACCCCTCCAGGGCGAACTTGCTGGCGCAGTAGAGGGAGAGCATCGGAAGGGTAAAGGCTCCCGCACCCGAACTGATGTTGATGATCGTGCCGCCCCCGTTGCCCCGGAAGTGCGGCAAGATGGCCCGCGTGACTTCCATCAGGCCGAAGACGTTGACCTCGAACTGCTCACGGATCTTCTCCATCGGAGTCGACTCGAACACACCGAAAAGGCCGAATCCCGCATTGTTGATCAGTGTATCGATTCTCCCAAAACGGCGGATTCCCGCCTCGATTGCCAGATCGATGCTCCCCGGATCCTGGACGTCGAGGCGGGCGACCAGCACGCCGTCCATGGCGCCTAGCTCCGTCTCCGCGGAGGGCGTGCGCATCGTTGCGACGACGTTCCAGCCGTTAGCGGAGAAGTGCCTCGCGGCGCTCTTGCCGAGGCCGGATGACGTCCCGGTGATGAGGGCGGTCTTCGGCATTCAGTCCGTCCTTCTCCACGAATGGTGGCCTGGAGTTTGCGAAGAATCACTCGGCAGGGAGAGCGGGAGGAGGGAGCGAGTGCTCGCGACCGGTGAGCCACCGGCCTCTCGATCCAATTGAGCGTGGCGGGGGGACAGGGAGCCGGTTAGGATCGAGATCGGAGAACGCCCTGACCTCGTTCGAGAGGCCGCCATGAGCGATGATCGCACCACCGCCGTCGTGGAGCGTTATCTGATCGAGCTGGCAGGAGACACGCCTGCCGATTCGGTCGTCCGGGCACTCATGGACCGGGCTGTCGGCCGTCTCCGGGTGCTCTGCACCAGTCTCCTCATCCGGAGTTACCCGAGACTGACCCGCCCGCCGCTGAATCTGGAGGCGGACGAGCTGCTCGACGCCGTCGTGGAGCGGCTGCTCAAGGCCATGCGCGAGGTCCGTCCCGGGACGGTCCGTCAGTTCTTCGCCCTGGCCAACCAGCACATCCGCTGGGAGCTGAATGACCTGGCCCGCCGCCTAGATGATCAGCCGGACGCCTTCGAGCTGCGCGAGGATCTGCAACCGGCCGCCGAGAGCAGTGGCTCTGCCCTCGGCCCGGATGCCCGGCGGATCCTTGAGGCGATCGAGGAACTTCCGGAGGATGAGCGCGAGGCCTTCGGCCTGGTCCGTATCCAGGGCCTGACCCAGGGCGAGGCCGCCGAGATCCTGGGGGTCTCGGGCAAGACGGTGCAGCGGCGGTTGAACCGGGGACTCTTGCTGCTGGGCCTGCGACTTGACGACTTGCGCCCCGGCGGTGCGTCTCCAGGCCCCAGGTGATGATCGGAGGCCCGGAGATGTCCGGCAACCCGCGTGTGCAGGAGTTGATCGAGGAGATCCTGGAGTCGGGGAGCAGCGCCGAGGACGTCTGCCGCGCCTGTCCCGAGTTGCTGCACGAGGTCCGCGAGGCTTGGCGGAGATTCCGGGCCATCGAGGCCCAGGTCGGTGCGCTGTTCCCGGAGCCTGAATCGATCCTCGATCACGAGGCCACGGCGCCGGAAATCGGCCCGCCACGGATCTCCGGCTATGAGATCCTCGAAGTCCTGGGCCGGGGCGGCGTGGGGGTCGTCTACAAGGCCGTGCACCTTCGTCTCAACCGGGCCGTCGCCCTCAAGATGCTGCTCGCCGGTTCCTTCGCCACCCGGGCCGAACGCCTGCGCTTCTCTCGGGAAGCGGAGGTGGTGGCGAAGCTCCGGCATCCGAACATCGTGCAAGTCTACGACGTCGGCGACCTCGACGGGCGGCCGTACTTCACCATGGAGTTCGTCGAAGGGGGGAGCCTGGCCGAGTTGATCGCGGGCACGCCCCGTCCGGCTCGCCAGTCCGCCGAGTTGATGGCGACGCTCGCCGATGCCATGGAGGCGGCCCACAATGGGGGAATCGTCCACCGCGACCTGAAGCCATCCAACATCCTGCTCACCGCCGATGGCACGCCCAAGATCGGCGACTTCGGACTGGCCAGGCACCTGGAAGTCGGTCCATCGCTGACCCAGAGCGGGGCTGCGGTGGGTACGCCGAGCTACATGGCCCCCGAGCAGGCCCAAGGCAAGTCGGGCGAGGCCGGGCCGGCGGCGGACCTCTACGCGCTGGGGGCGATGCTCTACGAGTTGCTTACGGGTCGGCCACCGTTCCGGGCTGAGTCGGCGGCAGAGACGCTCCATCAGGTGATCACGCGTGACCCCGTGCCGCCGTCACGATTGAATGCGAAGGTGCCAAGGGATCTGGAGACGATCTGTCTGAAGTGCCTGCGGAAGGACCCGCGATTCCGGTATGCCGGTGCCAGCGCGCTGGCGGAGGATCTCCGCTGCTTCCTGAAGGGCGAGGCCATTGCGGCTCGACCCGAGAACTGGCTGGAGCGGTTGGCCAGGCGGGTCCGTCGCCGACCGGCCTTCTCGGCCTCGATCGCGGCCGGCTCACTGCTGACACTGACGATGGTCGGAGCCGGGCTCTGGCTGATGACCGAACGGGCGTCGACGATGCGTGCCGCCGATCAGGATTTGCATGAGATGGCCCGATGGATGGAGAAGTCCTCCTGGGGAGAAGCGGGGGCCGCGTTGGAGCGGGCGAAGGGCAGGCTCGGCGACCGAGGGTCGGCCGAGATGCGCCGCCGCCTGGATCAGGGTTCTCGCGATCTCGAAATGGTCGCTGATCTGGAAGAGATTCGACTTCGCCTTTCGCGCAACAGTAAGGTCCCGCTCTCGCCGGAACGAATGTATGCGCAGGCATTCCGGAATCACGGGCTCGATCTCCTGATGCTTGGGCCCGCGGAGGCGGGGGCGGCGATCCGCAACTCGGCCATCCGCGACACGCTCCTGGAGTTCCTGCACGACTGGCTCTACTGGGTCTGCGATGAGGACCGTGCCATGGTCGGGGCTGCAGTGGATGAGGCGGACGATGATGAATGGCGGCGAGCATACCGAGCGGCCATAGCCGTCAAGGACAGAGACCCCGTGAAGATGAAGGCGTTAGCAACCGCGCCGGGGGCATCGACACAGCCGCCCGTAGTCCTCTCCGGACTTTGCGGCTCCTTGCTCATCCATAACCAAAGGATGGAAGTACAAGCGGTGCTGAGCGAGGCCCAGCGACGCCACCCGGGTGATTTCTGGATCAATTACCTGCTCGGTCACTTCTGGGATGAAGAACGTCCGCAAGAGGCGATCGGCTACTTTCGAGCGGCCGTGGCCATACGCCCGAATAGCGATCAGGCATACGCGATGTTGGCGAAGGCGCTGCGTGCCACCGGGGACGCGGATGGTGCCCTCGACGCCGTTCGGAAGGCCATCGAACTGAATTCAGATAGCACCCTCGTCAAAGAGCTGGCCAAACTCCTGGCCCCGCGAGGCGGTCTGGAAGAGGCTCGCGTTGCCTGGGAGAAGCTACTGGAAGGGAAACCATCAGATCACCAGTCGTGGTATGGATACGCTCAGTTGTGCCTGTTCCTCGGCAACGAGCGAGAATACAGAGTGGCTCGCAAGGCGCTGCTCGATCAATTCGGGAGTCATGCCGACGACTGGTTCGTTGCCGAGCGCACCAGTCTGGCTTGCTTGCTCCTGCCTCTTAGCGGGGATGAACTTCGACGCACCCTCGGGATGGTGGACCTAGCTGTGGCCGCCGGACCGAAATCCCCCCATCCTGATTATGCTTATATCCAGTTCGTAAAAGGGTTGGCGGAATATCGCCAGGGCCGATCGGTGCAGGCAATCCCGTTGCTGCGTGACTCGGCGGCGAGACTCTCCAACCGCGCTGGCCCACGGCTTGTGCTGGCCATGGCTCAATTTCAATCGGGGTACACAACGGAAGCTCGCGAGACGCTGGCGTCAGCCCTCAGGACCCACAACTGGAAAGAACTTCAGGTGGACCAACCCACAATATGGGTTAGCCACGTTCTCCGCCATGAGGCCGAGCAAGTGATCCTTCCCAACTTGCCTACCTTATTGGAAGGTAAGTATTGATATCAGGACGACGAAGTGCAACTCACCTTGCTGGTTCTCTGCCAGTTCACGGATCGCACTGTCGCGTCGGCCCGTCTCCATGCCGAAAGATTCGCCGCCCATCGGCGACTGGCCGACGACCTTCTCGTCGGCCATCGCTACAATGCCGCCCGCGCGGCCGCCCTGGCAGGCAGTGATCACGGTGTGAATGCAGCCGGGCTCGGCGAACCGGAGCGGCGTCGATGGCGAGATCGGGCACGGCGATGGCTCCGTGAGGACCTGGACGCCTGGAGTAAGGCGATGGACCGTGACCCCGTGACGGCTCGCGACCCGGTTCGACAGGCGTTGTCGAGTTGGAGCCGAGAAGCCCGCCCTGGCAGGATTGCGCGAGCCGGCCGACCTGGAAAGGCTACCCGCCGACGAGCGGAGGGATTGCCTGGCGCTTTGGGATGAAAACGGAATCGTTTTCAAGCGTACCGGACCAGTCCGGTGATCGCTCGACTCTGAACCCCCAACGTACTGGGCGATCACCCCTTTGTAAGTGGACGATCGGATTCGAGTCTCCCTGGCTGACCGGCGACATATCCCCCCGGCTGTGAGTTCATTCCTGACGAGCATGGATCACCGGCATGTGGTCGGACGACTCTGGGCTCTTGCTCTGCTTCGACCTCGCCGTTTAGATTCAGGCTCATGATGGATTCCGGGGTGGTGGTTCGCAAGGGCCACTCAGTGGATACAATCGGTCTCCTCGGTCGGACGATCTGTCCGCCCCGCTGATCCCGACTTCCCCGCCCCGAGGCGTCGCACGATGGTCAACATCCAGGATCTCTTCGACGACGCCAAGTGCTTCGACACCATCCGGGACATGCGGTGGCCTGACGGCGTGACCTGTCCCAAGTGCTCCTGGGACTCGGTCATCAAGAACGGCAAGGACGACACTCAGCCACTCCGTCAACGCTACGAGTGCCGGGGCTGCCGCCGACGCTTCGACGACCTCACCGACACCATCTTCGCCGGCCATCACCTGCCGCTGAGGACCTGGATCGCCTGCCTCTATCTGATGGGGCTGAACCTCTCGGGATTGCAGATCGCCCAGGAACTCGACATCAACAAGGATGATGCCCGAGCCATGATCCAGCAACTCCGACAGGGGATGGTCGACCGTTGTCCTCCGGTCGTGCTGGAGGGGGAGGTCGAGTGCGACGAAGTCTATGTGGTGGCCGGACATAAGGGTCATCCCGAGGCGGTCAAAAAAAAGGCCGCCTCCCCCGAAGGCGACGCCTGAGAGGCGAGCGAGGTCGGGGCACCCTGGCCAAGGAGGAGCCGCCGATCTTCGGGATGTTGCAGCGTGGAGGCGAGGTCGTGATCCGGATGCTGGAGAACGTCCAGCAGGTGACCATCAAGCCCCTGATCGATCGGATGATCGCGAAGGGGACGTTGGTCTACACCGATGAATACGACATCTATGGCCGCCTGGTGGAGTGGGGTTATGGCCACAAGACGGTCTGCCACGGGGCGGGCGAGTTCGCCCGGGAGGACGATGGCGATGGCTTCTGCGAGGTCCATGTCAACACGCTCGAAGGGTTCTGGTCGCTGCTCCGTTCATGGCTGCGGCCTCACCGAGGAATCCCCCAGGAGAGCCTACCGCTGTACCTGGGTTTCTTCGAGTTCGTGCACAACATCCGGGCGAGAGGAAAGCGGCTACTGGGTGCCCTGATCGGCCAATTGCTGGCACCACCCCGGAATCCATCATGAGCCTTTCGAGAATCACAAGGACTCAAAAACCTGGCATAACGTCTCGATTTATCGCCGCTACAAAAACAGCAACGGCGAGTATCGCGAAACGAGCACCTATTCGTTAGCGGATTTAGTACTACTCCGTTAATATCAACGGCAATTGCAATGAGCGATCCTTGCAATAGGGGCAATTGTGCCGACAGATCGGGGCCAGCAGCCTCTGCAAGGCACGGCGGATCGCCGGCACCGTGATCACCGGGCGGGTCCCCCCCTTTTTCCCGGCCGGGCCGGGTCTCGTTCCTCGCGTTCTCGCTCCAACGCCAGGAACCCGAAGGACAGCATCACCAGGCAGGCGTGATGATGAAAGCCACGCCAGGAACGCCCCTCGTGATGGTCCAATCCGAGTTCTTCCTTCATCTGCTGATAACCTTGCTCCACCGGCCAGCGGCTCTTCCAGAGCCGGACCGCCTTGATCCGGCTGGTTCGGCCCGGCAGGTTCGAGAGGGCGTACTTGATCTTGCCGTCGGCCTGCTCCTCGATCAGCAGCCAGACCGGCTCGGCCCCGGCGCACTCGCCGGTGGCCCAGCCCCCGCCGGGCCAGACCCGAAGCCAGGCGAAGCGGCCCGACAGCTTCCCCTTGGTCCCCTCGCGCCAGGTCACCTTCCGCAGCGGTGTCGAGGCGGCCAACTCTCGCAGGCTCACCGGCTTCGGGGTGCCGGCCTTCAGTCGTGATCGCCGTCGCGGCCGCCCGCCGGACCCCGGCGGTCGGATCGCCGGCCCGGGGACCTCCCACGACGGCTCCTCGGTGAAGACCACCATCTCGTCGGTCACGCCCACGATGTAGGACAGGCCGCGCTCGGCCAACCCCTCTCGGAAGAGCCCGGAGACGCCGTAGCCGGCATCGGCCACCACGAGCCGGCCGGGCAACCCCTCGGCCCGAACCAGATCGAGAAGCTCCAGGGCGATCTGGCCCTTCGTCAGTGCTCGTCGTTGCTCCCGGGGCACGCCCGCCTTGTCGAGCCGCTTGGAGTCATCGAGCCAGGCCTCGGGCAGGTAGAGCCGCATCGCCAGCGGGTAATGGCCCTTCGGGGCGACGTAATGAACCGAGGGTGCGACCTGGCAGTTAGCCTTCTTGCCTTGAGCCCCGCAGTACTGACGCTGCACACCGACGGAGAGCTTGCCCTGCTTGGGGAAGCTCGTATCGTCAATGACGAAGATGCCGGCCGGAGAAGCGAAAGACTCGGCCATGACGGAGCGATAACGCTTCCAGACGGCCATCTCGTCCCAGGTGCTCTGGCCGATGAACTGCTGGAGGGCCTGGTCGAGGTCGGCGACGACCAGGCCGGTCGGGAGGGTGACCTTGCGCGAGAGCGGCTCGATGCTCTTGCGGTCGCCGTCGAGGATCAGTCCCTGGAGGTAGACGCCGGAGTATTGGGCCTGTCGGGGCCGGTTGAAGTCGTCGCGGAAACGGGCGGCGTAGGCGTCGAGCCGTTCGAGGACTTCGGGTGCGAGTTCGGGGGTATAGGTGCGATTCATACCCTGCATACGAACCGGCCAGGCGTTCCGTTCGTATCAGATAACGGAGTAGTATTAGAAACTATCTCAAAAGCCATCTTGCCTCCGCTCGGCCCCTCGGTTTCTCATGGAGAGACCAAGGAGACCGAGCGATGGGACGGAAGAAGCGGGCGGTCAAGCCCCTCGAAACGATCTGGGAAGTCTCGGACGAGTTGTGGGCGAAGATCGAGCCCATCCTGCTGGAGGACGCCCCGCCACCACCCCCGGCCAAAGGGGGCAGGAAGCGCACCGACTGGAGGGCGGCGTTCAACGGGGTCATCTTCCGCATGCGATCCGGCTGCCAATGGAACCGGTTGCCCGAGCGGTTAGGAGACGACAGTTCGGTCCATCGCTGGTTCCAGCGTTGGAACAAGAACGGCGTCATGGAGAAGATCTGGGCCGTCCTGGTTGAGGACTGCGGCGAACTCGGAGGCGTCTTGTGGGAGTGGCAAAGTGCTGACGTAGCGATGGGGAAGGCGCGGTTCGGAGGCGCCGAGGTCGGCCCGAATCCGACGGATCGCGGGAAAAACGGCGTGAAACGGAGTGTGATCGTCGACCAGGACGGCGGCCCGCTGGGGGCCGTCATCGCCGGGGCGAATGTCCATGACGCCAAGCTCCTGGCGGCGACGATCGAGGCGATCGTGGTCGACCGCCCGGAGCCGACGCCGGAGGCCCCGCAGCACCTTTGCCTGGACAAGGGCTACGACAATCCGACCGGGCGTGAGGCGGCGTCGGCCAAGGGCCACACTCCGCACATCCGCCGGATCGGAGAGGAGAAGGTGGTAAAGCGCGGGAAAAAAAGCACAGGCCCCGCCGGTGGGTAGTGGAGCGGACCCACTCCTGGCTGTCGAAGTGCCGCGCGATCCTGGTGCGCTACGACAGAAATTCATTCAACTACCTGGGCTTGATTCAACTTGCGTGTGGCTT
Organism: Tundrisphaera lichenicola; assembly: GCF_051175385.1. GTDB lineage: Bacteria > Planctomycetota > Planctomycetia > Isosphaerales > Isosphaeraceae > Tundrisphaera > Tundrisphaera lichenicola. Next base: position 1,845,075 of record NZ_CP195106.1, on the reverse strand, counting down.
GCTGTGGTATCGAAGGCTTCATCGGCTGCAAGCCGAGACCTAGTTTTGAGATAGTTTCTTAGTCCAAGTCACTAAAGTGGCTGGACAAGCGGAAGCTTGGATTACCGAAAGGCTAACCGAGCTTGGAGCCACCCCAACCTCAAACACTGACGAGATTATTTGAGGGAGGGCCGAGCAATGACTGGATGGAATGTGATTTTCTCATACACACGAGCCGAGGCGATCGCCGACGGCGTACTGGTCGACGTCTCCAAGATGGCAAAAGAGGCAGGGCTTAAATATCCCGTCGCTTTGACTTCTGGAGTGTGGGCCGAGTGCGTCGCGGTGCCCGAGGGCGTGGAAGGGCAAGACGAAGACGGGAGGCTCTGGGATGTCCTCTTTATGCTGACGTGGTTCATCCGCCGAGGGAACGGAGGCGACCGGGTAGATTTCGGGGTGCATGTCCGAAAGGACAACGCCGAGAAGATACCGCCACTCGTGAAGCTTTATGCGTTATGTGGGCCAGGCGATGACGGCGAGCCTGTCATAACAATAATGCTGCCGCATGAGGATTGAGACGAAAAACGGCCGGGCCAGGATGCCCGGCCCTGACTGAATAAGGAAGAATATGCCGAACTGGTGCGAGTGTGATTTAGAAATTGAAGGACCAAGCGAGAAGGTCGACGAGTTTTTGAAATTCGCAGAGGGCGAGAGCCGGTTTGATTTTAACAAATTCGCTCCGTATCCAGAGGAATATGCACGACTGGATGAGGCCGCCGAAGTCTGGTTTTACGAAAAGAAATTTAAGACGAACGTTGATTGGAGCACGCGACCAACTGATGGCTTTAATTCGGGGGGGTCTGACTTTCGAATCGAGCATTGGGGGACGAAGTGGCCAGCTCGCCGCGTTAGTGAAGTGGAACTGACCATAAGTTACCGGGGCCGTGAGGACAAAGGTGTCGTTATTCATTTCGATACGGCATGGAGTCCGCCGTTGCCAGTTATCGAAAAGGCGGCCGAGTTGTTCCCGATGCTTTCATTTGAGCTTCGATATTTCGAGAGCGGTGCGGGGTTCAACGGACTTTACTGCTGTGAAGAGGGAAAGTGTGTCCGAGATGAGTGCGGCCCCTATTTTGGGAACCGTGGAGGATGAGCAAGGAGGATTTGAGTTATGGGAGATAGAGCGATAGTGATTTTTCGAGACGAGCACACGGTTTCGCCGAGCGTTTAGGATCGCCGATTCGATAACTTCCCGAAGTCATGATTCGCTCGGGACCGCCCTGTAGTTCCACTTCGGCAGGATCTCGTCGAACACGATCTTCATGTCCTCCTTGAACCCTGCCGCATACTTCCGCCCCGTCTGGTACACCTTCTCCAGGATGTCCACCGTCACCCGCAGCCCCGTGCTCGTGCTCGCCTTCTCCATCAACTCCTTCACCAAACCCACGCTCTCGAAGATCACGCCCTGGCAGGCTCGGGTCAGGTGCGGGAACAGCCGATGCTCGATCGGGTTGTATTTCGAGCAGTACGGCGGGTAGTGCGCCACACGGATCTCGATGCCGAGCCGATCGACCAGACCCTGGAGGTCCTCCTTGAACAGGTACTGGCTCGCACTGTTGCTGCCGCCGCCGTCGCACAGCAGCAAGATCGAGGTCGCACGGGGATAGCGGGCTCGGCCCTGGCCCTCCCACCACCGCTCGATGCTGTCGCAGGCGAACTCGCCCGTGTCGTGGCTGGTCCCCAGGTTCACATGGCCGTCGTTCTCCTTCACGTCGTACAGCCCGTGGGGGATGACCACACCCTCGGCGAAGCTGGGGAAGTCATGGTCGAACGTCCCAATGACCCCTTGGGTCAGGAGGTGCCCGGCCCGGTAGAAATTGCCGATCAACTCCTTCTTCTTGGTGTCGATGCTCACGATCGGGTTGTCGGTCCCGAGATACTCCCCCTTCAGCCGGGCGATGTTCTCGAACTGCTGGTTGCGGTCGGGATGCCCGCCCATCGCCCTGGCCTTCTGGGCCTTGCGGGTGACGTAGCCGTGCTTCTTGAGCAGTTGCTTGACCACCGGCACGCTGACTGGGGTGCCCGCCTCGGCCAGGTGGCCGGCGATCTGCTCATAGTTCAGGTCGGTCCAGCGGACCCCCTGCCGCATCGGGTCACCGGCCGTGCGATCCCGGAGCACCCGGAGGAAGTTCTCCTCCAGGAGCGGGATGGAGCCTATGCACGGCTTCGGGCCGCCCCTTTTTTACGAACCCGATCGCCGAGCCCGTCAGGGAGTCGATCCAGGTCCTGTTGGCCCTGGCGGATCGTCTTGGGATCGCAGCCCAGAAGCGTGGCGATATATTCGGTGCCCCCATGGCCGAGCTTGGCGGCCTCGATGGCCGCATATCGCCTGCGGTCCTTCTCCGAGAGCGAGTCGTGGAACATCCGCATCGAATGCTCGATCTCGGGGCTGTACGTCATGGCTGGGCGTCCGTTGCGAGGTCGTGATCGTCCTGGCTACGGTTATACGATGCCGAAGGCGTATCGGGAAGTTATCGAATCGGTGGTCCTTAGCATGCCTTGGCCAGCGACCCGGCCGGAGCGGATGGCGGGGAGTTTGGATCTCATGGCCAGTCGAATCGGGAGGCCCTTGCTTGGGCCGCATCGGTCAGGGTGTGGGAGGCGGTCTTCTGGGAAGTCTCGGGTTGGAATCGGTGATCGGTTTGGAAACCAGGAACTTGAGCCGGCCTCTGGCCGGGGACTTTCAGCCGAGCTTTGCTCGGAACAGGACTTGAGTCCGTTAAATCGAAGCCCCCGCCTTCAGGCGGTGGGAGTATTCACTTGTATCTTACGAGAAAAGTCGAAGATCTTCTCCGGATCGTCCTCACGCCGATCATCAGCGTCTCCGTTGATCATCGACGTCTCCTGGGCGAGCAGGATCGAGACGCTGCCGATCCTCAAACCTGCCCAGCCCAACGCCCAAGTTCAGCCTGCAAGCCGGGGCGATGCCATAAGACCATCGCCGAACACGCCGGCCGGATGATCAGCTGCCTCCGACGCTGATTGCCCGATTTCACCCCGGCGGTCGTCGGCGATGACTTTTACAGGGTCATCGATCTGGGCCTGGCGTGTAGACGCCGCGAAGTCCGCGTGATCGTCCCACTTCGGCTCGACGCCCATGGTCCTACGCCGTGTCACGATGGGACCGATCGTGACCAGGTGACCGCCAGGAGGCTCGAGGACTGCCAGGACATCGGGTTCGAGCCGCTGTCGCGCGGCTGGAGCCCAAGCCCGACTTCTGAACAAGGCCCGACGACGCAGCGAAGTCGGTTGAACGGCAGGCCCCATTCGCAGAACAGGTCGACGCGAGCCCGCTGGCGGGAGAGGTAGGCCGGAAAGATGCGATCCACGTCTTTCGCCAGGACCGATCCGAAGGTCGAGCGAAGCATCACGTTTCTCACGAAAAGCGAAGCCAGCGACGCAGGGAATCGTTTGATGATCTGGAACTGAATTATGGGGAAATCGGTCACAAATGGACACTCATTGATGCGATAGCGTCGCGAGCCATGATACAACTAACCTCTACAAAACGCCTGTTTTTGGGCTAAAAACGAGGTCGCTAAAAAGTGTCGCGAGCCATGATACAACTAACCTCTACAACTGGTCAAAATGCCGCATTTGTAGAGGTTAGTTGTAGTCCCCTTCGGGGACCTGTTTGTAGGGCCGAATACGCCCCGCCAGTGGGCGGGTCGTCGTCCCTCATAATAAATGAAGAAAAATACGCAGCCGACCTACCGAGGCGGCTTGGCGTAATGGGACGGGATGAATTTCTCGTAGTGCTCAATCGCGCCCACGATCGATTGCTGCGCGATGAAGCGTATTGTGTTCTCATCGACCGCGAGACCGTGCTTCTTCGCGATCGATAAGATCGCGCCGGTCGCGGATTGATCTGCCTCAACCTTCGCGATGACCGCTTCGTGCCTCGACCAGGGAGGTCGCGCCGGTTTGTCTCCTTCGATCTCAATATTGCGCGACGCTCGTACGTCGTCGGTATTCGCCAACCTCGCTCGTCTTGCTGCGCGACGACAGAACCAGCAATCGAGCGACTTGAGCACGAACACACGAGGTGGGATCGGAACCTTTTGCCAAGCGCGTGGAGATATTGCATGGCGCGGGTCCTGTGATTGCCGTCGGGGACATGATGACGACAGCGCTGGAGGCGTAATGAATCACTGAATCAATGAATCACCAACCCAACCTTTTTCTTGCATGGCCAGGGTTGGTTTCTTGATGTGATATGGGGTTGTGATTGGGATCGCGATCCGGACCTCCATCCTCGTTCCTGGTCAACCACCGCATGTAATTCCCGGTGTAACCGTCGAACGGTAGGGCATCGCGAATCGGCTCGCGGGAGATTCCGTCGTTGTCGAGCCTCTCGGCCTCGAACCCGCCATCGTCGCGCTCCTCGTCCACCTGGCCTCCGAGCTCGATCGGCGCGGCGTCGCCGAGATTCATGATCAGCCTTCGTCGCGGAGCGACCTCGGGTGATGGTGCGGGGAGGATCCTGGCGTCCCTCGCGTCGATCCGCTCGATGTGCCCGCGGTACTTCTCGATGCCGATCGGAGGAATGGTGAGCAAGGTCGACCTTACGCATCACTAGGGACGTCATCGGCCAACGGGCGGCGTTGCAGGGTGGGCAACTTCAGGGCTCAAGGTGCCCCAGCACCTCGAAGTCGGCCGGGAATCGAGCGGAATCCTTGACCTGGCCGTGTCGAGTCCCCGGGACCTCGCGGCTGCCCGGCGTGGTGTTGATGGCCACCGCGCATGAGTCGTCGGATCCCTTCGGTCGGGTCTCCCATCGCAGAGGACTCCAGGGTGGGCGATTCCAGGCCACCAGCCCCTCAACGCGGGGCTCCGACGGCCGGGAGGCTCTTTCGGTCCGCGAAATCCGCCGATCGCTCAGGCGGGCGTACAGGCGTTCTTTCCTGCCCAGCCCTCGCGGACCCGCCGGCGAGTTTCCTGAAGGGGTGAAATCACGGTGGATCGCGACGTCCCGGCACCGCTCAATCTGCTGTGGTCGCCTGGCAACTCGATCTCGGGCCGCTCTCGAACGAGAGCGGAGGCGACGAGACAGGCCCCTCTCCGACTCAGTGACCAACCCGTTCCGGATCCGTTCGTCTCGAAAGCCACGAGAAGGCCGGTCGAGGAGGCCGCAAGTAGGATCCGATTCCTGACTTCGCCGGGTTATTGACCCGAAATCGTGGACCACGATTGATGTCGGCCAGGGATGCGAGGTCGGCCCGGATCACGTTCGAGGTTCCGAGCCTCGCGAGAGATGTCGGGGATCTCGGGCGTCGTCGGAATGTCGGGTCGATCGCGACGACTCTCCGGGACTTGTGGTGTCCGAGGCGGCCTGCCACCGAAGGGTAAAAGACCAGCGAATTCCCCGCTCGACCCGGGAGGAACGCCGCGAGAGGAGTCGATCCTGAGGGCTCCAGGGCGGTGGGAAGCCCGGAATCGGCCACCCGGCGTTCGCCAGTCGCTTCGATGGCGAGAGGAGCGGCGGCGACGACATTCGCGGAGTCTTCGATCCCCGGAAAGGCGATTGGCCTGTGCGAGGGTCCGCCAGGCCGATCCGATCCTCCGGATCCCCGATCAAGACGGATGGCAGCGACTCGGACCGAGTGGCCCGAGCGGCCATCCGTCATCATCGAGGTCTTCCCCATGTTCGCCCGCTCGGGGAACGTCTCTCATGGTCCGGCGCCGCTTCGTGCTCCCTGGGTGGCGACGGATCCGGTGCCACCCGACGGATCACCGTCAGTAGCAGTCGTCGTCGATCCAGGGATCGCGATGGTGAACTCCGAGATCGGGCGTTGAAGCGACTGGCTGTGGGCGGACCAATCTCTTGCGGGAACGGTATTGAGTCTGACCAACCTCACCGCCCTTCCTTGAAAGCTTCTTCGAAGCCCGCAAAACCTCGACGTGACGCTCCAGCCTGGCGGCGCGCTCCGCTTCGTCTTCGTCGAAGCATGTCACCCTCGGCCCGGATTCGGAAGGACCCCGGGCCGACCAGGCCCGTTTGACCAGGTCGGACAGGGTGTAGGTGATCTTCCGATAATTCTCCGTCCCGCTGACGCCCCGGCTCAACGTCACGGTCGGGCCATCGCAATCGGTGGCTTCCTGCGGCTGGAGGATCCGCCGGGCGGTCTGGGCAATCGTGCGGGAGGCGTTGTCGCGGTAACTGCGGACGACCCCGCACCGGGAGACGTCGTAATACGGCCATCCCGGGACGCTTCGAAACCGGATCCCTGGCGCCTCGGGATCGTAGCCGATGGGTGCGACATCCGATCTCACGCGAGGGACGATCCGCGGGGTCGTACTTTCCTTCACCTCCCAGCCGAGCATCACGAATCCCTGCCCACTCGCGATCGAGGAGGGGTGGACCTGGTCTTCCCAGATGCCCTCGGCCACGGCCTTGAGCCGGCGGGCCAACCCCCTGGAATCGTGGCCCGCCTCGACGTCGATCGCGAGCTTCAGCGATCGATCGCGTTCGAGCCGTTCGTCGAAGGTTCGGGTGACTTGCTTCGTCATGAGCGAGATCACGGCACCGCGGACCTTTCGGGGAAGGCCTTCGACGACCTGCGCTTCCTCGATGATGGTCCACTGGATGTTACCTGGCGGTTTCCACGCCTTCAGGGCTCGATTCAGCCTGGTGACCGCCGAGGTCAGGGATGCTTTCTTGCTCGTCGCCATTCTTGAAACTCCTTGGTCGTCGTCGATGAGGGTACGAGATCCGTCGCCGGATCGAGTCGAGGATGGAAGACGTTCCGGTGTCGTCAGGGGCGACCGGGTCTGGTTGGCCCGTGACAACGGGCGACACGGCGCAAGTTGAGCCGGTGATCCATGGCTGGGTCTCCTCGGATCATGATCACCCTCGGGCCGTCGTGGACGCTCGCCACGCACGGCCGCGATGGGCTGGCCGGGCATGAGCCCGCCGCGAGAATCCTCATCGTCCTGGGCGGGGCACCCGCGAGGGGTGCCCCGTCCCGTCCGGCTCGCTGGAGGCGGCCGGCCATGATGGGGCGGGCGGAGCCGCCATGCTGAAACCTTCGTCGCGATCCTTTCCTATCAGCCTGCCGGAAGACTCGTCCCTCCTGATGGAACGGTCGTCCTGTCCGACTGCGTACCCCCTGGACCGCATCTCGATTTTGGTCCGGGGAGAGGATCGTCCTGGTGATACCCAGGAAGGCATAACCCGGCGACGGTTCCTGGCGTGCTCTCATCCTCGACGACGGCGAGGTCACGTGCTTGAGGCGTGCCTCCCGCGGTCGCGGATGTCGACGTGTCGCTTCTCGCCCCCACGTCGACGGGGGCGTCTGATCATGGTCACCTCCTGGTTGATGGTGTGGCTCGCGCCGGGTGGCGATTGGAGCCCGATGCGATGGGTATCCCGCGATCGGGAACGGTACTCCACGTTCGGCGCTCCGCCGGGGCATCCGGCGATCGTGGCAGCTGGTCATCATGAGGATGGACCCCCGACCTCGTCCCGGACCCGGAGCCACGACTGGCGACCGGCCGCCCAGAGTGTCTTCAATTCCTCCTCGTCGGGGATCTCCTCCAGGGCGAATGACCGGGCGATCCGGGCGACCCGGCGGCAGGCCGCGCGGGTGTCCTGATGCGCGTAACACGGCCCGGCCTGGGTGATCCAGCCCTCGATCACCTCGATGGCCCGGATCGGCGAATGGGGCCTGTCGTGGACGCCGGCCAGGTGGGCTTCGAGCTGTGCCCAGCAACGTTCGGCCAGGCGGAGTTCGAGCCCCGATCCGCCGGCGCGGAGGTCGAAGCCGAGCCACTCGATCGCCTGACCGTCGGCGAGGTCGCGCGTCGCCCCCTTGTTCGGGTTGAGCGGCATGCCGGCGGCCTTGAGTCGCGCCGCGAGATCCGCCCGCGCCGTCCCGGACCGATCGAGATCGCTCGCGAGCAGGAGCATGTCGTCGACCACCCGGATCAGGGGCATCTCGGGATGGGCTTTCCTCCAGGGTCGGTCGAGGAAGTGATCGAGGTAGACGTTCAGGAGCAGGGGCGAGAGTGCCCCACCTTGCCGGAGCCCCTTGCCCGTCCGGTCCGCGATCACGACCTCGATCAGGCCCAGGACGTCATCGGCCGGGATCGACTTCCTCAGGACTTCCATGAGCCGCCCCAGGGGTACCCGATCGAACGCGTCGGCGACGTCTGCGACCGTCCAGCTCCAGAGTTTTGATCGGGTCGCGAGCCCCTCGGCGAGGGCCAGGGCCTGCTCGCGGCCCTTCCCCGGGCGCGAGCCCAGCGAGCGGTCCGCGAGGCGGGGATCCAGGAACGGCTGGAGGACCTGGAGGATCGCACGCTGGACCGCCCGGTCCTGGATGTCCTGGATCTTGATAATCCGGCAGCCCTGGCCTCCGATCTTGGGAATCCTGGCCACTCGATGGCGTCCCGGCCGGTAGGTCCCCGCCCGGAACGCACCCCGAAGGGCGCGGGCCATCGACCATCGCTCGGCCGGGCCGAGGTCCCTCGGCCGCATCCCGTCCGGTCCGGGCGCGTCGCCACCCTCCGCGGCCAGGTGGTCGAGCGCGAGCTTGAGATTCCGCTCGTCCGAGATCCTCGGGAGCAGGCGATTGGCGAACTCCGCCCGACCCCGACGGTCGCCGAGGGCGACGGTCCGGGCTTCGTCCTCGTGGCGGGCCAGGAAATCGCCCGGCGTCCCCTCGTGGAACTCCACGGGCCAGTGTTCGTGGCCGGCCGACCGGCCGTCGATGCTCCGGCGTCGAAGGCTATCGTACATCGTCGCCTCCCCGATCGACCCGGGCTCGACCATGATCCCCGGGCCGTTGTCGAGGGGCCGCCACTCGCCACGATCGGCCTCGACGCCGCGGGGATAGGCCCAGGGGATCTGCGGCGGGGGTGGCCGACGGGGCCGGATGGTCGGACAGCCGGCCTGGTATCGGGTCGGGCCGATCGAAGTCCGGCCGAGGTGACCGGACGTCGGCCGGTCCCACGCCCGATTCGATCCGAGCGATGCTCCCTCCCAAGACCCCGACGGGAACAGCGAAGCCGGGCCGGGGCCGGGACTCACCCGGATCGCCCGGCCGGACACGATGTCCCCGGTTCGAGGCCGCCAGGATCACAAAGCCCAAATCGTTTGATAGGTTATCGATAACCAAGATGATCCTTCCTCTCGACGTGACGAACTCAGACCGCAAACTCATCTCATCGGGGAGGCGTCTCGACCTCCCAGCCGAGCCGCCGATAGTCGCCGAGCCGCCGACGGATCGATTCGATCGCGTCCTCGTCGACCAGGTCGATCCAGCGGATCGGCCTTTCGCCCCGATCTCGGGAGACGGCGGGGAATCCGGGCAGTTCGACCGGCCAGTCGTTGCCGTCGTCGCGGATCACCACATCGGCGTCCCATCCGCCGAGCCCCCTGGCGTGGACGAGGGTCACGATCGCCCGATCCGGCAACCCGTGGCTCGTCAGTCCCGAGGCGGTCGTGTTGTCTTGACGGCCGATCCGCAACGCCCAGCCGGGGAGCCGACGGACGAGTTCCCGCCCGTGCTCGGGCGACTCGACCAGCACGACCACGCGGGCCGCAATGGCATCGTCAGGCCCATCAAGGGCCAGGCCGCGGACCCGGAGCGGCTCTCGTTCGCCCGTCGAGCAGGCCTTCGCGATCTCGGCCACGTCCTCGTTGCGTTGGTCGTTCTGCCAAATGAGTCGCCGCTTACGCTCCAGCCCGTGCGCGCCGTCGATCGGGGGGACACCGGTCGACTCGGCGAACGAGACCCGGATCGGCCTCGCCCTCCCGATCCCCGAATCGCCCACGACAGGCCCCAGCAGGCCCTCCAGCCGGAGCCGTTCCCGGCCCCCGAGCCGCCGGCCAGCCCCGGCGAAGCCGACGACGTGGCGATTGCCGACCAGCCCGAACGATTGCGAAAACCTCGATGTGATGACGTCGCTCGACTCGAAGAAGACGAGGATGTCGGAGGAAGACTCGTCGAGGCTGCCCCAGGTGCTGACCCGGATCCGGGCGTCCGAGATGACGACGCCATGCTTGTGGCACAGGAGGATCGACTCGCGGATCCGGGTCCGGAGGCGATCCCAGATGGCACACGCCTGGCGACGGGAGGCCGTCGCCACCGAGATCCTGGCCCCGGGCATCGCGCGTGCCAGGGCCGCGATCAGGTCGATCCTCCGATCCCACCGCGGCTCGAACCGATGCAACCGGCGATCCTCGGCCACCGACCGGGCGAAGCTCGCCTCTTCGGACGGCAGTCGCTGGATCGTCTCCTCGTCGATCGCCACCCGAAGGCCCGGCGGCGTCGAGTCGACGACCTGGACCTCGTACCCGAGGCGTTCCAGCTCCTTCGTCACCCCGGGCACCAGACCCGCCGGGAAGGCACACCTCCCCGTGTCCCATCGGATGAGGAGAGACTCGCTTTTTACCGACCCGATGATGCCACGGGGTCCGCCGACTTCGGACTCGCAGCGCCGGCTGACCAGGAGATCACCGAGGGGTCGGGCCTGGGCGCAATCCAGGATCGCGACCGGGCCGACGACCCGGATGATGGCCTTCGCCTCGCGGGACGCGCGGCCGATGTTCCGCCGGACTCCCGGGTGTTCTGGCCGATCCATCCGATCGTCCCTCCTTCGATTGCCGGGATCTGAGGAACTCATCCAGGCGTCCCCGCTCATCCTTCATCCGGTCGCGACGCTCGCGAAGGGCCTCACGAAGGCCCCGGCTGAATTTCGAGAACCGGCCCAGCGTCCGGATCTCCGCGGACAATTCCTCGAGATCCCGCACGATCTCGCCTTCTCGGCCCGAGAGTGCTTCCATCCCGCCCTGGAGTGCGACGACGAGCGTCCCCAGGGAACTTCCCGGGTCCGTCGATCTCGGCCGGCGAGCCGGCAAATGCTCCCTCACGGCCCCGGTGGGGTCCTTGCCGGCCCGGATCGCCTTGACGATCCTGGTTCGCACCTCCGGCGAGAGCCTGTGGACCTTCTCCGCAACCGTCAGGGCCAGACGTTCCTCGCTGACGGCCCGCTGGACCTCCATGGGAGCCCGGAGGACGTTGAGATACCGTCGAGCATTCCGGCCGGATTGCCCGATCGCCCGGCCAACCCGATCCCTCACCTCGGCGCCATTCCAGCTTCGCAGCCCGCCGGGCGGCAGGGACTTCTCGATCTCCAGGCTCCGGATCGCCAGGCGGGCCAGGTCGAGCGAGTCCAGCTGTCGGCGACCTCGGTTGGCTTCGATGTGACGCCGATCGATCTCCTGCCTGCCCTTGAGGTCGCGGCGGACCACGACCCGGATCTCCGTCAGGCCTGCCTTGCGGGCGGCGCGGACACGCTGGTGGCCGTCGATGATCTCTCCGTCCTCGGTGATCTCGATCGGATCGACCTGGCCGTGGGCCATCTCGGCGGCCAGTCGATCGATCTCGCCATCGGAAACCGGTCGGAAGAGCGCATCCTGCTGGGGGTGCGAGCTCAACTCCCAGGGGTTCCGGATCTCGGTGGGCCTGGGCGATGCCGGTAGGCCGTTCCGGGCGTCTTTCGCGTGCTTCTTCATGGTTAATGCCCCCATCCTGGAATGTGGATCGATTCGTGGGAGGTCCGTGGGAAGTGGCTCAGGCGAGGTCGTCCGGGATCTGGCCCCCGTGCCCCGACCCGATGAGCATGCGGAGTTGCGACCGATGGATCAGCAGCCGCCCCTTGGGGCCGGTCCCCTCGATCCGCGTCGCCTCGATCTTCTTGCCCTTGATCCAGGCCCGGACGGTGTAGGGCTTCCGGCCGGCCAGATCGGCGACCTCCTCGACCGTGTAATAGTCCTTCTGACGCCCGTCGAGGACGCGGCGTATGTCCTTGATCTCTTCGAGGATGACGGGGAGTAACCCGATCAGTCCTCCGCCGAGCTCGTCGTCACGGCCCGTCGGCCGGGCAATGGCTCTTGCTTTCGATTCCGCTACATTTTGCATCGATCCTGGTCCTCGGAGCACGCGTGCGCACCGGGAGTGCGCACGGGGAGATGGAATCCCGTTGTGCGAACGAGGGCCGACCGATCAATCGCGAATATCGTGGGGTGGAGACCGACGAGAGCCCAGGACGGGCCGCGGGGATGACGGACGCAGGACCGACCTGAGTCGGCCCGCGGTCGCATTCGGCCGGAGTGGGGATGGGACGCCCGGCAATGTGACTCGCACGGTGCCGGAAGATCGTCGGCCCGGCCAGGCCAGCCTCTCCGCGAAGAGGCTGCGATCTCGTAAATTATTCTAGGCGATCCTGGGCGCGGGATCAAGACGATCAAGCGGGATCGACATGTCGAGCAAGCCACGGCCGGAACTTCTCGGACCCCTCGGGGCCATTCACCAGGCGGCCCGGGGAGTCACCCGAGACCCGAGCGGGATCTCGCCCAGGGGCCAGCTGGCCTCCAGATCGATCTTCTTGCGGAGGTGATCGGCCTTCCCCTCAGCCGGGTTGGTCTGGTCCTCGTCGTCCGTCAGGAGGATGAACTCGTCGCCGGCGATGCCTGCCAGGTCGAATCCAGCCTCGACGATCGCGTAGGCCACCTCCTTCCGAACGTCATCGGCCAGATCCCGATGATCGAAAAGCCTTGTCCGGTAATAGGGGACCGAACCACGAACGCGACCTGCCCCGGTCTCCACGGTTGTGATAAACAATTGATCGTGTAAATTTTTGCTGCCTTTGCCCCTCTTCAACTGCTCGCGATATTCTGGATCGACGCACGCCTCGCGCATTCGGTCCCAGATCTCGGGTCGCTCGATCCTGCCGGCAATCGTCTCGCGGATAATGTGGGATGTTTTTTTGGGATAATTCAAATCTCGCATGAAAATAAGTTCTCGAAAATCCGCCTTGAATTTCTCCACGAGGATATCGATTGGCCAGTCGTCGAGGAGCCAGTCGATCTCGGGAAATATGGATACGATGACCTCCCGGTACGACCGATCGAAGTCACCGGCGACCGCTCGGCTTTCGATCTCGGGAGTGAGGAATCGGCGAGCCTGAAGTGGACCCATCCCCTTCGCCGCGGCCCGGAGGATCGCCCCCGCGATGACCTGAAAATCCTCGAACAACCGCGGATCCTCGTCCCGGGGCGATGGCAGGTCGTCACTGTCGGAGTCTCTCCCCTTTCGCTTGTGATAGAGCACCGTGGCCGCGTGGACGATCGGGCGTGCCGATCCTGAACCATCCTTGAATAATGCGGTCAATTCTCCGCCTTCGTACTCCAAGGCTCTCGCATTGGCCAGGCAGCGTAATTCCAGGTCGGGGAGTTCGACCACGAGCATTGCCTTGCCCGGCGGCGGCACGAACAGCGGCGAGTCGCTGAAGGTGCGGAGCTGCTTCGGGTCCGGGTTCCGGGCCGAGATTCTCGGGAGGGTCTGATACGACGACCTCAGCATCGCGCCGTGAGGGAGGCCGGCGAGGCATCTCTGGACATTCGCCGCAGAATTGAGTGTCGCCCACGCCTGCAAATGGGGGTCGGTGTCGACGAGGTCGCCCCAGGCGATCGAGGCGATGGCGACTTGGCCCTCCTCGGACCTCGGCGGATCGAAGGCGATGTCGTGGATGCCCGGGGATGATCGGAGCCTCTCCTCCAGCCAGACTCGAAGCGGCTCTTTCCTGGGAACGACGCGTCCATTCTTGCGTCGGATGAGTTCCTGATTGTCCCGCTGAAAGCATCGACTCACGACGCCTTTCGAATCCAGGTATTTCGATGCATTGACGAACATCGACTCGCATCGACTTCTGAGTCTCGGGATCACCTCGTCATCCTTGTCGAACAGAAGGCCGACGCGTGAGGCCCGATATAATGCGATCGCTCCCCGAACCTGGACGCCCAACGAAAAAATGGAAACGTCCTCCTCGATCTCGTCCGGAAGGGCTTCGGAGTAGATCTGGCGAGCCTCCTCGATCAATCGATCGTGGGTCGCGGCGATCGAGATGGCGTCGGCCAGTGCGGCCTCCCGGGTGGCGGGTGAGATCCCCTCCCAGGGCATGCCGGCCTCTCCCGCCAGACGATCCCTCATCTTGCCATCCTTGGTCATGGAGACAAGGCCGTGCCTCTGGGCCAGATCAGCGAGGTCGGGATAGTCCTTCTCGATGCCATGACGTGCCATGGCCACGAGTTGATCGAGCAGGCCCACGTCCTCAAGCCGGTCCCTTCGCGAGTAGTCCCAGAGGAGGCCCTCGGCTTCGACGTCTCCCGAAGTTCTCAGGAGCCCCGAGATCGACCAGTGGAGCGCTCCCACATCGTGGCAGGCAATTTCGGCGGATCGGTGCGCCCGAAGGAAGTCGCCGATGTGTCCGGGCCGGATCAAGTAGCGATGATCGCCCGAGCAAGCGGCCAGGATCAGGGGGACCGGCGCATCCGCTCCCGATTCGGTACAAAGGACCGCTAGCCCGAGGGTCTTTCCCGTCAGTTGCTCACCGCCCCAATCGCAGCCGTTCATCGTTCGCCCTCGGGGCTCCGCCGAACTCATCACGCCAACTCGGTCGCGGACCAACGAAATCCGTTCGACTTCCCGAGGAGGACGCCAGCAGGATCCTATCGCACCACGACCCGGCTCGCACCGCCCGCCAGGGACCGACCTCGTTGGCCGTCGCGGGCCGATGCTCTTGACGATCCCGACTGGCTCGCGATACCCTCCCTCAAGCCGGGATCGGACCAGGGTCATCGAGTAGCGAGAAGCTCTCGATGGCCGCCCTCCGGTCCTTCGGGTGGAGGTGGCGATAGCGCTTGCGCATCGCCTCGGTCTGGTGGCCCATCCACTCGTCGATGATCCGCTGGTCCACGCCGCGAACCGCCAGGTTGCTGGCGAAGCTGTGGCGATAGGTGTGGAAGCCGACCTTGAACCAGTTCTTCTTACCGCTGAGGCACCAGGTCGTGCCCCTCATCGGCTGCCAGAAGGCCCGATTGGCAAGGTCGGGGTCCAGGGCCTCGGTGCTGCCTTCCCGGCAGGCCACGTACTGGCCGAAGGGCCGCTTCTCGCGCCAGGCCAGCAACTCACCCTTAAGCTCGGGGTGCAGGTCGATCCGCCGGGCGACCTCGACGGTCCGCCTCGACTGCTTCCGGCTGCGTGCGATGATCCGATCCTGATCGAACTCGACGTCCGGCCAGCGGAGCCGAAGGACCTCGCCGCGACGCATCCCGGTGTAGGCCGGGATCGCGTGCAGCAGCGGCGCGAAGTCGTGCTCGGCCCGCTCGCGCACGGTCTTCAGTAGCCCGGCGATCTCGCCCGGTGTCAGGAAGAGGCAGTCCCAGATGCTCATCATCTCCGAGGGAGTCAGACCGCCCCGGGCGAATATGGCGTCGATCTCGGTGGCCGTCCGGAACGGAGGCAGTTCCACCTCACCCTTGATCGCGGGAAGGTCCGTCGCGGGCGACGCGGCCAGATATCGATGCGCCACCGCCCAGGAGAAGAGCTGGAGTATCGTGGTGCGTTCCTTATCGACGGTGCAAGGAGTCCGCTCCCTGAGCCTCCCCTGGAGGAATTGCTCAAGATCGCGGTGGGCGATCCGGTCGGCGGCGAATTCGGACTTGCCGCTCAGCCCCTTCTTGAGATTCCGCAGGTGGACCCCCTCGGTATAGACGGTCGACGGAGCCTTGTGTGCCTGCCCGGTGAGGTACTCGTCGATCAGGATCGAGAGCGAGGGAACGCGAGTTCGGGCCTTTCGGGCCTCCTTGAGCGTGCCCCCGGAGATGATGAAGTCGCCGGGATCGACGCCGTGGGGAATCTGAATCATCCCCGTGGCCAGGCCATGGATGACACGCTCCACCGCATGCATGGCCGCCTCGGCGTCAGCCTTGCGAGTCGTCTTGAGCGACTTCTTATATTCCCGGCCCTCGAAACGGAACCGGGCAACATACAGATCGCCCTTTTTTCCTAGATTCGCCATGCTGCCCCTCCCCAGGATCAAGCGGGTGGGCCAGGGGCCAAACTCATCACACCCCGCCAGCTCACCACACGATGCCCTACGAATGCCGGGTGAGGCACTTATGAGGCACCGATGGAGAATCATAACGAAACAAGGGGTTGTGGCAATCGCCACAACCCCTTGTCGTCAAAGTGCCGAAGAGAGGACTTGAACCTCCACGGGCATGGTTAGCCCACTAGGACCTGAACCTAGCGCGTCTGCCAATTCCGCCACTTCGGCATTAATTAAGCATCGAGTCGAACTTCTTGATCGAGCTGAAATTACCTTCTGTTCGATTTTCATTTCGACTGAAGAAACTTACTCTATTTGATGAAGGATCTCAAGAGCAAGGTCCTAGGAAAAGTCGAGGGGGGTGTGACCAGGGATTCTTGGGTTTCACGCCGCCCGGTTCCAGAATAGGTCCCACTGATCGGTCTGACGGCAGCAGATCAGGGCGGCCATGGCTCGGGCGTTCTTGTGCCGCCAGCGGGCCCCGCGAGCTTTCAGCCTCAGACCCAGGGTCTTCGCCGCACCCTCCACCACCCCGCTTCCGATCGCATCGCCGGACGCCAGGCAGCCCGCGTAGTCGAGCCGCGTCAGGTGGCCCAGGAAGTAGTTCAGCAGTCGCTCCAGGGCCCCCCGCCTCTTCGGTGTGTCCTCGCGTTCCAGTTCCTCGCCGATCAGCCGGCAAACTCCCGTCCAACCTTCCCTCAGCAGTAACTCACGGCCGTGCTCGTGGAACGTGGTCGCCTCGGCTGTCCCTTCGCCAAAGAGCCGCTTGCCGGCGAGGGCGATGTGCTGGCTGGCGTGGTAGATATCCAGGGTCTGGCGGCACCCGGTCAGGGCCCGGCCGGCCGCCTTCCAGATCCATGACGCCCCGTCCCCCAGCACGTGCAGCCGGGCCATCGCCGGCAGGCCCAGCCGCTTCAGCCGCGCGTGCCAGGACCGGCGGAATCGCCGGGATGCCGAGATGTCGGCCCACATCACTCGGGCGGTAGCCTTGGGCAAGACGCGCGACTCCCACTGCTGGGGGGTCGCCGGTTTGGCCGTCGGTCGCTTCTGGGCCACGGCGATCTTCAGGTCGCGCCAGCCCTTCTCACGGGTGTTGACCTTGCCGGCGTCAACGGCGAACTCCCAGCCACCTCCGGCCTTTCCGAAGCCCTCGGCCGAGGCGGTCTCGGTGCCCTGCCAACGCGCGATCCGGCTGGCCTGACGTTCGCAATAGACCCGCAGGGTCTCGGCCGCCGGCGAGACGCCGAGCAGCTCGAGCAGGTTCTCGCGGGCCCGCTCGAAGGACAGGTCGGCGGCACTACGGCAGGCCTTGCGTTGCAATCGAGGGCTGAGGCCGCCGTCGAGCCCGAGGACGGTATCGGCGTGATAGCCTCCCGGCACGCAAGGGCATCGCGAGCCCCACCAGTGCCGCCTCAAGGTGATCGCCCCCAGGCAGGTGAAGACCTCGCGCGTGGCGGTCCCGCGATTCTCGCGAACCTGTCCACAGGAACAGATCCTCAGGGGAGCCCCTTTTTCTCGGCGTGCTCGAGCCGAGCCCGGACGGCGCGTTGGAGGAGCCGACGCTGGTGCTCGCGACCCTGTTCGATGACGGCCTCCTCGCAGACGTCGAGGACCGAGCCATCGGGGGTGGTGGCGGCGAGATCCTTCATCTCGCCGACGAAGCCGGCGTAGCCGCGAATCAGATCCTCGTCCTCGGCCTCGATCTCCAGGGTGATCACCTTCCGTGTCATGGCGGAACTCCGGGTGTCGGGTTCAAGAAGTCCACCCAATTTGCCAGGACGGACGATTCACCACCAGAGAACTTGGTTACACCCAGTCGAGGGTCTTAATTCTCAAGAGCTCTCGCCAGGTCTGTCCGAAGTTGACTATATCCATGATAGACTGGCATTTCCCATGCGATATCGAATTATTCGAGCTCACGCGGATAATACCAAATCGGCTTTAGTCTCGAGCCCCTTGTTGAGCAGAACGAAGGCACGATCAACCAGATCCCGGATGAAGCGAGGCATCAACCTCTCGCGATGTTTGGTCCGCCGGTCGTTTGGTGATGGCAATCCCGGATCGGCAAAGTAGCGGATCGTACGACGATGGCATGAAGTGTCAATCGGCCGACTTCTCCGTGAGGAGATACACAGCGAATGAAGCTAGCCAATGCTCTCCTGCGTAGTCGCCGTTCGCCACGTGAGATAATCCGGCCTCGGCATGCCGGACCGCGTCTCGGTCGAATTCGGCCCTGGCCGGGTCATCAGGCGCGAGGGCCCCGGCGAGGTTCCTCATGCACCATGCCCGGCTGAGATTCAATCCGTCCAGGTGAACGAGTTGGGGATCGGTTCGATCGGTTACTTTGGCTGGCGTGAACAGTGGCTTCGGCTCGCCATCTCTGGCTCGGGGGAGGAACTTCCCGAACCAGGCTCGAAACTCGACCGAGGGAAGGACTCGCCGCATCAGGTCCGCCTCCATCAGGCTCGGCGAGAAAAAATCGGCTCCGGATGGCTCCCACTTCGTGGGGGCGTCTTCGTCCGCCCCGAAGTAGGCTCGGGCTCTCTCTTGGACCATCTCCTCGAGACTGGAGTTTCCGACGGCCCGCGCATAGTCGTGAGCGAAGGCGAGTCCGAAGGCCGTGTTCGGGTGGACGCCTGTCCGGATCGGGTAGGTCTGCTTGGGAAAGAAGTCGAGGTAACGCGCGACGATCGCATCGGCGAGCGGGCGGAGATTCTTCGACCAGGCCCGCGCATCCGGATCGTCCCAGTCGCCTAGCTCTTCGGCGAGCTTGAGTAACCAGGCCCAACCGTAGGGGCGTTCGAAGGAACGACTTTCTTTCCTGGCGAAATATTCGGCTTCGGCCTTGAGGTTCTCGGCCGAGAGATTGGCCCCCAGGACCTCGCGGATTTCCCGGGTCTCGGGGAGATCCGGGAAGCGTCGGACGATCCTCGCGAGCATCCAGTGGCCGTGGACCGAGGAGTGCCAATCGAAGGAGCCGTAGAACGCCGGATGGAGGGCCTTCGGGCCTTTCACATCATCCGGGCCGCCCATGACGTGTTCGGGCTTGTTCGGGAACTCTTTCGTCAGGCCTTTGAGGGCGAGTCGGGCGAAGGCAGAGGCCTGGTCTCCGGTCAGACTCGGTGGCGGATCCCCGGCGGACACAGACCGAGGTGTGGCGAACAGAGCCAGTATCACGACAGCCCCAAGGATGGTCGAGATTACGGGCAACACGCGGTCCGGGTGAATCATTCTGATCTCTGATCCTGATTGACCGTGGCTTCAATGGGTCGGAAGCTCAGCCTTGCCTTTTCGCTCGGTGAGATAAGTGAAGACTTCTCGGACGTTGGACGAGACGCCATCGTCGATCATCCCGGCGGGCTTCTCCGTCGCGAAGAGGGTGCCCATCTCTCGCTCAACGCGACGGCGAGTGTTGTTCGCGGTCAGCGAGGTGAGGGTTCCGGGATTGACCGTCTTCTGGAGCTCGTCGAGGGCAATCCCTCGCTCCACGCCACGCGTCACCTTCTCCGTGAGTTCTTCCACATACCCGCGGAATTCGGCCAGGACGGACTTCCCCTCCTGGACACCCCCGTGGCCCGGGATGACCCGATCGAAATCGAGGGCCTCCAGCGCCCGGAGGGTGGCCGGCCATTCGTCGGGGAAGCCATCCCCCATGTAAGGGAGCAGGCCGTGCAACAGGTCGCCGGTCGCGACAACTCGCTCCGATGGGACGTAAGCGATGATATCACCGGCGGTGTGGGCCCGGCCCAGGAAGATCAGGTGGATTTCCCGACCCTCCCGATGGATGACAAGACGCTTGTCGAAGGTGATTGTCGGCATCGTGATCCGCGGGGGAGACATTTCCTTGAGATAAGCCTCCAATCCCTCGATCTGAGCTTTGAGGATGGATCGCTCGGATTCGTCCGAGATTGTCTCGATCTTCTTCCGCAAATCGGCAACCTGATTGGGTATCCCCTCCAGCGACTCCTTGAGCCGGGGAAGTCCGAGCCTCTCCAGCCATTCTCGAGTCTTCACCGAGGAAATCACCTCGACGCTACTTCCGAACACCTCCGGGTAGGCCTCATTCCCCAGTGCATGGTCGCCGTGGAGGTGGCTGTCGACCACGTACCTGACCGGGAGATCCGTGACCTCGTCGCGGATCTGCTGGATCAAAGCCTTTGCGGCGGAGGGCTTTGAATGGGTGTCGACGACCAGGACATGGTCATGGTTGACGAGGACCGCCGCGTTGCAGTTCAACATCGCGGTCGGCCTGGCGATGGCGGCGAATATGCCGTCCGCGACATTTTTGAGGTCGAAGAGCTTGAGCGAGGTGGGTCCCCCCGCAAGCGGATGCGCATCATCGGCGAAGGTTCGGATCGGACCGTTCCAACCCAGTCCGCCCGCGATCGCGCCAATTCCCGCCGCACCCAGATGCTGCAATACTGCCCGTCGGCTCGGGTGATCGGGTTTGGCGAGATTAGTGTCCTGAGACCCACGGCTTTCCGGTTGGCCGTGATGATGATGATGATGGGCGTGACCGTGGGACTTCGCCTGACACATTTCGCCCCTCGGAGATCCTGGTACGCGATGTCGTCCTCGACGCTCGATCATGAATACCCGGTCGGCGGCTCCTGGACAACCTCCCGCTCGGGGGAGCACCTTCCCGTTTCATGGCTCCGAGAGGCCTACTTGGATCAATCGGAGTGGCAGCGGGATTGTTCCTCTCGACGAGTCTGGAGGCTTCGATAAAAGCCGATCTCCTTGCGATTGCTGGTCAGGGCGGCGTAGGCCTCGCGGACCATGTTGAGGTTGGCCAGGAGCATCAATCCGACTCCGGCGACCGAGAGGCCGGTGGCGAGTCGCGAGACCAGCTTTTGTTCACTGATCAGGGTGTCGATGGCAAGGGTCAAGCTGGTGCCGACGAAAGCGGCGAAGGATAGGTAGAGCATCGTCAGCGCCATCCGGATCAGGTCGCTCCGGATTAGCAGCCGGCCGAGCTGGTCGGCGATGTGGGCTCGCCGATCGTCGAGAAAATCGAGCTTGCTCTCCCCTCGGCAGAGCTCATCGCCCCGATCGTTGAGGGCCCTGATCCGATCAACGACTCTGGACATCCGGTTCGAGGTCGAGATGATCAGCGATCCGTTCGCTGTCATGAAGATGGCGGGCGTGATCATGGCCGACAGGGTGGCATAGTTGGTCGGATCGGTCGTCGGCATGGATCGGGCTCGTCACGGTCCATCAAGGCTCATTCCGGGGTCTTCATCTTACCTACAGGGCGTCCCCAGGCCACCTTTGATTCCTCGAAGGGGCCGCCCGTAACCCCGGCGCGGGCCGGGACTTCTAATGATAGGATGGTGGTACCGGCCGAGGCCGGACTTCTCCTTTCATTCGATCTCTCATATTCGGCCTCGAAACCGGCCGGGAGACCGCTTCTCATGCGTCGTTTTTCGGCCTGGATCGGCCTGGCGTGTGGCCTGGCCTTGTTGCTTTACGTGTATCGACCCGTCCTCTTCTTCGGCGAAACCTACGGATTCCGCGACGCGGCTCACTTTTACTATCCGCTCTACGAGCGAGTTCAGGATGAATGGAACGCCGGCCGATGGCCGCTCTGGGATGCGGATGAGAACGCCGGGATGCCGCTCCTGGGGAACCCGACCGCAGCCGTTCTTTACCCGGGGAAGCTGATTTTCGGGATGATGTCCTACCCGTGGGCGGCCCGGCTCTATGCCGTGGCACATACCGCGCTAGCCTTCGCGGGGATGCTCGCGTTGATACGGGCCTGGGGGACCAGTCGGACGGGGGCCTCGATCGCGGGCCTCTCTTATGCCTTCGGGGCTCCGATCCTGTTCCAGTACTGCAACATCATCTTCCTGGTGGGAGCGGCCTGGACCCCTTGGGGATTTCTCGCGGTGGACGGCTGGCTCCGTCGGGGGCGTCGGATAGCCCTGGGAGGACTGGCGGTGGTCCTGGCGATGCAGGTCCTGGGGGGGGAGCCGGAATCGGCTTATCTGATCGGGTTATGCGCAGGAGCTTATGCAATCATCCTGTCCAGGACCGGCGAGGCTCGGCGGCGAAGTTGGGGTTCTCGGACGGTCTGGTTGGGGCTCATCCTCCTGGGAATCGCGGCCTGGGTGGCGATCACGCTGGGCCTGGCGGCGATCCTCCCGGGGTTGCGCCCCGAGCCGGGAGAAGGCCCCTGGGGTGCGTTCGGGAGGTGGTTCTCCACGGGACGGCTGCCGTCATTCCGGAAAGCGGCGTTCGAAGGACCCGTCCCGAGCTTTCCCTGGGCCTCGTGGCTGCCCGCGGCCGTTGCGGGAGCTTGGGGACTGGTCGGCCTGACCCTGTTCGTTCGATGGAGGAAACGAGGATCGTCGAGTGTTCCCCTGGTGCCGAAGCTGGCCGGATTGGCGGCGGCGGCGATCCTGGCCGGGAGCCTTTCGGCCGCTCAGCTACTCCCGGTGGTCGAATTCACCGGCCTCAGCAACCGGGCGACCGACGAGGGAGCCCACGACATTTATCCGTTCAGCTTGGAGCCCTATCGACTGGTGGAGGCGGTCTGGCCAGGTGCATTCGGTCGGAGCTTCGGGCAGCCGGTCATGTGGTCGGAAATGCTGGTCCGGGGGATGAGCCATCGGGTCTGGGTCCCCTCTCTGTATCTCGGAGGACTGACGCTCCTGCTGGCCTTCGGGGCGGCAGGATTCCGGGATGGCCCGCCCTGGCGAGGGTGGTTGACCGGAATCGCCGCCGTGAGCCTCGTCGGAAGTTTCGGCGAGTACGCCAGCCCGATCGCCCTGGCGAGATTTTCACCCTCGATGGTCGAGGTCATCGGTCCTCATGACTCGGTCAACACCAATGCCGTCCGTCTCGACGGTTATTTGAGGGACGGCGATGGCAGCCCGTACTGCTTGATGGCGGCCCTGCTTCCCGGATTTCACACCTTCCGATTTCCGAGCAAGCTTCTGAGCTTCACCGTGCTGGCGGTCGCCGCATTGGCGGGAATCGGATGGGATCGGGTCCTGGAGGGGCGATCCAGGAATCTGGGACGGATCGCGGTCCTCGGATCGGGTTCGACCCTGGTCGTTCTCGCCGTAATGTCCTGGTATCGGGCTCCTTTCGTCCAGTGGCTAGGATCTGTCGGACACATGACGGTTTTTGGGCCGCTCGACTCCGTTCGAGCCCTATCCGATACTCAAATGGCACTGATTCATGGAGCCTTGATCTTGCTGGCCAGCGGCGGACTCATTCCCCTGGCTCGCCGAAAGGCCGAGCTTGCGGGCGGGATGGCCCTGATACTCCTGGCGGTCGATCTCGGACTGGCCAATGCCCCCCTGATCCTGACGGTACCCCAGAAGGATCTGGAGGCGACTCCCCGAGTTCTGCAGATCATCCGCGAGGCAGAACGCGACGACCCCTCGCCCGGGCCTTACCGGATCCATCGGGCACCCATCTGGAATCCCACCCGCTGGAGGAACGAGGCATCGGACGACCGGGTCCGCGACTTCGTCCGCTGGGAGTTAGACACGATCCAGCCGAAATACGGCCTGCTTCACGACGTCGAGTATACCTACAGCATCGGTGTCGCCGAGCTTTACGACTTCTCGTGGTTCTTCGCCCCCTTTCCGCGGACTGTCCGTTCCGATGCCGCAAGGATGCTGGGGATCAAGCCGGGCGAAACGATCGTCGTATACCCTCGACGCGGCTTCGACCTCTGGAACTCGCGATACTTCGTCCTGCCAGGCCTTCCGGCCTGGGATGACGCCGATCGCGGGATCGCAGCTTTTCTCCCGAGGACCGAGACCATCTATCCACCTAAAGAATTCCTCCGGGGTAAGCAGGACGATCCCGAGATCAAGAACTGGGCCGAGGCCGAGGATTTCCAGATCCTCAAGAACCTGGATGCCTATCCTCGGGCCTGGATCGTCCACAAGATGAGGCACAAGCCTCCCATCACGGGCCTAACGCGCGGGACTCGCAAGGAAACGATGGAGGAGATCCTCTTCGACAATGATCTCTTCTGGAACGACCCCGCGCGTCCGCGATTCGACCCGAAGGATCTGGCCTGGATCGAGGCGGAACCGGCGGATCGAGAAGAACTGAATCGATTCCTGCCCGGGACATCGCTCCAGGCCGGCGAGTCGGTCCGCGTCATGGAGGCCGAGTCCAATCCTCAGCGGGTGGTGATCGAGGCCAAACTGGCCCAACCCGGCCTGGTGATCCTGGCCGACGTTTATTATCCCGGCTGGACCCTCACGATCGACGACAAACCCTCGCCGATCCTTCGAGCCAACCGGGCGATGCGGGGAGCCGCCGTGCCGGAGGGAACGCACCGACTCGTTTACACTTACTACCCCAAGTCGTTTCGGATCGGGGGGTTGGTGAGCCTGGGAGGAATCGCGGCACTGGTTGGTTTCCTGGGCTGGAACCTCCGGTCGGGTCGGACGCGTCGCGGATGATTCGGCAAGGTCGATACTCTCGATAAGCGGGGCAATCATGAACCAGACCCCCATTCGACGTAATCGAATCGCGCTCCTCGATCTGATGCTGATGATCGGCGCGGCGGCGATCGCCATGGGGGTCTTCCGATCGCTCACGCCGATCCTCGACTGGAAATCCCCCTGGCCGAACGTGATGGCGAGCCCTCCGGGGGGATGGACCCCCCAGCGGGCCTTGATCCGATTGCTGGAGGCTCAGGTCCCCCTGCTCCCGATCCTCTGCGCCTGGACCGTTACCTTGCCGATCCTCCGCGTCCGACATCGGGGGAGAAACTGGCGACGACTGGCCCGACAACCGGGGACCTCGGCGAGCGTGGCGGCCTTGCTAGGCTGGACTTGGGCTTCGGTCGAAATTGGCGTGATGCTCCTCTATAAACTGATTGCCACCGGTCACTTACCGCCCGACCTCTGGCTCTGGTTCCAGCGGTATTTCGCTAACATGCTCGCCCCGATCGGGATGTCGGTCGCCCTGGTCTGGGGCTTCCTCGCGCTGATCGGGCAATGGCGACCGGTGCCCGATGTCCTGGATCGGCTCGGTCGATTGATGGGCGTCTACTGGATTTTGGTCGGCCTCCAGTGGGGGAGTATCTTCAGCTACTCGTGGATGATCTGAGAAATCCGGATCATTTCTCAAGCATTGGCGAAATAATCCGGCCTGCTGAAGCATCGTTGCTTATGAAGGAGGTGCGCGGCCGATGTCGGAGGGCGAGGCTTTGGCAGGACCGTGCCCAACCGAAGACTCGGCGAATGCCGCATCCCCCGAAATAATTGCACTTTACACCGACTTCTCGGTCGAGCTTCGCCGGATGGTCCTGGGAGTCGTCCGCAACCCGGAACTGGCCGACGACGTGATGCAAACGACCTTCATCAAGGTCGTCGAACGTGGCCATGAGGCTCGTTTCGAGACCGCCCGGGGGTGGCTCTTCCGTGTGGCGTTTCACGAAGCCCTGGCCGTCAAGCGTAGACGGGCATCTCGCGATCGCGGAGAGAGGCGGGCGGCGGTTATTCAACACTGTCCCTCTTCGAACCTGGACGATGGACTGGTGCGAGCCGAAGCGGTGGAGGCGGTCCGGGAAGCCCTGGGCCGACTTTCCGAGGACCAGCTTCGAGTCGTCCGAGCCCGGGTCTTCGAGGAGAAGACCTTCGCCGAGATCGCCGGCGAGACCGGCCTTCCTCTCGGGACGGTGCTCAGCAGGATGCGTCGTGCCCTGGAACAGTTGAGGCGATCCTTGAGACCCGGAGACTGAACCGATGCCCCCCGAACCAGACTCCGACCTCCACTGGTTGGCATTCCGGTACGCGACCGGCGAGATGAGCGATCCCGAAGAGGTCGACTTCGAGCGAATGCTGGCCGACGACCAGTCGGCGCGCGAGGCCCTGGCCGGTGCGGTCGAGCTTTCCGGAGCGATGTCCGCCCTTCCTCCAAAGACCTGGTCTCGCCCTCGACGATTCCTGACCCGTCGAACCCTGGCCTGGTCGGGCCTGGCGGCTGCGGCCTGCCTGGCCGTCGCGAGCCTCTGGTCGCTCGGGACCATGAAAACCGAATCGCCCGACGCGGCCGAGGTGGCTATGGCCTGGTCCGACCTGGATCGAAGCGACCCGATCATGACCGAGATCGACTATCCCGAATCGATCTCCGAGCTGGAGGCTTCGGGGGAACTTGCGATCCCTTCCTGGA
The DNA here is from genome assembly GCF_051175385.1 of Tundrisphaera lichenicola. GTDB lineage: Bacteria > Planctomycetota > Planctomycetia > Isosphaerales > Isosphaeraceae > Tundrisphaera > Tundrisphaera lichenicola. Next base: position 1,818,990 of record NZ_CP195106.1, on the reverse strand, counting down.
TCCTGGCCGCCGCGGAATCGTCGATGGATGATGTTTCCCAGGAGGAGAACTGAGCCATGATCGATCACTCGGGCGATCCGACTCGGACGAGTCCGGACGAGCGGCACAGCGTGGCTTGCCTGGCTCGGATTTTTCGGCTCATGACCTTCCTCGCCGTGCTGCTGATGCTGGGAGCCGACGACGACAAGAAGAGCGCCGCTGACCGGTCCACCCCGGCCTGGAAGGCGGCGATTCCCTCGTTCGCGGAACGCGAGGCAATGGCCCTGGCGTTCGTCGGAGAGCATCACCCGGATTTGGCCGTGGTCCTGGAACCCCTCAAGTCCAGGAATTCGGCCGAATATCGCAAAGCCATCGGTGATCTTTCGCAGACTGCAAGGAATCTCGCCGAGCTGAAGTCCCGAAATCCGAAGCGTTACACGTTGTCGCTGAATATCTGGAAAGCCAAAACTCAAGTCGAGCTGCTCGCCGCGAAACTGGCCAGCTCGCCGGAGGATCAGGAACTTCGGAGTCAACTCCGATCGGCGATCGAGGCAAAGGTCGATGCCGACATTCAGCGCCAGAAATTCGATCTGGCGCAGGCCGAAGCCGCTGCACGCCGATTCCGCCTCTCGCTCGATCGCCTGGAGAATCACAAGGACGAGGTGGTCGAGACGCGATTCCGTGCCCTTCAACCCAGGAAGTCCCGGAAAGCCAAGCGTTTGGAGTCGTCCCGACCCGCCGCCGTTCCCTCGACCGCCGTCCAACCGGAGGCCCGCCCATGATCCGCCGAATCGCCCTGATGGGTACACTCGTCCTGGTCGCCCACACCTCGACCGTAGCTGCTGACGAGCCGATCCGGCCGGCAATGGAACGGTTTGCCGATGAAGGCGCGACCGAGGTCCCTGACTTCCAGCGCCACGTCCTGACCCTGATGGGACGGATGGGCTGCAATACTCGATCCTGCCACGGATCCTTCCAGGGCCAGGGCGGATTCCGACTCTCCCTCTTCGGCTACGATTTCAAGCTCGATCGCGAGACCCTGCTCAAGGATGGGTCCGACCGGGTCACACTCGACGACCCGGAGGGCTCCAAGATCCTCCAGAAGCCCACCCTGGCGATACCCCATAAGGGAGGGAAGCGACTCGAAGCCGAGAGCTGGCAATATCGGGTCCTGACCCGATGGATCGAAGGGGGTGCGAAGGGTGTCGACGCGAAGGCCCCGACATTCGATCGGCTTGAAGTGACCCCGGGCGAGATCTCCTTCCGAGAGCCCGGCCAGAAGGATGCGCTCCGCGTGGTGGCCCACTGGTCCGACGGTTCGAGCGAGGATGTGACCTGCCTGGCCCGCTTCCGGACCAATGACGAGTCGATCGCCGAGATCTCGGAGGAGGGAGTGATCACCTCGGTCGGTCCCGGCGATACCCATGTCGTCGCCTTCTACGACAATGGGGTTGCGCCCGTTCCGGTCCTCCGCGCCGTCTCGGACCTGGCGGGCGAAAGCTATCCGAGCGTCCCCACCCCCACCGAGGTAGATGAGTTGGTCGTCGCCAAGCTCCGGAAATTAGGAATCGTCCCGAGCCCCACCTGCACCGATGCGGAATTCCTCCGGAGGGTCGGTCTCGATCTGGCCGGGACCCTCCCGACCCCCGACGAGGTGGAGGCATTCCTCTCCGATCCCGCCCCGGACAAGCGGGCTCGAAAGGTCGACGATCTCTTATCCCGCCCCAGTTACGCCGCCTGGTGGACCACCAAGCTGTGCGACTACACCGGGGCGGCTCCAAAGGTCCTCAACGTCCAGCAGGTCGGGCCCCAGGCCCCACGCCAGTGGTACGACTGGATTTACAAGCGTGTTCTCGAAAACACGCCTTACGACGAGATCGCGGCGGGGCTGGTCCTGGCCACCAGCCGCCCCAAGGGAGAAAGCTACGACGATTTCGTGAAGGCGATGGCCTCGTATGCCAAGCCCGGAGAGTCATCGAAGTTCGCCGACCGCGAGACGATGCCTCACTTCTGGGCCCGGCAGAACTTCCGAAAGCCCGAGGAGCGGGTCATCGGCTTCAGCTACTCGTTCCTGGGCGTTCGCCTCGAGTGCGCCCAGTGCCACAAGCATCCCTTCGACCAGTGGACCCAGGACGACTTCAATCGCTTCGGGGCCTTCTTCAATGCGGTCGGATTCGGGGTCTCTCCCGAGGCTCGACCCAGCTTCCAGCGGATCAACAAGGACACCGGCCTCGACAAGCTCAAGGGTGGCGATCGGAACAGGAAGCTCCAGCAGCTCCGGCGTGATGGCGAGATCTCGCCCTGGCAAGAAGTCTTCGTGAACCGGAACGGGATGACCGCCCGGGTCGCCGGACTCAAGAAGGACCAGGCCCCCAAAACCCGTCGCGTGGTCTCGGCCAAGGTTCTCGGCGGCGAGGAAGTTGCCCTCGACGGTTCGGACGATCCTCGGGCCCCCTTGATGGAATGGCTCCGGAGCAAGGACAACCCCTACTTCGCCCGAGCCTTCGTCAACCGGGTCTGGGCCAATTACTTCGGCCGCGGGATCGTCGAGTCACCCGACGACATGAACCTGGCCAATCCCCCGAGCAATGAAGCCCTGCTGGCCTACCTGGCCGACGGCTTCGTCGATCATGATTTCGACATGAAGTGGCTCCATCGAGAGATCACCGGGAGCCTCGCCTACCAGCGGAGCTGGCAGTCCAACGAGACCAACCGACTCGACGAGAAAAACTTCAGTCGAGCCCTGATCCGTCGAATTCCCGCCGAGGTCCTGATCGACGCGGTGGCGATGGCCACCGGATCGAGCCGGATCCAGGCGAAGGCCGCGACCGACATCTCGACTCGGGCCACCGGCCCTGGTGCAGGAGGACCCGCCCGGAGGAACCAGGGGACCTATGCCTCGAAGGTCTTCGGGGCCTCGACTCGCGAGACGAATTGCGACTGCAACCGATCCGACGAGCCTAACCTCCTCCAGTCGATCTACCTCCAGAACGACGCCGAGCTTTATGCCGCGATCGACCGGGCCGATGGGTGGGTCGCCGAGAAGGCCAAGACCAGCCCACGAAACGTTGTTGACGATACCAAGAAGGAAGCTCCCGACCAGGGATCGGGACTGATGGCCCTCTCGCTCCCCGAGTTGGAGACCAGGCTCAAGAGGATCAAGGCCGCCGGGGCCCCGAATCCTCGGATCATGCGGATCCAGGATCGGATCTCCGAGCTGAAGCGCGAGTCCCAGGCGTCGAACAACGAGCGATCCATCCGGAAGAAAGTGGTCGCTGGGAAAATGCCCGAGGGACGTCCTACCTCGACGGCCCCCCGCTTCAGCCCGGCCGATCGGGAGTCGATCGTTCGCGAGGCTTACCTCCGAACCCTTTCGCGGCGGCCCCTGGAGGCCGAAGCGAAGGCGGCCATTCGCTATCTGACCGACTCGGACGGTTCCGATGGGATGCGTGACCTCCTCTGGGCGTTGCTCAACACCAAGGAATTCATCACCAACCACTGATCCATCTGTTTGGACGATGCCCCCGGACGAATCCCTTGTTCTCGCGGAGATTCACGATGGCGATGAATGATTATTGTGACGGAGTCCGCCGACGAGACTTTCTCCGGGTGGGCGTCCTGGGCGCCGCGGGCCTGGGTCTTCCCGGCTTTCTCAGGCTGAGCGAGGCCGGCGAAGTGGCCGCCGGCAAGGCGACCTCGGCGATCTTCGTGAATCTGGGCGGCGGCCCGTCTCACATGGACACGTTCGACCTCAAGCCCGAGGCCCCCTCCGAGTATCGGGGAGAGTTCAACCCGATCGACACCAATGTACCGGGGGTGCGCATCTCCGAGCATCTTCCGAAGCTCGCCTCCTGCGCCGACAAATTCGCGATCCTCCGGGGGGTGAGCCACAGCCTGGCCGCTCACGAATTCGGCACCAAGTACATGAACACGGGCAACCGGCCCATCCCCTCGCTGGAATTCCCCGGCTATGGGCCGGTCGTCACGAAGGAGAAGGGAAGCCCTCGCGACCTCCCGCCGTTCGTCGCGATCCCGGACACGCCCCAGGTCTCGGGCTATCTCGGCGTCGAGTTCGCACCGTTCAAGACGACCAGCGTCCCCAAGGCCGGCCAGCCTTACAGCGTCCGAGGGATTACCCTGAGGAATGGCCTGACGGTCGAGGAGATCGAGAAGCGGCGCAACCTCCTGCGGTCGCTCGACACGACCTTCCAGGGATTCGAGAAGGATAGCGACCTGATCCACGGGCTAGACCGGTTCTCCGAGCGAGCCTACGAGATCATCAGCTCGCCCCGTTCGCGCAAGGCGTTCGACGTGAGCCTCGAAAAGCCCGAGGTCGCCGCCGCCTTCGGCCCCTCGGCCATCGGTCAGTCATGTCTCCTGGCCACGCGACTGATCGAGTCGGGTGTTCGGTTCGTCACCCTCTCCAGCGGCGGATGGGATACGCACGACAATAATTTCGACCGGCTCAAGACCCGGCTCCTACCGGATCTCGACGTGGCCCTGGCCGCGCTTTTCACGACGCTCGACCAGAAGGGCCTGCTCGAGTCGACGGCGGTTTTCGTCACGGGCGAATTCGGCCGAACGCCGAAGATCAATCCCCGCGGTGGCCGCGACCACTTCCCCCGAGCCATGTGCTGCTTGATGGGTGGCGGAGGTATCAAGGGTGGACAGGTCGTCGGGGCCAGCGACGAGAAAGCCATGGGACCCGCTTCCGGCGACGGGATCACCCCCGACAACGTGGCGGCCTCGTTCTACCATGCCCTCGGCATCGACGTTCGCAAGGAATACAAGACCAATACCGGGCGGCCAATCGCGATTGTCCGCAACGGTAGTCCGATTCCCGAGCTATTCGCCTGAGCTGATCGCTCCGAATAACGTCGAGGCTGTTCACCCCCGGGATCGCACACCGATGAGGTCAGGTCATCCTGATTTCAGGTGTAGCGATCCTCGGTGACGTAATGGATGTATCCGAACCTGGGCTTGCCATGTCAACATGGCAAGAGCTAACCCGGCGAGGTGCTCCAAGATCGATCGGTGAGCGTTCACTTCCTTCAATGGCTCGATCGTATCGACCTCAACGTTGGAATGCGGTACTTCCTCGGCTCATATCCCGATATTCATACTGCTTGGGTGGTTCGGTTGGCTTGCCGCCCGGACCGTTGGTGACGGCCTTGTGCGTGGAACTACAACCGGTAACGATCGCCAGGAATGCGGCGAAAACCAATGTCCTGGTCATTTCGACCTCCTTATTGGATGGACGCGGATCATACCGGGGAGTCGAGAGAGAGCAAGATCAGATCGGATCTCGATCGAGATGAAATGGGTGGCCATCCGGCCCTGCGACTTGTTCGGGAAATCAATTCAACGAGGTCGGAACTTTCAGAGGCAGCCCCATGGTGTTAGATTGCAGTCCGACATCCCCAATGTTCAAGATCGAAGCGTAGCCCATGACCTCTCGGGGCTCGAACCCAGGTCGCGAACTCCGATTCGGGCCGTGGGTGGGCTGATCAGAGGGTGAAACTCATGCGGAAGATTCTGTCGCTCTTGATCCTGGTCGTCTCGACCTCGCCGGTGATTGCCGGACTTCCCGAGCCGACTCAGGCCGATCATGTAATCAGCGACTTCCGATTTGCCTCCGGCGAAATCCTCCCGAACCTGCGGATCCACTACCGAACTCTGGGTACTCCTCGTCTTGGCGAAGACGGGAAAGTCAACAATGCCGTCCTGATCCTTCACGGGACGACCGGAAGCGGAGCCAACTTCTTTAGGCCCGAGTTCGCCGGGGAACTTTTCGGCGATGGTCAGCCGCTCGACTCGAACCGTAACTACCTGATCTTCCCCGATGGGATCGGTCACGGCGGGTCGAGCAAGCCCAGCGACGGACTCCATGCCAGGTTTCCTCGTTACGGCTATCGAGACATGGTCTTGGCCCAGTATCGGCTCCTGATCGAAGGTCTGAAAATTGATCATCTCCGCCTGGTCATGGGCACCTCGATGGGCGGGATGCATACCTGGCTCTGGGGCGAGACTTACCCGGACTTCATGGATGCCCTGCTCCCACTGGCCTCGTTACCCACGCAGATCTCGGGTCGGAATCGGGCCTGGCGACGAGTCATCATCGATGTGATTCGCAACGACCCGGCCTGGGCATCCGGCGATTACCTCGACCAACCGCCAAGCCTGAAAACGGCGGCCGAGATGCTCTACCTCATGTCGAACAACCCGATCGTTCGACAAATGGAGGCCCCGACCCGCGAGTTGGCCGATCGCGTCCTCGAGGAATTCGTCGCGCGAACGGTGAATGCGTCGGACGCCAATGACGTTCTCTATGCGCTGGAGAGTTCAAGCGACTACGACCCGAGTCCCGCCCTGGAGCAGATCAAGGCCCCGCTGCTCGCGATCAACTTCGAGGACGACCTGATCAACCCGCCCGAGTTGGGAATCCTGGAGCGGGAAATCCGGAGAGTGAAACGGGGCAACGCACTGGTCCTCCCCCGAAGTGATCGGACCCGAGGGCATGGGACCCACACTCTCGCCGCGATCTGGAAGGAACACCTGACCACACTGCTGAGCGAGTCCATCACCGCCGGCAATTCCTCGATTTCCGGGCCACTGCCAGGACTCCATCTGCTGCAAGGACCATGGGATGGTGGGACGATCCACCGCGAGAGTGTGCTCTTTTGCGGAGCGACGAAGTCGAGTCCCACGGCCCGACTACTCTTCGACGTCGAGCGTGTCCTCTCGGTCAAATCCGCAGATGGATCGCGGTCTTTCGAAGAAGGGCGTGACTATCAACTGGCTCCCGATGGTTCTGCACTTATCCTTCCACCTGGCTCCAGGATCCCATCACTCAGCGAGTCCGACCTCTTCCTCCCGAAGGGTGCTCCGCACAGCATCGGCCACCGCGCCGGGGATCCCCAGACAAGCCTGTTTTTCGATAACTGTCACTATTTCCACGACCAGCAGGTTGAGGTGAGCTACCTCCCTCGTTCGGCAATGTGGGACGGCTACCGCCCGAGCTTCGCGGGCGATCGGCTCGCTCGAACCAGCGGCAAGCTCAAATTGAAGCAACCATTGACGATTGCCGTCAGCGGAGACAGCATCTCCGAGGGATACAACGCCTCCGAGTTCACGAAAGCACCTCCGTTTCAGGCCTCCTATCCGGGACTGGTGGCGGCCCAGTTGGAGGCCACCTCAGGCTCTCCGGTGACGCTCCGGAATCTGGCCGTCGGAGGCTGGTCGTCCCGTCAGGGGCTGAACGACATGGATCGACTTCTGGCGACCGAGGCCGATCTGATCATCATCGCTTACGGGATGAACGACGTCGGCGCTCGCGATCCCAAATCCTTCCGGTCGAACATCGAGGCGATGCTCCGTCGTATCCGGGAGGCGAAGCCGGAGACGGAGGTGATCCTGGTCTCCACGATGACGGGGAATCCCGATTGGATGGCGACCCCGCCCGAGATGTTCCCGATCTACCGCGATGTGCTGGCCGCGCTCGAAGGGCCGGGAGTCGTCCTCGCCGACATGACCTCGATCTGGCTCGAATTGATGAGGCGAAAGCGACACATCGACTTCACCGGCAATGGAGTGAATCATCCGAACGACTATGGGCATCGGGTCTACGCCCAGGCGATCCTGGCGATGCTGGTCGACCCCACCTCGGTTCCGAAAGCGACAGCGAAGGACCGTCGGTAGATCTCGGCCAATGGAGTTATTATTTTGAAACTGGGGTGAACTTCGAGAGCGGATCGTCGAGCCGTACCTTGCCTTCATCCACCAGGATCATCACGGCCGTCGAAGTGATCGGCTTGGTCATCGAGGCGATCCGCACAACGCCTTTCCTGTCCCAATGGTCAGAGGCGCATCGACGGAATTTCGGGACGAGAATGGAGAGGATGTGTCGAGGCTGCGACCTCCGGAACGAGTTTGAATCCGTCAGGAATGACCGAAGGATCGGCATGCTGAACTGCCCGCTCTGCTCCCAGCCAGTCGATCCCTATCTCGAAGACCGTTGGCGTTGCTTCTTCCATTGCCGGGTTTGCGATCTGGTCTCGGCCGACCCGGGAAGCTATCTGGATCCGATAGCCGAGAGGGCCTACTACGACCTTCACGAGAACGACCCATCGGATCATGGCTACCGCCGCTTCCTCGGCCGGCTCTCCGGTCCGCTCGAAGCGCGGCTGGGGAAAGGGAGCCTTGGTCTGGATTATGGTTGCGGCCCGGGTCCGACTCTCTCCATCATTCTGAGAGAGTCGGGGATGCTCATGGATGACTACGACCCAATTTATAGGCCGAATCCGGCAGTCTTGGAACGCAATTTCGATTTCGTAACCTGCACCGAAGTCGTCGAGCACTTCCGTCGTCCCGCCGAGGATTGGACAAGGATGACCGGATTGCTTCGTCCCCATGGTTGGCTCGGCGTCATGACGAAGGTGGTGATCAATCGAGAGAGGTTCGCAGGCTGGCACTACAAGGCGGATCCGACCCATGTCAGCTTTTACAGTCCCGCGACCTTCGACTGGCTGGGGGCTAGGTTTGGTCTGACCGTCGAACGAGTCGATCGAGATGTGTATCTCTTCCAGAAAAGTTGAGGGAAGCTCCAGTCTACTCAACCGGCTCCACTGCCCTCAGAATGCAATCCTTTCGGGAATCTGGATGCGGAAGTTTTCTCCCCGCTCGAATGCATTGTGGTGACACACACCACGAGCGTCCCGTCGAATCGGTTCCCAAGTCCGAGAATTGATTCTCGATACACCTTTTCCGAGACTTTTGACTCGCGATCGATCCAAATTGTGAGGAACTACCATCGAAGGGTCTAAAGCGGCCCGGCGGTGGCTCTGCCCCGAAGATTGAGATCCGCACCTCGAATGGCACCCCACCCGGAATGGAGGAGCCTACGTGGGTAAGACCTCGCGAGGAGAACTGGAACACTTCTGGCCTGATCGGGTAGCCAGCAGCCGCTCGGCTTCGACGAGAGCACCCCTCGCGTCGGCGGCGTAACCGTCGGCCCCCGACCGACGCCAGAGGTCGGGGACGACATCGAATGGATGCCCCCCCACGAGAATCGTCACTCCCCGGCATTCCTCCCTCGCGCGGACTGCGGCGATCAGTTTTCCGACGCCCGAGAGATGAGTGACCATCGTGACCGAGATCAACAGCAGATCGGGCCTGCGCCGGGCCATGGCCTCCGCGACGCTCAGGAGAGGGGCGTCGGCACCGAAATAGTGGACTTCGTAGCCGGCCATCTCGAAGAAGTCGGCGACGACCCGAAGCCCGACCTCGTGCCGTTCGCCGCCCACCGAGGCTGCCATCACCACCCGCCCGTTTCCTGGTTCTGATACGGCCATCGGAGTCAACCGGGCCATGAGCGACTGGGAGACCGCCGTGGCGAAATGCTCCTGGATCACGCCGATCTGACGGGACTGCCAGAGTCGTCCGACCTCACGCTGGCAACGCTGAAAGACATCCAGGTAAATTTCGCCGACGGGAATACCGGCGTCCACGGCGTTGAGGATCAGGTCGGTCGCCGCTTTTCGATTGTATTCCAGGAGTGCCCCAAGATACGCCCTGGCGAGGGCGGGGTGGGAACCCTCGTCGGAGATCAGCGATGCGTTAATCCTGGAAGCACTGCGAGAGCATCGGATCGCTTCTTCTAAAAACCGGCGAGTGACGATCCCGTGCTCTCCGGGAAGTGAGGCCAGGAGCACGTCCTGCAAGCAGGCCAGGTTCACCTCGACATCCTCGTCCCGGATGTGGTTCGCTGCAAGGACCGAGACGGCCCAATCGAGATAGTCGGAGAAGAGAGCCGGGCTCGAAGCGGACACGGCCTCCGAGAGGTTGGCGAGGTGGTGCTCGGTGTCCTGGATGCATCTGGCTCGCCCTTCCGGGCCGTATTGCCCCTCCAGATCAGGTTGGAGCGAGTATTGTCTGGCAACAATGGCCCTTGCCAGGGTCGAGCGCCGGTCGGAGATTACCTTCCCGATGTCATGGTAGACGGCGGGCATAGCTGCCACCCATGATGGATCCGCCGATAATCATCGGCAACAACTTTCCCATCAATGCAACGATGGGCTTCAATCTAAGTTGAGAGTAGCTTCTCCCTGGGACCTGTGTCTAGGGCCCCCTCCCGGGGAAGGTCGTGGGCTCGTGGGAGGATAGCCCGATCATCGGGGCATCTCGCATGCTAACTTTTGATCGGAGTTTATAGCGATTAACTTGGCAGAGATCGGCATCCGATTGGACAGCTTCGGCCAGGAACCGGAGGACGACCTCATGGGCTCAACGAGGGATCGGCTCGTGCGTCCCATCGGAAAGTTGATGGATCGAATTGTGGATCTGCCCCTCGAAGGGCTGTCCTTTTGAACCCCTCAATCGGTACTTGATCTCCATACCCCAGGTTGGGCGAATCTCCGGAATTCCGAGGACGATGGTCCTTCCATCGTCCGACAAGGAGGCGGTCCCGACGACAATCGACTTCTCGTCGTAGTGCTCCGAGCCGTATTTTGCCGATCGCTTGAGCGACCAGGTTTTCACCGAATAATTTGATGGGTCGGAAGCCGAGTCGGGATCGATCGGGTCGGTGAATGTCAGCTTCAAGCCGTCAACGGTCGCCTGGAGCCCTACGGGGAGAAACATCGGCTTGTCCGTCGCTCGAATTCGATAGAAGCCGCCGGGTGCCGACTGGTTGCTCGCCCATCCGACCATGCCGCAGGCGTATAGCTGGCCGTCACTGGGGCTGAACCGACCTCGCATGACTCCGGTAGGCAGCGGCGAGATCGGTAGCGCGCAGGCCCCGCCTTGAATCTTGCCCTGGAGCTTTTCGACGGGCACGACGAACAATTTCCCATTCCCATAGGAGAAGTTCAGCAGCGACCCCTTGAGTGGTCCCCAGGCATCGCTCGTCACATGGACGAGCTCGGACGGAGAACGGTCGAAGTCGTTCGTGATCCAGCAGACGGGAAGTTCCATGGCCGAATCGGAGGCGTCTGTCACGTCATGATAGCCCCACATGTTCCCGTAGAATCCACCGACCTTGACATGGTTGATGCGATTTTTCGGGTGCCAGAATCCCTCCTGATCGGTCAGGTAGAATGTCCCATCGTCGTTCAGGCAGACGCCGTTGGGTGCGCGAAATCCCGTGGCGAGGATCTCGGTCTGGAGTCCGTCGCGACTCACCTTCAGGAGTGTTCCGTGCTGCGGGACGATCGCCGTCTTGCCATGTCGGGCGGCCTTGGCGTAATAGAAATGGCCCGACTCGTCCGTTTGAAGCCCCATAGCGAATTCGTGGAAGTGCTCGGTCACCTGGTGGTCGCTATTGAAATTCTCGTAATAGTCGGTTTCGCCATCGCCGTTGAGGTCGCGAAGGATCACGATCTGATCGCGACAACCAACGTAGATTTCCCCGTCGCGGACCTTCAGGCCAAGGGGTTGAAAGAGCCCGGACGCGATCCGTCTCCACGAGAATTCGCCAGAGGGTGCGTCGAGCCCATCGACGAGCCAGACGTCGCCATCCCATGTGCAGACCGCGGCCTGGCGACCCCCGTCGAGGAAGTCGAATCCGGTCGGGCGCAATAGGCAGAGCCAGGGGTTGTTGATGGGGAGTGCCAGCAGATCGACGGCAAATGGGCCATCGGAAAGACCGGTCGTGATGGGAGTCTTCAAAACCTCGGGCCATCGCGAAGGACCGCCGGTCGTGAGTTCGACCAGGTTCGTCGAGGTGCCATCGGAGATCGCTGACGCTAGCACTTTGGGATCCTCATCACCCGGGACTCGAAGTACCTTGAGCGTGAAGCGGAGCGAGTTCTCGCCGGCCGGGATCGTGAGCCTCAGGTCACCCTGCTCCGTGCTCGACCACGAGATTCCTTCCAAGGGTGGGGAGATGCCGGCCAGGATGCCCGAGTTCTCCATCGTTCCCGAATCTTTTCGGACAATCTTGCCCTCTCGCTTATGCTCCGACTCATCTCGGATCGTGTCGCCACGAGCCATGTCCGGCTTCCAGCTTGCGAAGGGGCCAGGAAGGTTTTCGGCCCCGCTCGTCAGATGGACAATCGCTTCAGGATCGAGGGTCCGTTGGTAAAGCCGGATTTCCGCGATCCGACCTGCGAAGTAGCTGGTTGGTGCGGGAAAGTTCTCCGCCGTGAAACCAATCCGTCCGACACGATGGGCGAGGGGCTCCTTCGAAACCAGGACCTTTTCGCCAGATTGTTCCCCGTCGATGTAGAGGCGAGCCGTGTGGGTCGCCTGCTCGTACGTCAAGACGGCGGTATGCCACAACTCGTCATCGACCCGACGACTGGACTCGATGACCCCGACCCATCCGATGTCGAAGGCTACCCTGCCATTGCGGACGAAGAGCGATTTTCCCTGGGGAACCCACTTCGTACCGGTAACCGTCTCACTGAAAAGGCTTCCACCTCGAAGTGTTTGAAACCGCGAGACGATGGAATAATCGCCCGTGGACATGTCAAATCCATCCAGGTTCGCGATTTCTACGTAATGGCTTCCATCAAATCGGAGCAGAGGCTCTGCTTTCGTCGATCTCGGATCGGCAGGACTTTCAGGTTCCAGATAGGCGACCGCACCTTCGCCCCGATCCCCCGAGGCAAACCTCTTCAGCGTTCCCCTGGGACCCCGAGCGACCTGCAAGATCATCTCCTTGTCGCGTGGCCCGAGGTCGAAAGACCGGGTGAAGGCGTGAGTCGAGCGAATGGTCTCGATCGAGGGCATTTCCAGGACTTTCGTCTGGCCGATCGTGTAGGCAAGAATGACCCGATCCCCGTGACGATACTGTCCTTGATAATGGGCCCAGGATCGCGGCAGCGGGCCGTAAGGTCGGCCGTCTCTACCTTTCAGTCGCGGGTCATCGAATGTGCCCGTGTCGGGATTCGCCCAACCGGGGCCCATCGGATTGACGATCTCGACGCGGCCGACGATCCTGGGATGGATTTCGTGACGACCGTTGAAGTTGATCCCATTCCAGTCGATGAAACCCTCTCCGCTCCACGAACCCGGCAGACTCATCGTGTCGTGGTCGAAGACGGACCAGAATCGCCCCCGCGAGATCCCACCAGGCCCGCCATCGAGTCGAACGGCGATCCCCTTGTAAGCGAAATTCGTCCCGCCATCTCCCAACTCGTATGTAGCCGTCAGAGTCGGCCCATAGTCCATCGCCGACCAGGGCTCGATCTCTGAAGGCTCGGGACCGCGCGTCTTTCCTTTCGGGAGGCGTTCAAGATATGCCTGGTCCACCCGGGCGAACTGGGTCGGGTTGTCCCGTTTCAGGAATGTTTCGCGAATGTAATGGATAACGTCATATTTCTGGGTTGGGACCATCCAGGTCTGAGGCGCCATCTGACCGAAGCCCTGCGTGAGGGTCCTATAGAGGCTGTAGGGATCGTGCCCGTTCTTGAACTGGCCCGATGCAAACCTGAGGGACGTCGGGAGCGAGCCGGTCTTATCTTTCGTGCCATGGCAGTTGATGCAAACCCGGTGGTAAATCTCTCGTCCTCGTTCAAACCCTTCCGGGCCGAGGTCTGCGATCAGCCCCGCGTGATCGAGTTGCAATTCATAATCTGGGAGCTTCAGACCCGCAATCCGAGAAGGATTGGGGCGCAGTGCTTTCGCACGCGCGGGACCGCCATCGGCAATCTCGCGGAGGTAGCGGATCAGGTCAAGGAACTGCTGTCGGGAGGCAAGCCCGTTCACCAGACCTGCGGGCATGATCGAGAGCCCACCATCCTTCCTTTCTTCGATCTCACGTCCGGTGATGGTGATTTGCTTTCCGTCCTGCCCCGGGTCGCGGAGAATCAGCGAATCGGCCCGCTCCTCGGCCAGCAATCCGACGTAATTCTTCCCATCGGAAGTCGCGATCGTGATTGTCTCGAAGCCCTTCTTGATGACCTTCGAAGGTTGAAGGACTGACTCGATCAGATATTCATCAGTCGTAGATTCTCCGAGGCTGGCGAGATCCGGGCCAAGCATGCTTTCCCGGCCATCTCCGCTTCCGTGACACTTCGTGCAGTTCAAGAACGGCTGGTAAAAGATGGCTGCCCCTCGGGCCGGGTCGCCAAGCTCGCGGACCGCTCGGGCCAGTGCGATCGGATCCTCGTCGATCAAGGTCGCTTCCAGAGGGCGTCCTACAGGGGCCTCGTCGATGGAGGAGATCGAGCACACGATCAGGAGACCGGCAAGGAAATGGGTCATGTTCGATGCGACTCCAGTCGTGGAGGTGGCCGACGATCCTCGGAGGAACTTGACAGTCGATGCGACCCGAAAGCCTCAGAGGCTCAGATCTGCGGATTCAGTTTTCGTGAGGAGATGGTGGGCTAGTTCGAACGACGCTGAGACCGAAGCGACCTTTGATTAGAATCTTGTAATCAACCGACAAGGACGGGGGCGATCGGCCAGGAGTTGGTCATTTTCGTCAGAGTCGATCTCTTTTTTCACCTGCCGTTACAGATAAGGGAATTGTCAGAGTGACCCTTCGCCCTGTTTCTTCATGGGCTCGGGTACTTTGAGGCGTGTGGCCGAAAAGATGACGCTCTTTCTCCTCGGCCTCGCGTATTGGAACCGCGCCAGCGATTCATGTCCAGGATGTCATGGAGGAGATCTTGTTAATAGGGTAGGCGCCAAGCAACCCCCTTGATATGCCCGAGGAGGCACATCGACCCTTACTTCCCTAAGTTGAATCGCGACGGACGGTAACGAGTGGGGATTCCGCCTCACCACTCGGTCGGTCATATCCAAACAGCCATCACCTCGCGCAGGTGCGTCCCGATCATCGAGCAAGGCAAGCCTTGCCAATGTCTCGATCATCCTTCACAAGGTGACGCAGGCCAAAGCCGCTTTTGAGAAAGCGATCAAGCACCGATAACTGGAGTGAGCGAATGCGGCTTCCTGCGGCTCAGGAGCAAAAACAGGCCTGACTTGGAAGCGATGAAGACTCGGACTCAGGCACCGCACTCGACAATCGCACTGACCCTCGATCGCTGTTCCCATTCGGAGGAGTCGGATCTGAGGTACGCCCTGGAGAGGGGCTCAGAAATATCGGGCACGCGAAGATGCGTCATGTTGCCCGCTGGAATCTGGCGACTGCTCGCGGTGGCTCACCCCAGCCTAACGAAGAAAGGACCGAGGGATCATTCCCCGGTCCTTAACGTCGTTCAACTTATCGGACTTGCGTAGGCATCGCCCGTCACAGGCAATGCCCCCCGTAGGACTCGAACCTACAACCCGCTGATTAAGAGTCAGCTGCTCTGCCAATTGAGCTAGGAGGGCGTTTCGATCGATTGAATATAACTTCCCCGCTCGGAGAATTCAAGTCACTGGGTGGAGAGTCGATCGATTCTCAGGAATCGAGTCGACTGCCACCGGGTTTCTTCAAGTTCCATCGGATTGAGGGGATGAAATTCATCGTTTCTGAATCGCCGTATTTCTATACTATAGCCAAGTTCCGCAGCGAGCCTTCTCGGGCTCGACTCGCCCCGGGTGAGGTCGCGTGATGAATGATGAGAGGGTTGATCATTTGGGCACGATCTCGAAAAAAGTCTCGGCGATCTCGATAGGGTCAGCGATCTTGCTGGCCGCCGGGATCGCGGGTTGTGGCACGCAGAATCAATATGCTCCCCCTCCCCCGCCCGACGTAACGGTCAGTCTGCCCGTCCGACGCTCCATCACCGATTACGTCGAATACACCGGGACCGCGAAGGCGGTCGAGACCGTCGAGCTCAGGGCCCGTGTCAAAGGGTTTCTCAAGGAACGCCACTTCGAAGAGGGCAACGTCGTCAAGGAAGGACAGTTGCTCCTCGTCATCGACGAAGAGCCGTTCCAGGTCGCACTCAACATGGCACAGGCTCAGCTCGACGAGGCCGAGGCGGCACTCAAGAAGGCCGAGCAGTCCAAGGATCGCGAGGTCGCCCAGGCCCAGCTCGCACTGGACCAGGCGATCTTGCTGCTGGCCAGAATCGAAGAGGGGCGCAGCAAGACTCTGTTGGCCCGCAACGCGGGGACTCGGGAGGCTCTCGATCAAGCCGAGGCCAACCGAAAGAAGTCCGAGGCTCAGGTCGAGGCCGATCAGGCCAAACTCGAGCAGGTGAAGGCCGATTACCAGACCAACATCCTATCGGCCAAGGCACACGTCGAGGCAACCCGGTCCGACGTCCGCAACGCCCAGATCAACCTGGGATATTGCCGGATCACCGCCCCCTTCGAGGGGAGGATCTCAAGACGGGCCTACGACGTCGGTAATCTCGTCGGCGATGGACAGGCGACGATCCTGGCCACGATCCTGAAGGACGACCCCATCTATTCCTATGTCAACGTCAGCGAAAACGACCTTCTCCGCTTCCGCCAGATGGCCCGCGAGGGGACTCACAAGGATTTCGAACACGGCGATGAGATCATCCTCGATCTCGGCCTGGCGAACGAAAAGGGGTTCCCGCACAGGGGCAAGCTCGACTACGCCGATCCCTCGGTCGACCCGGCCAGCGGCACGGTCCTCGCCCGCGGGATCTACCCCAACCCGGATCGGGTGATCGTGCCCGGTCTCTTCGTCCGGGTTCGAGTGGCCCTGGAGGAGAAGCCCAACGCGCTGCTCGTCCCCGAGCTCGCCCTGGGGACGAATCAACTCGGTCGCTATCTCCTGATCGTCGACGAGAAAGATACGGTCGAGGCCCGGCCGGTCAAGGTGGGCTCCCAGGTCGGCACCTTTCGCGTGATCGAGGACAATCTGAAGCCCGAGGAACTGGTCATCGTCAGCGGCCTGCAGAAGGCCCGGCCAGGCTCCAAGGTCAAGCCGACCCGGAAGGACCAGACCGCACCAACTGTCGCCGGGACCTCCGAGCCCGTCGTTGAGGCCAATGCCGAGCCCGCGAAGACCCCCTGACCCTGGAGACGGGCGACCCTCATCATGATTTCACGCTTTTTCATCGATCGGCCCATCTTCGCCAACGTCCTGGCGATCATCACGATGCTCATCGGGGCCGTGACGGTCTTCGTCCTGCCGATCGAGCAATATCCGCAAATCACGCCCCCGACGGTCCAGGTGACGACCACCTATCCGGGTGCCGATGCCATGGTCCTCGCCGATACCGTGGCCTCGCCGATCGAGCAGGAGGTCAACGGCGTCGAGGGGATGCTCTACATGTCGTCGACCTGCGCGGCCGACGGCTCGTACAACCTGACGGTGACCTTCGACGTCGGGACCGACCTCGACATGGCGCAGGTCCTGGTCCAGAACCGGGTCGCCATCGCCCAGCCCAAGCTCCCGCAGGAAGTCCAGCGCCAGGGGATCACCACCAAGAAGAAGTCGACGGCCATCATCCTCGTCGTCGCGCTGACATCGAAGGACAATCGCTACGACAGCCTGTTCCTGAGCAATTACGCCACGCTCCGGGTCAAGGATGTCCTGAGCCGGATCTACGGCGTGGGCGATATCAATATCTTCGGGGCGAGCAATTACGGGATGCGGGTCTGGCTCGATCCCGAGAAGCTCCGGGCGAGAAACCTGACGACGCTCGAAGTCCTCGACGCGATCCGCGAGCAGAATATCCAGGTGGCCGCCGGTCAGGTCGGTGCCCCTCCGGCACCCACCGGCCAGAGCTTCCAGTACACCGTGACCACCCAGGGCCGCCTCAAGGACCCCGATGAGTTCGGGAACATCATCATCAAGTCGTCGCCGGGCGATGATGCCGGGACCGGCGCCCGGTTGACCCGGGTCCGCGACGTGGCCCGGGTCGAGCTGGGCGGCCAGGTCTACGACCAGTGGTGCGACGTCTCTGGCAAGGCAGCGGCCGGCGTGGCCGTATTCCAGCTCCCCGGGGCCAATGCCCTCGACGTGGCCGATAAGGTCGTCAAGGCGATGGACGAGCTGAAGAAGTCGTTCCCCGAGGCGATGGAGTATTCGACCCCCTACGACACCACGATCTTCGTCCGAGAGTCGATCCGAGAGGTCTACAAGACTCTCTTCGAGGCCGGCGTCCTCGTCCTGATCGTGATCCTGGTATTTCTCCAGGACTGGCGAGCCACGCTGGTCCCGGCCACGACGGTCCCCGTGACGATCATCGGCGCCTTTGCCGCCATGTTCGCCCTGGGATTCACGGTCAACCTGCTCACGCTGTTCGGCCTGATCCTGGCCATCGGCATCGTGGTCGACGACGCCATCGTGATCGTCGAGAACGCCGCCCATCACATCGACCACGACAAGGTCTCGGCCAAGGAAGCCACGATCCGGGCGATGGATGAAGTGATCGGCCCGGTCATCGGAATCACGCTGGTCTTGATGGCCGTGTTCATCCCGACGGCCTTCCTTCCGGGGATCACCGGCCAGCTCTACCGCCAATTCGCGTTGACGATCGCCGCGACGGCGATCATCAGCGCCATCAATGCCGTCACCCTCAAGCCCGCCCAGTGCGCGAGCTACCTCCGACCGACTCCCGCCCGCAAGAACGCCTTCTATCGGGGGTTCAACTCGGTCTACCAGAGATTCGAGAATCTTTACGTCGCGATCGTCTCCCGGCTCGTCCGTCAGACAGCCCTGATGATGGTCCTGTTCGTCATGATCGCGGCGGGGACTCTCTACTGGTTCACCAAGCTCCCCACCGGGTTCCTGCCGGTCGAAGACCAGGGGTATGCGATCGTCGGGCTCCAGCTCCCCGATGCCTCGTCGCAGGTCAGGACCCGGGCGGTGGTCACGAAGGTCGAGGAGATCTTCAAGAAGACCCCCGGCCTGGCCCACTGGGTCATGATCGGCGGACAGTCGGTGCTCGACCAGACGGTCTCCTCGAACGCGGCGACCTTCTACGTCCGGTGGGCACCCTACGAGGAACGCACGACTCCCGAGACCCAGCAGGATGCGATCATCAACCACCTCCGGGGCGAGTTCGCCAAGATCCAGGAGGCGATCGTCTTCGCCTTCCCGCCCCCGGCGATCATGGGCCTGGGCGTCTCGGGCGGTTTCCAGCTCCAGATCGAAGACAAGGGAAATCTCGGGCTCAACGAGCTCCAGGAAGTCACCGACGAGATGGTCCGCGATGGCAATTCCCAGTCGACCCTCAGGTCGCTGAACACGGTCTTCCGGGCCAACGTCCCCCAGCTTTATGCCGATATCGACCGGGTCAAGGCCAAGAGCCTCGACGTCCCGCTCGATTCGGTCTTCGGCACGCTCCAGTCCTCGATGGGCTCGGCCTACGTCAACGACTTCAACCTGTTCGGCCGGACGTTCCAGGTCCGGGTGCAGGCCGACCAGAAATTCCGACTCAAGCCCGACGACATCCGCCGTCTGGAGGTCCGGAACCGCTCCGGAGCGATGCTGCCGCTCGGGACCCTGGCCACGATCGACGAGGCCCTCGGCCCGCAGATCATCACCCGCTATAACCTCTATCCCTCGGCATCCATCTCGGGTGAAGCGGCCCCGGGGACCAGCTCGGGCGAAGCTCTGAAACTCATGGAGCAGATGGCCGACTCCAAACTGCCCAGTTCCATGGGGATCGAGTGGACCGGGATGTCGTATCAGGAAAAGAAGGTGGGGGGCCAGGCCCTTTACATCTTCGCGCTGGCGGTGTTGCTGGTCTACCTCGTGCTGGCCGCCCAGTATGAAAGCTGGCTCACGCCGATCTCGGTGATTTTGGTGGTCCCGCTGGCCTTGCTCGGGACGGTGGCCGCCGTGGCGATCCGAGGGATGGATAACAACATCTATACCCAAATCGGGATCGTCCTGATCATCGCCCTGGCCAGCAAGAACGCGATCCTGATCGTGGAGTTCGCCCGAGAGCTACGGGCCAAGGGGGAAGATCTGATCGACGCCGCGGTCCATGCGTCCCGGCTCCGATTCCGACCGATCCTGATGACCTCGTTCGCGTTCATCCTGGGGATCTTCCCCCTGGTCAACGCCGAGGGGGCGGGGGCGGCCAGCCGGAGGGCGCTGGGAACCGCGGTCTTCGGGGGGATGCTCGCGGCGACCTTCCTGGCAGTCTTTTTCGTCCCGGTCTTCTTCGTGATCATCCAGCGTTTCTCGGAATTACTGGGGCGTCCCAAGGCCACCAAGCCTGCCGAGACCGCTGCCGATGCCCCGACCGAGCCGGCCGAGGAAGTCCCGGCTTCCACGTACCGCACCATCGAGCCCGCCTGAGCGATCGTCAGGGGCTTTCCTCCGGGCGTTCGATGGTTTATGACAGAGGGCTAATGACCATCCGTATCTTGAGTTTGCCAGCCCGTTCCATCGGCTCGGCCGGAGGGTCTGGATCTTCCAGTCCACCCCCCGGCCGTCGCCCAGGGCTGGCCTCGGATCGCCCGAGAACGAGTCCGCCTCTCGGACGATCCCGAGGATGGTAAGGTCATCCGAAAGGGTTTCGCTTTGCGTGAGATCGGCACCATTGACCGGGAGGACGACGCCAGGATCCTGGCCGATTACCTCCTGACGCTCGATATCTCCACGAAGGTTGTCGACAGGGCCGACGGCTCCTGGGCCGTATGGGTCCATAAAGAGGATCGGGTCCCTCAGGCTCGACAGATCCTCGAAGAATTCGCCGCCGACGCGGCCAATCCGCGATACCGGGCGGCCGTCCCCACCGCCCGGGAGATCCGCAAGAAGGTCGAGAAGGAAGAGGCCGGGTACCGCAAGCGGGTCCGAGATCTTCGGGACCGCTGGGAAGGTCCGATCTACAACCGGGCTCCGCTGACCTTCACCCTGATGGTCATCAGCATCATCGTGACCGCCGTGCTCTTCGCCCACATCAATCTGAGCTGGTCGGTCAGCGATATCCTTTCTTACTCGATCGTGACCAACGACATCCAGGGTTTCCGAGTCGATCACGGACTGCAAAATATCCGTCAGGGCGAGGTCTGGAGACTGATCACACCCATCTTCCTCCACGGTGGGATGGCACACCTGTTCTTTAACATGCTCGCATTGATCTATCTGGGCGATCGGATCGAGACTCGAAAGGGAACCTGGCGACTCCTGGCCTTCGTGATCGTCACGGCGGTCCTCTCGAACTCCGGGCAGTTCTTGCATTCCGGCGGCAGCTTCGGCGGGATGTCCGGGGTGATCTTCGCGATGGCAGGTTATCTCTGGGTCAAGGGGCACGTCGACCCGGGCGACGGCCTTTCCCTCGACCCACGCAGCACGAACTGGATGCTCGGCTGGCTGGCCCTCGGCTTCATCGCTGCGGAATTCGCCCCTCAGGGGGCCCAGGGATTCCCGTACAACATGGCGAACATCGCCCACGCCGTCGGGATCGTCTCGGGAATGATCATCGGCGCCCTCCGGCTCTAAGTCTTTCGACGACACTTCCTCGAATTCACCGGGAGATATCGCTCGATGATCATGGTTCGCCGAGCTTCCTGGCTGGTCCTCGCGTTGTCTGCCGTCGGGTTCGCGTCATCGGTCCAGGCGGCCGACGAGGCGGAACTCATCCTCCATCACGGCAAGATCGTCACGGTCGACCGGGATTTCTCGATCCGGGAAGCGCTGGCCGTCCGGGGCGGCCGATTGATCCGAGTCGGCACCGACGCCGAGGTCCTCGAAACCCGAGGACCCGGGACGGTCGTGGTCGACCTGGGCGGGAGGATGGTCCTGCCCGGCCTGATCGACTCGCACACCCATCCGACGGGGGCGAGCCTGACCGAGTTCGATCACCCGATCCCGGAGATGGAAACCATCTCCGACGTCCTGGAATACATCAAGTCGAGGGCCGAGGCATCCGGACCCGGGGAATGGGTCGTCGTCCGGCAGGTGTTCATCACCCGGCTCAAGGAACGTCGCTATCCGACCCGCGAGGAACTTGACCAGGCAGCGCCCGGCCATCCGGTCCTCTTCTCGACCGGCCCCGATGCCTCGATCAACACCCTGGCCTTGAAGCTCAGCGGGATCGGCAAGGATTTCCGGGTGGAAGGGCCGGGCAAGATCGAGACGGACCCCACGACCGGAGAACCGACCGGGATCCTCCGGAACTGCACCCGATACGTGAAAGTGACCTCGAAGGCCAGCGACCCCTCGGAAGCCGACCAGGACCGGCGACTCAAGGAACTCTTCAGCGATTACAACTCGGTCGGCATCACCTCGGTCATCGACCGGGCCGCCGAAGCGGACGGCGTCGCCAGGTATCAGAAGCTCCACGATGCGGGAGATTTGACGGTCCGGATGGGGATCTCCTGGCATGTCGGCAACCTCGGGCCTCTCGACAAGATCCTCGAAGAGATCCGGAAGGTGGCCGAGCATCCGCTGCGCAAGGGGGGAGATCGACTCAAGATCGTCGGGATCAAGGCCTTTCTCGATGGCGGGATGCTGACCGGCAGCGCTTACATGCGGCAGCCCTGGGGCATCAGCCGGATCTACTCGATCGATGATCCGACGTACAAGGGTGTGCTGTTCCTATCCCGGGATCGACTGGTCCCGATGGTCCGCGCGGCCGTCGAATCGGGCCTTCAATTCACGGCCCATAGCGTGGGGGACGGGGCGGTTCATGCGCTCCTCGATGCATATGAGGAGGTCAACAAGGTTACACCGGTGGCGTCCACTCGTCCCTGCGTGACCCACTCGAATTTCATGAGCCGCGAGGCGATCGAGCAGGCCGCGCGACTCGGGGTCGTGGTGGATATCCAGCCGGCCTGGCTTTACCTGGATGCGAAGACCCTGCTAGCCCAGTTTGGCGAGGACCGCCTGAGGTATTTCCAGCCGCTCCGGAGCCTGTTCCAGGCCGGGGTGACCGCAGGTGGAGGCTCGGACCACATGCAGAAGGTCGGCTCATTCCGGTCGATCAACCCATACAATCCCTTCCTGGGTATGTCGGTCGCGATCACCCGAAAGCCCAAAGATTCCGATACGCCGCTCCACCCCGAAGAGGCCCTGACTCGCGAGCAGGCCATCCGCTTCTACACGATCAACAACGCCCGGCTCCTCTTCCTGGAGGATCGGATCGGATCGATTGAAGAAGGGAAGCAGGCCGACCTGGTCGTCCTGGATCGCGATCTGCTGACCTGTCCCGAGGGGGAAATCGCGGGGACCAGGGCCCTGGCGACCTATCTCGACGGAAAGCGAATCTTCGAGCGTCAAGACTGATCGAGTACCTCATCCAACCAGCTCGCGGATCGGCTCCCCCTTCTCGATCAGATAGGTCGGGCGGCCGGCCCGGTCGTTGAAGGTGAGAGCCCGAGAGTCGATCCCGAGGTGGTGGTAGACCGTCGCGGCCACATCCTGGGGGCTGATAGGTCGGTCGAGGACATGCTCTCCTCGGGCGCTACTCCTGCCGATAACCTGGCCCATCTTCATCGAGCCGCAACCCATCAGGACGCTGAAGGTGTGGCCCCAGTGATCGCGGCCGGCGTCCTTGTTCATACGGGGGGTCCGGCCGAATTCTCCCATCGCCACGACCAGGGTCGAGTCATAGAGACCGCGATCGATCAGGTCGTCGATCAGACCGGCGATGGCCCGATCCAGCGGAGGGATGAGCTTCCGGGCACCTTCCTCGGTCTGGAGCTGGGGCTTGGTCCCGTGGTGGTCCCAGGGGACGCAATTAACGGTCACGAACGGTGTGCCAGCCTCGACCAGTCGACGGGCCAGCAAGGCACTCTGGCCGAAGGTATGTCGACCATAGCGGTCCCGCGTTTTAGGGTCCTCGGCATTGATGTCGAAGGCACTGGCGACATCCCGACCGGTGAGCATTTCGAAGGCATTTTGATCGTAGGCGTCGAGGTCTCGAAGGTGCGGGTCGGCCTCGCGTCGGAAGTTGTCCATCGTCTCCAGCAATCGTCGGCGATCACTCAGGCGGTCGATCGAAAGGCCCTGGGGCAGTTTCAGATTCCTCACCCGATAGTTCGGATCGTTCGGATCGGACTCGACCACGAAAGGATTGGAGGCCCCGCCGAGATAAGCCGCGTAATGGAACAGATTATCCGTCCCGCCCCGGAGGTTTGGCACGGCGATGTAAGAGGGAAGACCCGGCCGACCGCCGGGCTTGAGTCGGGCCACCGCGGCACCCATCGCAGGTCTGCGCTGGATCTGATTATCGGAGGCATTGAAGGCGGGACCTTCGAAGCCGGTCAGCATCCAGTGGTTGCCCTTGGTGTGGTCGCCGGTCCCGTGGTTGACCGTCCGGAGGATCGCGAGCTTGTCCATCCTCCGGGCCTGCTCAGGCAGGAGTTCGCCGAACTGGACGCCGGGGAGGCTCGTGGGAATCGCGCCGAAGGGGCCTCGGAATCCGCTCGCGGCCTCGGGCTTGGGGTCCCAGGTCTCCATGTGACCAGGACCGCCGCTCAGCCAGAACAGGATCACACTCTTCCGAGCCGAACCAACCGGCGAGCCGGAGGCCCGAAGCCTCAGGAGGTCGGGGAGGGCCAGGCCCCCGAGCCCGAGAACCCCCGCCTGGAGGAAACTCCGTCGAGTCAGCCCGTCGCAATCGCGAGCACCACTCCCGAAGACCCTGAACATCGTCGGGACCCCCCATGACCCAGATCTTTGTTAAATAATGATTCCGCTAACTTCCCCGCCCTGTCAAGTCTGGTGAGAGTCTGGAGGGCACGAACTTTGGATCGCCTGCAAGATAGTAGCGATTTCCACGAGTCTCCGGTCACTTTAATGGGCTGGCGAGGATCAATGCGGCGGACGACCAGGCGCTCGCCGCGATCGAGATGAATTGATCCTTGCCATGAGGGAAGCCGCTCTCGAAATAAGCCTGGAACGGCTTACTCCGCGAGGCGACGAACCAGGTCCCATCTTCGCGTTGATCGGCGATCAGATAGCGAAGGCCACGGCGATATTCGGGACTCTCCGCCGAGAGTCCTCCCGCGAGGTTCAAGGCAACCAGGGTCGACCCGGTCGCGTAAGCGTCGGAGGTCCCGCCGTCGAGCTGAGCCCAGCCCCCGTCATCTCGCTGAGTTTCGAGGAGTTCCCTGGTTGCCTCACCAATCTCGGCCTCGGGGGCGGAGGCCTGTTGGAGGGCGAGCAGTCGGAAGACCCGATCCTCGGTATCCTTCGGCCGGGTATCTTTCAGCCACTTCCTCGCTTTCTCCCGGCGTGCATCGATCCTGGGACGCTGCTCGTCCGATCCGAAGGCGGCAAGACCTCGAAGGGCGAGATAAGTCGCGGTGAATTCGCTGGCCTCCGACGGGGGACGGTTGGAGGAACCTCGCCAGTGATCGGTCGATTCGTCCCGCTGGAGTAAGTAGCCGGCGACTGCCCCGGTGACCTCATCGGCCACCTGGCCGCCAACTTCCAGGGTCAGCAAGGCATAGCCGGCCCGGGTCACCCCGCCCCCCTGCCCCGATCCCTTCTGATAGCTCTCCTTCGCACCTTCGAGGTCTTCCCGAGTCAAATCGACCAGCCCCGAGATCGCCTCATCCTCGATGCCAAACCCTCGACCCTTCGCCAGGGAGAGCGCGAGGGCCGGCATCGCCTGGTGGTGACAGGAGAAGCACTCGCGGTGATCAGGATACTCTCGGATGCTCTTGAGGATCGGCGGGAGGGCCTTTACCACGGCCGATCGGATGGCCGATGGCTCGGGCGCCACTTCAACGTCCGGCACGTCCGAGATCAGGCCGATCGTCATGATCATGAGTTCGGTTATCATGGTTCACCTGCCTTGATTTTGATCCACCCGATCTCGACATGCAATCCGACGAATCTACCACGCTTGCGGGTTCAACACTCCCACTCTCGTGAGAATGGGCCTTGTCTCTTCGGCGAAATCCCCCTATGCTTGGGCTGTCGAGTCGTATCCGAGCTTCGAGTCGGGGAAACCCCTCATGCCGGCATCGCTCCTTTCGCCCCTGATCCTCTGGATGTTCCTGCTTCCCTCCGGGAATGGGATCGATCCCGGATCCACCTCCGGGGCTCACTCGACCTTCGCCCGGCCGACCTCCAATTTCGTGGTCACCGGTCCGGTCGCGACGATCTCCGCCTGGTTCTCGGAATCGGACTGGGAATGGCAGATCTCCGAGGCCGACACGGCCGAGGAAGAATCCGGCGAAGGCGACGACTTCAGCCCGATCCTCGGAGCGTTCCGCTCGGCTCGACCCGGCAGAGATCCCGGCATCCCGTCGGCCATCCGCCGGAGTCGCGGGATGGAACCGTCTCGGGTCCGCTCGCCCATCCTCCGCTGCTAGACCCCCCTCCCCCTGCCCGGATTCTCGGGCTCACTCCCCATCGGCGATCGTTGCGAGCTAGATGCGTCGGGCCTTCGCGTCCCAATCGACGGGGCCGCGCGTCCAGGACGATCCGCCTCACTCTATTCATCAAATCATGCGATTATTACCCTTCCTCGTCTCGAATGGAGGACCGTCCCATGCTGTTGACTCATCGATTCGGCTCGGCGGAGACCCTGGATCGGGCGCGATTCTGGCTGAACCATCACGGGATCGAGGTGGCGTCTACGAATACGTCGAATCATGACGCGTCCAGGATGGCCATCAATGTCGATCTGCCCAGGGCTTCCGCAGCCCTCGCCTTGATCGACTCGATTGAGCGGTCGGATCCCGAGGGATGGCCGGGCCTCCTCGATCGAACCCGGGCGATTCACGCCGACGAGGCGAATCCGAGTCGGGATGATGGCTCGGGCCCGGCCTCGACCCCGATCCACTGGGAGGCCCGCAAGGACCATCCATCCAGTGATCCGCTCTGTTGCAAGATCTGCGAATACATGCTCAGTCGCTGGGAATAAGATCAGTCGGATTGAGGGGCGAGCTCACGGATCGAGACTCGCCCCCCTCTCCGGGGTTCAAGATTTTCCCTTGGGCAGCTGCAAGAACGGGTCGCGATCACCGAGTCCCCCCTTCAAGGGGATCTTGGGCTCGGGCTTGGGCGGTCGGGGCTCATCGTCCTCCTCTTCCTCCTCCTCGGCCTCGACGACGGTCGCCGCGGGGAGGGGGATCAGCGAGAGGGCGATCTTCTTCTCGTCGGTGTCGACCTTGAGGATCCGGACCTCGACCTCCTGCTCGGGCTTGACGATGTCGACCACCCGACGGACTCGGGTCGGCGACAGTTCCGAGATGTGGATCAGGCCCTCGATCCCCGGTTCGAGTTCGACGAAGGCGCCGAAGTCCATGAGCCGAGTGACTTTCCCGTTGACCATCTGGCCCCGGTGATACTTGTCGTCGATCAGGTCCCAGGGGCTCGGCATCAGTTGCTTCAGGCCGAGACCGACTTTCTCGGTGACGCGGTCGATCTTGAGGACCTTGACCTCGACCTCGTCGCCCATCTTGAGTAGCGAGGAGGGGTCGGCGACCCGGGCCCAGCTCATGTCGCCGACGTGGATCAGCCCGTCGACTCCGCCGAATTCCACGAAGGCCCCGAACGGCTTGAGCGAACGGACGACCCCCTTATGAACCTGGCCTTCTTCCAGGGTCTTCCAGGTCTCCTCGCGCTTCTCGGCCTTCTCCTTCTCCAGGAGTTCCCGACGCGAGACCACCAGGTTCTTCTCGCTCTGTCGGGCCTCGGTGACGACCACCCGGAGCTTCTGCCCGACGTAGATCGAGGCGTCCTCGACGCGATTGATATCAATCTGGCCGATCGGCAGGAACCCTCGGATCCCGTCGACCTCGACGTCCAGGCCCCCCTTGTTGGTCTTCGTGACCTTGGCCTCGACGATCAGGCCCTTCCGGAGATTCTCCCAGTTGGCCTCGACCGCCGCCCCCTTTAGCGCGAGGATCAAGAGCCCTTCGGCGGTGTCGAAGTGGTCGACCCGGACCTCGATCTCATCGCCCGGCGAGGGGAGGTTGCCGGCGAACTGCTCGACCGGGATGACCCCCTCGCTCTTGGCTCCGAGGTCGATGAACACCGTCTTGCCCCGGATCGAGATCACCTTGCCGATCTGGGGACCCTGGCGGGACTCCTGCCCTCGGCCTCCGCTGGGGGCCATGCCGCCGGCTCGCTCGCCGCGCGGGAGGCGACCGGGAGAGTTGACCTCAAGGGCCGAGTCGTCGAAGCCCGCCATGGCGGCCTCGAGTTCGGCGTCCAGATCGGAATCCCAGTGACGCTTGAAGTTCAATTCCTGGGTCGATTTCGACGGGCCGCCCACGGCGGCCGCGTCCAGCGCGGCATCGATCGCGGCGTCCTGCTCCGACGGTCGGCGGTCTCTTTCGTCTGACATCACGCGTATCCGAAAATAGGTAGAGGGCAGTGCAATTAATCGGCCAGGACGAGGGTCGCCCAGAGGCTCGGGTCCTCGCCGATCGGGAACTCCCGGCCAACGCCGAGATACAGGTCGCCTCGATCCGGGTCGGTCACCTGAAAGCCGATCCCGAGTCGCCGGTTGGTCTCGGGGTCGAAACCGTGGAGGGCTTCCGCCGGGAAGAACAATTCCAGCCGCCATCCCGAGAGGGTCCGTTCGGCCCGGGACTGGACCAGGCCCGGTCGGGAGGTCGGGGCGTCGGCGATCGCGCGGGCGATCGGCTTCTGTTCGATGTCCACGTCCAGGCTTCGGCCGGTCCCGGGCGTGAGGTTCGCCACAAATCGGTGGCAGAAGCGGGTGGCCCGGTGGACATTCCGGGTGTCTCGGGTGTCGATCCAGACCTGGACCCCATCGAGCCCGGTCGATCGGCCCGGCTCGGGAGAGATCGGGCCCGCCTTGTCGACGACCTCGAACGCGATGCCCAGCCCGCTCGGATTCCAACCCGCGCGGGCCGAAGCCCACGAAGTCCGACCTTCCAGCTCGCCGAGATCGGGCATCGAGCATGTTTCGGGGAGGTCCAACAACCGTCCCCGAGTCCGGGGCATTTCCTCGATCCTGGGTGCGCTCGCGGACACGCGGAACCAGAACGCCTGCGGCAAGAGTGGCGTGGACATGGTCGGGACGCCGGGCCGGTCCAAACCGGCCCGCCTTCGGGGACAACGCCCGAGCGACGGACGGTGGTCATGGCAAACCTTGAGGATACCAGAATCGAAGAACCCCCGCCAGGATGACCGAAATGGGTCGGGAGCGAAGGGTGTAACCAGATTTTCTGGGGGTCTGTCTCGGCGGAGCAAGCTCCGCCCAGCAAAGCGAGAGCAAGCTCTCGCACTCCAAAGCCTCCGGCGGTCTCTGATGCGGCGAAGCCGCCTTGGAGTGCGGCAGCTTGCTGCCGCTTTCCGCCGCGGAGCTTGCTTCGGGTGCCGATCACCGCCGGAGTCGGGAAAGCAGCCCCAAGAATCCCCGGAGACACCCAGAGCGAACGTCGCCCGTGCCCGGCGGATCCTGATCCCTGCCTCACGAGAAGGGCCAATGGCTTCGTTTCGCGACCGGATTGGCTTCGATCGGCCGGACCTGCGAAACAGCTGCCGCCAACCCACCCGAAGGACCAATCGAAGGGTCGCTCAAGGCGTTTAAGCATCAGAACCGCCTCGCGGAAACAACCCGTTTTCACCATTTACCCCAATCTCAACCAAATTTCATAGCCTGGGGCGTATCTCGGCCATTTCGGACCGGAGTCCCGGTCGAGTGATTTGAATTTCGCGCGTATTTCCCAGCCCTTAGTCAGGCCAGGAGGCGTTCGAGCTTTCGTCGGCGTTGGTGGCGACGCGAGTCGGCCCTCTCGGCCTTCCTCTGTCGACGGTCGGCGAGGATCATCGGGAGGTCCAGGCTCTCGCCGGGCGCGGGGACCTCGTGCAATTCCAGGTCGAACGGCGGGTGGACCGACTTCGGGGCGGAGGGATCGGGCAGGAGGTTGACGTTCAGTTCCGGGAGCGGAGGCGAGGGGGGCGTCTCGACGATCGGCGATCGCTCGTGCTGGCCCAGCCATTCCTGCCTCAGGCCCCTCGGCGAGTCTCGGTCGGGCATCTCGGACTGGAGTTGTTTCAAGCACCAGCGGAGTCGCCCATGGAGGGTCGATTCGTAGCGTCGGAGTCGATTCAGCTCGGGGTTGTCGAAATCCCGGAGGTCGGATTGGGCCAGCGATCGGTTGGCCTCGTCGAGCCCGGAGATGATCTCTCGACGCTCCTTCAAGGCGGCGATCTCGCGGCGAGCGACGCCCGCCAGGTCTTCCGGGGCTTCGATCGCTTTCCCCTCGAAGTCGAGCGAGGCTCCCGGTTTGTGGCCTTCTCGAAAGGCGGTCGGGGTGGCCAGCAGGTCGAAGGCCAGCCGGGCCTGCTCGTCCGTCCAGGTGCCCTTCAGGTCGGCCGAGTAGGCCAGCATGGCCCATCGGGTCATCATCCATTCACATCCTTGAGGGGTCTTCCGAAGCTGCTCGACCACCACCTCGGGGCGCTCTCCGAGATGCTCGCCGAGCAGGCAGGCGTCGAGCCGACGATTCTCCTCCCAGGAGACCTCGGCCTCGATCGCGATCTTGTCGCGGACCCGCCGCTCCATCCGCTCGCAGCGCTCGATCCGGAGACTCAGGAGCGAGACCTGGGTGACCAGCCAGGCCTGGAAATGATTCTGGGGCCGGAGCGCCCCGAAATAATCATAGGCCCGATCCTGGACCAGCCGGGCATCCTCGGCCACGACCACCGAAGAGCAGAGCCCGTGCTTCAGGGCGTTGGCCCTCGATCGCTCCTTGCCTTCGGGGGTCTTCGGCCCGGTCGATCGCAAGGCATTCCTGCGGTTGGCTTCACGTCGAGCTTCGGAGACGATCATGGGACGGCCTCGGTGCGTTGGCGATGGTGGGATCACGGGGCATCGCCTACACGTTCCGACTCGACAGCCTCCGCTAACCACACTTTCTGGCCGAGTGACCTGCGTGAGAATTCCAGGACCATTACGCAGGGGCCGATTGTTCAAGATTCAACCTCGCCCCGGCGCTTTCGGAGGCGTGAGAGGCAATCCGGGAAGGGCGAGGGATGGGGACTTGCTCCGCGTCCTCGAGGTGCCCGTCCCCATCCCTCGCCCTTCCCGCCCGGAAATGAGGAGAGGCACTTCCGCTCCGCTCCGGAGCCAGTCCCCAATTCCGGGCCTCGCTCGACCATCCCGGATAGCCTACGAATAACAATGGGAAGGGTTTGCAAATTCGTCGTGCTGGTCGGTTGCCGGGAGACTCGAATTGACCGGCTTTAACAGGCTCCAGCCTGACGGCATTCGGCAAGAATTCGCCAACAGTATCAGCAATGGATCGGGAAACAGGAGAAGATCGTTATTCGACGAGTTTTTCCTGGGCGAAGGGGCTAATATCCGGTTGGCTTGCCCCAATTTCGCACGACCTCGGCGTAGATTCCGACTTATACGTGAAGGTCGTTCGGAGTGCGATCCAGTATAGGTGATTGGCATGGCATACGATGTCCGGCTTGAACAATTCGGCAGTCACCCCCTTGCCGTCGTGCGCCTCCGGGCGAGTTCGCAGGAACTCGCCAAGGTCATTCCGATCGCTTGCGGCCAGGTGTGGAGTGTCATTCGCTCGCAGAAGTTCACTGGCGCAGGAAGACACATCGCGATCTACTGGGACGGTCAGGTCAACCTGGAAGTTGGCGTTGAACTTGAAGCTCCATTCGCCGGGCATGGCGAAGTTGTCGGCTCGTTCACCCCGGATGGCCTGGTAGCCACGACGACGCACCTCGGTCCCTACAACCGGCTCCACGAGGCACATGAGGCAATTCGCCAATGGTGCGCGGAACAAGGTCACGATCAAGCCGGCCCTAACTGGGAAATTTACGGTCATTGGACGGACGAATGGAATACCAACCCAGCCAAGATTCGCACGGATGTCTTCTACTTGATCAAGACAGATGAGGTGCCGGCTGCTTCTCCTTGAAAGCAGCCTGGCCGTTCGGGGCAACCTCTCCAGAGGCTTATTCCCGTTTCCTGTTCCATTGCCGATTCTGTTGGCGAATTCCCCCGAGCCGTCGCCGAGTTGGAGGCCGGGAAGGATCGATGCTTCTTACGAAACCCCTTCCACCGTTTCCCGTGGTCCGGGACGAATACGCCAAGAGTATCTTTTGTTACTCACTCCCCGCATCGAGAAAGTCATTCACCATCGGGACGATGAGGGGCATGCGCTCCATCAAGGAGACATGGGTCGTATTGGGCAAGATGGCCAGTCGCGACGGCGAGCGTGGGCTCATGTCGCCGTGGACCTCGCCCCCCTTGAGGCGGTACATCTCCGCGATGTGCTCGAGACGCACGCCGTCGGCGTCGCCGTGGATGAAGAACATCGGTGCCTTGGTGGCCTTGAGCCTGTCGGCGCCGAAGTCGTATGGTTTTGTGCCCGCGGCTATCACGTGCTTGACGAAGGCCGGGAATTCGTCCGGTCTCGGATTCAGTCGCTTGTACTCGGCTTCGATGGGCGAGCCTTTAAAGGCTTCCGCCGTGATGTTGGGAAGTGCCTCGACGGCTTCCTTGACCCAGCCATCGTGGCGGAACACGGCCGAAATGCTGACGACTTTCCGCACTTTTTCCGGATGGCGGATCGCACACTGCAGCGCGACGCCCCCGCCCATGCTGTAGCCGATCACGTCAGCCTTCGGGATTTTGAGGAAATCCAGCAGCGCCGCCACGTCGTCGGCGTGGTTTTCGGCGCTCATCGGGCGATCGATGTCGGCCGTTCGGCCGTGACCCTGTATCTCGATGGCGATCACTTTCCGCGTTTTGGAAAGCTCGGCGACCCAATCGGCCCAGTCGCCCGAGATGCCCATGAACGCGCCGTGGAGCATCACCACCGGGGCTCCGCTCCCATGGACCTCGTAATAGAGTTTCAGCCCATTGACCGGCGCGTATCCCACCGTTGGCGTCTCCTCCGCGGATACGACCGCCGACAAGAGCGTCGTCAGGAAAAAAGCGATCGTCTTCATGATTGAGTCCTGGGCACTGGAAAGGCGATTGTCCCCTAACCTAAGTGGTCGAACGGCATCCCTCGCATTCGACAGCAGAATCGGATTACATGCCCTGCGAATCGCGCACGCCCCCTACACGCAATTCGGCGCTCGATGCGGACATTTCGGCCGTCGATTTCATCGAACCTTGCAACTCCCCGAGGAATCAATCCCTCGGGCGATCACTCCTCGGGAACCGAAGATCCTCGACCATCGCTTTCCGAGTGGTTGTCGATCTGCTCGTAAAAACGTAAAATCCCGACGTGCCCCACTTCAAGAAAGCTCAAGGCCGACCGATCGAGCGGTTCGGGTTGAACGTCCATCCTCTTTTTGAGCCCGCCGATCGCGGAGATTTGCCCGGCATGGTTGAGCGTCAATATATCTTCCCAGGCGTGATCGAGATGAATGTCCAGGCCCGTCGACGGCTGGGCGTCAACATCTATCTGATCGATGGCGGGAAGGAATACGCCCTGATCGACGTGGGGTTCCTGGATGAGCTGGGGGACGTCCTCGAACTGATCCGGCAGATGAACTTCAGCCTCTCGGCCTGCAAGATGATCCTGGCGACCCATGCCGACGCCGACCATACCCAGGGTTTGGCCCGCGCCCGGGATGTGCTCAAATGCCCGGTCTACGCCCACCCCAGGAGCGTGGCCCCGCTGGAGCAGGGCGACGAGATCATGACCTATGCCCGGATCGACGCCCAGAATATCCTGATCGACATGCCCCGCTGCAAGGTCGACAAGACGATCGATGAGGGGGATACGATCAAGATCGGCGATCGGTCGCTCCAGGTCTGGAGCACGCCGGGACATACCGCGGGCCAGCTCTCGTTCCGGATGGGGAACCTGCTCTTCTCCGGCGACAATATCTTCCGCGATGGCTGCGTCGGCGTGATCGACGCTCATCACGGCTCGAATCTCGTCGAGTTCATCGCGAGCTTGAGGCGAATCAGGGACTGCGACGCCGAGTACCTGCTCCCTTCGCACGGGCCGATCTTCCGCAAGGATGACGCCCTGCTCGACGCGACGATCGCCCGGCTGGAATCTTACACCCACATGGCCGACTTCGGCACGTGCGCCGTCGATTGGCCATTGCTCGATCAATGGGAGGAGGAGCTGGCCGTCGGGAAGTCCCCAATCTGATCGACTCGACGGCGAGTTTCCTCACGAAGCGATGAACAACTTGTTGGCCGCGCGATCGCAAATGGCGATGTCGCTGGCATTCCACATCATCTTCGCGGTGATCGGCATCGGCCTGCCGTTGATGATGGTGATCGCCGAAGCCGCCTGGCTGCGGACCGGCGACCCCGTGTACAAGATCCTGGCCCGCCGATGGTCCAAGGGGGCCGCGATCCTGTTCGCGGTCGGGGCTGTTTCTGGAACCGTCCTCTCGTTCGAACTGGGGCTGCTCTGGCCCGAGTTCATGAAGTTCGCCGGTTCGATCATCGGGATGCCGTTCTCGTTCGAAGGGTTCGCGTTCTTCACCGAGGCGATCTTCCTGGGAATCTACCTCTATGGGTGGGACCGGATCTCACCCCGGGCCCACTTCCTCTCCGGGGTCATGGTGGCCGCCAGCGGCGCGGCGTCGGGGGCCCTGGTCGTCCTGGCGAATGCCTGGATGAATACCCCGGTCGGGTTCACCCTGGTCGACGGCAAGATCGACCCGGCCAGCATCGAACCGCTCCGGGCGATGTTCAGCCCGGCGGCGGCGGCCCAGGCGATTCACATGACCCTGGCCGCCTATGCCGCGTGCGGGTTCGTGGGGGCGGGGGTCCACGCCTACTGGCTCCTCCGGGATCGGCAGAACTCGTTCCATCGCAAAGGGCTGGCGATTGCCCTGGCGGTCGGCGGGATGGCCTCGATCCTCCAGCCCCTGAGCGGCGATTACGCGGCCAAGGTGGTCGCGAAGACTCAGGCGGCCAAGCTCGCCGCGATGGAAGGCCAGTTCAAGAGCGAGCGCCGGGCCCCGCTCCGGATCGGCGGGATCCCGGATGTCGAGGCGGGCGAGACCCGCTACGCGATCGAGATCCCGGCCGGTCTGAGCATCCTGGCCTATGACGACCCGAACGCCGAGGTGATCGGCCTCGATTCGTTCAAACCCGAGGACCGGCCCGACGTCCGGGTGGTCCATCCCGCCTTCCAGATCATGGTCGCCTGCGGGATGGCCATGATGGCGGTGGCCCTGGTGGGAGGGTTCCTGGCCTGGCGGCGAAAGTCGGTCCCGGATGCTCGGTGGTTCCTCCGGGCGGTCCTGCTGAGCAGCCCGCTCGGGATGATCGCGGTCGAGGCCGGCTGGACGGTCACCGAGGTCGGCCGTCAGCCCTGGATCATCAACGGAATCCTGCGGACATCGGAGGCGGTGACCCCGGTCCAGGGAATCGTCTACTCGATGCTGATCTACACCGGGCTCTACTTCTTCCTCGGGGCGATCGTCGTCCGGCTCCTCCTGGCCCAGTTTCGATCGAGCCCGACCGCTCTGGAATTGTCCGAGGCGAAGGAGTTGCAGTCATGAGCCTTCCGGAGATCCTCGCCTCGATCATGCTGGCGGCGCTGACGCTCTACGCCCTGTTCGGCGGGGCGGACTACGGGGGAGGCGTCTGGGACCTCCTGGCCGCCGGTCCCCGGGCCAAGGCCCAGCGCGACCTCATCGCCCACGCGATCGGGCCGGTCTGGGAGGCGAACCACGTCTGGCTGATCTTCGTCATCGTGGTGCTGTTCACGGCCTTCCCGCCCGCGTTCCACACCGTCATGACCCACCTGCACTTGCCGCTCTCCCTGATGCTGGTGGGGATCGTGCTCCGGGGTTCGGCCTTCACCTTCCGGAACTACGACACATCGCCCGGGGCCGAACGGCGCTGGAACCACCGATTCTCGATCCCCAGCGTGATCACGCCCGTCCTCCTGGGGATGATCATCGGCTCGATCGCCACCGGTCGCCTCGACCTCAACGGCGGCCCGATGCTCTGGCTCACGCCCTTCCCGATCGCGGTGGGCCTGTTCACGCTGGCCCTGTTCGCCTACCTGGCGGCGGTCTATCTGACCCTGGAGACCGACGATCGGGAACTGGCCGACGACTTCCGGATTCGGGCCATCGTCTCGGGTGCGATCTCCGGAGTCCTGGCCCTGGTGGTTTACGAGCTGTCGCGGGAGGAGGCCCCGATGATCTTCCGGGGCCTGAGCGCGAATCCCTGGGGATTCGGGGTCCGGTTGACCACGGCCCTGTTCGCCTCGCTGGCCCTTGCGTGCCTCTACAAGCGTCAGTACGCGATCGCCCGACCCTTGGCGATGCTCCAGGTGGTGTTCGTCCTCCTGGGATGCGGCCTGGCGTTGCACCCGAACCTGGTTCCGCCCGGTCGGACGATCGAAAACTCGGCCTCGCCGGCGATCACGCTCCGGTTGATGCTCGGGGCGATCGGGGCAGGTTCGCTGATCCTGGTGCCCTCGATTTACTACCTTTTCCGGATCTTCAAGTCGCGCCGGGTCGATTCACTGGGCGACTGAATCTCGAGCCGACGAAGAAAGCCGGCGAATGACCATGCCGCTGGTCTTTCGCCGGCCTTTCATACGTACAGGAGCCGGGGATAACTCAGCGAGCACCGCCGCCGATGTTCAGGCTGGTCGCCGGCGTCGTCACACCATTAGCCGCACCGCCGCCCGTGGTCGTCCCGGTCGAGGTATTGGTCCCGTTGATCGAGACACCAATCGCCTTGACCGATCTGGCCGTGAAGGCGTACTGAAGCATGGAATTCAGGACGCTGTTGAACGGTGCGGCGATCCGGTCGAGGAACACGGTCGTCCGGACGATGGGGTCGCGGTAGACGACCAGGCGATCGCCGGGCATGAGCTGGTAGTTCGTCGTGGAATCGCCCGCGTTCACGATCGCGGCATAGTTCACCGGCAAGAGCTGCTCGCAGCAGGCTCCCGGGGGAGCGGGTCGAACCAGACGGATGTTATTATGCGAGGCGGTCGGGATCAGGCCGCCGGCATAATTGATCGCGTCCAGGACGGTCTCGTTGCCCGTGATCGGGAGCCGGCCTGGGACCCCGACATCTCCCTGGACGTAGTACACCTTGCTGTTGAACGAGGTGATGTCCACGAAGACCCGGTTGGACTCGGCCGGGGGGATGGTCTTCGCCTCGCCCGTCTTGATGTCCACCGAGACGAGCCCGAGGACCTCGTCGGTGATGTACTCGCGGAGGTGGAGGATGATCTTCTCTTTGATCTCGGTCGTGGTCAGGCCGGCGACGTAGACCTCGCCATAGAAGCCCAGCGAGATCTTGCCGTCGGGCTTGACCAGCCGCTCACCCGTGATCGGTCGGCCCGGGAGGGCTTCGAGGACCTCAACGACGATGATGTCGGGCGGTTCCACGACATAATCGGGCATCGAGACCTTGGTGAATTCCCGGGGGATATTCCGCTTGGCAATATCCTCTTCGGGAGTCCTGACCGTCTGGCAACCGGTCGCCAACACGATGGCCATCGAAAGGACACAACCCAACGTTCGGCGGTCGACCCTTGTGCAATCCATGCGACGCTCCTGCCCGGCAAGCCGTTGCCGGCACAACGGCCGGAAAATTCCGGCCCTGATCCCGCGTACTCGGACGGTCGTCGCGGACTCGGGGCAACGGGCCCGTGACCGCCTGGGCATTCACCCGACCCGAAAATCGGGTTCTCAGTCTGTTAAATCGGCAAGAGAAGCGAACTTCTCTACGGAATCGGCGACGATCCGGCCTTCATTTTCCATTATTTCGCCCGTGCGGGCTTCTGCGATTGAAATAACGCCCCGCACCATTCACGTTCACCGGACCCGGATTGAAAAAGCCCGAAGCTCCTCCGCCTGGGACCGCCGTGGAGACCGACTTTTCGATCGCCCGGGTTCGGCCCGGCGTCGGTCGTGATCCGCTGATGAGGCCCGATCCGATCCCCCCGGTCGCCGACTGGGCGGCGTAAAGATACAGGAGCGCATCGCTCGGGCTCATGTTCTGCTGGGTCGCCCCGGGGTTGAGGTACGGATTCATATACGGATTGAGATACGGGTTCATCAAAAGGGCTTGCGGAGGTCGAGCCGCCCCCGAAGCTCCCGACGACTCGGGTACTCCCTGACCGAGGGCCGCTCCCGGGTCGATCAGGCCAACCAGTAGAAAAATCGCGAGCCACCCTCGATTCGGGATCCTGTCCATTACGGCCTCCTGAACCGCCTCGCGAATTTCGCCCCAACATGACTTTCCATCGGCTTCTGGGGGCATCCCCCCCATCCTTTTCCCAGGAACAGGCGAACGCATAATCGATCGAAACGCCATACAAGCTAGAGCCACCAAATCGCTCAAATTGGCCAACCTTCGCCATCTCGCTTGTTTACCCAGATTCTCTCCAGCGCCGGGTATTCCCGTCCGATCGAATTCGAGTAACGGCCCTTCCAGCCAGAAGTCCGTCATCAGGCAATAGCCCCGACGGGCTCATCTCCCCTAGTTACCCGAGGTGAGGATGTCGAGAACGTCACGGAGGATCGCCGGGTCGCCTGCCTTGCTGGCGATCGGTCTCTTGTTCATCTTGCCGGCGATGGCGGAGGCTCAACTCTTCCCGAACCTCTCCATCCGGAGGCAGCGGGAGCCTCGAGCCGCCGAGCCGCCGTTTTATGCCCAGGTCCGGCGCGACTATTACGGGTATTTCCCGACCTGCTGGTCGAGATTCCCCGAGGGCTGGGCCTGCCCTTGCCCCAATCCCGAACTTCCCAACGCCGCCGAATCGTTCCGCAAGCGACCTTTGGATAAGCCGATCGACCCCCTCCTGGGCGAGCCGGGCCTGGGGCCTGATGACGGGGATACGCCCGGTGACCCCGGGGCGGCGGATGCCAACATGCCGCCGATCCCCGAGCCGGGTCGGTCGCCCTTCGACCTGAATCCGATGGACGATACCCCCACGGCACCCGCCAATCCCCGACCGGCTCCCGCCCCGTCCCCGGATCGAGGTCGATCGCCATTCGAGCTCGAGCCCAAGGCCGAGGTCAGCCCGGCCTCGCCGGCGACTCGCGGGACGCCCGAAGTCGGGGCTGCGGAGGTCTTGCCGCCGTCCACTTTCCGGGGCGACATGCCTCAACTTCCCGAAGTGGCCCCGACGATGATCTCGTCGGAATCGACCCTCGAACCGGGCTCGATGACTCTGGCGCCGGACGCAATCCTGGCTTCGAATCGTGAATCTTCGAGGCCCAATCTCGGCCCGCTCCCCGAGGCGAATCCGGTTGCGGTGATGACCCCGGAACCCCTGGTCGGTCAGCCCATGACCGCGCCTGTCCAGGCCCCCCAGCGTCGGAGCCTGATCGGTTCCCTCTTCGGTCAGGGCAATCGTCGCCGCCGTTGATTAGTTAAGTGCCTTCGGGGACGCTCCCGAACGAGCCCGAGTTTCGATCGAGCCGCCCTCGATCGGGATTCGGGCTTTCTCCATTGGCGATCGAGATGACGGTGCCGAACGGACCTCCGAGGATTACAATCGAGGCTCGTGAGAGGAACGCGGGTCGAGGAATGCCGTATGATCGCGATGCTGAGTCTTTGCCTCGTCCTGGCGACGCCCTCGCTCGATGATCCCCCACCGATAACAGTCCGGGTCCCCCTGAACGAAGCCGCCGAGGTGGATATCACCGAGATCG
Source organism: Tundrisphaera lichenicola (assembly GCF_051175385.1). Taxonomy (GTDB): domain Bacteria; phylum Planctomycetota; class Planctomycetia; order Isosphaerales; family Isosphaeraceae; genus Tundrisphaera; species Tundrisphaera lichenicola. The sequence goes on along the minus strand of NZ_CP195106.1, from coordinate 1,779,659 downwards.
TCGAGCGGCTCGCCGGGGCCAGCGAGTCCAGGATCGAGCGACCGCCGGGTCCGATCCACCTGCCGATGACCGGGCTGGCTGCTCCGCTGACCCGGACCTTGCTCCGGGATACGCTGGGCCCCCGGGTTGCGATCGACTTCCAGCCTCGGGAAGTGGTCATCCGACTTGCGAACGAGGTCCTTCGGGCGGACGGGAAGGCCGAGTGGGAGGCCCGGCTTCGCGACCTCTCGAAACGGGCCAGCCTCGAAATCGCCCGTCGATCGCGTTACGGTTTCCGTTCTCGTCCATCCTACCGTCCCAACGACGCCGCCCATCCCACCGTCTGCCTGATCCACGGGCTGAACTCGACCTCGGGCGTCTTCAAGCACGTCTTCGGGCCGTTGGAGCAGGCGGGCTACGGGATTGTCGTTTACGACTTCCCCTACAATCGAGACCTCGACGATTCCTCCGAGGCATTCCGGCGAGACTGGGCCGAGTTCCGCTCGAAGAACGGCGAGACGCTCCCCTGGGCGATCGTGGCCCATTCGATGGGATCGCTCCTGGCCCGCTCCTATGTCGAGGATGACGCGACCTTCGCCCGGGATGTCTCGGGTCTGATCCTGATCGCCCCTCCCAATCACGGTTCGAGCCTTTCCCGGGCCCAGACCTTCCTCCAGATGGTCCAGGGACTCCAGGCGATGAACGGCACCCGACGAACCGACCCGCTGGCGATCCTGGGGGATGGCCTGGGCGCCGCGGCCGACGACATGATGCCCGGGAGCCGGTACCTTCTCGATCTGAACCGGAAGAAACGTCGATCGGGCGTCACCTATCACATCCTGGCGGGAGATGTCGGTTATCTCAACGCGAGGGCTCGGCGACAGGTCGAGTCTCGGCTGAAATTAGGCGGGATGCTGGGAGGGCTCGGCAAGGTCGTGGCGGGGACCGCTTCCCCGGCCCTCGATGAGATCACCGACGGTCTCGGGGATGGGTGCGTCTCGGTCGCGAGTACCCGGCTCGACTCCGTCGAGGCCCCTCGGATCCTCCACGCGAACCATCTCGAACTGATCCGCGCCCCCCTGCTCTTCCCCGAGCCCGGCCCGGTTGCCTCGATGCCGACGATCCTCGGTTGGCTGGCGGAGGACGCCCCGATCGATCCCGACCGGCGGTAAGGTCTTGGGGATGGGGCGTACTTCCGCTAATCTGGTCCGTCGGCGGCAAGGATCGACGCTCTCCCACCTCACCCGATCCCGTCCCAGCCCGCCCGCGCCTCCTGGTCCGCCCACGAGTCGTCCCCGAGGATCCGCCCGATGACGAGCTTCCCCGAGTTCGAGGCCGCTCCCCCTTCCAAGACGACTGGACAACCGCCCGGCCTCTACGTCCTCTTCGGAGCCGAGATGTGGGAGCGATTTAGTTACTACGGGATGCGGGCCCTGCTGGTCCTCTACCTGACCAAGCACCTCGATTACGCCCGGTCGGATGCCCTCGCCCTGTACGCCCTCTATACCGGACTGGCCTACTTCACGCCGCTGATCGGCGGTTACATGGCCGACAAGGTCCTGGGCCAGCGTAAGGCGATCCTCTCCGGGGGGATCCTGATGGCCCTCGGTCATTTCGCGATGGCCTTCGAACACCTCCTCCTGCTCGCCCTCAGCTTGCTGATCATCGGGAACGGGTTCTTCAAGCCCAACATCTCCACGATGGTCGGTAATCTCTATCCTCAAGGGGACAACCGGAGGGATGTCGCCTACACGATCTTCTACATGGGGATCAATCTCGGGGCCTTCATCGCGCCCCTGGTTTGCGGTTGGCTGGGGGAAAATCCGCGTTACGGATGGCACTACGGATTCGCGGCGGCTGGCGTCGGGATGGTCCTGGGCCTGATCTCCTTCCTCAGCTTCCAGGGATTACTCAGGGGCGGGTATCCCCCGGGCCGTGAGGAGGCGGGCAAGGCGAATCTCGTCGTGATGGATTGGGTCCACATCGCCTTGACCGTCGCGACTTGCGCCGGCCTCGCGTTCCTCTTCAGCCTCCTCCTACCGAGCCTCCAACCCGTCGCCGACCGGATCATGATGGTGATTGCCCTCGTGTTCCTGGGGGCCCTGGTGTTCGTCTTCTCGAAAGCCATCGCCACGAGAACATCCGAGGCCGGGGAATACTGGCAGCGGATCTCGGTGATCCTGATCGTCAGCGTGTTCTCGATCGTCTTCTGGATGGGCTTCGAGCAGTCGGGCGGGACGCTCAACCTGTTCGCCGACGCGAAGACCGAGCGGAACATCTTGGGTTGGCAGTTCCCGGCCTCGTTCTTCCAGTCGATCAACCCGCTCCTGATCGTCCTGCTGGCCCCCGTCGTGGCCCTAATCTGGTCGCTGATCGAGAAGACCCGGTTCCGCATCACCTCGTCCGCGAAGATGGGCCTCGGGCTGGTGATCCTCGGCCTGGCCTTCGTGGTCATGAACGAGGCCGAGAAGCTGGCCGGCACGAACGGCAAGGTTGGCCCGCAATGGCTGTCCGCGGTCTTCCTGCTGCTCACCCTGGGCGAACTCTGCCTCTCGCCGATCGGGCTCTCGCTGGTCAACAAGCTCGCCCCGGCCCCGGTCGCCTCGCTGATGATGGCGGTCTGGTTCCTCTGCACCGCCGTGGCGAACTACCTGGCCGGTCGGCTCGAACACCTTCTGGCCGTTTTCTCCCAGTGGTACGACGTGGAGATCAATCTCTGGGTCTTCCTGATCGCGTCTTCGATCATCCCCGGCCTGATGCTCCTGGCCCTGACCGGCCCGCTCAAGAAGATGGCCCACGGTCGCCTCTGATCCTCCACGATTTTCATCCAAGGAACGGCCTCCCATGAGATTCCTCCTCGGCCTGATGGCCGTAGCCGCCTGTGCCGGACCCGCCTTCGCGGCGGGCCGGGCGATGACGATCGACGACCTCCTGGCCGTGAAGTCGGTCTCCGACCCCCAGGTCTCCCCCGACGGGAAGCTCGTCGTCTACGTCGTCTCGGAACTCGACCGGGCCACCGACAAGTCCAACAGCGACCTCTACCTGATCCCTTCCACCGGCGGCGAGCCGAAACGACTGACCACCGCAAGCGGGGCGGACAATCACCCCAGGTGGAGCCCCGACGGCAAGTCGATCTCCTTCCTCTCCACCCGGGGAGGCTCGGCGCAGGTCTGGATCCTGCCTCTTGAAGGGGGCGAGGCCCGACCCTTGACCAAGCTACCGATCGACGTCTCCGGCCCGCTCTGGTCGCCCGCCGGAGACCTGATCGCCTTCACGGCCTCGGTCTATCCCGGCAAGACGCCCGAGGAAACCGCCGAGATCGACGAGAAGAAGGGCAAGGAGAAGTCCAAGGTCAAGATCTACGACAAGCTGATGATCCGGCACTGGGACACCTGGGAAGAGGGGAAGAAGTCGCACCTCTTCGTGGCCGACGTCGCGACGGGGATGGCGAAGGATCTCACCCCGAAGCTGGAGGCGAACGTCCCGCCCGCCCCCTTCGGCGGGTCGTCCGACTACGCCTTCGCCCCCAATGGCAAGGAGCTGGCCTTCACCGCCGAGCCGATCAAGGACCATCCCTGGTCGACCAATACCGACATCTGGATCGTCTCGACCTCCGGCAACGAGCCACAGAATCTGACCGAAGAGAACCCCGGGGCCGACGGGCAACCAAGCTATTCGCCGGATGGCGATTACCTGGCCTATGTCAGCCAGGCCCGCGCGGGGTTCGAGGCGGATCGATGGGCCTTGATGGTCCGCGACCGCTCGACCGGCGAGGCGACCGACGTGATCGAGCGGCTCGACCGATCAGCCCAGTCGATCGCCTGGGGAAGCTCGCGAGAGGTCGAGAAACCCTTCGAGGGGAAGGTTCGCGACCTGTTCGTGGTCCTGGACGATTCGGGATCGGTGACCATCCGGGGTCTGGGTTTCCTGGCCGACGGGGACGGTCATCTGTTCGTCAACGAACGATCCGGCGGGATCAGTGGCGGGGTCAACAACTCGCCCCAGGTCCTCCCCGGGGGGGATGACCTCGTCTTCGTCCACGGCTCCAGCAACGCGCCCAACGAGATCTACCGGGCCAAGCCCGACGGCTCGGGCATGGCGGCCCTGACGCATCACAATGCCGAGCTTCTCGCGAGCCTCGACCTCCCGAAGGCGGAGGGCTTCACCTTCCCCGGGGCCGACGGCGACGAGGTCTCGGGCTGGCTGATCAGGCCCCCGGGCTTCGACCCTTCCAAGAAGTATCCCGTCCTGTTCCTGATCCACGGGGGACCGCAAGGAGCCTGGCACGACGAGTGGCACGGTCGCTGGAATTATGAACTCTTCGCCGCGCCCGGCTATGCGGTGGTCGCGATCAATCCCCGAGGGTCGACGGGCTACGGTCAGAAATTCACCGACCAGATCAGCAAGGACTGGACCGGGCGGGTCTTCGAGGACCTGATGAAGGGCCTCGATCATGCCCTGAAGGCCTATCCCTTCCTGGATGGGTCGAAGATGGCGGCGGCCGGGGGGTCGTATGGTGGCTTCATGGTCAACTGGATCGCCGGGCATACCGACCGCTTCAAGGCTTTGATCAGCCACGCCGGGGTCTTCGACCTGGCCAGCATGTACGGGACGACCGAGGAACTCTGGTTCGCCGAATGGGAATTCGGCGGAGTTCCCTGGGAAAGCCCCAAGATCTATCTGGAACAGACCCCGAGCGCCTTCGTCGGCAACTTCAAGACGCCCACCCTGGTCATCCACGGCTCCCAGGACTTCCGGGTCCCCGAGGCCCAGGGGCTCGGGATGTTCACCTCGCTCCAGCGTCAGGGGGTCCGCAGCAGGTTCGTCCTCTTCCCCGACGAAGGGCACTGGATCGCCAGGCCGGCCAACCGGATCATCTGGTGGCGCGAGGTCCACGATTGGCTGGCGAAGTACCTCAAGTGATCGATCTTCCGGCAAAACTCCTCACCCAGAGTCACCCGTCCTCCGAGCCGAGACCCATGAGCACGACCGCCGCACTCCGACCGATCGCCGAGGTTGCCTCCAGTCTCGGGATCGCTCCCGATCACGTCGAGCCTTACGGTCGCGACAAGGCGAAGATCCGCCTGGAGGCCCTGGGCGATCCTGGGCAATCCGGCGGCAAGCTGATCCTGGTCTCGGCGATCACTCCGACACCGGCGGGCGAAGGGAAGACCACGACCTCGATCGGCCTGGCCCAGGGTCTCCGGAAGATCGGCAAGAGGGCGATCCTCGCTCTGCGTCAACCTTCGATGGGGCCGGTGTTCGGCCGGAAGGGGGGCGCGACCGGGGGCGGGGCCTGTCGGCTCACACCATCGGATCAGATCAACCTCCAGTTCACCGGCGACTTCCACGCGATCACCGCCGCTCACAACCTCCTGGCCGCCGCGATCGATAACCGACTCCACTTCGGCGACACCGAACTCGACCCGGGCCGCGTCCTCTGGAAGCGCGCCCTCGACATGAACGACCGGGCGCTCCGGAAGATCGTGATCGGGCTGGGCGGGCCGGCCCAGGGAGTCCCCAGAGAGTCGGGATTCGACATCACCGCAGCCAGCGAGGTCATGGCGATCCTCTGCTTGGCCGAATCGCCGAGCGACCTCAAGGCCCGGCTCGAACGGATCCTGGTCGGTTACACGAGGTCGGGTCGGGCGGTGCTCGCGAAGGAGATGGGGGTGACGGGTTCGATGGGGGCGATCCTCAAGGATGCCCTCCTGCCCAACCTCGTCCAGTCGATGGAAGGGACCCCGGCCTTCGTCCACGGGGGGCCATTCGCCAACATCGCGCACGGGTGCAACTCGGTCCTCGCGACCCGGATGGCCCTGGCCTTCGGCGAGTACGCCGTGACCGAGGCCGGTTTCGCCTTCGACCTCGGGGCCGAGAAGTTCTTCGACATCAAGTGCCGATCCGCAGGGCTGAACCCCTCGGCCGTCGTGATCGTCGCGACGATCCGGGCGCTCAAGATGCACGGCGGGACGGACCTGAAAGACCTGACCACCCCCGACCCCTCGGCGGTCGGCAAGGGCCTCGACAATCTGGCGGCCCACCTCGACGCGGCCAAGCAATTCGGCAAGCCCACGCTGGTCGCCATCAATCAGTTCACGGCCGACACCCCCGAGGAACTGAAAGTCGTCCAGGACTTCTGCCGGACCCGAGGAGTCCCCTGCGCCACGGCGAACGTCTTCGCTCACGGCGGCGAAGGGGCGATCGAACTGGCCCGCCAGGTCGTCGAGGCGACCGAGGCCGCGCCGACACCGTTCCAGCCGCTTTATCCCCTCGATTGGTCGATCGAGAAGAAAGTCGAGAAGATCGCCACGGCGATTTATGGGGCCCAGGGCGTGACCTTCCTCCCCGCCGCGGAGTCGAAGATCCGCAAGGCCCGGAAGCTCGGCCACGGGAGCCTGCCGGTCTGCATGGCCAAGACTCAGGATTCGCTCTCTGACAATCCCAAGCTTCGAGGTCGGCCCGGCGGGTTTACCCTGACCGTTCGAGACCTGGAAATCGCCGCGGGGGCGGGCTTCGTCGTGGCACTGACCGGCGAGATCGTCCGGATGCCGGGCCTCCCCGAGCGACCGGCGGCCGAGCGGATTGATGTCGATGAAGCCGGGGAGATCCGGGGCCTCACCTGAGCCTTACCCATTCCGCCATCCAGATCCGAATCGCTCAACGACGAACGGTCTCGGTCCGGCTGAGCCCGGCCAGCACTCGGTCCAGGCGATCGCTAGTGGCCGGGGTGGCCCCGACGTTCCTCCAGAGGACTCGACCGGATCGATCCAGCAGGATCGAGGTCGGATAGGCCTGGACCTGGAACGACTGCTGGACCGGACAGGGCTTTCCATCCAGGCCGGAGATCAGGACCGCGTAGTTGATTCCCAGGCGTCGGGCGACTTCCTCGACTCGGGCCTTGCGCTGTTCCGGGGGCACCTTCTCGCAGGCGATCCCGACCACCCGAAGCCTCCGAGGGCCGTATTGCTTCTGGAGCTCGATCAGGTGGGGGATCGACTGGACGCAGGGTTCCCACCAGGTCCCCCAGAAATCGAGCAGGATGAAATCCGCATCGAGGTCCTGGAAATGGACCGGCTTGCCTTCCAGGTCGGGAAGCTGGAAGTCGATGAGCTTGGGAAGGCTCGCGTCGTAATTGCAGAGGGAAAGGGTGACGTCCTTCCGATCCGAATTCCCTCGGAGCCGCTTGATCAAGGAGTTGGGCGAGCGATTCGGCTCGTTGGCAGGGGTCGGGCTCCCGATCTTGGCGACTTCACCCCACTTCTTCCGTGGCGGTATCCTCGGCTCCGGGGCAGGGCTGGCCGCGGGTTGCGACTCCGTTTTAACTTCGGCCCGAGGACTGACGACCGCCGGTGAGGCCGAGACCAGGAGGAATGGGTTGTAATCCTTGGCGGATGCCGATGCAGGTTCAGGCGCCTTCTCCGTCGACGCGAAAACCGGCCTGGAAGCCGGATTGTGAAGAGGAGAGTCCAAGGTGTCAGCAGCCAGTGAAGGAAGTGGTGGAGAAGTGTCGGCCGGGGGTGGCCCAGCCCGGGATGTGGGGGGAGGCTCGAGCGACGATTCATCGGCGATAGCCAGGGCAGGCTGGCCCGTCGTCCCGGGATTCGGGATCGAACCCGGCTCAAGAGTCGATTCCCCCGCGAATTCCAGCGAGCGAGGCTGATCGGAAGGATCGGAGGCCAGCGAGGGCAAAGGGGGCGGATTCGTGAGATCCACCGCACCCACGACGCGATCGACGCCGGGCTCGTCAAGGCGTTCCGAGCGATTCGACGCCTCCGGTGCCAGGGACAAGGACCCGGCCTCCGGGTCGTTTGCCGAGCGGTCCCTGCCCGAGTTTCGCCTTGTCGAAGGTTCCCGATCCTCATCGGATTCGTATTGATCTTCCCTGGCCGTTTTGGCCGCTCTTGACCGATTGATCGCCGGAGGGAGCGGATTCAGGCTCTCATCGTCGAGCGCCGGTTCGACCGTCGAAGGGCGGCTCGATCGCGATTCGATCTCGTCCTCGTCGGTGCCGGAAGATGCCACTCGATCCGACCGGCTCGACCGGCTGGATACTTTCTCGTCGGTCGAAGACTTCCTCCACCCGACCGTCGGCTCCGGGGCCGAGAGGCGGGGACGGCTCGATCGGGGATCGGGGCTGACCTCGGCTTCTTCCGCGGGAGGCCCGAGGTCTTCGCGATTCAAGGCCGGGGCGATCTCCTCTTCATCGATTGGCGAGAACTCATCCCCTCGATTCGAGATCGGCTTGGCACGAGAAGCTCTCCCCGACCGGTTGGATGATGGGGTGGACTTACCCGCTCGAGCCAGGGTGATCTCGATACCGGTCTCCGCGGTCTCGGCCTCGGCCCGCCCGGTGAGCATCCCCCGATCGTCATCGGACTCGGCGACGATGTCATAAATCGAGCCGGGACGGAGGCCATTGAGCGTGAATCCGCCGGATCGGTCGGTCGTGGACTGGATATCTCGTCCACCCTTCGCGCCGCCATCGGCCAAACGGACCGTAACCCCTTGAGCGGGACGACCATCCTGATCGAGAACCCGTCCGGAGATTCGAGTCCGGGAACTCCTCCTGGGCTCGGGCTCGACGACATCGGCCGCGACTTGCGACCCGGGCTGCCCTGCGGTGGCGGGCATCGGGCTGTCACCTACCATCGCAATCGATCGCGATCCGGGGGCGGCCCCGAAGCGTGATCCGACCGTCGACGAGCATCCCGCCAGGGTGAGAAGGAGGAGCCAGGGCATGCTACGAAGTGCGAGACGCATGGATGTGCAATCCTCCTCCTGGTCGGCCGAGCCGAAGGACGACCCGCTGGGGGCCGATCGAGCCCGGGAACTCCGCCCGGACGTCGATATGATCCTCGGAATCGTGCCGAAGGTCGGGTAATCGAGCGGCGTCCTACGCTCAAGCTCGATCCCCTTATGGACGATCATCGGCCGATCGCCGACCAAACTTGAGCCAGATCGCGGAATATTATTCGACCCTCCTCAATTTCTCCGGGCCACCTCGCGTCGAGCCACCTTGAGGAGAGTCCGGATCGTCTCGACATCGGGGGCGTCGGGCCGCTCCCGTACGTATCGTTCCAGAGGCCCCATGGCCTCGCCGGGGCGACCGGCCTGGAGGCTGGTCGTCCCCCAATCGCGGACCTCGGCCAATTCGCCGGGATTGAGGGCCGCCAATCGGCGAGTGACGGGCAAGGCCTCGCCGTGAGATTCTCGCTCCAGGTAGATGTTCTTCAGATTTCGGAGCATCCGGGAGACCGTCGTTGAGGCGTCGCACGGGACGATCTGGGACTCGCGGAGGACATAAGGCCTTCGAACGATCTCGGATAGAAACCGTTCGCAAGCATCGAAGTCCAGGGCACGGCCGGAATGGAAAGGGTCGACGAGGAGGGGTGTCGGCGCCTCGACGACGCGAAGCAGGAAATGGACCGGCAGATTCACGCCGGCCATCGTCAAGCCGACCCGGCTCGCCACGGCCAGATAAAGGATGGAGAGGCTGATCGGGATTCCCAACTTCCGATCGAGGATATCGTTGAGATAGCTGTTCCTCGGGTCGTAGTAATCATCCACGTTCCCCCGGAATTCTTCCTCGACGAAAAGGACCCAGTTGATCTGCCCGATCACATGGAGGGGCTTCGATCCCCGAGGGCATCGTTCCCCGACGCGTGCCGAGAGCACGTCAATCCGCGCCAGAACATCCTCTGGATCGAGGTCCGGGTAAGCGTCGCGGGCCACTTCCAGATTGACCCTCGCCAGATCGATCGACTGATCTCCGCGAACGAGTCTCTTGAATTCAATATCCCGGGGGAACGGATCGCGCAACCCGTGGCCTCTTTCGAGCCGAAGCGAAGTCGGAAGCCCGGAACCGACCGAGGGCCGGGCCTCGAACGATGAATCGAATAATTTTACATCGACGCGAAAGGTCGTTGCCCTTGAATCGGATCTCGATCGGGACCGGACCGCATTCGCTGTAGTGTCGAACCCGTGTTCATTCGCCGAGCCGCGAAATCGACGCCCGATTATCCGATCGACGTTCTGGATTCCTTGGGTCGGTGCAAATGGTCGCGTGCGGCATGGATCGGCGCGAGATCGATCGGGAAGCGAGGCCGAGCGATCGGATTTTTCGCCAGGTCGGCGCGGAACCTCCGGCGAGGGGCCAGGGTCGGCCAAAGTCGTAGGGCGTCGACCTTACCCCAGAGAAACGGCCCTGGTCTCCCTCGGGCCAGTCTCCAGAGCCCTTGAATCATGAGGAAAGCCGCGTGAGGGATCGCGGCGAGGACCAGCCAGGGAATCGGCAAATTCGACCAGAACAGGATTTCCGAGTTGCGGGCCATCCTCCTCTGGAGCGAAGGACTCCCGTGGTCGTAACTGGCCGAGAGATCGTGGAGGATCCGACAATCCGGGGCAAAGACGCAGTCGTACCCCGCCCACCTGAGCCGGAAGGCGAGGTCCACGTCTTCATAATACGAGCCGAACGAGAGATCGAAGCCGCCGACGGCCCGGAGCGCGATGGATCGGTAGAAGGCGCTGGAACCGCTCGCTCCGAACACCCGGTCGGATGGCCGGTCGGCCCATAGCCTGGTCTCCTGGCCATGCCCCCGCTTGCTCGGCCATCCGAACGCGGCGTAAGAATCCCCCGCCGAATCGACCCGTCCCGGGTCGGATCGAACCAGGACCAGCGGGGCCACCGAGCCAACCCTCGGGTCGACGAAGGGGGCCAGCCCTGCCTCGATCCAACCGGCCTCGACCTCGGTGTCGTTGTTCAGGAGCTGGATGAACTCACCGCGAGCCGCCGCGATGCCCGCGTTGGCCGCACCGCAGAATCCCGCGTTACGCTCGAGCTGGACGAATACGACGTCCGGGTGGGCTTCCCTCAGCCATTCGCGGGTATCGTCGGAGGAAGCGTCGTCGGCGACGACGACCTCGATTTCCGCTCCGGCCGGCTGATGGCGACGAATGCTGGCCAGGCAGGTCGAGAGCAGGTGTCGGCCATTATAGGTGGGGATGACCACCGAGCAGACCGGGCGGTTCAACGTCCGGCCTCCCGCCTCTGTCTCGGGGGAGCCCAGTTCGTCTTGCGCCAGAAGACGTGCTGGACCGTCATGATCAGCACCTTGAAGTCGAATAGGAAGGTCCAACGGTGGATGTAATCCAGGTCGTATTGCAGCCGTTTCCGGAGCGAGGTCCGGCCTCGCCAGCCGTGGACCTGGGCCCAGCCGGTCATACCGCCCGGGACGGCGTGACGAAGGTCGTAGTCGGGCATGGCCGCCTTGAAGGTGTCGACGAAGACCGGCCTCTCGGGGCGGGGGCCGACCAGGCTCATCTGACCGATCAGGACGTTGAAGAGTTGGGGGAGTTCGTCGATGTTCGTGTGCCGGAGCCAATCGCCGATCCCGGTGCATCGGTCGTCGTGATTGGACGCCCAGATCGGCCCGGTCGATCCCTCGGCGTCGCGTCGCATGCTCCGGAACTTGATGATCCGGAAACGGCGCCCCCCCTGCCCGATCCGCTCCTGAGTGTAGAAGATCGGACGTCCGGAGGTCGCCAGGATCACCAGGGCGACCACGGCGAACAGGGGGGCCAGCAGCATCAGGCCAATCGAGGCCCCGAACACGTCCATCGCGCGCTTGGCCAGCCGGTCACCCCGCCAGGGCCACGGGGGCTTGTGACGGTCGGGCGGTTCCGCGGGACGGCTCGTCCGCGATCGAGAACCGTCCCGGTCGACCCAGTGGACCTTCACGTCGGAGGAATTGAGATGGGCGACCTGCGGTCGGACCCGGTTGGCCGGGCGTCCCGAGAGGGTGACGACGAGATCGGTCGCGCCGACGCGGTCCACCCATTCGGCCAGTCGGTCGACCTGCCCGAGGACCGGGACCGGGTCGGACTGCGGATGCAGGGCCAGCTGGCGTCCCTTGTGGACCCTTCCCGAATAGCCCTCGTGACCCGCGTCGATGAAGCCGACGACCATCAGGCCGGCCCACGAGCCTTCGTTCAGGCAACGAGCCACGCGCCGACCGGCACGGCGATCGCCTAGAATCAAGAGGCGGCGTCGACTCGGGGAATTCCGATCGGGTTCGGGCGACGACGTTGATGTCTGCATGGATGTCCACCGATCCATCGGTGTCGAGATCGGCCCGAACTGGGGGCCGGATCTCGAGCCATATCGGAACAGGTTGGTGAGCGGCTTGACCATCCTTGGCGAAGCCCTCCGGAATCCTTCAAGGTCTACCATCGGACGGTCCGACCGATGATCTTAGTTTTAAGCACGAATCTCGCCGAAAGTCGGCGGGTCGGGACAGAGAGAGGCGGGTTGCGTGGAACCTGAGAAGTCTTCAGACTCTCCTCGGCCCGTCCTTTCGGTCGTGATCGTCAATTATCGGAGCTGGCCCGACGTCCTGAGGCTGGTCGAATCGCTCGACATCATCAAGGGCCGCTCCGAGGTCATCGTCGTCGATAATGCATCTCCCGAACCGATCCCCGAGGAACTGCTCTCACCAAGGGACGGGGTCCGGGTGGTGGTCCGATCCGAGAATGGAGGCTTCTCGGCGGGAGTGAACGAAGGATGGCGATTGGCCCGGGGTCGATGGCTCCTGATCCTGAATCCCGACATCGAGCCGGGGTCGAGGTTCCTGGAACAGGTCGAACGACGGATCAACGCCTTGCGGGATCGGGATCGCACGGGGATCATCGGGTTCGCTTTGCAAAACCCGGATGGCTCCAGACAGCCCTCGGTCGGGGTCTTCCCCGGCCTGGTCCGAACCGCGTGGGAGCAGTTGATACCACGGGATCGGCGGAAATACCAGCCCGATTGGCGGCTCCGGCCGGGGCCGGTCGATTGGGTCACCGGGGCCTGCCTGCTGGTCGATTCTCGGCTCCTGGACGAGTTGGGAGGCATGGACGAGGATTTCTTCCTCTACCATGAAGAAGTGGCACTCTGCCGATCGGCCTGGGATCGAGGCTGGGCGGTCCATTACGATCCTTCGGTCGCGGTCGTCCATTTACGTCCCTTGCAAAATCGGGCGATTTCTCCCAAGATGCGGGTCATCACCCGGCACAGCAAGCTCCTCTACTTCCGGAAGCATCTCCCGACCTGGCAGTTCGCGGCACTATGCTCGATCGTCCAGACCGAGGCGAGGATCCGGGGGATGATCAGCCGGCTCCGGGGGAAGAGTGCCCAGGTCCGATCGTGGAAGTCGGTGGTCCGTGTGGCCCGACTGCTCCGATCGGGGGGGGAACTCCGAGGGCGGGCCGTCCTCGATCTTGCCGAAGAAGCAGAAAACCCGACGGATGAAATCGAGGGCCCTCCGGGACCCGGAATACCCCCGATCCTCCGGGTCGTCTCGAATGCCCAGCCAAGGAGGCCGCACGGATTGCGGCGACTCCAGCCTCGAAAGGATGGACCCGCGTGACGCTCCCCAAGCACATCGCCCGCGTGTTCTTGCTGATGGCCCTGGTCGCGGCCCTGCTCGGTTGGACCGCGAAGAACACCGCGATCCTGTTCGCGGACGGGCTCCGGTACATCGACCAGGCCCGCCGACTCGACACCGGTCCGACGCTGGATGGACTGTTTCGCTCGATCGACCACCCCGCCTACCCCCTGGCCATCGCCGGGATGCACCGAGTCCTGGGCGGCTCGACTCCGATCGACTGGCAGCATGCCGGCCAGGCGGCCTCGATCCTGGCGGGCATCTTGCTGGTGATCCCCCTCTACCTGGTCGCGGCCGAGATGTTCGGCGGATCGGCGGCCTGGTTGGCGGTCGTTTTCTCGTTCCTGGTCCCCCTCACCGGCCACGTCTTCTCGGATACCCTGAGCGAGAGCCTGTTCCTCCTCTTCTTCACGATGGGAGTCTGGACGTCGCTCCGATTCTTGAGGGAAGGGACATTCGGCTGGCTCCCTCCGACGGTCGGATTCGCGGCCCTCGCCTACTGGGTCCGGCCCGAAGGTCTCCTGCTCCCGGCCGCGATGGTGGCCACGCTCGGTATCATCCCCTTGATGAGTGCGACCCGACTCCACTGGCCCCGGTGGTGGGCGGCGGTGGCCTTCCTGGTCATCGGTCCGGCGTGCCTGATCGCTCCGATCATCGCCAGCAAGGGAGGCCTCTCGACCAAGCCGGCGGTCGGGAGGGTCCTCGGGACGGCCCCGAAGTCGGCCTCGCTTGCGGTCGAGCGTCAACGCCCACTAGACCCCGACCAGTCGACGGCGAAAACCTACTTGCAGGCCACCCGAGCGATGGCCTTCGCGGTCCGGGACGCGGTGACGATTCCCCTGCTACCTCTGGCCTTACTGGGCCTGATCTTCTCGTGGCCGCCGGGCGAGCGAAGCCGCCCTTGGGTCTTCCTGGCGACGGTGATGATTGCCTGGGCCCTGGCGATGATCCGGCTCCACGCGACCAGCGGTTACTGCACCCCTCGGCATTCGATGATCCTGGCCTTCCCCTTGATCGCCTCGGCGGCCTTCGGCCTGATCCGGCTGATGGGGATGGTGAGTATCCCCGGGACCTGGGTCGGGCGCGACGATGGTCGTTATACGGCAGGTCCGCTGATCTGGGGCCTGATCTTCGCGGGGCTGGTCTCCTACTATCGCGCCGATCTGAGTGCGCCGGTGAATGATCGGTTCCTGGGCTATCGGGGCGCCGCGGATTATCTGGAATCGAACGTCCCCGAAGGCGAGCGGGTCGTCGACCTCACGGGCTGGTCGCTCTACTATTCCGGGCGAAAAGGCTACACGTTCGGCAATCTGATCGAGGCGATGGGAGACAGGTCGCTGTCTCGCGTCGTCGTCCGAGAGGCTCACCTGAAAGGTCCCTGGGAGTACTGCCAGCAGGTCCGGCAGTTGATCGGAGATCGAGCGCCGGTCGCGACCTATCCCGAAGTTCCGACCCGGGAGCAGGACAAGGTTCTGGTCTTCGACTGGTCGGAGGGAGGAAAGCGGACCGCCCAGGCTCCGGCGGCCGGCCCTCGACAATGAGCCTCGCTAACCAATCAATGACCCCCGCTCGGGCTCCGATCCTCGACGGCCCGCGTGCCGAGTCGATCGGTCCGGTGCGGGAGCCCCTCGCTTCGAGTTGGCCCCCCGCGTCGACGATCGGATGGGCGACGATCGCTTACCTGATCTGCGTCGCGGCGGCCACGTTCCCGGTCGTCCTCTCGATCGGTTCGGCAATCCCGGGAGAGTTGACCGATCCCCTGGAACATCTCTGGATCATGAAGTGGTGTCGGGCCTGTCTCCTGGAAGGCCGATCGCCATTCTTCACGACCGGCTTGCATTATCCGATGGGTGTTCCCCTCGGATACTTCCCGACCATGCACCTTCAGACCGCGTTCTACATGGCGCTGGGGCTGATCACCTCGAACGACGTGGCTTGCTTCCAGGTCATCTGGACCTACGGCTTCGTCTCGACCGGACTTGCCGGGTGTCTGCTGGCCTGGTGGGTCACTCGCCAGGCGGGTCCGTCGTGGGTCGCGGGCCTCGGGTTGATGCTTTGCGGGCCGATGATGATGCACGCCCACGGGCATCTGGAGACGATGCAACTGGGCGCGGTCCCGATCTTCCTGATCTCCTGGATTCGATTCCTCGACCGGCCCGATTCCGGGCGTTTGATCGCCTCCGCAGGACTTTATCTGTTCATGGTCGCAGGGGCCCCCTACTTCGCCGTTTTGGCCATCTTTCCATCGGCCTGGTATGTGACCTGGGCGGTCTGGTCGTCGGAACGGTCGGCACGACGAGCCTGGTTGGCGAGTCGGATTCCCTGGCTCGTGGGATTTTCGATGCTGGTCTTACCGGGGCTGCTCCTCCTGTTCTCCAGCCAGATCTGGGCGACGTTTCACGGTTATTCGATGAAGCGCCCCCGATCGGAGTTCAATGCGCTGGGCGCCCCGATCTGGAGCAGTTTTCTACCCTCACCCCGTCACCGATTGGGACAACTCACCTGCCCGGACCTCTTCGGAGTGACGGGCTACGCCTCACGGATGAGCGAATGTTCGTCCTATCTGGGGATCGTGCCCCTGGCCCTTCTCGGCTATGCCGCCATCCGACGCGTCAAGTTCGCTAGGGCCGGGTTCTGGTGGTCCGCGCTGATCCTGATGACGGTGCTCTCCTGGGGCTCCGAGGTCCGGCTGGGGACCGGTCGGTTCGGACTGCCCGCAGGATGGCTGTACGGGATCTTCCCGCCGTTTCAGTGGATTCGCGTCCCGGCGCGGTTCAACCTCTTCGCAGCCGTCTGCGCGGTGGCCCCCGTCTCGGCCGCGTTAGGCGACATCTTCGATCGACTGAAACGGACGCCCTTCCGACCAGTCGTACTACCGATCTGCATCGCGATCATGATGCTCGACCTTTCGATGACGCCGTTTCCATCGGCCGACATCCCCCCGATGCCGGCGATCTACCTCGAAATGGCCGGGAAGGATCCCGAGTCGTCGCTGGTTGACGTCCCGATGTTCGGATCGAGCGAAGGCCAGGTCTTCTCGTCGCTCTGGGGTTACTGGCAGTCGATCCACAAGCTGAAGACCACGGCCGGCTACCCTGGGTTGACCGACGTCGGATTTGACTCGGAAATCGTCTCGACCTCCCCCTTCTGGTCGAAACGGCTGGAGGACCCGACCTATCTCTCAGACGCGACTGAGGAGCGATTCGGGCCCGTCCTCGGGGTCGATGCTCGGGACTATGCCTGGCTCTATTTGAAGGCCCACCGACTAAAAAACGTCGTGATCCATCGAGGCATCGACCCGAAATTCGTCGGCGGAATTGAGCGAATGGAGTTGATCCTCGCCGGAGCACGATCCTTCGAGGACGATACCGTCTCGGTCTATGACTTCGATCGTCTGGAGCCGCCGGGTCGGCTCACCTGGCTTTGTGCAAGCGGTTGGCGTCCTGGGCGGGGAGCCTCTGCGGGGTCCTTTGGGGTTCTCCGTAGGGCGAGACTTTTCCTCTTCAATCCCACCGCCGATCGACCGATCCGGGTGGAATTGGGGCGAGTCTCGGCATTCCATCGGGCCCGGTCCGTCCGTCTGCTCGAAGATGGACACGAGCTGGCACGATGGACGATCCAGCCCGGCACCCGCAGCGACCTCGATTCGGGACCGATCTTGCTGGGGACAGGCTTTCATGACCTGATCCTGGAAAGCGACGGAGACGATCGGCCAACACGGCATGACGACCGGCTGGACGATGCGAAAACCCCTTACAGCCTGAGGCTCGACTCGGTACGGGTCCGCCCGGCGGATCGGGAAGGAACGGTTCGCGAGACGGGTGACACTCACCGTTGAAGACAAGGAGGTCGGACCGATGCGGATCGCCTGGTTTACTCATCGCTATCACCCGTGCGTCGGCGGCGCCGAGAATTATGGGCGGGCGATGGTCCGTCGTTTCGTGGAATCGGGGGCCGAGGTCGACGTCATCACCAGCGATGCCCACGACCTCTGGTACTTCACGAACCGGGGCCGCCGGAGGGTCGAAGGGCCGATGGAGTCCCACGTCGACGGGGCCCGCGTCCGTCGGTTCGCGGTCAAGCACCTCCCGCTCCAGCGCTATTTCGGCCGGCTCCTGAGCTATGCACCCCATTGGCCCACCCGATGCGTGGCCGCCTCGTACATGCCGATCCTGCCGGGAATCGGCCGGGTCCGGGGGGATTACGACGCCGTCTTCGCCGTGGGATTCCCTTACACCGTGTTCTCTTATGCCGCCTTGTTGACCGCGAGGGCCGCCAGTGCGCCGCTCCTGCTGACGCCTTTCCTCCACCTGGCCACGCCCGGCGATCAGGTCAACCGGGCCTATACTCGGCCTCACCAGGTCCGCCTGCTCGCCGCATCCGATTGCGTCGTCGTCCAGACCGAGCTGGAAGCCGGGGCCGTTCGCGACTGGGGAATTCCCGACTCCCGAATTCTCAAGCTGGGGATGGCCGTCGAGCACCTCGACGTGACGGGCGGTCGTCGAGAGCGCTTCCGTGAAGAGTTGGGCATCCCCGATGGGTCGCCAGCGATCGGCCATCTCGCGACGCTCGATCTCAACAAGGGGACGAACGACCTGGTCCTCGCCGTGGCCCGCTTGAATCGATCGAGGCCCGCCGACAACCCAATCTCGCTCCTTCTGGCCGGTCCCAGCTCGCCCGACTTCGAGCGGTTCCTGGCCGAACAACCGTCCAAGAGCATGCCCTGGCTGAAGCGTCTCGGCCCGATCCCGCTTTCGGACCGGCCCGACTTCTTCGCGGCGATCGACGTCTTCTCGATGCCCTCCCGGACGGACTCCTACGGGATTGTCTTCCTCGAAGCCTGGGCGAATGGCCTGCCGGTGGTCGCCGCCGCCGCCGGAGGCGTGCCCGACGTGGTACGTCACGGTGAAGCCGGGCTGCTCGTCCCCTTCGGCGATCTCGAGCGACTCTCCGAAGCCCTGGGGAGCCTGATCGACGACCCGTCGATGGCTCGCAAGCTCGGGGCGGTCGGACTGAATCTCGTCGGGTCGGGGCATACCTGGGAAGACCGATTCGCGACGCTCGAAGGCCGGGCCAGGACTCTCCTGGGATCGAATCGGAGCCGGCTCGGGGTCGCGGGATGAGGTCGGTTCGCCGATCTCAGCGGAGGGCCGACTGCGCCTTCAGCGCCATCCTCGACTGGTCGATATCCTCGGCCCGGACATCGGTCGGCCAATCGCGGTAACGCGGCAGGGCGACCCATCGGGCCTGCTCGTCCCGTCGATCGAGGATGGCCGCCAGCTCGTGGCTGAACGACATCGCCCCCCGGCCGTTCAGGTGGGTGTGATCGGCGAAAACGGCGTCCTCGTAACCGGCCCCTCGGCTATCGACCAGGGTCAGGTTGGGATATCGAGCCTGCATCGACCGAGCGAGCGCAACATACGCCGCGTCGGAGCCCGAACGTTCTCGGCGGGCCTGAAGGGCCGGAGCGAGTGGGGGCATCACCCAGAAGACCTCGATCCCTCGCGATTCGGCCAGGGCAAACAGCTTCTTGATATAAAGGGCATTCAGCTTGTGGCATCGCCAGTCGTCCGAACGAAGCTTACCGTGCAGTTCGTCGCTGACCTGGCCATCGAAGCCTGTCCGAGGCGAGTTGAGGTGGGCTCCCCGATTCGTCCCCCAGTTCCGGAGGGCCAGCCGGTTCGTCTGCTCGGTCGGGCCCGGATTTCCTCGGAACGCCGCGACGATCGCCTCTCGGATTTCGAGCCGATAACGCATCGAGGCCAGTGCCCGCCCCAGGAGAATCTCGATCGCGAGGGTCTCCTTCCCCGAGTCACGCCCGAGTTCGAGAGACTCCCGGAGAGTAAGGACCTCCTGCCAGGGCCGGAGGCTAAGCTTGGGGCTTCCCGTCAGGATACTCGGCTTGAAGTCGACCACGATCGTGGACGGATGCCCTCCCGATTCGAGTAACCGCCGAAGGAGGAAATAGGTCGCGGGCGCCGGGGCCTGTGCCATCGCGAAGTTATAGGACGACTTCCCGGTCTTGGCCCGGATCACCTCGGGGATCACGCCGATCTTGACGAGGCTATCGCCCAGGCACGCGATCTCGCAATTTGCCCCCTCGCGAGGAATCGCCTCGAACGCGAGCCTCCAGCTCAGGCTGGCGGTCTCGCAGAACCGGAGGGGATGACTCGCGATGACGGTCTCGGCCAGCCCGACTAGGACGACCATCCCGAGGAAACCAAGAGGCCAACGGGTCCGGGGGGCCTTCGTCATCGCCAATCCTCCTGGGCCGGGACTCGAGTCCATCCGAGTCGGCGGATTATGGGCGATTTTTTAGATTCGGGGTACGGCAAAACCGAAACCAGGCAATCAGGACTCCGAGGCAAGGACGTCGAGGTGGAATGTCGCCAGATCGGCCACCAGCAATCCCGGTGCAGAGAGCGGAGTCAGGGTCGATACGATTTTCCAGTGGGATGAACAGGTCTCGCACCGTCCCAGCCGATGCCGCTCCTGTTCCCCCTCGACGAAAGAATAGCCTAACGACTTCGGGTCCGATTCGCCGCACGAAGGACAGCGGAGCCTCTGCCCCGACCATCCGGCCGCACAAAGGCCGCATCGGTAAACGAGACGCTGCTCGATCCCTCGCGATTCGGCCAGGAGAGGCCGGCTCCCGCAATGGGGGCAATCACCCCGGTCCCAGATCCCCTCGGGTCGGGCCTGATCGAGGACAACCGAGACGCGAGCCAGGGCCGGAAGCAAGGCCATGCGGAGGAGCGAGGCCGCGAATTGATCGTCCACGCCGATGGCGAACGCTTGTCGGGTGACCTCCTCGGGGCGTCCGGACAGGACCTCTGAGACCATCGAAGGGAGATCAAGCTGCCCTTTCCGGATCGCCTTGCGGAATGAGGAATCGCCCTCACCACCGATCGCCTCCGAGAGGCCCGCGACTCGCCTGAGCAACGCCGACTTGTCAAGTTGGGGAGAGAGAACGCGGAAGATCGGGATCCCATCGGACCAGTTTCGAATCAGCCGATCGTCGTCAATGGTCCCGATCTCCGAGGTATCCGGAGACCGGAAAGCGATTTCGAGGATCCTCGCGAGACTCTTCGACGGCGCGGCGAGGTCGGGTCGATCTCGCGAAAGCTTGGCGAGATCCGCTAGGGCTGCGGTCAATTCGGCGGGAGGACCGGGCCGCCGCTCGAACCGATCAAGGAAGGATCTCGGGTCCACGGCCCCTCCGACGATGTGGATCGACTTCCGCGGCCTCGATCGCCTCGGAGAGTAACCAGGCCCATGCGCCGGGGGAGTATCGGCATTCTTCCCACTCGTGCAAGAGGCCCAGGCAGAGGCCACGGGTGGGCCCGGTCGGTTCGCCGAACTCCTGAACGATCCGGATCAGAGTCGCCTCCAGATCCTCGGGCTCCGGATCGAGTGCCGCCAGTCGGTCGAGGACCTTCCGATGAAGCTCGGACCCCGCCCGATCGGCTTGCTGGGTCCGCGCGCGTTGTCGAGGTGGCGTCCCCCCCCTTGCCAGAAGGAGCCATGCCAGATCACGAGGCCGCCTGCCCGGCGCATTCTCCTGCCGAGGCCTCGACTCATCATGATTCGTTGAGTCTTCCACGAAGGATGATCCTCGCCCGTGAATCGGGATGAACGGGATGATCAAGGAAGGACACATCCACGACTCAAGACCTATTCGAAATCGACGAGTCACTTGACTTCATCGACGCGCCTTGTTTACCTAAATTACCCATCGTTAGAACATTGACCTTTTTTCATCATCCAGGAGTTAACTTGCCATGAAGTCACGAAAGTTCCAACCCGTCGGTGTCGACGCCCTCGAGGAACGGATGGTCATGACGGCCTTCCAGATGCCCTTCACGCTGGTGACCCCGCCGCCGAGCCAGGTGAACCCCAAGTTCTTGATCCTGACCAAGCATACGGAGACGCAAATCAGCTATGCGATCACCGATGCTTTCAATCATTTCAGCTCCGAATACGCGAAACAACTCCAGCGTTACAATCATCTGAGCGTGAAGCCGGGAGCCGACCAGACCCAACTCCTCGGTCAGTTCGAGATCAGGATCAACCGGGCTTTAAACCGGCTGTCCTCGGAATTACTAGGCGTCTCGGGTAAGGTCCCATTCGGTCGGGTCAACCTCTACCCGATCTACCAGAATCGGATCCTGGGGTCGACCGGGGTCACGGATACCACGAGCCTGATCAATTATCCTAGCCTTCAGGAGCGACTCGCCCCTCTCTACGGGACCGACCCGAAGGGAGTGGCCGCCAAGGAAGCGATCCAGGCGACCCAGACCTTCGTTCGATCCGACATCAAGAATTACATCAATCAGGGGGTCACTTTCGGTTACTTCAAGCTCGGCCGCGGGGCCATCTACCCCCAGCTCTCCTGAGCCGACTTGGTTAGCCCTTGATAACCCCAACCGGACGGAGCCGGGCGACCTTCTTGGAAATCCCGGCCATGTCCACCACCTCGACCACCTGGTCGACGTCCTTGTAGGCGGCGGGTTGCTCCTCCGCGAGCCCCTTGAACCCTCTGGCACGGGCGATGATCCCCAGGGCGTCGAGTTCTCGATCGATCCTCCGGCCGGCGGCCAATTTCACGGCCGCCGTCCGGCTCATCATCCGACCTGCCCCATGGCAGCTGGTTCCGAATGATTCCTTCATACTCCCCGGCTGACCGGCCAGGACCCAGCTGGCCGTCCCCATGCTCCCGGGAATGATCACCGGTTGGCCAATCTTTCGATAAAGGTCGGGGATCTCGGGATGCCCGGGAGGGAACGCGCGGGTTGCCCCTTTTCGGTGGACGCAGACCTGCTTGATGAGGCCATCCCCGACATCGTGGTCCTCGAATTTGGCGATGTTGTGGGCCACGTCGTAGATCAGGTCGAGCCCCAGCGATTCCCAAGGCCTCTCGAAGACCCGGGCGAAGATTTCTCGGGCCTGGTGCGTCAGGAGCTGGCGATTGCACCAGGCGTAGTTCGCCGCCGCCCTCATCGCCCCCAGATAGGCCGATCCCTCGGGACTTCGGACCGGGGCACAGGCCAGCTGCGAGTCGGGTAGCTCGAAGCCATAACGCTTGGGGGCTCCCCTGAAGACCGAAAGGTAATCGTCGCAGACCTGATAACCGAGCCCTCGCGATCCCGAGTGGATCAGGACGGTGACCTGCCCCTCGCGAAGGCCCATGACGCCGGCGGCTTCCTCGTCGATGACCCGGTCGACCACCTGAACTTCGAGGAAGTGATTCCCCGATCCCAGGGTCCCACACTGGTCGAAGCCTCGGGCAAAGGCCCGGTCGCTCACCCGGTCCGGGTCCGCCCCGTCGAGTCGACCGCCGGCCTCGGTGTAGAGCAGGTCGCGCTCGGTCCCCCAGCCCTTTTCGATGACATAAGCGGACCCCTGCTCCATCAGGCGGGCGAGCTTCGGCTTCTCGAACTTGTAAAGGCCCGACTGACCGACGCCGGTCGGGATGTCACGGAAGAGCTGGTCGACCAGCTCGCGAATCCTCGGCTTGACCTCGGCCCACTCCAGGTCGGATCGGAGGAGTCGGACCCCGCAATTGATATCGTAACCCACCCCTCCGGGCGAGATCACTCCACCTTGCTCGGGGTCGGTCGCGGCGACTCCGCCGATGGCGAACCCGTAACCCCAGTGAATATCCGGCATGGCCAAGCTGGCCTTCTGGATACCGGGAAGGGTCGCCACGTTCGCGACTTGCTCGGGTCCTTGATCCTTCCGGATCTGACCGATCAGGTTGTCGTCGGCGAAGATCAGCCCGTCGACCCGCATGTCCTCGCGATAGGACCTGGGAATCCGCCACTGGTAGGGACTGACCCGCTCGAGTGGCCCTGCAAACTCACCCTTGATTCCCATCGCGATTCAACCTTCCCGCCCCGAGGACTGATCTGCTCGACCGTGTTCAGAGATCTGACACCTCCCGACTGAGTATGTTCGCCGACTCCGGGACCTGCTTCGAGGAATCGGCCGATTTATCGAGGAAGCGGATTCCGGATCGGTCCGCGTCGGTCGAGGGAGACTCGGCGAGAAAATGGACGCCCTCCGGGATCGAGGTTATCCCTGGATCCAACCTCGACTCTTCGACGAAGGCCTCGCCAACAGGTCTGAAGGTGATCCCGCATCCTGAGCAACGATAGCCGGTAACCGGGGCGAATAGTCCAGCACGAGACCGGACCAGTGGTCGCAATTCACCAAGAACGCACCTCGGGCAGGCCCGTTCCGGGGGTTCGGCCCCCGACGGAAAGGCCGCCGCGACCGCCCGGCCCATCGGCATCGACAGGAAAAGCGACACCAGGATCGAGAGCGGCACCCAGACGACAATCGATGGCCCGGTCAGGTTGCTCGGACTCAAGAACGACCGAAGGACGTAGGAAACGACCGCGACATGCAACGTCACGATCATCACCGAATTGAGGCTGCGGAAGGGCAAGAGCCCCGTCATCATCCCTCCTCCCGCACGTCCATTCTCCGATCCGATCGCTTCGACGAGCCGAATCAAGACCGCCGAATTCTCGCCTCCAGGATCAGATCTAGGCGGATTCGGTGCAAGAGGGGAAGTACGAAGTCCGAATAGGGCAAGGTTCATGCCTACCGATTGGATTCGAAGGGCTATTTCGGGAATTCCGGTGTCACATGCCGGATTCCGGAGCGTAGAACCAGCGCATACCAGCTTGATTCCCCCCCAGTCATCAAGCATGCAAAATCCACCTTGTCGCGTGAAATCACTTTACGAACCGAGAACCGGTGAAGTAGCTTTAAAAGTGGCGGATTTAGTTCGACATCCGCTCGACGCTCTCGCCCCTCTCTCGAAGATTGAGCCTTACCAAGGAGTTGGATGATGCTGCAACGTCGCCGGTGGCGTCCCGTTCAGACGTTCGCTCTCTGGAGCCTGCTCGCCCTGGCTGTGGCTCACCCTTCCCTTGCCGATGATCCCCAGCCGAAGCCGACCCGGACAACCGGAGCTCGCCTCGACTTCATCGATGAAAAACTCCGGGAATCCTGGGCGGAGTTCAGCATCAAGCCGTCGAGGGTGGCGTCCGATGAGGAATTTCTCCGTCGGGCTTATCTCGATTTGCTGGGTCGTATTCCCAATATCAGCGAAGCGAATGGGTTTCTGAGGAGTAAGGAAGCCGGCAAACGGGCCAAACTGGTCGAATACCTGCTTGTGCACCCCGACTACCCCAAGAATTTTGCCACGATCTGGAAAGTGATTCTTCTGGGTCGCAAAGATCAGGCACGCGAAGTCGACCCCCAGGCACTCACGAACTGGCTGCGGCGTCAATTCAATGAAAACCGGCCGTGGAATGAGATGGCCTTCGATCTGATCGACGCGAAGGGTTCCAATAAGGAAAATGGCGCGGTCAATTTCTCACTCGCCCACATGGGCGACGGCGCGATCAACCTGACCTCGATCACCACGCGTGTCTTCCTCGGTCAGCAGATCCAGTGTACTCAGTGTCACGACCACCCTTCTAATGATTGGAAGCAGGCGGACTTCTGGGGGATCAACGCGTTCTACAAGGGGCTGAGAAGCGAACCCGTCCAGACGACCAATGCGGCGGGTACGGTGACTCTCGATCATTACGAACTGTTCGATGAGCCGACCGATCAATATTCGTCATACGAGCGTCGCGACGCCCAACTCCGGATCGCCTTTCCCACCTTCCTGGATGGTCGCAAGATCAGCCAGAACAAGGATGTCGATCGACGGGAGGCCCTGGCCCGATTCATCACCGAACCGTCGAACGAGGCGTTGGCGAAGGCGTATGTCAACCGGATGTGGGGACACTTTCTCGGTCGTGGATTCGTCCAGCCCGTCGATGATTTCGGGGCTCACAACTTGCCGAGCCAGCCGGAATTGCTCGACGAACTCGCCCGAAATTTCCAGTCGAGCGGCTACGACACCAAGATGTTGATCCGATGGATCATGAATAGCGAGGCCTATAATCTGACCAGCGCGACGACCAAGGATAATGATAAGGACGAGACTCTCTTCAGTCACATGAATCTGAAGCCGATGACCCCCGAGCAACTCTTCGATTCCCTGATCGTGGCCACCGCCGCCCACAAGACCGCGGGGGCCGATCAGGCGGACCGTCGGGATCGCTGGATGAGGCAGTTCCAGTTCGCCTTCGCCAAGGATGAAGGGGAGGAATCATCAAGCTTCCAGGGGACGATCCCCCAGGCCCTGATGATGATGAACGGCGAACTCATGGAGAAGGCGGTCGGCGGCCGGTCGGGGAGCTTCCTGGCCGACCTCCTGGATCAGGCCCGGCTTCAGAAAAAAGGCTCATTCGAGTCCTACGTTGTGGACACGCTCTATCTGGCCGCCTTGAGCCGCAGGCCGACGGGGCGTGAACGTGAGGCCGCTCGTCACTTCCTCGTGAACTACCCGGACACGATCGGGGTGATGGAAGACATGTTCTGGTCCTTGCTGAACTCGAACGAATTCGTACTCAACCGTTGATCGGTAGTCGGGGACCTCGCCTGAGGGCGTCGATCCCCAGGGCTGCCTCGCCCGAGAGGCATAGGGGTATCGACCGATGTCCGATCGCTTGGTGGTTCCCGGCGGCATGTCTCGCCGTCATTTCCTCGGCCACATGGCCACCACGGCCCTGGCCGTCCCGGCCATGCAATTCGCCGGGGCGCTCCGGGCCAATGCCCAGCAACTCCGCAAGCAAAACAAGAGCATGATCGTGCTCTGGATGAGCGGCGGCCCCAGCCATCTGGATACCTGGGATCTCAAGCCCGACAGCGAGAAGAACGGTGGCGAATTCAAGCCGATCGCCACATCCGCGCCCGGCGTGATGATCAGCGAGCACTTGCCCACCATCGCCGGTCAAATGAAGCACCTCAGCGTGATCCGCTCCCTCAATTCGAAGGAGGGGAATCACGACCGAGGCGAATATATGATGCACACGGGATATGCACCCAACCCGACCGTCGTGCACCCCTCGTTCGGTTCGGTCTGCTCTTACGAGCTGGGCGAGCGGCTCGAGAACTTCGACCTCCCTCACTGCATCTCGATCAATCGGCCCAGCGAGGGGGCCGGCTTCCTCGGGATGGCGCATTCCCCGTTCGTCGTGAATAACCCCAACGAAAAGATCGCCAATCTCGATCCGCCCAAAGACATCAACGAAATGCGGATGCGTCGGCGGGTCCAGATGCTCGGCATGACCGAAGATAATTTCGTGGCCCAGAAGCGTGGTTCGTTCGCTTCCGACCACAAGGCGGTTTACGCCAAGACTTTCCGAATGATGACGTCCCAGTATGCCGATGCCTTTCGGCTCGATCGCGAGAAGGATGCTGTCCGTGACGCCTATGGCCGGGGCACCTTCGGCGCGGGATGTTTGATGGCCCGTCGCCTGATCGAGCGGGGGGTCACCTATGTCGAGGTCTCGCTCGGCGGTTGGGACACTCACGCCGACGCCTTCAACACGCTATCCAATACCCTCCAACCGCAACTCGACAAGGGGATGGGGTCGCTGGTCGCGGACCTGGCCCAGAGCGGACTCCTTGAGAAGACCATGGTCGTCTGGATGGGCGAATTCGGGAGAACTCCCAAGATCAACCAGAATGGCGGTCGAGACCATTGGCCTCGAAGCTGGTCGGTCGTCATGGGCGGAGGGGGCCTCAAGGGAGGGCAGACCATCGGGGCCACCGACAAGGACGGGGTCGACGTCATCGACCAGCCCGTCGGGGTGATGGATCTGATTGCTTCGATGTCCAAGGGGATGGGAATCGACGTGGCGACCCAATACACCACCCCTCGCGGTCGTCCTATCAAGGTCGTCGATGGTGGGGCGCCCATCCCCCAGCTTTTCGCCTGATTCGACCGGAGCCTGGCTCCAGGAGCCCGCCATCCATTCGGGACGGCGGGCTCCTTGCGTCTCTGGCTCGGGGAATAATCGCCTCCAAACCCATTAATCGAGCCAACGACCCAGGCCACCGATCGCGATCGCGAGTCCTACCCCCAGAGGTTCGAGCAAGAGGGCGATCAGCCCAAGCGTGGCGAGACCAGCCATCCCGGCCCGCCCGAGACCTGAGATCGGGCGAAGGATCAGGATTGCAGATCCGATGGCCAGGATCAGCCCGATCGAACCGATGAACCACGATTCGATCGAGTGACGTGCCAGCCCGTCCAGGGGCGTAGGCCACTTGATCGTGCCAGGCTTGGTCCCACCTATCGAATTCTGCTGATAGAAGGAGGGGATCCCGACTCTCCGGACCCGGTTCGGTTCGACCAATTCGAGCTGATCCTCGATCGGCGAATTCGGGGTGACGGGCTCCAGGCCGACCTTGCCGCGGGCCTCGATGACGAGCCCTTCGAGCCCGGCGAGTTGGCTCGATTCCAGGATCAGACCACGAGCCGCCTCCAGTCGATGGTCGGCTTGATCCTTGACTCCAGGTTGGACATCGGAGTTCCTGAAAATCGAACGAATGGACAGTTCGAAATCGACGATGTCCCGGAGGACATCGCGGCGTTGCGAGGGCGAACCGCGATCGAAATCGGCGAAAGAATTAGAGATCCGTTCTGCGAGTTGCTCGACGCCCTTGATCGAGTCCTCCATCCACGAAACACGCTTGATTCCCTCGGAGAGGCCCGCGTCCCCGAGCAATCGGGGCAGATCCAGCCGGATCGAGGTGGGTACGTTCTGCTGTTCGATCGAGGGCCAAACGACGGCCTCCGGCGAAGTATCGCGGCTTGCCGGGCCTGGTCGAGTCGTCCAGCTCAATTCGACTCGACGAGCATTCCGCTCGCGGAGGACGACCAGCCATCGGCCCGGACCGTCGATGAGTATCGGAGCAACCTTCCCATCGACCGAGGCCCAGGGTAGATCCGAGGACTCGGGAAGTCTCAATGCAAGGTGAGGACCCGGTCGCGGGCAGAGATGGTAGATGGCCTGCCCTTCGAGCCCGCTTGCAAGTCCCATGACCCCGTGAAGTCGAGCCGATTCGACCCGGGTCGTCTCGCCGAGTGGTCCTCCACCGCCCCGGCGATCGCCGCCCACCGTGATTTTGAGCGTCCAGCGCTCGCCCGTGACGCGATACGCCCGATCGATCGATCCGGGGGGTGCGGGAGATTCGTCCGACCGATATTGAGAGACGTCGATCGCCTGAAGGCCGGGAGAACCAGCAACCTCGATCGGTCGGCCCGAGACGTT
This sequence comes from Tundrisphaera lichenicola, assembly GCF_051175385.1. Classification (GTDB taxonomy): domain Bacteria; phylum Planctomycetota; class Planctomycetia; order Isosphaerales; family Isosphaeraceae; genus Tundrisphaera; species Tundrisphaera lichenicola. The sequence continues at coordinate 1,751,068 of NZ_CP195106.1, read as the reverse complement.
CGCGATGGCCAGGTCGTAGCGGCCCAGCGAGCCCCTGCCCGGTACCGCCAGTGGGGCGACCTCGGGAAAAATGATCGGACGTTCCGGGTCCAGTGCGATCCGCGATCGGATTACCATCCTGGCCCGGCGCCAGATCGGCGATTCCGGCTGGATCCGCCAGGTCGTGACCTTGCCTCGAACTTCGGCCGAAGGCACGATCGGGCGACCGTCGATCTCCAATTGACTCGTCTCGGCCCACTCCGAAGGGAGGTTCCAGGCCAGGGCTTCCGCGGGCCCGCCACTCACCTCGCAGTCGACAACCGCCGTCCAGGTGACCTGACTCGCGGCGATGGTGAGGTCGCTCCGGACCGAAACCATGACTCGCGATCGGGGGGAGGGCCAACGGAGCATTCCAAGGCCGCCCGGCTCCTCGACCCGATAAGTTGCCCGATAGGAGGCGTTCGGATCCCCCGGAGCCATCGAGGATGGGAGGACCGGGGTCACCCACTCTCCGGCATCCAGGAGGAACCGGACCGGCCCCGAGATGATCAAGGATCCCGCTTCGTTCGCACAGTCGGACCATGCGGGCCAGGGGATCCTCGCCTGGTAATTTCGAGCCTCTGCCAGAACGGGTTCGGCGGCGACCGGCAAATAGCCCTGCACCCGTATGGATCGATCCGCGATCGCAGAACCGTCAAATTGGATTCGAATTCGGTCGCGAGCCAATCGCTGCCAGTCGACCAGCCCGGCCGCCTCCACCCGGATCACGCGGAAATCGATCGGAACGCCCAGTTCGAGTTCAAATGACCGGCCCTGCCGATCGGATAGGACGGCCTCGATCATGGCGTTGAGGCGTCCCGATTCGAGATCGACCGTGACCTTGGATCGAATCGCCCGCCGAAGCGGCAGAGGCCCGGTCGCGACCGCGAGCGCCGACGTCGAGCCGAACCTCACCGAGCCCGCCAGGGTCAGGCCGTCGTCAGGCAACGTACCCCAGGTCCGGACGAAACTCGAATCGGGGAAAGGGTCCAGTCCCAGGGTTGGCTCGAGTCGGCCTGACCAATCGCCCGGCCTGCGAAATCCGACCACTCCGGTGAATCGTTTCGCGTCGGGCACCTCGATCCTCGGGATTCGACGCACACCCTTCGACGAATCGCCGGGCCTCCAAAACTCGAACTCGATGGGAAGGTCCTTGGGCCAGGGAGGGTCGATCTGAGCCACCCATTCGGGCCGTTCGTTCGTGCCTTCGCGGCGGAGCCCGACCAAGCCGGGAATCGAGGTCCGCCGGATCAAGAGGCCGGGCTCGTGGGCCAGCCGGATCGTCGAAGTCCCGTCTGGGTCGGAATGAGTCAGCCGGACCCGAAGGAGGTCACCCACCGGACGGGTATCCCAGAGCATCGTGGCCTCGACCGGCCCCCGGATCCCCCCCGCCTGGGGGCGATCCGTGGCGAACCAGCGGACTTCCAGCGTCTCTACCGGCCCGAGCGTCCCTTGAACCCCGCCCGCTCCGACTTCCACTCGACCCAGGGCGTCCGGAACCTCGACCCAGTGGCCCTGGACATCACGCGCCACCTCGACCCCCGCGAAGGCCGATGGGACGATGGGGTGCCGAAGCCGCTCGCCTCCTTGCCCGATGGCGCTCAGCGAGACCGTGCCCAAGACCCGAATGGTGTGAACTCCCGGTCCGGAAATCGGGATCGTCGCGATTTCCCCTTCCTTGGTGATGGTGATCGGTGTCGGTCGAGAGTCGACCTCGGCCGAGAGGTCTCGGGCCGATCCGATCGGTAGTCTCCATGAAGCTGGTCCGTCCCCCTCGACTTCGAGATCAAGCCGACACTCCACGATGGCCGAAGCGGGATCCTCTCGACGCACCCGGTAGTCGGAGGCGATCAGGAGGACGCGGTTCGACGCCTCGAATTTCGCGAGTTGGCCCAGATTTCGGAGTCGCTCGTGATCTTCGAGGAGCATCACGACTCGATCCGGCTTCACCGATGGATCGGGGGGGCCGTCGAATGGGAAGAGGGCCAGGATCGGATGATCCTGCTCAGGGGATGCGATGCTGGGGATCGCCAGAAGGCCGACGGTCCCCAGAGCCATCAGCGAAGTCGCCACGCGTCCGAGAAAACCACTCCGCGAGAGGGTGGGAGCCCGCTGGAGATCCGATGGGTCGGGCGAGGCAGCCGCTCGAAGGAATTGTCCGAGCCAGAAGGCCAGGATCGCCAGCAGTCCTCTCAAGGCTCCGGTCAGCCCGGGGCCGAGGTCGGGCCAGGACCAGGCGATCGCCAGAGCGGTAACGCTCAGGGCAATGGCCAGCCCCAGGGCTCGGATTCCTCGGGAAAGTCGGCGGGCCAGGAAGCCGATCGCCAGGAATCCAATCGAGAGGATCCATCCCCGGGCCGCCTCGGATGGCTCGTTGATCAAGGTGACCGATGCCCCCGTCGAAGGCCACCCGATTCCCACGAACCGGCGCAACCGCCAGCCGTTTCGTCCGATCGAACGGTCGGAGACTTCCCCGGCTCCGAGAGCCCTCGGGGTGGGTTCACCCCGCCATCGGAAGGCCGATTGGAAGCGATCCGATGCATCGGCGCCGGTCATCGAGGCCTGTCGGAGTGGGGCCATCCACGCCTCGACCCATCCCCTCCCCCCCGGTTGCCAGATCGGGGCATCGGCCTCGTTCGTGATGAGGATCATCCCTCCGATGGGGACGGCCACCAGTCCCATCGCTTTGAGCGTCGATCCGACCGAAGCCGTGGCACTCGTCGCCCCCGATTCGAGGTTGATCCGAGAGCTGGGACCCCAGCCCGCCGTGATCAAGGCGAATCGGTCCACGACGATCGGCCACGGACCGGCGTCGAGCCGGATCAGCCAATCACCCAGGTTCGATTCCCCTTCAAGTGTCCGGGCCGTGAATTTCTCGAATTGACCTGGGGGGAGTTTTCCCCCGATCGACCGGACCGGAATCCCGAAGAGTGCGCGGGGATCGGTCTGGAAACCCAGCAAGTTTTCGAGCCAAGTTCGTGCCGGCCGCGGATCCGAATCCCGGAGATCAGGAGAGTCCGAACGGATCTTCCACGGTTCCGGCGCGTCGAGTTCCCAGACGAACGAGTTGCAGGCGAGTGAGCAAGTCGGTAGCAATCGAGAAGGGTCGAGTTTCGAGGATGAATCCATCCCCGATCGATATTCAATCGTGACCGTGACGAGGTGCCGACCCGGGTTCGACTCGGGCAGGGCGATCCGGAACGATCGACCGTCGGGAATCGCCTCGATCCTCTGGCCGTCGCGACGGATCCGGTCGACCTCAGCCCCCTCGGGCATCGATAGGACGAGATCGCGAGCGGTGTCGACGGCGACCCGAAGTGTCAACCGATGCCGGAGCCCGACGGCGGGATGGACCTGGGTCCTCAGGCAAGCCTCGCGGATCAATCCGCCGGTCGGCCCGAGATTACCGGGGGTCGTCTCCACGAAGAGAGAGCCCGAGGATTTGTTATAACTGAACATCAAGGCACGTCGATCCACCGGCCAGGCGTTGACCGCGGGCATGTCCGAGGGCCTCTCGAAGAGGTCGACCGGAGTGGGACCGGAAGGTTCAACCCGAAGTCGGACGGTGTCCTCGACCTGGATCGCCACAAGTCCCCGAGTCCGGTACGAATCGACCGGAGCAAGCAGGGGTATCCGTCCCTTTCCGTTCCAGGGAAGCTCGGACTCGGCCTCGAGAACGATTCGACCTTGCCGGGGACGTGCCAGATCAAGCTCCAGTGACAGGCCCGAGGTCGGTAATCTCAGGGAGGCACGTCGGGTCTCGTCGATCGCGTGCGACTCGATCGTCGATCCGCTGGAGTCGATCAGTTTCCACCGGATCGGGACTTCGAGCGGTTCGCTGAGATGAATCGGGATCGAGGTGGCTGCATCGTCCAGTTCATCCAGCGAGAGGGTCCAGTGGAGCCGTAGCCGATTTCGGACCACCGAGGCATCGAGCCGGACCTGGGCTCCCGGCTTTTCTCGATCCCGTGCTCGGATCACGCGAGCCTCGGCATCGTCCACCAACCATCGCCAGGCCAGTGCGGTGCCGAGATCCATACCCGCCCAGGGCAGGACGTTAGTGTGGTCTGAAACGGGCTCGGGAGGATCGATCCATGCGAGTCCTCTTCCCAGAATCGGTCGGACCGAGAAACCAGGAGGGGAGGTCGCGACCCAGATTTCATCGACGACTCGGCCGCTCATCGGTGCGGGACGAACGCGGGGAAGGTCGAGAGGCCCCGTCGAGCCCAACCCCTGGGCCGAAGCCGTCAGGTTCAAGGTCAGGGATCGGGCCTCCCCGACGAAAGCCGGGGGAATCATCTGTATTCGGTGGCCGCCCCCCGATAGCTCATCCGCGTGCCAGGCCACCGCCTCCCCCGAGGACGTGGCCACTCGATCGGTAATCCACCCGGGCGGAAGGTCGACGGCATACCTCAGGAGCCGTCCCTTCTCGGTCGTCCAGGTGAGCGCGGCGGAGAATCTGGGGAGATCTTCTCCCAACTTCAGATGGCCTCGGACCACGAACGTGGCATCCGCCGAGGCTTGTCGGAATGTGAGTTCCGCCAGAGGGCCCGGTTCTCCGCCGGGCTCGAAGACGAGCGTCTGGGATTTCGAGGATTCGGCGGAGCGTGAGACGACCCTTCGGGCGGATTTCTCGACACATCCTCGAAGGACCCGGCCCGGATCGAGCCGGATGATGGTCCGTCCGCCGGTCCAGACGGCGTCGATCGGCCGGGCCGAGGGGACCGCCCAGACTCCTTCGGCGGGGATCTGGCAGATGGCTCGGATCGTCAGGGGCGAGGGACCGATTGCCTCGCCACCGAGTCGGATCGAGACTCGCTGTGGCGAGGATCCCGGCTCGACTCGAAACGAAGCGACTCGTGGACCGACGACATCAACCAGCTCGATACCAGGATCGAGTTCGATCGTCAGTCGAGGCGGGGCTCCCGGGGACTCTTCCAGCTTCCAGTCTGCCTGCCAGTTGATCGTCGCCGCGTCCAGATCGATCTGAGTCGTCCCTTCGAGCCAGAGCCGAGGTGAATTCGTATCCGAGCCGTCCTCGGTCCGATCTCGAAGACGGAGCGGAATTCGCCCGGTGGCCGACGCCAATTTCCAGGAAGTCGTGCCATCTCCCGGTGCCGAGGTAGGGCCGATCCAGGCCCCTGGTAGCCCTTCCGGGACGAGGTTGGGCGGCAACTCGACGGTCAGGGTAGACAACGCGAGTTCCGGCAGGACCAGCGAGAAAGCCCTTCCGCTCGATCCGGTCCTGGCTCGCAACTGCCAGTCGATCGCGACTCTCCCCGAGCTCTCCGGAGCGAGCTTGATGACGAGTTTTCCATCCTCGGTCTGTCGAGCTTGACCTCCGACGACCGCCAGCCTGGGCAGGGCGGGTGACCACGGTTCCAGGAGGACCAGCGAACGGGCTGCGGCCCCGGGCGGCTCGATCTCCAGTTCCGATCGACCGATCAGCGTTCCCGACTCCCATCGGGCCGAATGGGTCGCGCGGAGGATCCGAGGGGATCGGGTGCTCTTCCTCGGGTCGTCGGCCTCCCGGACTAATTGTTCGAAATGCTCGGGGGTCAGTACCTGGAGGTTGGACCCGGCAGGAAACCAGTTTTCGACCTTGGAGGAGGGGACGCGGACCCTCACCACATCCGGCGAGCCAGCTCCCAGGCCGGCGATCATCACCAGGCCAATCCAGCATCTTGCGAGCGATATCCGAGTTGGGAACTCCGCCCCGGTCTGTCGGAAAGGGCCGATCATCGGGGATCCCTTGGTCCGGTCGTCGAGGCTTCGTCGGCCGGGCGTCCGGCGATTCGAGTGAGGACGATATGGTCGGCCGTGGAGATGGCCGAAGGGGTCGGCGGCCTCACTCGGATGGCCGTCGAGTCGTCCGAACCAAGGCCCGGTGAAGCCTCGACCGAGAATCCGGATGGGGGAACGTTCCCTTCACGGCTGGAGACGACCGCCCCGAGGCCGCGATCGCGACGCTCCAGGACTCCGTTGATCACCAACGCCCCGATCCAGAGGGCCAGACCCGGGAGGGCGGATTGAGCCATGGGGATCGTGAAGCTCCCTTCGGCGAACGCGGCGATTCCCAGGGTCAGTGAAAGGGCGATGCCCCCGACGAGCCGGGGGGGTGGCTTTCGAGCCAGGACGAGCAGACCGGCCAGGAGGATCGGGCCCGAGCAAATGAGCACCAACGCAAATCGAGAGAACACCGCGAAGGACAAGGCCATGGGTGGTCCCGACCGCCCGAACAGATAACTATGACGCCCGACCGGATCATCCCCGTCGACAAAATCAACCGAGGTCAGGCGAGAGTTCCCTCCATTGATCCATGACATCAATTCCGCAGGGCTCCTCCAGGGCCTCCGACGGTAAAGGAAGCTTTCCCAGTACCACTCGTTCTCCTCGACCCATCCGGGAGGCGTCCCGATCCCCGCGCGACTGCCAATCAGGCGAACTTCCCAGACCGACTGCTGAATCACCCCGCCATCAAGGACCCTGGGGGGAAGCCAGGACCGGGTCGCCTTGGCGGCGGGAACTTCGTACTCCACCACGACCAACACGGGGCCGGCCGGCGTCGTGGTCGGGAAAAGGAGTTTGTATTCGTCCTCGCCGACGCCTTCGACCATCCCCTCGGCGACCTCCCGTCCCCCGATTCGAGAACGGATCCATCGAGCGCCCGGAGGAAGGGCGAGCGACATCGAACCTTCCCGGCTCACGATCCAGAACGAGGCCATGGTCGCCAGATCGCCTTCAGGCCGTTGGGTCGTCCGGAGCCAGAGTCGGGAAACGACCAGGTTCGGCAAGGCGAGCTGCGGGCCGAGCCGAGCCTCGATCGCGACCGGGCCGGGCTTGTCTTCGGGCCGATGGAGCGTGATTCGGAGTGTTGGCCCGGGTTCGGCAATCGGTTCCGTCAATGATGAGACCGACCAACCCTTCGGGTCGCTCACCAACTCGATCCCGGGATCGGACAACGCTCGGAAATTCTGCCCGATCGTCGTTCCCTCCAGGACGCGGATCGGTCCCAGCTGTGTCCGAATGGAATGCCCTGCGGCCAAAGGCTCGGGAAAGGGAATTCGGTAACGAATCCGGAGTCGAAACGATTCGGAGTAGTCGCGAGCGAACTTGAGGCGATAACGACGAGTCCCATCGGGGTCCTGTCCGATCGCTTCCCGGCCCGCGAGATCCACCCCTTCGACATCCCATCGAGCGGGTACCTCGGGCGGAAGGGCGATGTCGAGCCGATTGACCGACCCGAATGAAACTTCCCCGGAAACCTCGTCCAAGACCTCGACCCACCTTCGTTCAAAGGTCGCAGTGGTGGTGGATTCATGGCGGATCGACCGGGGTCGGATGGTCAGCTTGAGTGGGAGAGATCGAGGGGCCGCATCCGACCTAAGCCAGAGCAGGCCGAGTTCAGGGCCTGGCTTCCGACCCGGCCAGGTCCAGTCGATCGAGGACGCATCCCAATCGACCCGGAACGGAGAAGTTGAATCTCCAGCCTCGGCCAGCTCGGCCAGGACGTTGCGCTCGGAGACCAGGGCAAATCGGCTCCCGATCGTCGAGTCGGCCATCGGCTGAAACAGTGGGATGGCCACGGGTTTGGATGCGTCAATCGCGTAACGCCCTTTCAACTGAACCACGAATGATTCGGCTTCGCGGGCCTGGAGGCTCAGGGTGATGGTGAGGATCCTGGCGACTTCCGCACCTTCCTCTCCCCCTTCCTTCGGCCTCAAGGGGACCACCTGTGCCGAGGCAACCACCTCGGGAGGGCCGGCCCCTTCGAAAGCCAGATTCTCGGGCAAGAGCACGGCCAGTTCGAAGGTCCGGCCTTGTGAGGTCCGGCAGGTGAGTAGCGTATCGATTCGGGCTGACCTGGGGTCGAGCGCAATGGTCGATCGATTCTCGACGAGGAGGCGAGGAGGGGCGGGTTCGACCACCAAACCCAGATCGAACGGCTGATCATTAAACTCGAACGCCAGGGCGGTATCGGGACGAGCCCGGAGTGTCTCGGGAAGCTCCGTCCTCGGGTCGATCCTCCGGAGGGCCCGACCGGGACTCGGGTTGAGGAAAATTGGGCCGCTCCGCACGATCGCCAGGACGCCGGTCTGGACCTTGGCATGCTCGAAGGCGTACCCCTGGATCGACACACGGGTCGAGCCACCCGACTCGATCGGTCTCCGCGTGTTGATCACCAGCGAACGCGTGATATTGGCCCGTAAGGGATCGGCGAGGGGGATGGAGAGGACCGATCGAGCCCCACTCGGCCGGACCTCGAACAGGACCGCTCGCTCGTCAAGCTCGACGTCCAGAACCTCCTCATTGGAGTCCAGGCCGATCGATATCTGGGAGTCGACACCTCGAATGGCTCCGAGGATCCAGGAGCTTCGAGTCCGGATGGCTCCCCGTTCAACATCCATCGCGATCTCGCCCTGGGCCGAGAGCAAAGCGGGGAGCGTCACGGCCGGGTCGGCCCGCTCCCGCCATGTCAGCTCGATCCGGGGCCTTGGGCTCAGCCGGGCTTCGAGTCGGGAACCACTCTCACCTACCCCTGGAGCAACGACCACCGGCTCGTTGGTCCCGGTATTAGCATCGCTGATCTTGGTCGGGAATTTGAGGTCGAACCGCGTCGAAGCGGCCAGGGGAATCGAAAGGTCGAGCCGTCGCCCCTCGGAGGTCGACCGAATCGGTGCGAGTAAATGGATTTCGACCGTGTGGTCACCCCGACCCGGCAACTCGATCTCCCAGGATCGCCCCTCGCCGATGCGCGTCGGCAATTCCTTCGATCCCTCTCGGACCTCCGTAAGATTGAGTCCATCCAGCCGGATCGGCGTCCAGCTCGGTCCATCGCGGGCGCTTGAGACTTTCAGCGAAATCGCGAGCCGAGCCCAATCACCATCGCCATCGCCCGAAACCTCGACCGATTCGATTGCTCCGCCGGAAGGATCTACTCTCGGCTTGGCTTGCGGGGCTGCTCCCTGGAGCTTCCGATATTGATCGCCATTGAGGATCACGAAGTCGGGACGAGCCAGCATCTTCCAGAACTCGGCCAGATCCGAGGGAGCATTCAGGAAGATCGGGATGCGAGATTCGTCCGAATCTCCGACAGGTCCGACGGGAATTCTCGGTTCTTGCGCCGCTTGGCCCGTCAGGGCGATCGCCCCCACCAGTGCCAGGGTGAAAATCGAGGAGTAAAGCCGGAGTTCCCTCAACGTTCTGGACCTCGGGTGAAGACCAATCGAAGAGGAAGGGCACGATTCGAGCCCATCCGACCGACCGCGTCGCCGGTCCGACAGCCTTCCCATCTTATCACGTCGGCGCTACAATCGCCAACATCGCGGACTCATTGCGGGTCGAGTCCGGCAGTTCTCAGGGCCTCGACTGCTGAAGCATGGACGTTGCCGTTCGATGCGAGCAGTTCTCGGCGATACATGTCGTACGACAGCCCATCGAGCAAAGTGACAGTTCCTCCCGCCTCGCGGACCAGGACCACCCCGGCCGCCACGTCCCAGGGATGGATCGAGGTAGCGTAGAAGACGTCGAAGGCTCCCGAAGCCACGTAGGCCAGGTTGAGCGCCGTGGAGCCGGTCCGCCGGATCGAATGAGTGCCGGTCGACATCCGTCTGGCATGCTCGATCGTCCGATCCGCGTCGGACTCGAAGGGAGTCGGCCAACCGGTCGAGATCAGTGATTCGTGGAGGCCGGTGGCCTTGGAGACCCGAAGTGATCTGCCATCGACCTCGGCTCCCTCCCCTTTCGATCCGGCAAACGTTTGACCGGTCAACGGGTTATGGATGACGCCGACGACCAGTTCGCCGGCGTGTTCGAGGGCGATGGAGACGCACCAGAACGGGAAATTATGGGCGAAATTCACGGTTCCATCGAGCGGGTCGACCACCCATCGCCATAGATTATCCGGGTCGGGTACGACCCCGTCTTCCTCGGCAAGCAGGGTATGATCGGGGAAGGCCTCGGCCAGAATCTGGGCAATCCTCCTCTGGCTGGCGGAATCGGCCTCGGTTACGAGATCTCCCGGCGCCTTCTCGCGAGCAGAGACCTTACCGTAGGAGTCCAGGAGGATCCGACCCGCCTCGACGGCGGCTCGCTCGGCCACGGTCCGATATTCTCGATAAGATCCGCTCAAGCAGTCTCTCCTCTGGATCAGGTTCTAGGCCGGATCATATTCAGCGTGGGGTCCCACTGGCTGGCTTGGATTCACTCTTGCGGATCAGGTCCTGCCAGGCTTTCAGGCCCTTGCCTTCCGGCGAATCGGGGTCGTATTCCAGACTGTCTCGACCCGTCACCGCCCTGAGATTGTCGATGGCGAGTTCGCGTGTCCCTCGGCTTGGAGCCGTGAGGTATTCCACCAGCTTTTCGGTCGTCGCCTCTTCCTTGGCTTCTTCGGGACTGAAGCCGATAATGAGACGCTCGGAGATCGCAGCCCAGGAATCGCCATACTGGCGGACCAGGGCTTCTCGGACGACCTTCGCCGTCTCACCGCCCTGCGCCAATCCCGCCCGAAGGACTTCAACGACCGTCCGATGAACGGCCGGATCTTCCTTGCGGTCGAGGACCGTGACCACCAATTCCATCGCGCCGATGGAACCGAGGGCCTCCACCGCCATTCGCTTCACATCTTTCTGAGGATCATCCATGGCCTCAACGAGATCCGAGAGGATCGGTCTCCCTGGGCGTAAGAGTGCGACGAACTGATCGCCGATTTCCTTGACGAAGGTCGAGGGAGCTTGTTCGGTCACCCAGGTAGGCGGAGTCTGTCGGCCGCGTTCGGTGAACTGCCCGGACATCTGAAGAGTGATCTCGCCCGGACCCTCCAGTTTCTCCTCGCGATCGTCCACCTTCAGTGTTGCCTCGCCCTGGGGCAGGAAGATTCGGACATGGGCGGGAACCGGTTCGGACTGTCCGGGCAGCAGTCTCGGAGTCCGCTCGATCCCGACCGCAACACCGTCGGGAGGGGTGATGGCAACTTTCTGGTCATCGAACTTCATGGAGATTGTAGCGGGAGGGGTGGAGGGACGGAGCAAGATGCGTCCTCGACGCAAATCCAGCCGAGCGGGCTGATCTTCGAGGAGCTGGTCCACAACAACATCGGTCGAGCCGACCAGCTCGACCTCCGACTTACCGAGTCGGATCGTGTTCCTGAACGGGTCGAGATTGAGGAGGCGGGAGCCCTCCTTGAGCGTCTCTTTCGGCTCGACGCGGTCCCAACCGCTCCCATCGGTTGATGGGCGAAGAACCAGCCCCTGAACCGAGTCGATCACGCCAGGTTCGGAGCTATCCGGCTTGTCGACGTCCTTGGGTACCTCGACGCTAGCATCCATCACCTGGGTCGAAGCTTCGTCTGTCCTTGGTTCGGTCCCGCTGGGGTTCTCGACCGGCGGCTCGACTGGGACTTGCGGAAGCGGCAGCGGAGCGACCTCCCGAGGCTCCGGTTGGTTCAGGGCGACCTCGGGGGGGGTTCCTTCGGGAGAAAGGGTGTATGTCGCGGCAACGGCCAGGACCCCGATCAGTCCCAAGACCAGGGCGATCGGCCCGAATCGTTCGATCAGCGGACGATGTTTGGGGGCGGCAGCCGACCAGGCCAGGGTTGGATCGGCTGCTGCCGCCTTTTGACCATTCTTTTCGACTTTAGGGTTTCGCGAGGGCGCTGAGTGACCGGAGGCCTCTCGGCCCTTGATGAGGCGATACATCCTCAATCTGGCCTCCGGGGGCACCTTGGCTTTCTGACCGATCAGGCTCAGGATCTGGTGAACGCTCGCGACCTCGGCAAGATTCACGTCGGAGGTCAAGCAAAGCTTCTCGTACTCGGACACTTTCTCCGGGGAGAGTTCGTTATCCAGGTAGCTTGCGACCAGATTCGGGTCGACACCTTCAACTCCCTTATCCCCGGGTACGGAAAGCCTCCGCTGGCGAGTCACTCTCTTGACTCGCTGGACGAGTTCCTTCGCGAAGGGGCTCTCGGCCACCTGTTGCCCGATCTCGCGAACTTCGTGTGGTGAAAGCTTGTCGTCAAGCCAAGCGATCATGGTACGGAGCGTCAGTCGCATCGGATCGCCTCGAGCAGGGAGTTTCGTGGTGAGCCGCCAACGTACAAGAGCCCCACCTGAATACGTTAGTGCGGTCTCGCGATGCGATCCGTCGAATTTTGGTGGAAGAATCCGAGGATTCGCGAAGAGTTCCGAATTCCGTCAGAACCCGTCGCGAGCATCCTCCCAAGTTTCGGGGTATATCGGCCGTAATCTCGCGGGTATATTACGCCTCCATCCGGAAGATCGACGACGTTATGTGGCTTTGCGGGAGGATACCCGATGTTGGGATCGTCGATGAACGCCAGGGATTATCTGGCCCGTGTCTGTCAGGAGATCGAGGCTCTGGATCTGGCACAGATCGAGAAGGTCAGTCAGATCATCGAGGACGCTTATCATAGCGGTCGATTTGTCTTCATCATCGGCAATGGTGGATCGGGCTCCTCGGCCTCACATCTCTGCGAAGATCTGGCCAAATGCACCCTACGCGACTTCGAAAATCAGAAGCGGCTCAAGGTGCTCAGCCTGACCGACAACACGGCCGGCATCATGGCCTGGGGAAATGATGAAGGGTACGACCGGATCTTCATCGAACAACTGAAGAACCTGGCCTCGCCCGGAGACACCCTTTTGGCGATCTCTGGCTCGGGAAATAGCCCGAACATCCTCAAAGCCGTGGAGTGGGCCAACACCAACGGGATGACCACCGTAGGCATCACCGGGTTCGGCGGAGGTCGCCTGAAGTCCTTGGCCCAGCACAACATGCACGCCGGGATCGACGACATGGGGATCGTGGAGTCGCTCCACCTCGTCGCTTTCCATTGGATCATCGACGACCTGAATCGACGCTTCGCCAATTCGATGACGGCCACGGCCTCGACGGTTTGAACACCGTGTTGCAGCCCCTTCTTCTCGGAGTTGAGATCGGCGGAACCAAGCTCCAACTCGGCCTCGGTCGAGGGGATGGGTCCTTGATCGCACTCTCGCGGTTGAAAATCGTCCCGAGAAATGGCGCCCGAGGCATCCTGGATCAGATTGCGAAGGAACTGCCGACCCTTCTCCAACGAACCGACGTCTGTGACCAGTTCCCCAACGCGGTCGGGATCGGGTTCGGTGGGCCGGTGGATTCGACCCGAGGGACCATCCTCCGTTCGCATCAAGTCCGAGGGTGGGACGATTTCGACCTGGGAGGATGGGCCCGATCGGAACTCGGCATTCCCCTCGTTGCGGTCGAGAACGACGCGGATACCGCCGGGCTGGGCGAATCTTGCTTCGGCGCGGGCGTCGGCCTCTCTCCGATCTTCTATATCACGATCGGCAGTGGAATTGGGGGCGGGCTAATCCTGGATGGTGGGATTTATCGAGGCTCAGGGATGGGAGCCGCGGAGATCGGACATCTATGGATCGAGTCCGGTGAGGAGGAGCCTCGGCAACTGGAAGACCTGGCTTCCGGCTGGGCCATCGGATCAATCGCCCGGAAGCTCCCCGCATTTCGGGATCGAGACCCAGCCGAGGTCGATGCCGAATTCATCGCAGCCCAGGCCCGGCAGGGGGACCCCTCGGCACGCACGATCCTGGAGCAGGCCACCCGCGGATTGGGGACGGCCATCGGGCATGTGGTGACTCTCCTGGCCCCTCGAAGAATTATCCTGGGTGGTGGAGTGTCGTTGATCGAGGACCGCCTCTGGCTCGACCCGATCCGGAACTGGGCTCGCCGGAGAGTGTTTCCGCCGTTCCTCGACTCGTTCGATATCAGGACGGCCAAGCTCGGCGAGGATGTGGTCGTCCACGGAGCACTCGCCCTGGCTCGCGATCTCATTTGCTCCGAGACGGATGGAAATTCTAATCCCGAAACACGAATCGTGAAACCGAAGGGGGTCGCCCAATAATTCTTCAGTTTTGCACGATTTTCACTCACGATCGATTTGGATCGCTCCTGATATCCACAACGGTCACGAGCCGGATCACTCCAAGATTCCTCAAGAATCGAGGCGACAGCAGGTGATCCGTGTTGGATGATTCCAATAATAAACTCGTCGCGATTTATTTTTTATGGGAGACCAGAATTACGGCACGAGTTTCGCCACGCGAGTTATCCTGTAAAACTGGCTCCGAGAGTTGAATCCCTCCTGGACTTGGAACATTCTCAACAAGTTTCGAAATTTATTTTCGGCAATTCAATTCGATCACGCGAACGTGTACTTCACGCGACGGCTCTACCCGATTACCGAAGGTTCGCTAATAATGAGAAAGTCTTGGTCGAGCCGTCGGCAAAATCCAGACTCGAGAAATGAGTGGGCAGAGAACAATCTTGGTGATTTCGACGTTTAGAATTGAGGGAGAGTGATCGGCTTGGTCCGACGCTCTATTGGCCATGGGAAGGTCCATCCACACCTGACTTAGGGGCAAGCCATGCAGACGAAATTGGCCGAGACCCAACTCTGGCAGCGTAACCTCGCCTCGCTGATCAGGTCCGGGTTGTTCCAGCGGGCCGAGACGGGCGTGTTGCATGGCCTTCATACGGTGATCGGCGTCTACGGCGATGGGTCGCATTCTGCTCCCCTGGCCAAGTACGCCGACGCCCGCCGCGCTTCGGACGCGGCCAACACGGCCAACAACCTCGCCAGGACCGATCTGTCGGTCGAGGCGAATTGAATCGGACCGATTGTTTTCACCCATTTCAAGTTAACCCGAACCGCCCGGACCTTCGTGGTCCGGGCGGTTTTTTTTGATGGGTAGGATTGATTCCGGAACTTGATCGCCAACCGATTTCCGAAGCCGTCATCGAGTCGATCGTCATCCGTCCTAGTGCGTCGTAGGACAGTCGCATGACGTCTCGGTGACCCACCGCGTTCGTGGGATAGCTCGACAACGAAGAGCCGTACTTGTCGGTGGCCCCGAAAAGATGGAGTAGTTCGTGGGCGACCGTGGTCGGATCGACTCGTCCGCGACCGTCCAAGGGTTCGGGGAAGCTGGACTCTCGTGAATAGCAGATCGCGAGCCCTACCCCGGAAATATCTCCTTCGGCTGCCGGGATGGCATGAGACCGGCCTCTCCTCCGAAGGTGGAACAACCAGACCTTCGCGTCCGACTCGATTCTCGGATTAATCTCGCGAAAGAGTCCGACCACATCGGTGAAACCCAAACTTGCCGCCGCTCGACTCGCGGCAGCGAAGGCCTTGGCCGAGGCATTCGCTTCCATCGGACCGACATCGTCACCTTCGGGCAAGAAGTCCACCTCGACCGGCTCCTCGGCCTGGTCATCCATCAAAAAGAAGGTGTCTGCGATGGCAATATTGACGAGCGCATTCCATCGATGGGCTTCACGTTCGATCCAGGATCCGGCGTTGATCAGCGAGCGGTGAGCCTGGTCGATCTCCTCTCCAGACCAGGAGTTACCGTCGAGACCGACGAAAACCGAGATCAACGCCACTTTCCCGAGCATCGTCGGATTTTCGGCCCGTAAAGGTTCCTGGTGGATGAGGGAGGGAGACCCCGGCTCAAGTCGGACGAAACGACGCCATTGGGGGTCTTCCACCAGCGGGATCCCCTCGACCCACGACATCGGAGCCCGTTCGACGACCCCATCGGCGGGAAGTGCCCCAGGAGGAGGCTCCGAACGCATGGGCTGTTTTGCGATCGATCGTAAGTTCGCAACCTCGGATCCGAGAGCGATCAGGCCGAGAGCGATCAAGGCCGCTGGAACGAGCAAATCTCGAGAGGTTGAATACCCGGCGGCGATTACCCCCAGTCCGGCCAGCAGGCTCAGGCCAATCAGCCAGACCTTTCCTCGGGGGGACATGACCTGATCGCTCCGATAGGCGTGTCGGGCGCCTTCGAGAACTCTTTCTTAACTGGCGATCGAGTGAACTCCGCGAATCTCAAGGACGAGGGCGGTCGGACTGAGGTCCCAGGGGCGGGCCCGGGGGAGGCGTGTTGGTGGAAGGCCGACCCAGGGCTCCCGGGTGGTCGACCCGCCCGAAAATCATCCGACCGGCGCTGGTCTGGAGGACGCTGGTGACCGTCAGGCGGACCATCTCGCCCAGATGTTGCTGCCCATGCTCGGTGACCACCATGGTCCCGTCGTCCAGGTAACCCACACCCTGACCGGGCTCTTCGCCTCGCTTGAGGATCTTCACCATCAGGGTTTCGCCGGGCAGGACGATCGGCTTCAACGCATTGGCGAGGTCATTCAGGTTGATGACCTCGACTCCCTGGAGGCGGGCGATCTTGTTGAGGTTGTAATCGTTGGTCACGACCCGACCGCCGAGATGCTTGGCGAGGACCACTAGCTTCTGGTCTACCTCGCGAACTCCCGCCAACTCGGGAATCTCGGCGTCGTAGATTTTCACCTCAACGCCCGTCGACTTCTGGAGTTTGTTGAGAATGTCGAGGCCCCGACGACCCCGATTCCTCCGGAGCTTGTCCGAGCTATCGGCGATCCCCTGAAGTTCCTGGAGGACGAATCGGGGGACGATCAAGGGCTGATCGATGACTCGCGTCTCCGCCACGTCGGCAATCCGACCGTCGATAACGACCGACGTATCGAGGACCAGCGGACGTGTGCCCTTCACTTCCTTCGAAAATTCCATGTAAGGGATGATGAATCGAAAATCATCCTTGGTCTGGAGGAGAGTGCTGATGCAAGCGTAGCAGATCAGGACCGTGACCAGCCCATGCACTGCCCGCTGGGTCGGGACGGACGCCAGGAAGACCGTGAGCGTGGGCTCGATCGCACTCTGGACCAGGTTGCTGAGGATGAGGCCGACGATCAGCCCGAAATAGATGGCCGAGATCGTTTGAATTCGTTTATGAGGAGTGAAGATATCGACGATGAGGACCAGGATCGCGGCGGCGAGGACGCCCCCGAACAGCAAGACCCAGTTGAAGGAACCCTCGGTCGCCTGGGCGAGCCTCACGCCGAGGCCGCCCACGACCAGGACGAAGATGGCTCGGATGATATTCAGCAGCATGAATTCGAGACCTCACCAACAATTCCGGTTCTAACCGGGGAAGGATCGACCGAGATAAAGGATCGAGGCTGATGATCGGTTGGTAAGCCCTGCGTCAGTCCGGGAGGGCCAGTTCCAGCGCGAGCCGGTCATAAAATTCGTCGAGACTTTCGACGATCACCTTGGTCTGTCCGAGCACCGGCATGAAATTGGTGTCGCCATCCCATCGAGGGACCACATGCCAGTGAAGGTGTCCGGGAAGTCCGGCTCCGGCCGACTTTCCCAGATTCAAGCCGACATTATAACCTTCGGGACGCAACATCCGGTCGAGAATGCCGATCAATCGCCGGACCGTCTCGATTGGCTCCGCGAGTTCGGGACCGGAGAGTTCACCGAGAGCCCCTTTATGGACCAACGGAGCCACCAACAGGTGGCCATTGTTGTAAGGGTATCGGTTCAAAAAGACCGCCGAATGAGGACCTCGCCAGGCCAGGAGGTTGGCTCGATCGAGAGTCTGGTCCGCAGCCAGGCCTCGACAGAGGAAACAGCCGTCATCGGCCGAAGGCCCTCGTCCCGAGGCATCCTTGATATACTGGGCTCGCCAGGGGGCCCAAAGTCGCTCCATGAACCGCGTCCTGGCCGGGGCCGTCGACAAGGGAGGATGGGGGAACCGAAAGGATTTCGGGACCTCGAGCCCACGACCCTCGACTGGCGGTTTCCCGCCTTATCACGGCTCTCCAGATTTCAGATCGTAGCATGAGATGAAGGCGATGTCGCGAGCCAATCCTTCCGGACCGATCAGAATCTCGATCTTGGAGAATTCTGAAGAGTCAGCGCAAGAGACCGCGCTTCCAGAATGGATAGGACCTGGCCCAGGCCCGCCCTCGGACCTCCCCCCGATGTATGATCTCCCAATTTCCCGGGACCGGGGGGCTGTTAAGAGGTTGCATCCCCAGACTCACCAGGATGTAATCCGGAGGGATTTCCATCTTCATTTCCCAGGGCGAATCGATCGTCGAGAATCTCGACCCATCGACCGGACTGCCATCGACCCGCAAGACCCGATTCGACCATTCCACCCTCTGTCCAGGCCCGGCGACGATCCGAGCCATCTTGGGACGAGTTCCTTTCGAAGGGCGGAGCCAGACCGTTTCCCCGGGTTGAGGTTCCTGGCGGGCGTAAGCCCAGAGATTGATCAGGAAGCCTTCGCGAGAGCGTTCCTCGGGTACGATCGGCCAGGCCAAGGCCGAGGCCATCGCCAGGGCGGGTGCATAGCAGAATGCCCCCAGGCCGGCCGAGGCCGTCACGGACGGGACAACTCTCCCGAAACCCGGGAAAGCATGCTGGCGGATCGCGTCGGCGGCCGAGTAGGCATGAGTCGCGAAGGCGAAGGCGATCAGGATCAGGCCAAGCAGCGTCCCCCACGCGTCGATTCCCACGACCAGGGCCGAAGCGTAGGATAGAAAGAGCAAGACACCCCGCTCGCGCTGGCGCCAGGACCATTGGGGATATCCGGGTATCAGGAGTTTCGGCATCACCGGCGATGGCATCGTCGTCGGATCCATCAGTCCCTCACCCCCCTATCGAGCGATCAATCCGTCGCACAGTTCGCTTTTCTGACATTTGTCGTGGAGATCGTAATGCGACCGTCCATGGATGTCAAATCCCCATTATCGGGATTGTGTGTACAATTCACGATCGAACGACTCGACGACCTATTCGAGCGCACGGTCCTGATCTTGGACCCGAAAATTCGGAAATAGTTCCTCGCCCCGAAATGTCGGCAATTTCGCCATCCCCCTACAAATGCCGGGAAAATCGCCCGATCAACAGATTGGGGTGAACAGAAAGCCCTGATTATCGTATTTTTAGTGACCGGTCTGACCCGAGTCGGACTTGACCCACGAGACCGGACCGATATCATGATGGTCCGGAGACCTCGGAAGAGTTCGGGATGACTTCCCCCGACGACGTCGGGTCTCGGTCCGTACCCACCCAAACGGGATCGGGACTCGATCCCGTCTTCGAGCCTTCCGTCCACTATCCTTTTCGGCCCCTCCCGGTTGGATGGGTCGAGCCACCCCCAGCCTGGCGAAATTCGGCTGATCTTGGGACGAGGGGCCATTACCGCCCTTCGAATTAGACGCTACCGCTCATGGAAAACCTCGAGAACGTCCGCAACATCGGCATCTCGGCCCATATCGACTCGGGCAAGACCACGCTGACCGAGCGTGTCCTGTTCTATTCGGGCAAGAGCCACTCGATCAAGGAGGTCCGGGGCGAAGGCGCGAAGATGGACCACATGGAGCTGGAGAAGGAGCGCGGCATCACGATCACGTCGGCCGCGACGACCGTCCAGTGGCTCGACAAGAAGATCAACATCATCGATACCCCGGGGCACGTCGACTTCACCGTCGAGGTTGAGCGGTCGCTCCGCGTCCTCGACGGTGCGGTCCTGGTCCTTTGCGCGGTGGCCGGCGTGCAGTCGCAGTCGATCACGGTCGACCGACAGATGAAGCGATACCGCGTCCCGCGCCTGGCCTTCATCAACAAGATGGACCGGACCGGCGCGAACCCGCAGAACGTCATCTCCCAGTTGGAGAGCAAGCTGGGCCTGACCACGGTCCCGATCCAGCTCCCGATCGGGGGCGAGGCCGATTTCGGCGGCGTGATCGACCTGATCAATCGCGAGGCCGTCTACTTCGAAGGGGACAAGGGCCTGACCGTCCGTCGCGAGCCGATCCCGGCCGAATTCGTCGAGGCCTCCGATCGCGCCCGCCAGGGCATGCTCGAAGCCCTCTCGTTGGTCTCGGATCGGATCATGGAACTGCTCCTCGAAGAGCAGGAGGTCCCGCTCGACCTGATCCACTCCACTCTCCGCGAGGCCACGATCGCCCAGCAGATCTGCCCGGTCCTGGTCGGCTCGGCCTACAAGAATAAGGGCGTGCAGCTCCTCCTGGATGCCGTGAACGCGTACCTGCCCAGCCCGCTGGATCGCGAGATCCACGCCAAAGACAACGATGATGGGATGGCCGAGGTCCCCCTCGCCGCCGACCCCGAAAAGCCGATGGTCGCCATGGCGTTCAAGCTCGTCGAGGAGGCCTTCGGACAGGTCACCTACATGCGGATCTACCAGGGGACGCTCAAGAAGGGGCAGTTCTACTGGAATTCACGCCAGCGGAAGAAGGCCCGGATCAGCCGAATCCTCCGCGTTCACGCGGACGAGAAGGAAGATATCGACTTCGCCGGGGCCGGCGACATCGTCGCCGTCATGGGGATCGAGTGTGCCACCGGCGATACGTATTGCGACGAGGGGACGAATTACTCCCTGGAGAGCATCTACGCCGCAGAGCCCGTGATCGACCTGGCCGTCTCGCCGAACAAGCGGGGCGATCAGGATAAGCTTTCGAAGGCCCTGAACCGGTTCATGCGGGAAGACCCGACCTTCCGGGTCCACGTGGACAAGGAGACCAGCGAGACGATCATTTCCGGGATGGGTGAACTTCACCTGGAGATCTACGTCGAGCGGATCCGCCGCGAGTACAAGGTCGACTGCACCGTCGGGATGCCCAAGGTGAGCTATCGAGAGGCGCCCACCAAGGCCACCTCGTTCGATTACAAGCACCGGAAGCAGACCGGCGGATCGGGCCAGTATGCCCACATCAAGGGCATCCTGGAGCCGATGCCCGAGGATTCTCCCGAGCCGTTCATCTTCGAGAACGAGGTCACCGGAGGGCGCATCCCGTCCGAATACATCCCCTCGGTCGAGAAGGGTTTCCGCGACTCGCTGCACAAGGGACCGGTCGCCGGCTTCGAGGTGCTGGGTGTCAAGATGATCCTCCAGGACGGCTCGTACCACGACGTTGACTCGTCGGACATGGCTTTCCAGATTTGTGCCCGCGACTGCTTCCGCGAGACGTTCCGCAAGGCCGACCCGGTCCTCCTCGAACCGATCATGAAGGTCGAAGTCGAGGTCCCCACCGAGTTCCAGGGGCCGGTGACCGGGGCGATCTCTTCGAAGCGAGGCGTGATCCTGGGCACCGAAGGGCGCGGGCAATTCTCGGTGATCATGGCCGAAGTGCCTCTCTCCGAGATGTTCGGCTACTCGAATGACCTCCGGAGCATGACCCAGGGCAAGGGGAGCTTCAGCATGGAGTTCCTCAAGTACCAGAAACTGCCCGCCCGATTCCAGGAAGACATCGTCAAGAAGGTCCAGCTCGAAAAGGCCAAGGCCTGACGTCTTCGAACCGATCGAATCGATCCTCAACGCCCGGCCCTCCCGCAAGGAGGGCCGGGCGTTGTCTATTTGGTTCGCAAATTCTTGGTCAAATCGGAATCGCCTCCCCTCGTCGTCGTCCCGCTGGTGTACTATTTGGAGACCTTGAACGCCGTCTCTCCTCGTGATCGGCGACTCCTCCGAAAGCCCCTCCCGGAGTGACTTCGTGGCATCGGTGCATCCGTCGAATCACCCGCTGGTCCTGAGTAAGATTGCTGCGCTGCGCGATGTCGCCACGGCCCCCGCCGAGTTCCGGCGTCTGGTCCGAGTCTCGGCCATGCTGCTGGCCGCCGAAGCGACGACCGACCTGGCGATGCATTCGGTCGAGATCGAGACCCCCCTCGCAAGGACGAGTTGCCCGATCCTGGCGGAGTCGGTCGCCATCGTCCCCGTCCTCCGGGCCGGGCTAGGGATGGCCGATGGGATCCTCGACGTGATCCCCGAGGCCGAGGTCTGGCATATCGGCCTTCGTCGCGATGAGCATACGCTCCTGCCCGAGCAGTATTACACCCGGGTGCCGAATGTCGCCAAGGTCGGCCTGGTCCTGGTCGTCGACCCGATGCTGGCCACCGGCGGGTCCGCGGCCCGGGCTTGCGAGCTGGTCAAGGCATGTGGAGCAACCCGGATCAAATTCCTGGCCCTCCTGGCGGCTCCCGAGGGGATCGCCCATCTCACCCGGGCGATGCCCGACATTCCCATCCACGTCGGTGCGATCGACGATCGACTGAACGAGGTTGGCTTCATCTATCCCGGCCTCGGCGATGCCGGCGACCGCCAGTTCGCGACCAAGTAACACGACCCACCGAGGAATGATCATGCGTGCGGTGGACATCATCCGCAAGAAGCGGGAAGGGTCGGACCTGTCGGTCGAGGAAATCGATTGGATGGTCGAAGGAATCGGCCGGGACGTGGCCGATTACCAGTGGTCTGCGCTCCTGATGGCGATCCTCTGGCGCGGGATGACTGATCGGGAGACCGCCGCCCTGACCGACGCCATGATGCGTTCTGGCTCGATCGTCGACCTCTCGGAAACACCAGGCCTGAAGATCGACAAGCACAGCACCGGCGGCGTGGGGGACAAGACCTCGCTCATCCTCGCGCCGATCGCGGCAGCGGCCGGAGTCCCGGTGCCGATGGTCTCGGGCCGGGGCCTGGGTCACACCGGGGGGACGCTCGATAAGCTGGAATCGATCCCCGGCTTCCGGGTCGACCTCGACCTGGAACGTTACAAGGCGGTCCTGAACGAATGCGGGCTGGTCCTGATCGGCCAGACCGCCGAGATCGCCCCCGCCGACAAGATGCTCTACGCCCTGCGCGATGCCACGGCCACGGTCGAGTCGATTCCCTTGATCTCGGCCTCGATCATGTCCAAGAAGCTGGCCGAAGGGATCGATGGGTTGGTCCTCGACGTGAAGACGGGCAATGGCGCGTTCATGGAACGACTGGAAGACTCGCGAGCCCTGGCCCGTTCGATGGTCGCGATCGGCCAGGGGCTGGGCAAGAAGATGCGAGCCTTGATCACGCGAATGGAACAGCCGCTCGGGAAGGCCGTGGGGAATGCGGTCGAGGTGGCCGAGTGCGTGGAATGCCTCCGAGGGCACGGGCCGGGCGACCTCATGGACCTGTCGGTCGAACTGGCCGCCGAGATGGTCTTGATGGGCGATGTTGCCTCGACCCTTGAAGAAGCCCGGGAGCGTTGCTGGCGGACGATCTCCGACGGATCGGCCCTGGCCCATTTCCGGAAGGTCGTAGCCGCTCAGGGGGGGGACGCTCATGCGATCGACGACCTGTCGAAGCTCCCCCAGCCCAATGGCTCGATCGAGGTCGACTCCAAGGTCGCGGGCTACGTCCACTCGCTGGCCGCCCGACCGATCGGCCACGCGACGATGATGCTCGGGGCCGGTCGATCCCGGGTCGACTCGGCGATCGACCACGCGGTCGGCGTGATCCTCCACAAGAAGGTGGGAGACCGCGTCGAGGTCGGGGAGCCGCTTTGCACGGTCCTGGTCAATGACCAGCCGGGGATCGAGGACGCCTTGACCATGATCGGCGAAGCCTACCGGGTCGAGCCGGGGCCGGTCACGGTCGAACCCCTGATTGTCGAACGAATCTGACGGAAAGGCCCCCGGATGCCGACCGAACGGTTGCAGAGCCTTCTTGGCATCGTCGCAATTCTTGCGTTGGTCTACGCCTTGTCGAGCGACCGCCGGGCAATCTCGCGGAGGGTCGTAATCTGGGGACTTCTCCTCCAGTGGGCGTTCGCCTTGATCGTCCTGCGAGTGACCTGGGGGCGAATCGCCCTGGAACGGGCGGGCGGCTTCGTGAAAGGAGTGCTCGATTGTGCGATGGACGGATCGGCGTTCGTCTTCGGCGAGAAACTCGTCGCCCCCGGCGGGCCGGCTGGCTTCGTCTTCGCGTTTCGGGTCCTTCCGACCGTGATCTTCGTCGCCGCGCTGTTCGCGGTCCTCTATCACCTCGGGGTCATGCAATGGGTCGTCCGACTCCTGGCCCTGGTGATGGAACGGCTGATGGGGGCGAGCGGGGCCGAGTCGCTCAACGTGGCGGCGTCGCTGTTCCTCGGCCAGACCGAGGCCCCGCTGACCATTCGGCCTTACCTCCCTCGATTGACTCGATCGGAATTGCTGACGGTGATGACCTCGGGAATGGCTCACGTCTCGGGCGGGGTCATGGCAGCTTATTTCGCCTTCGGGGTCGAGCCCCGTCACATTCTGACGGCGGTCATCATGACCGCTCCCGGGACGATCCTGCTCTCCAAGATGTTGATCCCGGAGACGGGGAATCCCGAGACCCTCGGCAATGCGCGGCCGGATGCCTCGCGACCCGACGCCAACCTCCTGGACGCCGCCTCGCGAGGGACTCGCGAGGGGCTCCAACTGGCCCTGAACATCGCGGCCATGTTGATCTCGTTCCTGGCGCTGATAGCGTTGATGAATAAGGGCCTGAGTTATGTCGGAACCTCGTTGCAATCCCTGTTCGGGATGATCCTGTCGCCGGTCGCGTTCCTCCTGGGAATCCCCTGGCGTGACTGCCCGGTCGTGGGCGGCTTGCTGGGAACCCGGACCGTCCTCAATGAGCTGATCGCCTATGGGCAGTTGAAGGACCTCAAAGGCTCGATCGACCCCCGTTCGTTCACGATCGCGACCTATGCCCTCTGCGGCTTCGCGAACTTCAGCTCGATCGGGATCCAGCTCGGAGGGATCGGAGCCCTGGCTCCCGAGCGACGCGTCGATCTGGCCCAGCTCGGCTTCAGGGCCTTGCTGGCGGGGACGCTGGCCAACTTCCTCTCGGCCTGCATCGCGGGGATCCTCCTATGACCAGGCTTCACGACCGGATCGCGGCCTCCGCCGATTTCCTCAGGACTCGGATCCAGGATCCGCCGACGATTGCCATCGTCCTCGGCTCCGGCCTGGGCGAGCTGGCCGACCGACTCTCGGATCCAACGGTTGTCCCTTATGCTGAGATCCCGAACTTCCCCCGGCCGACCGTTGCCGGGCACCTGGGAAACTTCCTGGTCGGCCACCTGGGACCGACCCGAGTGGCCGCACTTCAAGGTCGATTTCACTTTTATGAAGGGCATGACCTAGAGACCGTGACTTTCCCCGTGCGCGTCTTGCAGGCCCTCGGCGTGAAGACCTTGATCCTCACCGCCGCCACCGGCGGCATCCATTCCGACTTCCAGCCGGGCGACCTCGTCTGCCTCTCCGACCACCTGAACCTGATCGGGTCGAACCCGCTGAGAGGGACGAACGACGAACGGCTCGGGACCCGATTTCCCGACATGACCCGCGTTTATTCGCCCGAGCTTCGCGGGATCGCCCGGATCGAGGCCGACCGACTCGGCTCGACACTTCGCGAAGGGGTCTACGCCTGCCTGCCCGGCCCGAGCTACGAGACACCCGCCGAAATCCGGATGCTCCAGACCCTCGGGGCCGACGTGGTCGGGATGTCGACGGTCCCCGAGGCAATCGTCGCCCGTCATGCCGGGATGGACGTCCTGGCTTTTGCACTGGTCACCAATGCCGCCGCCGGGATCACCGGCGAGGCGATCACGCATGAAGAAGTGATCGAGACCGGTGAAGAGGCGGGCCAAAGGCTGGGCCTGCTGATCGAGGCGATACTCGCGCGGATCAACTCGGCCTGAAGCCGAACCCGAACGACCCCTCGGCCTCTCGCTCCAGGAGGATCAGGATCTCGATTCCGCTCCCGCCGAAGGGAGTTTCCCGCGTCGGCCGCCATCCATCGGCGAGGAGCTCGTTCAGGCTGATCGAGTCGGTCGTCTGATCCCGAACGACGCGGGACTTGCCGTTCCGGTCGAGGATCACATAGAGCGTCTCGATCCTCATCGCGAGGTCCCTCGATAGGCCTGGTCCAGCAGGTCGACCGGGTGGGCGACCCGGATGGCCCGGCCCGACTGCTTGACCTGGCGGGCGATCTGGAGGATACACCCGACGTTACCGGTCGCGACCAGGGTGGCCCCGGTCGCGGCGATCCGATCCATCTTGCGCTTGCCGAGCCGCTCGGACATCTCGGGCTGGGTGAGGTTGTAGGTCCCCGCCGCCCCACAGCAAAGTTCGCTCTCGTCCAGCGGGACCAGCTCGATTCCGGGAATCATACCCAGGAGTTGTCGAGGCTCGGAACGTATCTGCTGTCCGTGGCAAAGGTGACAAGCGTCGTGATAGGTGACCTTGAGCGGGAGGGAATGCTTCGGGGCGATTGGGCCGAGACCGACCAGGAACTCGGAGATGTCGCGAACCTTGCTCACGAACTTCCGGGCGGCTTCCTGATCGTCAGGTGGCAGGAGATGGGCGTAATCCTTGAGCATCGCCCCGCAACCGGCGGCGTTGACGATGATGGCGTCGAAGTCGTCGGGATCGAAGACCGCGATATTCCGGCGGGCCATCTCGAGCGCAGGGGCCTCGGAGCCGGAGTGGTAATGGATGGCCCCGCAACATCCCTGCCCTGGAGGCACGACGACCTCGCAGCCGTTGGCCTGGAGGACCCGGGCGGTTGCGGCGTTGGTCTCGGGAAACATCGCATCGGCCACGCAACCGAGAAAGAGGGCGACCCTCGCCCGCTTCGGCCCGATCGGCGGGAGGACTTCCGGCAATCGGCTTCCCGGACCCGTCAAGGTCGGTAGCATGCCCTGCAACCGCCGGAGTGTTGGGGGAAGGAGCCGGGTCAGGCCCACCCGATCGGCCAGGTCGAGCGCCCCGAACTTCTGGAGGAACCGGGCTGGGGCCAGTGCCAACTTGACCCGACCGGCGAACGGGAACAGGTGATGGAGGATCAGGCGCTGCAGTAATCCGGTCCGGTCCGAGGACGGGGCCGAAGCATGAAGCGCGACCTTGAAGGGCTCGATGATCTTGCCGTACTGGACTCCCGACGGGCAGGCCGATTCGCAGGCCCGGCAGTCGAGGCAGAGATCGAGATGCTTGCGGACCTCGGCCGAGGCCCCGACCCGACCATCGGCGACCGCGCGCATCAGATAGATCCGGCCGCGAGGGCTGTCATTCTCGTCCGACGTCTCGACGTAGGTCGGACAACTCGCGGTGCAGAGCCCGCAATGGACGCAATCCTGATAGAGGCCATAAGGGATCTTCGAGGCCAGCCAGTCCAGGTCCACGCCAGACTTGCCCGGTGTCGATGAGGGTTCGTTCGCGATCGCCATGAGGGGAGAGACCTCGGTGGGCAAGGTTCGAGCTGGTTAAATCTTACCCACAAACCGACCTGGATTCAGCACACCTGCAGGATCGAGCGCGGACTTGACTCGTTCGGCCATCGCCCAGTCGGACCTGGGATCGCCCCAGACCCGAAGCGGATCCTTCCAGTCCGTCGGGCATCGCGGGAGCGTCAGGCTCGCTCCGAGTCGCCGAGCCTCGGCCCGGAGGCGTTCGATCTCGTGTCCGATCGAGTCGATCGAGGTTTCTTCGAAAGCATGACCGCGCACGATCCCATTGCCGGCGTGAGCCTGGATCTCCCAGCGACCTGGGTCGAGTTGTTGCAGGAACACCGGGACGAACGATGGTTTGAGGTTGGTCAGGAACGTCAGAGGCCCATCGGACGCCGCTTGCGACTCGACCAAGGCCGACCAGAGCGGCTCGGCATCGTCCCCCTGTCGGACCACGATGTCGGTCCGGCCCAACTCCAGCGACAGGCGGTCGACCTGCCAGGCCACGGAGGCGGCATTGTCCTCGAACCCGACCACGAGTACCCATTCTTCGATGGGCAGATCGCCCATGCGACCGACCCTCCGGGCGGCCGGGGCGTTCAACAGTTCAAGGGCCACCGGCCGGGTCCCCGAAGTGTTGAGCCGCTCGATCGCCTGGCTCGCCTCGGCCAGTCTCCGGAATCGGACCCAGGCCAGGCTCGAGGCCTCGGGCTTCGGGCGGACCTTGAGGGTCAGCTCGGCGATGATCCCGAGCGTCCCCATCGATCCGGTCAGGAGCTTGGGCAGGTCGTATCCGGCGACGTTCTTGACGACCCGGCCACCTCCCTTGACCAGCTCCCCTTCGACATCCACGTAACTCACGCCGATGATCTGGTCGCGAGGTCGCCCCTGGCCGAATCGGCGAGGCCCCGAGGTGTCGGTCGCGTAAATCCCGCCCAGGGTGGCCTGTGAGGCTTCGGGGGCTTCGACGCAGAGGCGTTGCCCTTGCTCGGACAGCACCGATCGGAGTCGGCCCAGAGTAATCCCGGCCTCCACCGTGATCGTCATGTCGGCGGCCGGATAATCGATCACCCGGTCGAGACCTCGAAGGTCGATCGCCACGCCGGGACTTCGCGGAGTTCCTCCGTAGTCGAGAGCGGTCAAGCCTCCCTGGGGATAAATAGCCAGACCTTCTCCGACTCGACGGGCGACGATCGGGCCGAGTTCGGATAGGGTCGATGGGCGATCGGTGGCCGAGGCGAACCGGCCATCTCCGAGGGTCCCGCCGGCCGATGTCTGGGGCCAATCCAAGGGGGCTAACTCCGATCAGGACGAGGAGGGATAATAGCGGATGTCCTCGCCGGAGAGGACGCGGTCGACCGCCTCCTGGACGACTCGGATCAGGTTGACGGTCTCGGCATCGAGCGAGCCCGGCCAGGCGTCGGAGTGGAGGATCTGCGCTTCGAAGGCCAGTCGGTGTAGGGCGTAAGCGACCCGTCGGTCGATCGATCGAGCGTCGCGATATTCGACCTCCAGGGCGTTGAGCGCCTGGAGCAACTCGCCCGAGGCGGCCTCGGTGACGGACTCGCCTCGTCGGATGGAGGCGAGGAAGCTCGAAGGGTCATCGGATCCGCTCGCCGAGTGGCGGAGGACGACGACCGCGGCCGGACTGGGTTGATCGCTCATGGGATTGGGATCGGTTTGCGGTCCGGGTTGCTCGTCGTCCTCGATCCGGTGGATCGCCGTGGCATGATTGCGCGGTGCGGCCGAGGCACTCCACTCGGCCAGATACTCGGGGTCATCGGTGACGTCGCGGAACCCCTGGAGTGCTCCCGTCCTGGCTTCGGCCTGGGCCAACTGCTCGCGGCCCCGGATTTCCTCGATCGCGTCGCGGAGAAGCCCAGCGCAATAGATCTGGACCGTCGAGACGCCCGCCTGATTCGCCTGCTGCTCGGCCCAGTCGAGGACGAACGCGGGCAGATAGAGCGTGAGCCGCTGCTCATCCAGATTCGCATCGGTCGGCCGCTTCTGGCCGAGCCGGAACGAGGAATTGGGCCGTCGCCAGAGATTCCGGGGTCGCTTGGCCAACGCATTCACCCCCTCGGGCCGATGGTCCGGCATCGGGAGGGCGGAAGTCCCGCCAGCCCGCCGAACAAGTTAACCGAGAAGCCCGTCGGGCACCAGATCGACGAGGGCAATCCCGAGACTCGCCGCGTGCTCGACCTGAGCGTGGCACGAAGCGAAGGAGGCTGCGAACGAGAGGCCTTGGACATCCGTCGTTGCCCAGCCGTATCGATCGCGATAGCATGAGCCGAAGGCCATCAGGTTTTAAGTACGACGAAAGGCCACGCATGCCAGGTGCAATGGATCGTTCGCTGGCCGTAATCGGCATCCTAGGCCGATGGAAGGGCCTTAGGATCGCCGATTCGATAACTTCCCGAAGTCATGATTCGCTCGGGACCGCCCTGTAGTTCCACTTCGGCAGGATCTCGTCGAACACGATCTTCATGTCCTCCTTGAACCCTGCCGCATACTTCCGCCCCGTCTGGTACACCTTCTCCAGGATGTCCACCGTCACCCGCAGCCCCGTGCTCGTGCTCGCCTTCTCCATCAACTCCTTCACCAAACCCACGCTCTCGAAGATCACGCCCTGGCAGGCTCGGGTCAGGTGCGGGAACAGCCGATGCTCGATCGGGTTGTATTTCGAGCAGTACGGCGGGTAGTGCGCCACACGGATCTCGATGCCGAGCCGATCGACCAGACCCTGGAGGTCCTCCTTGAACAGGTACTGGCTCGCACTGTTGCTGCCGCCGCCGTCGCACAGCAGCAAGATCGAGGTCGCACGGGGATAGCGGGCTCGGCCCTGGCCCTCCCACCACCGCTCGATGCTGTCGCAGGCGAACTCGCCCGTGTCGTGGCTGGTCCCCAGGTTCACATGGCCGTCGTTCTCCTTCACGTCGTACAGCCCGTGGGGGATGACCACACCCTCGGCGAAGCTGGGGAAGTCATGGTCGAACGTCCCAATGACCCCTTGGGTCAGGAGGTGCCCGGCCCGGTAGAAATTGCCGATCAACTCCTTCTTCTTGGTGTCGATGCTCACGATCGGGTTGTCGGTCCCGAGATACTCCCCCTTCAGCCGGGCGATGTTCTCGAACTGCTGGTTGCGGTCGGGATGCCCGCCCATCGCCCTGGCCTTCTGGGCCTTGCGGGTGACGTAGCCGTGCTTCTTGAGCAGTTGCTTGACCACCGGCACGCTGACTGGGGTGCCCGCCTCGGCCAGGTGGCCGGCGATCTGCTCATAGTTCAGGTCGGTCCAGCGGACCCCCTGCCGCATCGGGTCACCGGCCGTGCGATCCCGGAGCACCCGGAGGAAGTTCTCCTCCAGGAGCGGGATGGAGCCTATGCACGGCTTCGGGCCGCCCCTTTTTTACGAACCCGATCGCCGAGCCCGTCAGGGAGTCGATCCAGGTCCTGTTGGCCCTGGCGGATCGTCTTGGGATCGCAGCCCAGAAGCGTGGCGATATATTCGGTGCCCCCATGGCCGAGCTTGGCGGCCTCGATGGCCGCATATCGCCTGCGGTCCTTCTCCGAGAGCGAGTCGTGGAACATCCGCATCGAATGCTCGATCTCGGGGCTGTACGTCATGGCTGGGCGTCCGTTGCGAGGTCGTGATCGTCCTGGCTACGGTTATACGATGCCGAAGGCGTATCGGGAAGTTATCGAATCGGTGGTCCTTAGCTGGCGATGGAAAATCAACCTCCTTCTCACAACGACGCTGCTCGTGGGATACGGGTCGATTCGCCTACTCGAAAGGTGGACGGAGTGGCCTGCTCGCCTTGTCGTTCGTTCGGAGGGAGATCTCTACCCCTGCGAGTTCTCGCCCGACGGATCGGTACTGGTGACCCGAACCTATCCGACGGAGGAAATGATCCTCTGGGACGTAGCGAGCGGCCGGAAGCGGGAGACCTGGAAAGCAACCGACAAGCGGCGCCGATTCGCCGGGGCCTTCTCGCCCGACGGGCGGACCTACGCCTCGCCATGGTTCATCCAGGGAGCTGGGACGAACTTTTCGATCGACCTCATCGATGCGGGGACGGGTCGAGTCCGATCGACGATCGCTTCGCCCCAGGGCGGATTTCTCGGCCTGAGATTCCGCAACGGTGGGTCAACGCTCCGCTTATTGGCCGTCGGCCCGAACGCGCATACACTCCTGGACATCGATGTTGCAACCGGTGTCGTGGTCGAGAGTCGCGCGGTCGCCTCGACCGTAAGCACGAACTACCTGGGCTTCAACGCCCTATCGGCCGACGGGAGATGGCTGGCACTGACCGCGCCGATCTCGGCGGGCTCGACGGTTAGTCCCACGAGACTCTCGATCTGGGACCTCGACCGCGACGTCGAGGCTTTCCAGGTCGCAACCCCGCCCGGAGCTGCTACTCCGAGCCGGGTCGCATTCTCCCCCGACGGCAAGACCTTGGCGGTTGCCCGGGAGGACGGGTCGGTCGAGTTTTGGGATCTGGCCACGAAGATTCTCGTTCACTCGACGGCGGCCCATGAACGTGATTACGCCTCGGTCGATCTGAAGTTCTCCCCGGACGGTAAGACCCTGGCTTCGACAGGCAATGTCCGTCTGCTCCGGACCCTCTCGCTCAACTTCGTGAGGGCTGTCATCGACCACTATTTGTTGGGACCAGATCAGGCCGAGCGGATGGAGTTGATACTGGTCGATACCTCCTTTGGTCGACGGCTACGATCGTCTCACCGAGATGGGATTGCCGTCTTCTCCCCAGACGGCCGGAGTGTGGCGACGAGCCACGAGGATGGCTCCGTACGGATATACGATCTACCGTGATCGAGCCAACTTACCCCATCAAGCCGAAGCCCGATGACCGGGCGACTTCCGTTCGATGCAGCCGACTCCGCCGGGGATCATCTTGTCAGGGCTGCAAAGTCCCGAAGGATTGAACGCGTGGCGGAGCGAGATCATGGTGGCGAGGTCCCTGGGCGAGAAGAGCTTGGGCATGAACGACATCTTCTCGACGCCAATCCCGTGCTCACCGGTGACGCTCCCCCCTACGTTGATACATTCGTCGAGGATCTCATGGCTGGCTTCCAAGACCCTCCGGACCTGGTCGGGGTCGCGCTCGTCGAAAAGCAGTATGGGGTGAATGTTGCCATCCCCCGCGTGGAAGACGTTGGCAATCCGGAGGTTGTGCCGCTCTCCGACCGCCATGATGAATCGAAGGATGTGAGGGAGCTTGGTTCGGGGGACCACGCCATCCTGGGTGCAGAAGGTCGGGCTCAACCGGCCGATCGCCCCGAAGGCCGACTTCCGGCTCTTCCAGATCGCCACGTACTCGGGCTCTTTCCGGGTCCGCCAGGAGATCGCACGGGCCACCGAGCCCCCCCTGCCCCGGACGATCGCGGCGATCGCCTCGGCCTCCCGCTCCAGCCCGGCTTCGAGGCCATCGGTCTCGATGATCAGGACGGCCCCGGCCTCGGTCGGGAATCCGAACCCGAACGCCTGTTCCACGGCTCGGATCATCGGGTTGTCGAGCATCTCCAGGGCGGCCGGGACGATCCCCTCGGCGATGATCCCGCTGACGGCCTCGGTGGCAGCCTCGACGGTCTCGAAAACGCCCAGGAAGGTCCGACCCGCCTCGGGGTCTCGAGTCAGGCCCACGGTGACCTCGGTCACCACACCGAAGGTCCCTTCGTGGCCGACGATCAGTCCGGTCAGGTCATAGCCGGGGTGATCTTCCTCTGGGCCGCCGGCCCGAACGACGGTCCCATCGGGCAGGACGAGTTCGACCCCCCGGACGTGATTCACGGTCACGCCGTATTTGAGAGTGTGAGGCCCCCCCGAGTTGGTCGCGACATTACCGCCGATCGTGCAGGCCCCCTGACTCGAAGGGTCGGGGGCGTAGTGGAACCCGGTCCCAGCCAGGGCCTTGGTCAGCCAGACGTTGACCACTCCGGGCTGGACCACGGCGTAGCGATCGCGGGTGTTGATCTCCAGGATCTGTTTCATCCGCGTCAGCGAGATCATCACACCACCGCCGACGGCAAGCGTACCCCCGGCCAGGCTCGTGCCCGCCCCCCGTGGGACGAAAGGAACCTGGTGGCGTTTGCACGCCTTGACGATCTCGACGACCTCATCCGTGGAGGTCGGGAAGACGACCACATCGGGGGAATTCTTCTCGATCACGAAGCCGTCGCATTCGTAGACGAGCAATTCGTCGCGATGCTGGAGGATGTCCTCGTCGCCGACGACACTCGACAGGTCGGCCAGGAGCCGCGAGGGGAGCGGGTGGGTCGCGGGCATGAAAGGTATCTCGACGGATCGGGTCGGAGGGCCTCGCGGGCGATGATGAAACCAGACTAGCAGAGAGGACGGGGCTCGACTACTCCGAGGCGGTCGCCGGATACTCGTAGGCTCGGATCGACTCCCCAAGCAAGAGCGGCCAGTCGTGGACGACGGGCGGGCCCAGTTGGCGGGTCAAATTGGCCTTGAGTCGTTCGAGTCTTTCTTCGTCGAAGTTCGGACATCCACTCCGATGAACGATCAGCCAGGTCCGCCCCAAGGCGGGGCCAATGGCGGATTTCTCGTTCGGCATCCAGAGGATCTTGCCCGGGGCTCGGGCCAGGAGGTTGTACTTGACCTCGGCCATCTGCTGGAGCCAGTGCTCTAACAAGAGTGTCTTCGAGAGGGGTAATTCTTCCAGACCGTCGTAACCAATCCAACGGTCGCCCGGAGCGGACAGGCTGGCCAGTTCGACGACAGCCCGCCGATTTTCCTTGTCCTCATAATTCTTGTACGGGAGTGCGACATTCACCACGGTCGCGACCAGGATCATCGCCCCGAGCGTCGCGATCGCCAGCCGGTAAGCCCGTCGTCGGCCGGTCCCGGTCAGGCGACGGATCAGAGAGACCGCACCCAGGCCCGCGAGGAGACAGAAGGCCGGGGCCATGTAGAGCGAGATCCGAGCACTCGTGCCATAGGGATAGCGGTGGATGGCCGAGGCCAGGAAGGTCGGGACGAGGGGGCTCAGGAGAAGGGCGAGGACCAGTGGACGCTTGTGCCAGAGGGACAGTCCACCGAACGCGACCAGGAAGGCGGTCCCGACGCTGGCGAAGTGGTTTCCTCCGTTGGGATAAGCCAGCATGTTGCCCGTATGGACGTCGATCAGCCAGTAGGGCAACAGCCAGGGTCGCGAAAGCGGGGGGAACGCTCCCTCCCAGGTCTTCAGCTCAGCATAAAGCGGAGTGACCCGTGCTTGCGGCCGGGCGGCACCGAAGTAGGAGGCAAGCCAACTCGCGGAAGTCATGAGACCAAAGA
Organism: Tundrisphaera lichenicola; assembly: GCF_051175385.1. Taxonomy (GTDB): domain Bacteria; phylum Planctomycetota; class Planctomycetia; order Isosphaerales; family Isosphaeraceae; genus Tundrisphaera; species Tundrisphaera lichenicola. The sequence continues at coordinate 1,716,783 of NZ_CP195106.1, read as the reverse complement.
TCGCGAACAGGACCAGTACCTTCCGGCTCGGTCGAGACGCCACAGTTAGAGCCAGGACCATCCCGAGCCCGGCGGCAACCAGCACCAGGGGGTACGAAAACCAGACGCCGATCGCAATCAGAACGGTCAGTCCGAGCCATCGACCGGTGTTCTTAATATCCCGGATCGTCGACCAGGCCATTCCGGTTGCGATCAATGAGATCAGCAGGTCGGTCGAGTAGGGCTTGAGCTCGGTGGCGTGACGTACGGGATAGAACGAGGCCGCGAAGATCCCGACCGCGATCAGGGCCGACCTACGATCGACGAGCCGACGGGCCAGCCGTTCAAATAGAAGGAGTGAGGCGATTCCTGAGAGGAACGGGAGGAGCCGGAGGGCGTTTTCCGAGGGACCGAGCAGCCGAACCACCGCAAGCTCGAATCCGAGGAAGCCCACGGGAGCGATCTGCAGATAGTCGAGGGGCCGGAGTAGCCCGGCGAAGTCGCGGGTCAGCAGGCTCACCGCGATGAACGCCTCGTCCCCCCAGAGCGGCGGGCAGGCCGCGTAACGAGCCACTCTCCAGACGAGGCCGAGGGTCAGGAAAGCAAGAAGCGTGCGGACGATCGTCCGCGCACGGGATGAACTTCCCGATGCCGGGAGCCCCTCGGTCGATCGGAACCGGCTGGATGGTCGGTTCCGTCGATCGTCGGCATCCGTGCAACGTGGTCGCAACTCGTTTCGATCCATCACCTGTGGCCCCGGTCCTTCGAGGTCGATTGATCGGAGATCATAGCGATCGAGGCGAAGATGTCGAGGTGATTCGACATTACGCTTGACCGAGACCCGGAGCAACCGGATGGCGATTGGCAAACAATCGCGGTTAAATAGAGATCTTGCCCCCTCACCGCTCGCCCACTGACCTCGACTCATCGAGGCTCCAGCACCCAGGAGATCACGCCATGCCCCTTCGGATCGTCTGGACCTTCGGCCTATGTTGTATCGCGTTCGGGACGGCCTCGGCCCAGGAGCCATCGAAACCGACCGCATCCCCCAGCGCGGCCGATCCTTCGGTCCCGGCCCCCGGTCACTCGATCCACGGCGAAGCCTACAACGACGGTCCCCGAAGGCGAGCGGCGCTGATCCCGAACATGGGCAAAGTCGACTTCCCGGTCACCACCAGCAAGCCCGAGGCCCAGGAATTCATCACCCAGGGCGTGGCCCAACTCCATTCCTTCTACTATTTCGAGGCCGAGCGATCGTTCCGCCAGGCCGCGATGATCGACCCGGTATGCTCGATGGCCTCCTGGGGGCTGGCCATGGCCAATGTCAATAACGCCAAGCGGGCCACGGGTTTCGTGAAGGAAGCCCGGACCAAGGCGGATGCCTCCAAGCCGTCGCGCCGGGAAATCCTCTATATCGAGTCGCTCGAAGCTCTCTACAAGGAGAGTGGCAACGACAAGGCGAAGAAGAAGGCCCATCTCCTGGGCCTGGAAACTCTCGTCCAGGAGTTCCCCGAGGACCTCGAAGCCCGCGCCTGGCTGGCGATGGTCACCTGGCAGAACGCTTCGAGCGACGGGATCGGCAGTCGGCAGGCCGTGGACCTGCTCCTGCAATCGGTCCTGGATAAGAATCCCATGCATCCGGGAGCCCACCACTATCGGATCCACCTCTGGGATCACGTGAAACCGAACCAGGCCTTGCAGGCGGCATCGCTCTTCGCCCCGTCGGCCTCCGGCATCGCCCACGCCTGGCACATGCCGGGACACACCTACACCGAACTGAAGCGCTACGCCGACGCCGCCTATCAGCAGGAAGGGTCGGCCCGAGTCGATCACGCCTACATGATCCGCGACCGCGTGATGCCGTTCGAGATCCACAACTACGCGCACAACAATCAGTGGCTAGCCACCAGCTTGGGCAACGTCGGCCGGGTCCGCGACGCGATCATCGTGGCCCGCAACCTGGTCGAACAACCGCGCGATCCCCAGAAAAACGGACCCAACGATGGCGGCTCACCGCAGCGATCGGGCCGACAACGCTGGGCCGAGATGCTCGTCAATTATGAACTCTGGGACGACCTGATCGCCGCGACCGACTCCGGGGAACTCGACTGGGCCGATATCCCGAATGAGAAGATCGAGAAGCCGTATACCCTCGGCCTGGCCTATGCCGCCAGGGGAGACGCGGCAAAGCTCGAAGAGCAGGCGAAGATCCTGACCACGATGGTGGCGGAGGAAACCAAGAAGGCGAACGACAAGGCCCCGACCTCCGGGACACTGGTCGCCGCGCTGGCCGAACTTGAAGGTTACCAGAAATATGCCCGAGGAGAGGCCCTGCAAGCCCTCGAATCGTTCGCCAAGGCGACCCGGATGAACTCGTCGGCCCTGGTCCGCTTGCACTTGGCGAATCGGAACTTCGGGCTGGCCGAGGCCGCGGCGAAGGTGGCCTCCGAGAAGAACGCCAACCAGTTCGTCCCGATGGCCGCGTTGGTCGAGGCCTATCACGCAAGCGGCAAGGATGACCTCGCCCGAGAGGCCTACCGAAATCTCCAGCCCTACCTGGCCCGGGCCGATCAGGACACCCCGATCGCTCGACGCCTGGCCTCGATCGTGGACGGTTGGAAGGCCGACGGCCAGTGGTCGCCCACCCCCCTGGACGCCTCGACCGACGAGGCGACGGCAACCACCCGGATCGACCTCGAGACCCTCGGGCCGATCGCCTGGTCGCCCTGGCCGGCCGAGCCGATCGATCTGGTCGACACCGACGGGAAGCCCTGGACGCTCGCCGACCACAAGGGTCGAAACGTGATCGTCCTGTTTTACCTCGGCGACAAGTGCGCCCATTGCCTCCAGCAACTCCAGGAATTCGGCAAGCAGATGAAGGCGTTTGACGAACTGGGGACCGACCTGGTGGCAGTGGGGACCGACGACCTGGAGATGGCCCGGCTCCTGAAATCGAACGCCGACGGTATCAAGTTCCCCATGCCCCTGCTGGCCGATCCGAGCCTGGCCGTCTTCAAGAAATACCAGGCTTTCGACGATTTCGAGGGGCTACCCCTCCACGGGGCCTACTTGATCGACCGCGAAGGAAACGTCCGGTTCCAGCGGATCTCGGCCGATCCTTTCCTGGAGATCGACTTCCTGAAGGGAGAGGCATCGAGGATCAATAAGTTGCTCAAATAAAGACGAGCCGTTCACAAATGGTTCGCCGGAATGCGTCGAGAAACCGGGTGGACTGGTCGCTCCGACCGCGATCGAGGTATCATGGTCCGCGTCAATGCGTTGCGATCAGTACACCGGATCCGAACCACGTCATGCCCTTGACCGCTCCACGACCCAGCGACCCAGGCTCCGAAATTAACCTGGCACCCGTGTCAGACGACCTGCTCGCTCGACGACTCGGTCCCCTGGCGGGGAAACCGGCCGGCACGCTCCTGATTCACGAGATTTACCGGAGCCTCCAGGGGGAGAGTACTCATGCCGGCCTTCCCTGTACCTTCGTCCGCTTGACGGCCTGCCACCTGCGCTGCACCTACTGCGACACGCCGCACGCCTTCCACTCGGGAGAACCGCTGACGATCGAAGAGGTCGCTGCTCGCGCCCTGGGTACGGGCGATCCTCTGGTGGAAGTGACCGGCGGGGAACCGTTGCTCCAGCCCGAAGTCTTGCCCCTGTTGACTCGACTGGCCGATGCCGGGCGGACGGTCTTGCTAGAAACCAGCGGAGCGATCGACACTATTGATGTCGACCCTCGCGTCGCGATCATCCTGGACGTCAAGACGCCGGGCTCTGGCGAAGCCTCTGCCAATCTGGACGTTAATCTCGCCCGTCTCAAGCCGATCGACGAGGTCAAATACGTGATTTGCTCCCGTGGCGACTTCGACTGGACGGTCGCCCATGTCCGCGAGCACGGACTGGCTGGCCGCTTCCCCCTGCTCGTGGGCGCAGCTCATGGCCGGGTCAATCCGACCGATCTGGCCGCCTGGATCCTCGAGTCGGGCCTCCCACTCCGACTCCAAGTTCAACTTCACAAGCTCCTCTGGGACCCTGCGGCTCGGGGAGTCTGATGGCCTCTGTCCTCAGAGCCAACCTCCCTGGAATCCGGCCTTTCTCAAGCCGTTCACAAGATATGGGCAATTCTTGGTGATCGACCAGAGCAGGCCGGTCCGGTAATTCTCGATCATCAGGACCAGCGGTCCCTGGTCGATGCCGAAGTACCAGGGGGAGACCCACCCGCAATTCGAGCCCTCCACGGAGTAGGTCGGGTTGAAACTCGTCTTGAAGCCGTAGGAGTCGGTCATCCCCAGATCGAGACTGTTGAAGTGCTGGATCGTCGGCAGGACGATCTCCGGAGCAAACGGGATCGAGGCGACCACGACCCAGGGCGAGACCGTTCCGTCATCGGGCCCGAAGGGTGCTCCTCGGGCGATGTAATCATAAAAGGTCCGATCAACACCCTTGATGGATCGGGTCATCCAGCCTGGGCCGTCGGAGGCCGTGAAACCCCAGCAGACCTCACTGTAGTTCTCGAACTCGTGGGGGTTGCGGATGGCGTAGTCACGATGGACGTACGTGGCCCGACGGCTATTCTCGAAGTAGTCGATCTCATGCTCTCGCATGAAGCGATCCTGAATACCCCGAAGGTCGAGGAACAGGTGCGAGAGTTGATGAGTGAAGAGTGGTCCCGAGTAGAGATATTCGATGTCGTGGATCGACTTCCATTGAAAGGTCGAGCACCAGGCCTGATATCCCTCCGCGCCGAGTGGATGGGTCGGCGAGCCCAGGGCGAGGATGTAGAGCAGGAGCCCTTCGTCATAGCCCTGATAGCGATAGGGGATGAAACCGGTCTCGGGTCGCCAGCCGTGCGTGATGGAGGCTTCTCCGTTGGCGGCCCACTCCCAGTCGACCCTCCGATAGAGTCCGTCGGCGATCTGGCGGAGGTCGGACTCGACCGGATCGTCGCGGTCGAAGTAAGTGGCGGCGGTCAAAATCCCCGCGATCAGGAAGGCCGTATCGATGGTCGAAAGTTCGCAGTCCCAGACGCGACGGCCCGTTTTCATGTCGAGAAAGTGATAATAGAAGCCCTTGTAACCGGTGGCATCGGACTCGGGCCCTTGCGGGCTGTCGCGGAAGAACCGGAGCTTCTTGAGGACGATTGCGGCGGCCTCCTCGCGGCTCATGAGTTCCCGTTCCACGACCACCGGCGCCGTGGCCAGCGAGAGCCCCACGGCCGCAATGCTCGAAGGCGAGCCTGGCTTCGTCTTGTCGGCGACCAGGCCATTCTCGCGGTTCGATTCGCGCAGATAATAAATCAGGGAGACCCACTGGAGCGTATCGAGGTGGGCGTCGGTGATCGTGACGCAGTGCATAACAGATATCCTCGAACGGTCCCGTCCCCTCCCTCTTCTTCGTTGAAGTCGAGGCTAACGCGCCGGGCGGCGAATCGCCACCCGACCATCCTCGGGCGGATCTGGTCGCCTTCATCCCAAACGGAATAATCAATCCGGGTTTGCTCGCGGATGAGATCCGGTTACCTTGACCCTCGATGCTCGACCGAACGCTCGCCGAGTTCGCGCCGGATGGGAAGAGATTCTGTGAGATAATCACGCCCGAGGGAGGTCTGATGAACGACCGGGAGCGCAGGTCGAATCGACTCCTGATTATCGAGGATAATCCATCCGACCAGTCGGTCTATCGACGGACTCTCCAGGGGTTCGACCTCGAGTTCGTCAGATCCGGCGAGGAAGGCCTGCAAAGAATCCTGCAGGAGAGCTTCGATCTGGTCGTCCTGGACTTCCATCTGGCTCGAATGAACGGTGAAGCCGTCCTCGAGTCGATCCGGAGCGAGTTGGCCCTCAACCTTCCCGTCGTGGTGGTGAGTGGCGGAGGCAACGAGCAACTTGCCGTCGAGATGATCAGGAAAGGCGCCTCGGATTTCGTAACGAAGGACGAGTTGCACACCCCCAGGATTGTCCTGGCCGTTCTCGGGGCCTTGGAAAGACACCGACTCGAACGATCCCGCCGATCGACCGAGAACGAGCTTCGAGGACGCAAGGATGAGCTGGAGTCGGCCCTCCGAAAACTCCAGGAGGCCCAGGCCCAGTTGATCCAGAGTGAGAAGTTGGCCAGCCTGGGACAGTTGGTCGCTGGCGTCGCCCACGAGATTAATAACCCCCTCTCTTATGCCTCGAATAATCTCGCTGTCCTCGATCGTGACCTCCGACAAGTCGCCGATCTGATGACCTTGTACCGCTCGCATCTCGGAGAAGACATCCCGACTGTAATTCGAGAGTTCGAGCAGACGATCGACATCAAATACACCCTCTCCAATCTGGAACGACTCCTCAAGAGTACCAAGCAAGGTTTACATCGAGTCGGCGAGATCGTCGAGGGGCTCCGCGACTTTTCCAGGCTGGACGAGTCCGAGCAAGAATGGGCTGACCTCAATCAGGCCGTCCGCCTGACCGTCGAGATGATTCGTTACCCGCTACGCCAGAAAGAGATCCGACTAGTCATCGAGTCCCAGGCGATCCCCGAAGTCTGGTGCAACCCGGCGCAGATTCATCAGCTCTTGCTGAGCCTCTTGATGAACGCCATCCAGGCCGTCGAGCCCGGAGCGACAGTCACGATCCGGACCCGTCCGGATCCCGAGATTCATCAAGTCGAGATCGACGTGGCTGACGATGGCCCGGGAATCCCCGAGGCGATCCGAGGGAAAATCTTCGACCCCTTCTTCACCACGAAACCTCAGGGGGTTGGCACCGGTCTCGGCCTCTGGATGGCCTACCAGATCGTCAGAGATCACGGGGGCAAGATCGACTTGATCACGGAGGTCGGCCGAGGGACAACCTTCACCATCACCCTTCCCGTCCAGCAACGGGCCGCGACGAAATGAGATCATCAGGATCGTCGGTTCGGATCATGGAAGCTTTCATGTCCGGAGATCGGACGAGTGTCTGGTAGATCACGCAGTAACGTTCCGTAAGTTTTAAGAGAGTCGCTAGCTGTTCCTCGGTGGCGTCGGCGTGAAGGTCGAAGCGGAGCCGGATTTCCCGGAAGCCGACCGGGACATCTTTCCGAATTCCCAGGGTTCCGCGAACGTCGAGATCCCCTTCGGCGGTCACGGTCCCACCTCGAATGGGGATCTCCAATGCCGTAGCCACCGCATTCAGGGTAACTCCGGCACAACCAACGAGCGCCTCCAGGAGCATGTCACCCGAACAGGCGGAGAGTCCGTCCCCCCCCGTGGCCGGGTGAAGTCCCGCATCGATCCGACCTCGACTCGTTTCGAGCCGACAGGTGATCCCCTCGCCGAGCGTCCCGACCGACCTCAACGTGATCGAGGCCGAGGTGGCGTCCTCTCGATATCTTGCCTTGATCGGCGCCTGTTGTGATCGAAGCGTCTCGGCGTCCATCGCACTCCCATCGAGTCAAGAGGTAGAGGCGGCCTTGATGGCCTCGTCGAGCTGCTTCAATCCGGGATTGATCAGGAACTCATTCTCGACCTGGATCGTCGGCACCACCCGTTTCCCTTGATTGAGGCCGGCGATGTATTGACCCAACTCGGGAGATTCATCGACGTCCTTGAATTCATAGGGTATCCCTGCCTCTTCCAGGAATCGATTCGCACGGACGGTATCGGGGCAGGACATCGAACCATAGACCGAAATGTTGGGTTGTCGCATGGGAACTCACTCCGGAGGTGGACGGGGCGAGCGGTCCAGGTGACCGACAAACACCCCGCCACTCGGCAAGTCATGGTTGCAAACCCTGCGCCCCGATCTCCTAGACCCCGGTCACGGCCGTGATCTTCTCCATGGTTGCCTCGCCCGGCTCCTTGGTGCCCTTGCATTTGGGATACTTGGCGCATCCCAGGAAATAACCACGTCTTCCCTTTCGAACGGTCATCGGACCGCCGCAATCGTCGCAGACCTCAAGCGGGATGATTGCCTTGAGGTCGGGTCCGGTGGCCGTGGCCGGATTCGCCGCATCACCGAGCTGTTCCTTGAGGTCGTCCGGGATCGGGGCGGTACTCCGGCACTTCGGATAATTCAGGCAGCCGAGAAAAGCTCCACGACGTCCTTGCTTGACTCCCATCGGCCCGCCGCACTTCTCGCATTTGACGTCCACCTTGACCGGAGCGACCGGCTTGCCGGAGTCGTCGACGGGCATGGTGTTTTTGCATTTCGGATAACCGGTGCAACCCAGGAAGGCCCCCCGGGACCCTTGACGCAAGGCCATTGGTTTTCCGCACTTATCGCAGGCGTGCTCGGTCTCGACCACCGAAGGGACCGGCAAGTTGGTGACCGGATCGAGGTTATACGACTCCTTGCAAGTCGGGTAGCCCGAACAGGAGAGGAACGGCCCCCGCTTGCTCTCGCGGAGCATCAGGGGCTTGCCGCACTTGGCGCACTTGTGCTCGGTCTCGACGGCCGCGGGCCGGGCCGACCCGTCCATCGGCCGGGTCGCCTTGCACTCGGGGTACTTGGAGCAACCGAGGAACTGGCCGGTCTTGCTGAACTTGACCACCATCGGGGCACCGCATTCGTTGCAGATCTCCGACGAGGGGACCGACACCTTGGGCATGTTCGCCGTCGCCAGGCGGAGGTCCTCCTGGAACGGGTGGTAGAACTCGTCGAGGACCTTGACCATGTCCACCTTGGCCGTGGCGATCTCGTCGAGTTCGTCCTCCATGTGTGCGGTGAACTTGAAGTCCATGATCTTCGGGAAGTACTCGACCAAAACGTCGGTGACCAGCATCCCGAGGTCGGTCGCGAAGAACCTTCGTTCCTTCTGCTCGACGTAAAGCCGGTCCTGAATCGTTTGGATGATCGGCGCGTAAGTGCTGGGCCTTCCGATGTTTTCCTTCTCCAGCGCCTTGATCAAGGCGGCCTCGGTGAAGCGGGGAGGCGGCTGGGTGAAATGCTGGGTCGGGGCCAGTTCGTGAAGGTCCAATGTCATCCCGACATTCAGGGTCGGCAGGAGTGCGTCCTCCTGCTTCCCGGCCGGGGCGAGCACCTTCCGGTGTCCGTCGAACTTGAGGATCTTCCCCTGGGCCTTGAAGACGCCCTCACCCGCCTCGACGGCCACATTGGTGACCGCGAAGACGGCGGGGGTCATCTGGCTGGCCACGGCCCTCCGGTAGATCAACGAGTAGAGCTTGTACTGGTCGATCGTCAGCTTGCCCCGGATCTGTTCCGGATTGAGGGCCAGGTCGGTCGGCCGGATCGCCTCGTGGGCCTCCTGAGCCTGCTTGCCGGCGGCGTATTTATTAGGCTTGGCGGGCAGGTACCGGTCGCCGTGATCGGCCTGGATTTGTTCGCGGACCCCGGTGACGAAGTCATCCGACATCCGGAGGCTGTCGGTCCTCATATAGGTGATCAGGCCGGTGGGACCATCCCCCCCGACATCGATCCCCTCGTACAGTTCCTGGGCGATCTTCATGGTCCGCTTGCCGGAGAACCGTAGCCGGATCGCGGCCTGTTGCTGGAGCGTGCTGGTTTTGAACGGGGCGTCGGGTTTGTCGAGCTTCTCGACCTCCTCGACCTCGGCCACCCGGAATGTCGACGCGGCCAGCGCGTCTCGGATCGCCCGAGCGTCCTCCTCGACCTTGGCCGAAAACTTCTCCCCCTTCCATGTGGCCAGTTCGGCCGAGAATCGGTCGGATTCTTCCGCCTTGCCGGTCGGAGAGACCGTGGCCGTTATCCGCCAGTATTCCTCGGAGACGAAGGCACGGATCTCCTTCTCACGCTCGGCGATCAGTCGGACGGCGACCGACTGGACCCGCCCTGCGCTGAGGTGTCGGGCGACTTTCTTCCAGAGGAGCGGCGAGAGCTCATAACCCACGAATCGGTCGAGGAATCGACGGGCCTGCTGGGCATTCACCTTATCCATGTCGATCGGGCCGACGTGGTTGAACGCCTCCCGGACGGCCTTCTCCGTGATCTCGTAGAAGAGGACGCGGCGGACCCGGTCGTCGGGAAGCTCGAGCGCCTCCTGGAGATGCCAGGCGATTGCCTCTCCTTCGCGGTCGGGGTCGGTTGCCAGGTAGATGGTTTCGGCCTTGGCGGCCTCCCGCTTCAGCTCGGAGATCGTGTCCTTCTTGGCCGTCATGATCTCATAGGAGGGCGCATAACCCCGGATCACATCGAGTCCGAGCTTGCGCTTGGGAAGATCCCGGACGTGCCCCATGCTCGCCTTGACGACGAATTTCGAGCCGAGGAACTTGTTGATCGACTTGGCCTTCTTAGGGCTCTCGACGATCACCAGACTTCGCCCTTTCACGCGGGCCGGAACCGGTGCTTCTTCCTCGGCGACGGCCTTGGGTTTGGCCTTGGCCGCCTTGGGGGCGGCGGGTTTCTTGGGAGAGGCGGCCCGCTTCTTCGGCGCGGCGGACTCGGTGGTCTCGGGTGAGGTTGTCTTCGAGGACTTTCGGGCCACGTTATCTTCCTATCTTGCTCCGGACAAGCCGCTTCGGTCGACGACCTCGGGCATGCGGTCGGGGCCTTCGGCGAGATCGGAGGATCTCGTTTGCGGTTGTTCTCGGGACGTTTCCTGATACACTACGGATTGGGTCGGTGCTGGGAAGCCCGCGCCCTTCAAATAGCTAGCGTACCGGGGCGTGTCAAGGGGGACCGCTCCAATAGCCCCCCGGCCGAGTCGGCCCCGAAGCTCGAGGAACACCATGCCGTTCGCGGTCTTTCGACAACACCAGCGGAAGTTGCTCGTCGTATTCGCCATCCTGGCCATGATCGGGTTTGTCCTCTCGGATACCCTGAATAGCTGGGCCCGATCGAGCGGGGCAACCGACCGAGACATCCAGGTCGCCGAGCTCTTCGGCAAGAAAATTCACCTGTCCGATCTCGGAGCGGTGAACGAACAGAGGCAAACGGCCAACCGATTCATGGCTTATGCCGGTCGCGACCCGAACTTCTTCGGAGGGACCACCCGCAGCGAGCTGATCGACGCCCTGATCCTCGAACGCGAGGCCGATCGCCTGGGCATCCCCAAGACTTCCGAGTTCGCCCGGAAGTGGATCGACTTGCAGACCTTCGGCGCGATGAATGCCCAACTCTTCGAGGTCATACTCGGGCGGTTCGAAAACAAGATCAGTGGAGAGCAACTCCTGACCGACATCGCCGGACAGGTCCGGATCCTCCTGGCCCGCCAGGAAATCGCGATGCCTGTGGTGACCCCGCTCGATGTCTTTCGAAATTATAGGGATCAGTCCGAGCGAGCTTCGTTCAAGACCGTCCCATTCCTGGTCAATTCGTTCGTCGACAAGGTTGGCGAGCCGACCGACACCGAGGTCCGCGAACTCTACGAGAAGTACAAGGATGTGCTGCCCAGCCCGAACAGCCCGACCCCCGGATTCAAGATCCCCCGGAAGATCAAGGTCGAGTCGCTCCTGATCGACTCCAATGCCATCGCCAAACAGATCCGGGAGAAGCTTCCCGAGGAGGAACTGAAGTCGCTCTACGAGTCGCGTAAGACCGAGTTCCCCCTCGACCGCGAACTTCCCCCCGACCTTTTCCTGGGCGAGCCCAACCTCACCCCGCCCCAGTATGTCCCGTTCTCCGAGGTCCGCGAGACTCTGGCCAGCTCGCTCGCCCGCGAGAAGGCGAATGAGGAAGTCCTGGACACCTTCGCCAAAATCCGCGAGGAATTCGTCGACGAGTTCGCCGACAAATATCAGTCGGTCATTGACGACATCAATGACGCCAAGAAGGAAGGACGCTCGACGGAGGACTACACGCTGCCCAAGCCCGAGGATCTGGCCGGGGTGGCCAAGAAGTATAACCTGGTCCACGAGATCAGCCCGCTGCTCGATCGAGCCGAGGCCGATCAATACGGCCGGATCTCTCTCGCTCGGGCCGGTTCCGGACGATCGTTCGACGCCAAGAATTTCGCGGCCGTCGCCTTCGACCCGAAGACTTCACTCTACGAAGGCTTCGAGTTGAGCGACATCGTGGGTGATCGTTACCTCGCTCGGAAGATCGAAGACAATCCCGCCCACGTCGCCCCGCTCGACGAGGTCCGGAATGAAGTCGTCCAGGCCTGGAAGGTCGAGAAGGCTCGTCCCCTGGCCCGCAAGGCGGCCGAGGAATATGCCGCCAAGCTCAAGGAGTCCGGAGGCCAAATCAAGGACCTGACGGTCGACGGCCGACCCGTCATCTCGATCGCCTCGACCACCAAGTACAAACCGGGGATGCCGATCCCCTCGCAGTTCCCCGGTCAGTCGAGCTTCCAGAGAGGCCCGGCCACCTTGACCGAACTCCGAGAGATCCCGAACGCCGGCGAGCCACTGGTGGACACCCTTTTCGGCCTCAAGCCGGGCGAGGTCGTCGTTCAACCCGACCAGCCAGAAACGACCTATTACGCGATGACCCTTGAGAAGCGCGATCCGGTTAGTTTCGAGTCGCTGATGGGTCCGAACGGGTCGATGGCATCGTACTGGAGCGAGACCCAGTACGAGATCATGCGTAAGAGTTATTCCGAAGGGATGACTCGACTCCGGGAGCAGGCCGGTTACAAGCCGGAGGACTTCCCGACCGAGGAACGCACCGACTCGGAAGGCTGATCGTCCTCTCGGCCTCGTCACTCGCCGGGCATCGCCCGTCGAAAGACGTACAGGTCATGCCCTTCGCCGGCCCGAACGTGAGTGGGCCGGCGTCGGGTGGGGACTCCCAGCCGTTCCGGCAAGGCGAGCGGATTGAGCGAGAACGAAAGCTCGTTCGGCTCTATCTCGAAGACTCCGATTGCCCAACCCGCGTCGAGTCGCAGGTCAATGCCTCGTCCGGTCTCGATCTTGCCGGCTCGTCTGGTTGGCTGGATGAAATAAGTTCCCTGGGTGTCGATCCCGCCGATCATCTGTCGGAAAACCACCGACTTTCCGCGAAACTCGATCCGGCAATGAGATACCTCCGGCCCTTCGGCCTTGAGATTCTCGCCCGATTGGATCCGGGTGGCGACCCATTGTCCGTCGAACTGGTCGCGATACTCGCGAATCTCGGCTGTCTCATGGGCCTGAGATCGGCCCCAGGACACCAGGATCACAACACCGGTCGCGAGGATCGAGACCGCGGCCCATCGATGCTTAGCCAAGCTCATTTACCGGCCTCCTTGCCGACTGCGGATCTCGACATGATCCGATCGCGGGCATACTAGCCGAGCGGTGTGTCGAGGTCGAGCCGGATTGAAGCCGCTTCGACTCGACCCATCGGATCCCACGGGGCTCGGGCTTATCGAGGGATAAGACTCGACCTCGAGATGAGTGAATCTGGTGCGGTGGCCACTGGCTCTGATAATGCTTCGTCGTTCTGCGGCCAGGCGTCGAGGTTCCGGCTCGATCAGACGGTGATCGCCGATCGGGACGCGGCTCGATGAGGTCCGGCCCGACCTTCAATCCCTGGACCTTGAGCCAACACGAATGAGCGACGCCAGAATCGCCTTTTTGACCATTATCGCAATCAAGACGGTCGGTTCGGATTCCGGTTGGAGCTTCGGCCCTTCCATCATCAGAAGCTCCCGCTGAGGACGATCAGGAAGATCCAGGCGATCGGCCAAGTGTAAAGCAGGACCAGCGCTGCGTGATGCGTCCAGGAAGGGGGCTGAGTTGCCGTCTTCTGTTGACGAGGGAGCACCAGCAATAATCCGATCGCCGCCAGGAACTGGAGTAATCCGGCCAGAGCCCAAGGCGTGTCCAACGAACGGGCGGGGACCACGAAGAACGTAAACGCGATCCAATACGCGCCGATGAGCAGCCAGGAAAGTTCGGCCCTGGTAAAGCGGGAAGGCTCCGAACCGGCCCGGATCGAGTGCGAGCGGCCGACCGGAGTTTCGGGCATTTCCTTGGATGAGATCAGCCTTCCCGGACGCTTTGGCCGTCGGGATCGATCGGATTCCGAGGGAATTCCCCGACGATCGAGCAGAAGAACGATCGGACCGCTCATCGCCATCCCGAGCCAGAGGAATTCGAGCCCCAACGCCACACCCGGGACGCCGGACAAGGGCCGGGACCGAGGCCAGAACGACCGGGCCAGGAGAGCCGCCAACCCGTAACCAACAACCAGACCGATGAGGTCGTGGAGTCGGAGTCCTCGAGTCGTTGGCTGTTCGGGAGTTGTCATCGTCGGGGGCCCTCGGTCCTTCCATCAACCCACCAGCACCAATCCGGCTCCGCACTGGATCGGCCAGGCGACCGTCAGGAGGAAGCCGAGACGATCCGTCCATGGAGTCGGTTCATCGACCACTCGGCGAGCTGGATCGGCCTGGAGACACTTCCTAGCAATGACCATAACAGCGACGAGGACCACCACCGTTAGACCGAAAGTCAGGATCCAGACGTACGCAAGGTCCACCCTTCCGGTTAACCGATTACTTTCGGGCTTGCCCGTCCTGACGATAGCTGCCAGGAGCCAGGGAGTGCCCGCCAAGGCCCAGAGATGGTCACCTAACCTGGGAAACCCTGGGGGCTTGGAGAAGAACTTCCGAACCAGGTAGGAGAAAGGTCCCGCCGAAGTAATGGCAAGCCAGCAAAAGAGCGCGGAACCCCAGGCCCAATCCCAGAGATCATCAAACTCGAGGACGGACGACCGGAGGTGGACCAAGGCAACAGCCGCGCCGGTGACCAGCGCCGCACCATCCAGCACCGTAAATCCGCCGTCTGCCCCGGCCCGATCCGACATAGGTAGCCCCCCGCCCCATCAAGGGCTAGCCGCACGGCTACGATTTTCGCAAGGCCCAACGTCCCTGCAAGCCCCAAATACTCTTGCTTGAACGCTTAATCACACCATAAACAAACTTTTCCGGATTGTTACTCCGAAAGGATCGTCTATAATAACAAGAGTGCTGGAGTTGAGGCATAACACTCCAAGCGATCATTCATCCACGATCAAGCTGGCCCCATCCGCGATCTGCCCCGGAGCGGTCACGGACAAGGACGCGAGACGGTAATGGCACTCCCCAAGGTCGTGATCGTCGGCAGGCCGAACGTCGGCAAGTCGTCCCTCTTCAACTGGATCGTCGGGCGAAGGATCGCGATCGTCGATGATATGTCGGGGGTGACCCGGGACCGCGTCGGCAGCCTGGCCCAAGCCGGCGACGAGGACGATCCTCGCTTCTTCGAACTGGTCGACACCGGCGGGATCGGGATGGTTGATCGCGATGACCTCTCCGACGACGTGGACCGTCAGATCGAGACGGCAATCAACGAAGCCGACGTCATCTTATTTGTGGTCGATGTCCGAGATGGGGTAATGCCCCTCGACGAGGAAGTCGCCTCGCGACTCCGATATATCCAGAAGACCCCCGTCTTACTGGTCATCAACAAGAGCGACACGCCCGAGATGGATTCTCGGGGCGGGGAGTTCTACAAGCTCGGACGCGGGAAGCCGGTCTACATCTCGACGCAGCAGAATCGCAACAAGAAACAACTACTCAAGATGATCGCCGAGCGACTCCCCGACGTCTTCACGGCGAAGCCCTCCGATGAGGTGATGAAGATCGCGGTCGTTGGCCGCCCGAACACTGGCAAGTCAACTTTCATCAATACCCTCGCCCATGCCGAGCGGATGATCGTTTCCGAACGTCCTGGGACGACCCGAGATTCGGTCGATGTCCGGTTCGAGCTCGATGGCCTGCCGTTCGTCGCGATCGACACGGCGGGTGTCAAGCGTAAGGCAAAGATCAAGGACAGCCTGGATTTTTACTCGATCCACCGGGCCGAACGATCGATCCGCCGGGCGGACGTCGTCCTCTTGTTCCTCGATCCCACCCAGGGCATCTCACGGCTCGACAAGCAGATGGCGGACTACATCGCCAAGCAATACAAGCCGTGCATCTTCACGGTGAACAAATGGGACCTGATGGTCAACAACGAGGACGTTGACGCCCCCGGGATGGGCCGATTCGCCACGATGGTCCAGCATGCCTTCCGGAACATGGCGTACATGCCTTTGGCCTTCATCACGGCGGCGACCGGCCGGAATGTCAAGGCACTCCTGAATCTCTCGCAATCGATGTACAAG
This sequence comes from Tundrisphaera lichenicola, assembly GCF_051175385.1. Classification (GTDB taxonomy): domain Bacteria; phylum Planctomycetota; class Planctomycetia; order Isosphaerales; family Isosphaeraceae; genus Tundrisphaera; species Tundrisphaera lichenicola. The sequence goes on along the minus strand of NZ_CP195106.1, from coordinate 1,700,779 downwards.
CAGGCGGGGCAGCGGGTGGGCACCGGGACGCTCAATCGGATTCTCCGAGAAGCCGTCGAGGCCCACTCGCCTCCGGGACGAGACAATCGGATTCCTCGCATCTATTACGCGACTCAGGTGGGATCGGCCCCGCCGACCATCGTCCTGTTCGTGAACTCACCCTCGCTGTTCGATTCCACCTACCAGCGGTATCTCCTGAACGTCTTCCGCGAGAGGTTGCCCTTCAAGGACGTCCCCATCAAGCTCTATCTCAGAGCACGGACCCAGTCGGATCCGAATGCCCCGAAGGGAGTCGATGAGGATCAGGATCCGACATCGGACCTGGGCTCACGCTCCGAGGGCCGTTGGTATGAGTCCTCCAACAACCCCGTCGGGAGAACGCGGCTCGACCGTGAAGTCAACGAGTTGCTCACGGAACTGGAGCAGTGAACCTAAGCGAACCGAACGTATCGTGATGTTTCTCCCTAAGTTGCATCGCAGTTGTGCATTCGGATATCAAGACGCAGAAAGGCCCATCAACGTCCGTGGACGTTGATGGGCCTTGTTTCAGTTGAGCCGCAATTCACCGACGACTTCTCGAAGATCCGACCAGATCCGGCAAGGCCTGACGGGCGGGCTTCCAGCCGGCAGCGGATCGAGGAGATCCGGCCGGGGCGGTTGGTTCGGTCCTGGAGAGTTCCGATCGTGTCCGCTCAAAGGCTCGATCTTCGGCGGAGGGTTCCATCTCGAGTTCCGTGGTCACCGGCGCTCCCGGATCGATGGAATTGTCGAGGTTCGCGGCGAGATCTGGCCGGACCGACGATCGAGGCTGCCTGGGGGGAGCCGTCCGGTTCTCGCCCGCCTGCCAGGCCTTGGCTCCCGAGGTAACCGCGGCATTACGAGCGTCCCGACTCGCCACCATGTCAAACGGCGGAAGCGTGATGGCGTCGGCGGCCGGGACCGGCTCCCTGAGGGGAGAATTCTGCGCCCGAACGTAGGTTTCGGAGGAACCCCTGGATCGGGCCCGTGACCGGTCCGACGCCAACATGGTCCCGCCCTGGTCGCCGCCCCGCTTGTAGAGGGCCATGAGCTGGTTGCGGTCGAGCAGTCGGTGGATGGCGTCGGGGACGGCATAGAGGCCGACCTTTTCGTTCGGATCGGCGAAGTCGCAGACGCCCGCAACATAGCCATCGGTCGTGTAGAGACCGCCGCCCGATCGACCTTCCATGGGCTGGTGAGCACATTTCATCGTGGCGAAGCCTTGCTTGGTCGAACTGTTGCTCATCCCGACCCTAGGGTCGAGGATCGTCGTATCCCAGGCGGTGGCATCACGACCGTGCGAGCAGCCCACCGAGAACATCTTCATTCCCTGTTGCGGCTGCCAGTCGGGAGGGACTACGCGCGATGCCGCCAGGACTCGACCGGGCCTGATCCGGATCAGACCGACGTCGTTGTTGAAATCATAGTCGATGGCCTCTCCGGGAATATCCTTCTCCGAGCACCGAATCATTGCCGGTCGGGCGCTGACGAACTGGCCATCGAAGAGGTCGACCGAAATGGGTACGCGGAAGTTCTTCGGAGAGGGCTGTTGTCGTCCCTTGATCCGGAAGATGTGGGCACAGGTCAGGATGATCGATTCTTCGGCCGTGCTATGGATGATCGTCCCGGAACCGAATCCCCACTCCGAGTCGGAGAGATGCATCTTGATCCGAACCACGGTCTCCCAGGGCTTGGGATTGATCAGCGGAGTGCCGGGTTGTGACTCGGCTTCGGAGACTTCCTCCGGTGATTGATCCTGGAGCCTCGAGGGTGCACCCTCCGGTTCCTCCTCCTCGGAGGCGGAGATTGCCGATGGGGCCCGGGTCTTGGTCTCGTTGTAGAAGGTGGCCAGCTGCACCGCAGGCATGGCCCCGGAGGCACGGTTCAGGACCTTCCCGTTCGCATCAACGATGACAAACGTAGGAACGGCCGTCACCTTGTATCGTTCGCTCAGCTCGGGCGACCGGTCGATGTCGATGGATTTGACCGGATAACCCTTGCGGACGAGTTTTTCGACTTCCGGACGCATCTGGCGGCAGGGGCTGCACCAGGACGCGTGGAAGTCCAGGAGCACGGGCTCGCCCGAGTTCTCGGCGGCCGCGGTGACGATCAGGGCGATCAGCAGAGGCGCGATGGTCATGCCGCACGGACTCCTTTCCCGCAGGACGACCCGAATCGCGACCCATACCCGGGGGCGGATTCGTGCCGGTCGCGATGGCCCCGGGGCGGGGATGCCATCGTGGTCCGGGCCATTCGACGCGGAGGGATCGACCCGAGCGGAATCCCCGACGCCAATGGTGTCGGAGAAGACCGAACCGGGGCCAGGTCCGACCGTGCGGACGCTCGCGCCGAGAGAAGTTGGAGGTGGATCGTTAGGTGAGCGGCTGACCGGGATGGTCCCCCGGCCCTTCCCTGGGCGGGCCTCGCATCGAAGGCCCCTCGGCCCGTCGTCTTGACGGACCGGGTCCCGAGCGGCGGGCCAAGAGACTTCCGATGAGTTCCCCAATCAAGGGGCTCATCGGGTCGCCGACCCGCTTTCGGTATCGCGTCGATTGCGACTTCCCTGTCGATGAACGGGCTCGACCATCCAGTCGGCCCGGTTCCGCGAACGGAGGGGATCGCGATCACCGCGGTTGGCCCCTTTTACTAGGAGTAGACGTGCAGTACCAGATCACTTATCGGGATTCTCTCCCGCGGACTTGGGACTTTCTCGGAAACTCCCAGGAATCGGCCTGACGACAATGAGGCTCGAATCGGTCAATTGGATCACGCGGAGAAGAAACGCCTCCGCGACGCCCCCGGATCCTGCACCATCAAAAACGCCCGCCGTGACCCGGAATGGTCCCGGCGGGCGTCGTTGATGGATGAGTCGCGTTCCGACTCGATCAGTCGAGAGTCTTGATTTCGACGTCCTTCACCTGGATTTCGGTCGGCTTGCCGACGTGGAGCTGGAAGGCGATGATCCCGCTCTTGTCGAATTTGGGGTCGGTCACGTCATTGACGACCGTGCCATTGAGCGAGATCGTCACGTGGTCCCCCTTCGCGGTGATCACGAATTCGTTGTAGGCCCCCTCTCGGACCAGGGCTGCCGCCTTTTCCTTGGGGTACTGGTCGAGAATCCCCCGGCCTCGCTCCTCATAAAGCAGGCCCCAGTAGCCCGGAGCAACGTCGGCCTGAGGACCCGAGACCACACCATCGGGCTTACGGACGCTCCGGAACTGGATCCCCGAATTGTTCCCCTTGAACTTGATCTTGGCCTTCAGGACGAAGTCGCCATAAGCCTTGTCGGTGGCCAGGAACTCGTTCTTCTGAAGATCGCCCTTGGTCCGGCCGACGATCACGCCGTCCTCGACCTTGAACAGTGACTTGTCTTCGGGGGTGACCCAGCCGGTCAGGTCCTTGCCATTAAAGAGGGGTTTGAATCCCTCCTCGGCAGCCATCGAGGCGGTGCTGACGGCCAGCGCCAGTACGGCGGCCAATCGGATGGCATTTCGATTCATCGGTCGTTCTCCGTGAGCGTCGAGGGTTGTCGATTTCGAACCGCCGATTGTGCGCGAGGGGTCCGGAGGGGTCAACCGGCGTGTTGTCTGGCGAAACGCATGCCGGTTGGGTTAGAATCGCCCGACCCGGGGCCTGGTCGGAGATCGGGAAGGATGCCCGGGCTCATCGAAAGAAGGCCCGCCCATGCCGTTCCTGGATGAACTCCGTCGCTACGGGCCCGAGGCCGAGGGTCGAGACCCGGTCGGGATCGACGACGCACTGGCCTACTGCGCCCGGCTCACTTCGAGCCACTACGAAAACTTCAGCGTGGTCACCTGGCTCACGCCAAAGCCGCTCCGTCCCGCTTTCCGGAGCATTTACGCCTTCTGCCGGTGGTCCGACGACCTCGGGGACGAGGTGGGCGATCCCGCCCGATCGCTCGAACTCCTCTCCTGGTGGCGTGGCGAACTCGAAGCCATGTACCAGGGGCAAGCCCGACACCCGGTCATGGTCGCCCTTCGGCAAACGGTCGAGGAATTCGAGATCCCGATCACACCGTTCGAGGCCCTGATCTCGGCCTTCGAGCAGGATCAGCGCGTTTCCGAATACGAGACGTTCGATCAGCTCCTCGACTATTGCACGCGATCGGCCGACCCTGTGGGACACTTGGTCCTCTACCTGGCACGATCGTTCAGCGAGGAGAATGCCCGGCTATCCGACCTGACCTGTACCGGGCTACAGCTTGCCAATTTCTGGCAAGACGTGGCTCGTGACCTGAAGATCGGGCGGATCTACCTGCCTCGTGAGGATCGCCTCCGCTTCGGTTACGGTGATGACGATCTCCACCACCTCCGCTTCACGCCCGCCTTCAAGGCATTGCTCCGCGAGCAGGTCAGACGGGCCCGCGAGCGACTCGTGGCGGGCCGGACTCTCATCGGGAGAATGCCCCGGGAACTGGGCGTGGACGTCGACCTGTTTTCTCGAGGAGGCATGGCGATCCTCGACCGGATCGAGGCTCAGGGATACGACGTCCTTGCCTCGAGGCCGGAAGTCAGCAAGCTGGCGAAGGTCGGCCTCCTCCTCCGCGTCTTCTTGTCCAGATCTCCGAAAAACCGGAGAACGGTCCGGGTCCTGGCGGGGCGAGCCTCATGAATGATCTCCGCGCCAGCTATGACTTCTGCGCCCGACTCTCCCGGCAGGAGGCCCGGAACTTCTATTACAGCTTCCTGGTCCTCCCCCCGGCGCGCAGGAGGGCGATGTGCGCCCTCTATGCGTTCTTCCGGAGGACCGATGATCTTGCCGATCTCCCTGGCCTGTCCAGTGAGAAGGCGATAGCGATCGACGCCTGGCGCAGGAGCCTGGACGACGCGCTGGATGGTCGGGACGAACCCTGGCCGGGCATGCCTGCCCTGGTCGACACGGTTCGGACCCACTCGATCCCTCGCCGGTATCTGCACGAGGTCATCGACGGGGTCGCGATGGACGTCGAGCCTCGGCCGTTCGTCACGTTCGAGGAACTCTATCAATACTGCTACCGAGTGGCCTCGGCAGTCGGGCTGAGCTGCCTCCACATCTGGGGGTTCCACTCCGAGGGGGGCAAGGCCGAATCCCTGGCCGAGGCCTGCGGCGTGGCGCTCCAACTCACCAACATCGTCCGCGATGTCCGAGAGGATGCCCTTCAGGGTCGCGTCTACCTCCCCCAGGAAGACCTTCGAAGATTCGGTGTCGAACCTTCGGAACTGGCCGCTCCTCGGGCGACAGGACGGGTTCGTGCTCTCCTGGAGTTTCAAGGAGGTCGGGCCGCCGAGTATTATTCGAAGTCGGAGCCGCTGGCCTCGATGGTCGCACCGGTCGGTCGACCGGTCCTCCGAGCGATCGTGGGAATCTATCGGTCACTCCTGGACGAGATCATTCGAAGGGACTACGACGTCCTCTCGGGTCGAGTCACGCTGCCAGCTTATCAGAAACTCGCGATCACGCTGGTCTCGATGGGATCACGCTTCGCCCGACCACTCCCCGAACCCGGGCCATTCCTCGCGGAGTCCCGCAGTTGCGGATGAATTCGCCGATGGCCGTCCCTTCCCCTCCTCATGTGGCGATCGTTGGCGGTGGACTGGCGGGGCTGGCCGTGGCCGCCGCCTTGACGGGCCACGGGGTCCGGATCACCTTGATCGAGAGTCGTCCCCGCCTCGGAGGTCGGGCCAGCTCATTTCCCGACCCCGCAAGTGGCGAACTCGTCGACAATTGCCAGCATGTCAGCATGGTTTGCTGTACGAACTTAACCGACTTCTGTCGGAGGGTTGGGATCGTCGGGCTCTTTCGTCGAGAGTCAACCGTTCGTTTTCTGAGCCCCGAAGGGCGGCTCTCGGAACTGGCCGCCGGGAGCTGGCCGGCGCCATTTCACCTTTCGGGGAGTTTTCTCCGGGCGAATTATCTCACCTGGACGGAACGTCTCCGGGTCGGATATGGCCTGGCACGGCTCCGATTCGATCGTCATGACCGACCCGGAGAATCGTTCGAGTCCTGGCTCCGACGCAATGGCCAGACCGACCGAACAATCGACCGCTACTGGGGGACGGTCCTGATCTCGGCCTTGAATGAACGGCTCGATCGGATGGACGTCGGGCATGCGAGGAAGGTGTTCCTGGACGGCTTCCTCCGGAATCGCGAAGGCTACCAGATGGAGCTACCCCTGGTCCCCCTGGGTGAGCTCTATGGGTCGAGGCTCGAGCGTTGGCTCGACGAGCAAGGGGTGGCGGTCCGTTTGACGACGGGAGTTCGGACGGTCGAGATGGACGAAGATGGTCATCTGCGTGGACTCAGGCTACGTTCCGGCGAAACCATCGATGCCGACTTCGTGGTCCTCGCAACACCGTTTGATCGGGTGGCAAAACTCCTTCCTGACGGACTCCGCGAGCGGATCCCCACGCTCGGAAAGCTCGAAGCGATCGAGTCCTCACCCATCACGGGTATCCACCTTTGGTTCGATCGCGATGTCTGTCCTTTCGACCACGTCGTGACCGTCGCCCGGCCGATTCATTGGGTCTTCAATCACACGATGATCCAGGGTCGAACAGGGTCTGACGGCCAGGGCCAGTATCTCCAGGTCGTGATCAGCGCGGCTTACGATCTGCTCTCGCTGGACAATCCAGCAATCCTGGCTCTTGTGCTAAAGGAATTGAATTCGATCTGGCCCGCGTCCACCGAGGCCAAACTGATCCGATCGAGAATCGTCACCGAACACGGAGCGACCTTTGCCGTTCGACCGGGTGTCGACGCGATCCGACCGCCGCAGAGAACCCCGATCGAGGGGCTCTTTCTGGCTGGCGACTGGACCGCGACCGGCTGGCCCGCCACCATGGAAGGGGCCGTCCGGTCCGGCTACCTGGCGGCCGAAGGGATCACGGATGACCTCGGACGCCCCGAGACTCTCGTCCGGCCCGATTTGCCGGCCGGTCCCCTGTCGAGAATGTTACTCGGGGGATGAAAAGGCTCGCCCCATTTAAAGTTCGCGAAGCGACGAGATCACATCCAACCGGACCGCCCGGATCGCGGGGAATAGCCCGCCGATCACCCCCATCGCCAGGGTCATCGCGGCGGCCACGATCAGGACGAGCGGGCCGAAGCGGAAGCCAACGCTGATCTCGGCGAAGGTGTCGATATTATTCGTTCCGAATGTCAGGAACGTGAGCGGGAGCGTCGCCAGGACCCCGACGATCCCTCCCAGGGTACAGAGCAAGACGGACTCTCCCAGGAACGAGATCAGGATTGAGAACCGGGAGAAGCCCAGGGCTCGCATTGTGCCGATCTCGCGAGTTCGTGAGCTGACCGCGGCGAACATCGTATTGGCGGCCGCGAACATGGCTCCCACGCTCAGGAAGAGGGCGATCACATAGCCTGCCACTTTGTAAAAGAGAGCGGTACGCGACTGAGTGGCGAAAAACTCGGGCTCGGGCAGGGCGGCAAGCATGAACTGGGGATCCGTCTCGATTGTCCGCCGGAGGCTGTCGCGAGCCTCGGCGCTGGCGGCCCGCAACTGGACGGTCGAGACGAATCCTTCGCGGCGAGTGTTCTGTTTCAAGTCTGCGATATCGACCCAAACCTCACTCTCGGCGGCACTCCCGCCCGCCGTGAAGATCCCGACCACCCGGTACGATTCTTTGGGCCCGACCTGGAGCGTCTCGCCCAGTCCGGCACCTTTGAATCTCCGAGTCATGGTCCGGCTGACGATGGCCTCACCCTTGCCGGCCTCCAGATCGCGACCCTGGACGATCTGGAAATCCGGTCGGAGCTTCCTCGACGCTGGTCCGATGCCTCGAAAGATCAAGTTGGCCCGGCCTCCGCTGACCCGCTCCATGACGGGGATATGTAGCAGTTCGCCCGCCGCCAGCGGCTTCCCATCCTGGTCGCGAGCGATCCCATCGAGGTTCAAGATCTTGTCGGCTTTGTCCGAATCCAGCCCGCTGACTGTCTCCGAGGAGGAACCCTTACGGAGTACGATGAGATCGAGCGGATCCCCCGAGACATTCAGGCTATGCTGGAGCCCCTCAACCAGGCTGAAAAGAGCACAGGAGGACCAGACGATCAGGCCGGTCCCGAGGATCGTCATCAGGGTATTCACCCAGCGGACCTTCAGGTTCCGGACGTTGTACTTGATCGGGACCATGACGGGTCAGACCACCTTTCGGAGACCATTGACGACCGAAAGCCGGGACGCCTGGATTGCCGGGAAGAGCCCACTGAACGCTCCGATCCCCAGGGCGACCACCAGGCCACCCAGTGCCGTCGTCCAGGGAATGTAGAACAAGGGGATCATGCCGCCGGTGTATCGGGCCAGGTCGACGTAATCGCAGAACACCTTGATCCCGACCGCCCCAAAGAGCCCGCCGATGCCGGCGATCAGGAGCGATTCGGCCAGGATCAGGGCGATGACCAAGGGCTTGCCGAATCCGATCGCCTTCAGCACGGCCACCTCGGTGGTCCGCTCGCGAAGCGCCATCGCCATGGCGTTCGCCGAGACGCATAGCAGCGATATCCCCACGGCCAAGCCTATCCCGACGATGATCCACTGGAAGTCGCCGGCCATCTCGGCGAACATCTGCCCGAAGGCCTCCTCGGATTGGGTCTTGGTGGGCGCATCGCTATTCTCGTAATTCTGGTCGATCTTACGGCTCAGGGTCGCCATTTGACCTTCGTCGTTACACCGGGCGATGATGACCCCGGCATTGCCCGAACCCGCACCTCCGGCCTTTTTCAACCCTTCGTCCAGATACTCCCAGTGGAAATAACAGGCCCGGAGGTCGCGATTGGGCTCGCCGTCGTAAATCCCCTGGACGGTAAGGAGGAGGTCGAACGGATAAACTCCTTCCTTGAGGGGGAGGGGATCGCCAACCTTGATGTTTCGGTCCTGGGCCAGCTTCCGCCCGATTACGCAACCCGCCTTATCCTGCTTCCAAGCACGGAGCTGGTCGTCGGGGATCGACAGGTCGTTGTAGATCTGGAAGAAATTCGAGGGGTCCACTCCGAACTGGGCGAACGGCATCACCTCGCCGTTATATTTACCACCGTACCATGAGAAGGGAGTGGCCTCTTCGATCCCGGGCATCCCCGAGATCTCGGCCAGTCGGGCGATCGATACGGGCTGCCCGAGCCCTTGCGAACTCATCACAACGATTCGATTAAATCCGCGGGTCGATCGCGAGACCTCGCCGTTAATCGTGGAGAACGAGATCAAGATCATCGCCAGTGAGAGGCTGACGGTCAGCGAGGCAATCGTCAGGAACGAGCGGATTTTGTTCCGTCGGGCGTTCCGAAGAATCAGTCCGAAGAATTTCACGATGCGGCCTCCATCCTCGGCTGGATGACGTCGCCGACCAGCTTGCCCTTGTCGAGGTGGAGGATTCGAGAGGCATGCTGCGCGGCCTGGGGATCGTGGGTCACCATGACGATCGTCTTGCGAAACTCGCGATTGAGCAGCTCGAGCAATCCCAGGATCTCGTCGGCGCTCTTTCGATCCAGGTCGCCGGTCGGTTCGTCGGCGACGATCAGGTAGGGGTCGGTCACGATCGCCCGAGCGATCGAGACCCGCTGTTCCTGCCCGCCGGAGAGTTGACGAGGATAATGGTCTTCCCGCCCTTCCAGCCCGACGATTCGGAGCGCCGTCATGGCACTCTGCTTCCGCTTCTTCCGGGAAAGGTTGGTCAGGAGGAGCGGTAGCTCGACATTCTCGAAGGCGGTCATGACCGGGATCAAGTTGTACATCTGGAAGACGAAACCCACGTTATGGGCCCGCCATCGGGTAAGCTGGGCCTCGGACAATTCGGTCAGTTCATGGTCGTGGACGAGGACCGACCCGGACGTGGCACGGTCGAGACCGGCGATCAAGTTCAGGAGTGTGGTCTTCCCGGAGCCGGACGGCCCCATCAGGGCCAGGTATTCCCCCTCCTCGACGGTCAGGGCCAGATCTTCGAGGACGGGAATCCGGAACTCGTCCCGTCGATATTCCTTGCTCACACCTCGAAGGACGATCGAATTCGGAGAGAGGTCGGCCATTCGTCGGGCTCCAGGGATATAGTCGGGGGCCCGAGCACCGGGCCTCCCGGATCGAGAGGGTTAGTCGGCGACCTTGACCGCTTCCCCCTCGCGAAGCGTCTTGGCGGGGGACAGCACCACAGAATCGCCGGCCTCCACCCCCGACTCGACCCGGGCGAGGTCGTCGTTGGACTCGACGACCTCGACCCTCGTCTTCTTGAGGACGTTCTTGGCGTCCAACTTCCAGACGTTGGTGTGGCCGCCCTCCTCGAAGAGTGCGGCCTTGGGCACGAACAGGTGAGACTTTCCCACATCGGGACCCTGGTGGGCTTTGTCGGGCAGGAAGTGAACGGTCGCGACCAGCTCCGGGAAGAGATGTTCATCGGGATCGAGGATCTCGACCTTCACCTTGACCGTTCCCCTGGCCCGGTCGCTGATCGGGATGATCTGCCGGAGACGTCCGCGGTAATGCTTGCTCGGGACCGCGCTGACGGAGATCTCGGCTGGCTGACCGATCGTGATCCGCGAGAGGAGGTTTTCGGCCACGTCGGTGTCGACATCCATTCGATCGAGGTTCGCCAGCGTCAGGACGGAGGAACGGCCGATCGAGAGTCCGGATCCCATCCCGCCCCCGGTGATCATCTCGCCGATCTCGGCAGCCCGCTCGACAACCGTACCGTCGAACGGCGCGAAAATGCTCATATTTCGGATGGCTTCCTCTACCTCATGGACCTGCGAATCCTGGAGCCGGGCCGAGGCCTCCAGCGAGGCCAGGTGAGCCTCCGCCATTTCCACGGCCGAGGTCGCCTGCTGTAATTCTTCGATCGAGACCGACATCCCCTTGTTGTGGAGTCGTCGGGCTCGATCGGCCTTGGTTTTTTTGTATTCCAGGTCGGATCGGGCTTCCTCGACATCCGCTTTGGAGCGGGCGGCCATCGCTATCCGGGATTCGTGCTGGGCGTCGAGGTCGTTATGTTCGAGGACCGCGAGAAGTTGACCTTTCTCGACCTTGTTGCCTTCCTCGGCGTGAAGCTCCAGGACCCGGCCGGGAACCTTGGCCCCGATCATGGCCTGATTGCGCGACTCGAGGTAACCCTTGGCGCTCAAAAGCTTCTCGGCCTCTCCGGTCGTCATGGTCTGGATCAGGCCGATCTGGACCTCGGGCTTGGACCGGATCTGCTGATACTGCTTGTAAGCGAAGGTCCCGCCGACGCCGAGTAGAGTGAGTGGGATCAACCACAACACGTATGAGAGAAGGCGAAGGCCCAGGCTCCCGCCGTCAAAACCCCGACCCCGGGGTGAAGTCCTCCGCGATCGGGTTGCTCCACCAAACTCGGAGCGACCCCGATCGATCTTCAGGGAGGCTAGTTCGTCTTTGAGGGAACTCGCCATGGTCAAAAGGCCCCCTAAACCGAGATCTCACCACGAGTCCTGTCATGTAACCCGAAACTTGCCCATCGCTATAGTCGAATTTTACCAGAAATCAAGCTTTTATCGAAACCTGGGACCAAGTTTTGATCGATCGAGCCCCCGAATTTGGTCGGATCTACGGGAGTCTTTCGTCACGCGACTCGAGTAATTCCGTAGGAAGCTGGGTCGTTCGTTGTAGCGATCGGAATGATGTGCCGCCGATCTTCCGAGAAGACCCGGTGAAGTTGCTGACCTATCGGGTAATTGTTAAGGTATAAGTCCGTAGACGAGCCCCATCCGGATCGAATCGCGATTTCGATAAGCCGCCATATTGGATCGCCCCCGAATACGTGCCGCATCCATCGCGGCTTGACCATCGTTCAGCATCGCGGTCGGGAGTCTTGCTCGTGGCGATCAACACGACCAGTGACGAGCGGATCGGGGATTACAAGTATATCCGCACGATCTATCCCGGATCGACCTCGGTCGTCATGGAAGTCCTCCATGAATCGAGCAACCGCCGATTCGCGATCAAACAGTTGATCGCGTCCCGCGGAATCGACCCGTCCGAACGACGAGCTTTCGAGTTCGAGGCGAAATTGGGCCAGGAGTTGCACCACCCAAATTTGATCAAGGTCCACCATTTCGTGAAGGACCGCGAACAGCCCTATTTCGTGATGGATTATTTCTCCGGATTTCAACTCCGTCTGGCCTTGCACCGACCCAAGGATTTCCCCGTTCTCAAGGGCAGCCTTCACCGGATCTTGACCCAGGCCGCCTCGGGCCTCGCCTACATGAACGACAAAGGCTGGATTCACAGGGACGTGAAGCCCGAAAATATCATGTGCAACAAAACCGGCGAGGTCCGCGTGATTGATTACACGCTGACACGTCGCCCCGTCTCGGCAATCGGCAAGCTGCTGGGGCTGAAGATACCCCGTCAGGGGACCAAGAGTTACATGTCGCCCGAACAGATCCTTTGCGAATCACCCGCCCCGACCGCCGATGTTTATAGTTTTGGCATCACTTGTTACGAGCTGGCCTGCGGTCGGCAACCGTTCCGGGCCAACTCCGAGAACGAACTACTAAACAAGCATATTCGCGAAGCCCCTCTGCCACCGACCTCATTCAACAAGAACATCACCAAGGAATTTTCCGACCTGATCCTCGAAATGATTCGGAAGAAACCTGCCGACCGCCCGCAAACACTTCACGAATTCATCGCTCGGTTCGCCAAGATTCGGATCTTCGAGACCGACCCGCCCATCGATTTCCATCGCGATTTTTGAACTAATTCCCAGCCCACCCGAGGATGACTCGGGAACGATTACGGTCGAACCAAGGACTCGGTGGTCATGGCCAGCGTCAGCGAGCATCGCCTTCCCTTCGAGGCCCCGATCTACGAGCTGGAGACTCGACTGGCCGAGATGGAGGCACTTTACGCCGACCAGAAGTCGGGCTCCGAAACTTCAACCCACTCGGCCGAATCAATTCGCCGGATGCGCCGCGAGCTGGCCAATCTCAAGCGATCCATCTTCGCCAACCTCGACCCCTGGCAGACCGTCCGGGTCTCTCGACACCAGAACCGACCCCAGACTCGCGACTATCTCGAACTGGTGTTCGATCGCTTCGTCGAGCTACATGGCGACCGGGCCATCGGGGACGACCAGGCCATCGTGACCGGCCTGGCCCACCTGGGGGACGAGAAGGTGATGTTCGTCGGGCATCAGAAGGGCCGGACCCTGGCGGAACGGACCTCGAGCAATTTCGGCTGTGCTCATCCCGAGGGATATCGCAAGGCCATCCATAAGATGAAAATGGCGGCCAAGTTCGGCTTGCCGATCATCTCTTTCATCGATACTCCCGGGGCCTATCCCGGAATCGCCGCCGAGGAACGAGGCGTGGCCCTGGTCATCGCCGAGGCCTTGATGGCGATGAGCCGGTTCGACACGCCGATCGTTTGCCTCGTGATCGGCGAGGGTGGTTCGGGCGGGGCCATCGGGATCGGACTCGGCGACCGCGTCGCGATGATGGAGCACGCCTACTATTCGGTCATCAGCCCGGAAGGATGCGCCACCATCCTCTGGAAGGGAGCCGAGCACGCCCCCAAGGCCGCCGAGGCTCTGAAGTTCACCGGTCGCGACCTCCTTCGATTCGGGATCATCGACGAAGTCGTCCCCGAGCCCCTGGGTGGGGCACACCGGGATCATCGAGGCGCAGCGTCCGCCATCAAGGCCTTCCTGATCCGAACCCTTCGCGAACTCGATGAACTCCCTCGCGAGGAACTCCTGAACCGTCGCTATGAGAAGTTCCGTAAAATGGGGAGTTTCATCGAGGAGCTTTCTCCCGAGACTTGAGGTCACCCCGGGTCGGGGTTGCCTTTTCCTCGCGATTCGCCAGAATGACGAAGACCCAACGGAAGGGCCTCGTTCCCCCTCGATCGCCAACCCGCCCGGGCGATCCGACCGGCCCCCGCCGAGTCTGGGGGCCTCAAAGGAGTGAAGCCCGATGGCCATCGCCGCTCCCCCAGCTCAGGCCGGCAATGCGCCGGGTTCGCCGTCAGGTACCACGCCGGTCACTCGACTTGGCGAACAGGTCCTGAACGCGATCGTGGAGATCGGCGGATTGGCGCAGTTTTCGGGCTGGACCATCGGCTGGATGTTGCGTCGGCGACCTCGCTGGTCGGTCCTGGTACCGAACTTCTACGCGATCGGCGTAGAGAGCGTCCCGGTGGTCGCCATTACGGGGACTTTCATCGGTATGGTATTGGCCGTCCAGGCCCACAGTCAGTTCGCGATGATGGGCCTGGAAAGCCGGCTCGGGTCGGTGATCAACATCTCACTGGTCAAGGAGCTAGGTCCGGTCCTGGCGGCGACGATGCTCGCCGGTCGGGTCGGGTCGTCGATGGCTGCCGAGTTGGGCACGATGCGAGTCACGGAACAGATCGATGCCCTCTCCGCTTTGGGGACCAACCCGATCAATTACCTGGTCGTCCCCCGTTTCCTGGCCTGCGTCCTGCTGATCCCCCTGCTCACGCTGATGGCCGACTTCATGGGAGTGATAGGCGGGGCTGTGGTCAGCACGCAATTGATGAAGGTCGACTCGTATGCCTACTGGTATCATTCGAGGCAATATGTCGGCGGGCTCGACTTGATGGCCGGTGTCTTCAAGAGTTACTTCTTCGGTTCGGCGATCGCGCTGATCAGTTGCCACCGGGGTTTCCATTCCAAGGCGGGTGCCGAGGGCGTGGGCAAGGCGGCGACCGAGGCGTTCGTCTTCTCTTTCATCGCGATCCTCTTCCTCGACTTCGTCATCGGGATCTTCTGGAACGCCGCTTACTACGCGATCTGGCCCAACACCTCGGGGCTCCTATGAACGGACCCTCCGAGGCGGCCGAGGGGCCGATCATATCTCTGGAGAATGTCACGATGAGGTTCCGTCATCAGACGGTCCTACGCGACATCGACCTCCAGATCGAGCGAGGCCAGACGGTCTGCATCATCGGCGAGAGCGGGTGCGGCAAGACCGTGATGCTCAAGCTGATGATCGGGCTGCTCTCGCCGAGCCAGGGATCGGTCTTATTCGAGGGTCGCGACCTCTCCATGCTCGACGAGCACGAGATGGTCAAGGTGCGCCTCCGATTCGGCTTCCTCTTCCAGATGGCGGCCCTGTTCGACAGCCTGACGATCTTCGATAATGTCGCGTTCGGCCCTCGCGAGCATGACCTGTACGATCGGATGACCTTGGAAAGGATCGTCGCCGAGCGACTGCAGGAGGTCGGATTGCCTGTCGGCTTGGAGCACAAGAAGCCTGCGGAGCTCTCCGGCGGTCAACGGAAGAGGGTGGGTCTCGCCCGGGCCCTGGCGCTCGATCCCGAGGTGATGCTCTACGACGAGCCGACCACCGGACTGGACCCGATCATGACTGATGTCATCAATGAATTGATCCTCCAGACCAAGCACAAGAAAAAGGCCACCGGCGTCGTCGTCACTCATGAGATGAAGACTGTTATCAAGGTGGCCGACCGAGTTGTGATGCTCTACCCGCTCGCGAGGCTCGACCCCGGCGAGCCGCAGATGATTTACGACGGCCCCCCCGAGGGGCTCGAAGACCATCCCGACCAACGAATCCGTCAGTTCGTCCGCGGGGAGGCAGGAGAACGCCTCAGGGAGATGAATCAGGAACGTGGTTGAGGACGACCCTCGGGACCGTTTCCTGGTTTAACCAATGACAGTTACTGTTTTGAACTCCCGACCAATCCGAATACCGTTCGACATCGAACCGAAATAGTGTGGACCCGGCGGGCAGATCACGTGCCCCCCTTGCCCTGAAGAGGTCGGCCATGAACGAGCGAGTCATGCAATTCCGGATCGGCATGTTCGTCATCGTGGCCGGATTGGTCCTGACGATGCTGATCGTTTGGTTCGGCGAATCCCCTTCACTCTTCCGCGAACACGGCTTCGTCAAGGTCCGCTATACCGAGGCCCCAGGCGTGGCGGAGGGGATCTCGGTCCGCAAGAGCGGGATCAGGATCGGTGAGGTCGTGTCGATCGACCTCGACGACCGGCCCGGGATGCCGGATAGCGTGATTGTGATCCTCTCTCTGGATCCGAAATACAAGATCAAGAAGGATTCGGTAGCACGGATCACAAGGTCCTTGATTGGCGATGTGGCGATCGACATGCTTCCTGGCTCTAGCCAGGAGATCATCGCGATGGGGCAGACCCCGGCTACCGCCCCCGAATTGATCGGTGACACAACCCCAGATCCCGCGAAGGCCCTGGCCGCCGCGACATCTGCCTTCGAGCGAGTCGGCGGGACCCTCCAGGCGATCGAGGAAGCCGCCGCCGGTTTCGCCGTCGTCGCCAAGAAGGCAGAGAAGCTCGATGAGTTCATCGGTACCATCACCGAGACGGGTCGGAACATCTCGACCGCAGCCAAGGGGATCGATCGGATGATCGCCGATAACGAGGCGGATCTCCGTCCCGCGATCACCAACCTCAGGCAGGTCTCCGAGAAGCTGGGCGCGACGTTCGATAACGAGACCACAGCCCGGATCAAGGACATCACCGTGCGGCTCTCGTCGGTCTCGAACAAGCTAGATGCCGGATTGACCGAGATTCAGCCCGTCCTCGACGATCTCGGAAGTCCCGCCGGTCGTGCGAATCCGACCACCGACCTTGGCCAGTCGATGGCATCGCTCAACCGGATCAGTGCCAACATAAGTCTCTTGACCGCAGGACTCTCCGACGGCCGAGGCCGCCTGAACCCACACGGAAGCATCCAGAGGCTCGTCACCAGCCCCGAATTATACGACAGCCTGGCTCGCGCGGCTGCTGCGGCCAATGACGTCTTCACCCTGGCCCGGCCCGCCATTCGTTCTCTGAGCGTCTTCGCCGATAAGATTGCCCGAGATCCCAGTGCGATCTCGAAGGGGGCCCTGCTCCGGCAATAATCGAGAGCTCAGCGAACCCGGACCGTAGACAGACGCGATGGGCGAGGATTCCCGCCAAACGGACCTTCCAGCCGAATCGGGGTCGGCGGAGGTGGTGGTTCGTCGGATAGAGTCGAGGGGTCCGGCAAGGCAGGAGGCAGAGGCTCGTCGGATGGTGTTGTCTCGGATCTATTGCGGTCCGAAGAATCCGGGACGAGCCAGGGCATCCAGGCGGGTGGGATGATCGTCGGGCCCTGTATCACCGAACCCGTCGGCAAGGGACCACAAATCGGGCAATCGACGATGCACCGACGGCCCAATGATCCGAGGGCCTTTCGAGCCTCCTTGCGGACCCCACGATCGGGATCGATCGTCGAGGCTCTCAGGAGTGACTCGTGAACGATCGGGACGAAGGGCCTCATCTTTCCCAACGATTCGGCGGCCTCTTCACGGACGTCGTCGGAAGGGTCGAGGGATAGAGCGTCGCTGAGAGCCTGGACCACTTCAGGATGGCGTCGCCAGTCGAACTTCCGGAGATCCTCCGCCGCATCTTCGCGGTCATCTTCCTTGGGGGAGTTCCGCAAGGAAATGATATCTTGGACGATGGGTGACGAAACGGTCTGGGCGTCCACGACCGGCCTCGGCCCTGTTCTTCGATGATGATCCGAGCCCGTCGCCGACACACCTATTAAGAACATCAAACCGAGATTTGCCAGAATCATGGCAAGTTCTCCCCTCTCGAACGGCGATCGACTTGAGCATCCCTCTCAATTCTAGGCAGGTTCGCAACGCATTTTCCATGATAAACGAACCTCCCATTTTTCCCATTCACACAAAGCCTCCTGAACGCGGCCCTTGCGATGATCCTCCTCGACTGCGATCATCGATGATTTAGGAGCGAGGGGGCGACCGCATGGTGGTTCGGATGGAGGATAGCGGCAAGTCTTATCGCACCGCCTCTCTCGTGACCCTGGCCGTCTTCGCCACGATCGCCGCTCTCTATCTGATGAAGGCGATTTTGATTCCGATCACCCTGGCTGTCTTCCTGGCCTCATTACTCTCGCCCGCCACCACCTTTCTCCGGCGAATCCTCCGCTTGAGCCCGACCGGGTCGGCGGCGGTACTCTTCCTCCTAGCTTTGCTCCTCGGCCTTTATCTCGCCACTCTCACCGCTGAAGGTTTGGTGCAGGCCACGGCCAGCTTACCGGGCGACATCGCCCGGATCGCGGGCCAGGCGAGCCGATATGTCTCCGAGATCCTTCGCGACCGGCCGTATCTGCGATTCATCCTTCCCGAACCAGGTACGATCGACAAACTCGGCGACCGAAACAGCGCATTACTCTACGAAACATTGACTTATGGCCTGGCCGATCTCTCGGGGTGGGTGGCTCAGGGGCTGATCGTCCTGATACTCGTATTGTTCCTCCTGGCCGAGAGCGAGATGTTAACGCCCAAGGTGGTCCGCTTCTTCGCCAGGACGCCGGGGGACGCCGCAGCCTCCGAGAGAACGCTCAAGGATCTGACCCGACAGATCCGTTCATTCTTGCTGGCCCGGACGCTAATCAACCTGGGACTGGGTGTCGTCTTCGCCTGCTTCCTCTGGATCTTCAAGGTCCGATTCCCGATCGCACTCGGGCTATTCGCGGGACTGACCAACTTCGTCCCCTATGTGGGGCAGCTCCTGGGAGGAGGTTTGGCCTCACTGGTGACGCTCGCCCAGTTCGAGTCGGTAGGCGACACCTTGATCGTTGCCTCGGTCTACCTGGGACTGGTCACGATCGAGGGATATATCGTGACCCCATATGTCCTCGGGAAATCACTCGATCTGAACGGTACGATCATCCTGGTCGCCTGCCTGTTCTGGGGTTTCCTCTGGGGACTCGTCGGGCTGATCCTGGCCATGCCGATGACGGCTTGTTTGAAGCTGGTCTGCCAGAACGTGCCCGAGCTTTACCGATGGGCCGACCTGATGAGTCGCGACTGGCAACCGCCTCCCCTTCCCAGGGCCGATATCGACATCATCGACGTCCACAGCGGGCCTTGACCCTTCCTGGGCCTTCGATCACCATTGTAGTCCTCGAACTCGATCTTCCCTGTAATTTCAGGAGCCAATCTCCGATGGATCTGACCCTGGAATACTGCGCCCTCTGAAACTACGAACCACAGGCCGTCAGTTTGACGGCCAAGCTGCTCCCGAAGTTCAAGCGAGCGATACGTCGATATGAGCTGATCCCATCGAAGGGGGGTTGCTTCGAGTTGACGGTCGGCGGAAAACTAGTCTACTCCAAACTGAAATCCGGGATGTTCCCGGAAGAGGCCGAGATGATCCGAGCGGTCGGCGAGATCCTGGGTGTCTGAAGCCGACTGCCAAGAAGAGGTCCCTCGTGTCGACCGGCCGGATGAAACGCCTGACCGACTATGCCAACTGCGCGGGGTGAGCCGGCAAGCTCGCCCCGGGAGGGCTCGCGCAGGTCTTGCGTGATTTGCCGCCTCGTGCCTCCGATCCCCGACTCCTGGTCGGGACGGAGACGTCGGATGATGCGGGCGTCTACCTCGTGGCCGATGGCCTGGCGATGGTACAGACGCTCGACTTCTTCCCGCCGCTGGTGGACGATCCGTATCTATTCGGCCAGATTGCCGCCGCGAACGCACTCTCCGACCTCTATGCCATGAACGCCCGGCCGATCACCGCCCTGAACATCGTGGGGTTCCCCGACAACGAACTTCCGCTCTCGATCCTCGGCGAGATCCTCCGCGGGGGAGCCTCTCAGGTGGCCCTGGCCGGGGCGGTGACGATGGGCGGGCACTCGGTCCGTGACGCCGAGATCAAGTACGGCTTGAGCGTGACCGGACTGATCGACCCGGCCTCGATCATGACCAACGCCTCGGCTCGACCCGGGGATTCGCTGGTCCTCACCAAGCCCTTGGGGACCGGGTTCGCCACCACCGCTAACAAGAAAGCCACCTGCCCGCCGAATGTCCTCGATCGAGCGATCGCCTCGATGATCCAGCTCAACGCGATCGGTCGCGACGCGATGCGCCAAGCCGGGGGCGTGTCGGCCGTCACCGACATCACCGGCTTCGGGCTGGCAGGTCACGCCCTGGAAATGGCCGATGGATCGGTGAGGACGATCGAGCTGAATCTCGATCAACTCCCCCTGATCGAAGGCACCGAGGCGCTGGCCGCTGCCGGGTTCTTCACGCGTGCCACCAAGTCGAACCGCGAATTCGTCGGCGAACGACTCCTGATCGAGCCGAGTGCCGATGCGCTGCGGGTCGAATATCTGTTCGATGCACAGACGTCCGGCGGGCTTCTGATCGCAATACACCCCGACCACGTCGCGCGACTGATCGCAGAACTCCAGGCTCGGGGGGCGAGTGCCTCGGCTGTCGTCGGTCGGATACTCGAACGTCAGGGGACGATCGCGCTGATTGCCCGCTGATTGCCCAACGGAGAGGATTGCTCATGACCGGACCTTCGAGGAGAGATTTCCTGGGGACAGCCGGAGCCCTGGCAGCCAGCAGCCTGATCGCCAACAGGCCAGAAGTGTCGAGGGCTCAGGTCGATCCACCGTTCGGTCCCAAGCCCAGGATAGCCGCCGTTACGACCGCCTACCATTACCTCTCACACGCCTACCACATCGTCGGTCGGTTCCTGGACGGGTTCGACGCTCACGACGGCAAAGGCTTGCACCACCCCGACTTCGAGATCGCCAGTCTCTTCATCGAGCAAACTCCTTCCAATGACCTGGGCCGGGCCAAGGCCGCCAAGCATGAGGTGAGGAACAGCCCGACGATCGCCGACGCCCTGACTCTGGGGACCGGCAAACTGGCCGTCGACGGGGTCCTCTTGATCGCCGAACACGGCGAATATCCCTTCAATGAGAAACTCCAGAAGCTCTACCCACGCGCCCGATTCTTCAAGGAAGTCGCGGACGTTTTCGGAAGTTCGGGTAGAAGCGTCCCCGTCTTCATCGACAAGCATCTCTCCTACGACCGGGCCGAGGCCCGACGGATGATCGAGACAGCAGGCAAGCTCCGAATTCCCCTGATGGCCGGATCCAGTCTTCCGGTCACCTGGCGACTGCCGAATCTGGAAGTTCCGCTGGGCCTGGACTGGAAAGAAGCCCTGGTCGTCTCTCGAGGAGAGATCGAGATCTTCGGCTTCCATGCCCTCGAATCGCTCCAGTGCATGGTCGAGCGGCGCAATCGGGAGGGGAAACCACAGGGGATTGTCGCCGTCACCTGTCTCGAAGGGGACGCCGTCTGGGACGCCTCGAAGCGAGGTCTCTGGTCGGAAGATTTGATGAAGGCCGCGCTCTCGAAAAGCCACACCTGCAACCCGGGTGCTCCCCAGGACAACACTCGCGATTTCGTCCCGCCACCAAACCGGCCATCATTCCTCAGCACTCCCATCGCATTCCTCGTCGAATACGCTGATGGATTCCGAGGGACCGTCCTGATCCTCAACGGTCAGGTCGACGACACCTCGGTCGCCGCACGGATCGACCGGGCGGAAGACCCGGTCGTTTCAACGCTCCTGTATCTACCCGCTCCTCCCGGTGCCCGCTTCTTCGACCCGCTCGTCCTCCGGATCGAAGACTTCTTCCGGACCAGTAGCCCCCCCTACCCCGTGACCCGGACTGTCCTGACCGGAGGAGCTCTCGACGCCCTCCTCGAAAGCCGGGTCCAGGGCGGCAAGCGAATTGAAACTCCCGAACTGGCCACTCTGGACTATCAAGCCCCGGCCGACTCCGGTTACATCAAGACGCCCGTGACTTGATCTCACGCATTTGGCTCTTCCTATGAGAGAGGAGCCAATCTCCGGCTCGGATCGAATGATGAGTCGGCGGGGCACGCTTCGACCGGGCCGTGATCCCGCTCCCCAAAGAGCTCATCGCGGTTGACCCTTCCCTATGATTGGAGAACAACATCCACCGATAATTCCAAGCCTGCCCTGACGAGCCTTCATGGACGCCCCCGAAGACCCCACCCCGAAGACCGCTCATGATCCTTATGCAGCTCTCCGGCTGGTCGACTACCGCCGCTTTTTGATCGCCGGAATCTTCGCCTCGGCCGGGGCCGAGATGCAGGTTGTGGCCGTCGGTTGGGAGCTTTATGAGCGGACGAGATCGGCCACGGCCCTGGGACTGGTGGGCCTGGCGATGGTCCTTCCGGTCATCCTACTGGCGCTCCCGGCCGGGCACGCCGCCGACCGCCATAGCCGGAAGGGGATGATTCTCCTCTCGCAGGGGTTGATGGCGATCGCCTCGATGGTCCTGGCCGCCCTCTCGTACTGGCGAGGGCCGGTCCCCTTGATCTATGCCGCGTTGGTCGTGGCCGGGATCGCCCATGCAGTCAGCATGCCCGCCCGCTGGTCGATACTCCGCCAGCTCGTGCCCGATCACCTGGTCGGTGGCGCGGTGACGTGGAACAGCAGCGGCTGGCAAGTGGCCTCGGTGGTGGGACCTTCGCTGGCGGGCCTGTTCATCGCCCAGTCTGGAGGTGCCACCGAGGTCTATCTCTTCGATCTCGCCCTCTCGATCGGGGTCCTGGCGTTGATCACGACGATTCGCCCCAGGCAGATCGAGCGGCTGGAAGGCCCCGCCTCATTCGGCTCGATGCTGGGCGGCCTCCGGTTTGTCCGACAGTCCAAGCTGATCCTGGCGACGATCACGCTCGACCTTTTCGCCGTCCTCCTGGGGGGGGCCGTCGCCCTCCTTCCGATCTTCGCCAAGGATATACTCCAAGTTGGCCCGGTCGGACTAGGCTGGCTCCGGGCGGCGCCGTCGATCGGCGCGGCGATGATGGCCCTGACCCTAGCTCATCGGCCGCCGCTCCCTCGAGCCGGGCCGGCCCTGCTCTGGGCTGTGGCCGGATTCGGGGCGGCAACCATCGCCTTCGGGATTTCGAGGAATCCGTATTTGTCGTTTCTCCTGCTCATGATGACCGGAGCCCTCGACAACATCAGCGTGGTAGTCCGTTCGACGCTGGTTCAGAGTCTGACTCCCGAATCGATGCGAGGCCGGGTCGCAGCGGTCAACTCGATCTTCATCGGTTGTTCGAATGAGCTGGGTGGGTTCGAGTCGGGGATGACGGCCCACTTCTTCGGCCCGATCAGATCGGTCGTTGGTGGCGGCATTGGCACAATCCTGATCGTCATCCTGGTCCGATTGGTCTGGCCGGACCTCGCCCGCCTGGGCTCGCTCAGGGATCTGGCGATGCAAAAGATCCCGGAGCCCACTTACATGACCAGCGAATCCTATCGGCAGAATGCGAAGCTCGGTCAAGAAGTCTAAGATCGTCCGTGAAGTGCTTTCGATCGTTGACTAACCGTCCGAAGGTCAGGCCGCTTCCCCTTGTGCATCGCCACTCTTGAGGGCCTCCCACTCCTCCAGAGTGTACAGGACATCTCGGGCCGAACCGCTCTTGTGCTCGCTGACGATCCCATCCTCGCACATGTAATCGATGAGCCGTGCTGCCCGGCCATAGCCGATCCCCAGGGCTCGCTGGAGGAGCGAAGTCGACCCCCGACCTTCCCGGATAATCACGTCGATGGCGGTCTCGTAAAGCTCGTCCCTCTCCTTGAGCGACGATCGATCCTTGCCGGGACCTCCGACCTGGAGCTGGGTTAGCTCTCGGCTGAAGTGCTGGGGGAACTGGGCCAGGTACTCGCAAACCTGATTGACATCCTGGTCCGAGGCATAGGTCCCCTGGGCCCGGACCAGGTGGGAAGTCCCGGGCACGAGAAACAGCATATCACCGTGGCTCAGGAGCTTTTCCGCCCCCATCTCGTCCAGGACGACCCGCGAGTCGTTGCGGTTGGTCACCTGGAAGGCGATCCGAGCAGGAAGGTTACTCTTGATGAGGCCGGTGATGACATCGACCGTCGGCTTCTGAGTTGCGAGGATCAAGTGGATGCCCGCGGCCCGAGCCTTCTGGGCGAGCCGGACTATCTGGGTCTCGACTTCCTTGCCCACCTGCGCGACCAGGTCGCCCATTTCGTCGATGATGATCACGATCGAATGCATCGACTTGGGCAGACGCTGCCACTCCTCGTCGTCCTCGGGACGAACCCGATTATAAAGTTCCTCCTCGCCGAGCTGGTTATAGGAGGCGATATTCCGGACCCCGGCTCGCGCCAGATACCCATACCGTTCGTCCATCTTGTCGCAGGCCCAGGCCAGGAGTGCCTCGGCCTTCTTCATGTCGGTGACGACCGGGTTCATCAGGTGCGGGATCCGCCGGAACTGCGTCAACTCGACGATCTTCGGATCGATCAGGATCAGCTTGACCTCGTCGGGGGTCCGGGTCATCAAGATCGAAAGGATCATCGCGTTCAGGCAGACCGACTTGCCGGTACCGGTCCGGCCGGCTATCAGAAGGTGTGGCATGTCGGCCAGGTCGAAGGCCAGCGGGTTCCCCTTCACATCCTTGCCCAGGAATAGGGGTATCCGGAACTTGCCCAGGTGCGAACCAACGCCCTGAATCACCTCGCTGAGCCGGACCATCGTCCGACGCTCGTTGGGAACCTCGATCCCGACGGTGGTCTTGTTCGGGATCGGCGAGACGATCCGGACGCTCTGGACCGCAAGGGCAATGGCCAGGTCGTTGGCCACGCTGTTGATCTTGGCCACGCGAAGACCGGCTTCGAGTTCGATCTCAAACTGGGTGATCACCGGACCGGTATCAATCTGGACCACCCGGACCTGGCATCCGAATTCGAGGAGCGTCTTCTCCAGCAGGAGCGCTCGAGCGTGAACCTTGGCCTGATGTTCCTGGACCGGCGCCGAGTTCGACTGTTCGAGCAACTCGAAGGGTGGCAGGGCGAATTGTCCATCCAACGGAATCGCTGGCACACCCATGGGCATCGGGGCCGGGACACTCACCTTGGGGGGAGCAGCCGAGGTGAGACCGAGCGAGGACGGAGCACGCGGCGGGATGGCCCGATGAACCGGGGGCACGAGCCGGGGAGGAGGAACATCGAACCCGGGAGATTCGGCAATCATCAGGGCCGATCCGGGAGAACCTGCGTAGCCCTGCGTCGAAGCGACGCCATGTCCCCGGGGTCGGATCAAGGACCAGGCCTCGCGAATCGGCCAGGCGATCAGGACTTCCTGACTCAAGATCAGGCCGATCAGACCGAGGGCGACCAGGATGAGGAGCATTCCCGCCAGGCCAAACTGGCCTTCGAGGAAGGCGGCCGCGGCGGCCCCGACATACCCTCCACTGCCCACGGCCGGAGAGGGCTGGCGATCCGGTTGAAATTTCTGAACTAAGGCCGAAGCGACCAGGACCATGGCCGCCAGTCCGGCGAGGCGGAGGGCGGGATCGGCCACCTTACGACGCCGGAAGGCCATGAGATCCGCGACCGCAAGGCCGTAGAGGACCAGATACGATGCCCAACCGACCGAGGCGAACAGGACGTGCGCCAGGACCGCCCCCGCTGGTCCGCAAGGATTGGCCGGCGGGTCGTTGGCGGGTTCGGCGG
This sequence comes from Tundrisphaera lichenicola, assembly GCF_051175385.1. Lineage (GTDB taxonomy): Bacteria > Planctomycetota > Planctomycetia > Isosphaerales > Isosphaeraceae > Tundrisphaera > Tundrisphaera lichenicola. Next base: position 1,675,415 of record NZ_CP195106.1, on the reverse strand, counting down.
CTTGGCCCGGAGAGTCGGCCGGATCGTAACCAACCAGGCTGAAGGTCAGGAATACGACGGCAAACAGGAGGGCTGCGGCCCGGCAATGGCCGGCCCATCGTCGGCGATCGAACATCGGAATCCTCGGCGAACCGGGCGAGCCGGGCGCCTTGGACGACGCACCTCGACAACCGACGATCCCCCGCCGGCACCGGCTCGACCCTGTTGGATCGACCGAGGCGGCGGTTCGACTTGCACGATCCCGGGTGATCCCGGCCCGAGCAGGTGCCGGTCGTGGTTATTCCGACGGTTGGGTCAGGTCGACCGTCCCGCCTTCTTCCTCTTCAGTCGCCTCGAGGAGGTGCAAGTTGCCCGACATGTCGAGGAAGATCTTATCTTGCATGATCTCCTGGATCACGATCGACATCTTGTCGAGCCCTCGGGCGTCGACCAAAGGTCGGGAGCCCTGGTTCAGCGCGATCATCCGCTTCTGGATCAGCGTGGAAAGCTTGAACCGGCCGCCGACCTTGTTGACGATGTGCTCTTCCTTCAATTCTTCGAGCATCAGAAATCAGCCTCCGCAATGGATCCGGGTCAAGATGGCGGCGAGTTGTTCGACGGCCCGTTCCAGGTCGTCGTTGGTAATTTGGTAGTCGTAATAGTTGGCCTGGGCGATCTCGTTCCGGGAATTTTCCAGCCGACGCGCGATGGTGGCATCATCGTCAGTCCCCCGAGCACGGAGGCGGGCCTCCAGTTGATCGGGGCTGGGGGCATGGACGAAGATCAGTACCGAATCGGGCACCTGCCGACGGACCAGCATTGCCCCCTGAACGTCGATCACCAAGATGACGCAAATCCCGTCGATCAACGAGGCCAGGACCGGTCCGGTCGGGGTTCCATAGAGATGACCATGGACCTCGGCCCATTCCAGGAATTCCCCCCGGTCGCGCCCGAGCTCAAACTCGTCCCGCGTCAGGAAATAGTAACTGACTTCGTTCAACTCGCCGGGACGAGGCGATCGGGTCGTGGCCGATACCGAGACCTTGAGTCGGAGCCCTTCTCTCTTCAGGAGACGCTCTACAAGCGTACTCTTGCCCGAGCCGGACGCCCCCGACAGGACGATCAGCTTCCCGGGAAGGTCCTTCCATCGATCGATCAGGGTCGGCGAAACCTCGGGCTCCAAGTTCTGTTCACTCCACGTTCTGGATCAACTCGCGGATCTTTTCCAGGAGACCCTTCATATCGACCACCAACCGACTAATTTCGACGTCATTGGCCTTGGAGCCGATCGTGTTGGTCTCCCGGCCCATCTCCTGGACGACAAATTCCAGTTTCCGCCCCGAACTCTCGGGCTCTCCGATCACCTCGGCGTACTGCTTCAGGTGGGCTCGAAGCCGGATGACTTCCTCGGCGATGTCGGCCCGCTCGGCGAAGATGGAAACCTCGCGGATGAGGTCTTTCGGCTCGACCGAAACTCCTTGACCGGCCAGGAGGGACTGGACCCGTTCGGTCAATCGTTTTTGGAAGGACGAAACAACTTCCGGCCCTCGACCGGCGACCTTCTCCAGATTACCGGATAGCTCACGACCGAGGCGAAGGAGTTCCTCGGCCATGGCCCGGCCTTCCTCGGCCCGAGCCTGCTGGAGTTTACCCAGGGCTTCGGTGACGATGGCGGATAGGACGGGCCAATCCTCGTGAGGATCTTCGGTCGCGGTGCGACGCTCCTCGACGATCCCGGGGAGTGAGAGGAGTGCGGTCAGGTCCAGACTCGGGCTCGAAACCTCGGATGGGCTTCCGGTAGAGTCGAGGATCTCCAGCAACTGGGCCCGATAGCTTGCCAGGGCGACCCGGTTGAGCCGGTAGTCTTCGGCCCGCTTGGGTCGCTCGACCCGAATCGAGAGCTGTACGGTGCCCCGACGGAGGGTCTCCCGGACCAGCCGTTCCAGATCGGGCTCCAGGGCGCCGTAGGGGTCGCTGAGTTTGGCGTTGAGCTTGAGGTGGCGATTGTTCACCGCCCGAACTTCGACGCTCACCGACCACCGCTCATCCTGGAGCCGAGCTTCGCCAAAACCGGTCATGCTCAAAAGCACGGCGCGTCGCCTCTTGGTCGATCAGGGCTTCGACGGGGGGGTGATAGGTTTGAGCGGCGTGTTGGGCGCGATGGGCGATGTGCCAGAAACCTGGCCCGGTGGATCGACCTTGGAGCTGTCGGTGGTAGGGGGCAATCCCAGGCTCTTGTCCAGGCTCTCGATGGGCAGCTTCGATTTACCATCCGCAGACGGACTGGGCGTGAAGGTCGACTTCGCTGCGGGGGCATCGCCGTAGGCAGAAGTCCGGCGATTCGAGAGAACCACCAGGAGCATCGCGATCGAAATCCAGACTCCCGCGACGATCATGGTGACTCGGGTGAAGATGTCGCCGGCCTTGGTCCCGAAGGCACTCGAACCCCCGGCCCCGCCGAAGGCGCCGGCCAGGCCACCCCCCTTGCCGCGCTGGATCAGAACCAGGCAGATCAGGAAGACGGACGTGAACGCCAGCACGAGTTGTAGCAGGACGTTGAGGAACTGCACGGTCGGGGTCCTTGTGTCACGATTTCAGATCTCCCATTTCAGATTCCAGACCCGGTCGCGGCGTCCGACGATCTGAAATCTGAAATCAAGAATCTGGAGTCAGGGGATTCAGAGTTCCGGTCAGCCCTTGCCCTTTGCGGCCACATCCCGCCCGGCGTGGATGATACCGAGGAAGTCGGCCGGCTTCAGGCTGGCACCGCCGACGAGGGCACCATCGATATCGGGACAAGCGAGCAGTTCTGCGGCGTTCTCAGGCTTGACGCTACCACCATACTGGACAACGACCCGGCTCGCGGTCGCCTCGCCGAACTTCGATTCGAGCTGGCGACGGATGAAGGCGTGGACCGCCTGGGCCTGGTGGGGCGTGGCGGTCAGGCCCGTCCCGATCGCCCAGACCGGCTCGTAGGCCAGGACCACTCCCCCCATCTGCTCCGGGGTCAACCCGGCCAGGGAATGTTCGAGTTGTCGGGCGACCACGTCTTCGGTCAGATCGGACTCGCGTTCGAGCCGGGTCTCGCCAATGCATACGATCGGGATCAACTGGGCGGCGAGGGCGGCCTTGAGCTTGCCATTGACCGCATCGTCGGTTTCCCCTTCGCCGTGCCGACGCTCGCTATGTCCCAGGATGACGTGGGTGCAACCGGCATCGACGAGCATCGCGCCCGAGATCTCGCCGGTAAAAGCCCCGTCGGCCTTGGCGTGCATATTCTGAGCGCCGAGCCCGATCGGCGAGCCGGCCAGGACTGGATCGATCCGTTGGAGGTAGATGCTCGGGGGACAGATCGCGACCCGGACCTCGACCGACTGCCCGACTCCCGCCTTGACCGCTTCGGCCAAAGCCAGGGCGGCCTCGGAGGTTGCCGGATTCATCTTCCAGTTGCCCGCGATGAACAGGGTCCGCATCAGACGGAAACTCCTTCGGAGGCGTCGATCGTCTTGCCCAGGACCTCGGCCAGTTGCCGGAGTTCGTCCATCAGCTTGGCATACTGGGCCGGGAGCAGGGCCTGGGGACCGTCGGACAGGGCTTTCTCGGGGCAGGAATGCACTTCGATATGAACCCCATCGGCCCCGGCGGCCACGCTGGCTCGGGCCATGGCCGGGATGAGGTCGGGCCGGCCGGTCGCGTGGCTCGGATCGACGATGATCGGCAGATGGCTCTGCCCCTTGGCGTTGGGGACGATCGATAGATCGAGCATGTTGCGCGTCGAATCCTCGAAGCTCCGGACCCCTCGCTCACAAAGGATCACCTTTTTGTTACCCTGAGCCAAAACGTACTCGGCCGACATCAGGAGATCCTTGACCGTCGCCGACATCCCTCGCTTGAGGAGGACCGGGGTCCGCGTCCGGCCGACTTCCTTGAGGAGGTCGAAGTTCTGCATGTTCCGGGCGCCGATCTGAATGATATCGGCATAGCGGACCACCAGGTCCACCTGCCGAGGATCCATGACCTCGGTCACGACCGGCATCCCGAACCGTTCCCCGGTGGACTTGAGGACCTTCAAGCCTTCCTCGCCCATGCCCTGGAAGCTATAGGGGCTGGTCCTCGGCTTGAAGGCACCGCCCCTCAGGACGTTGGCACCGGCGTCCTTGACCTTCTCGGCGATCTCGACGAGACGCTCCTCGCTCTCGATGGCGCATGGACCGGCGATCATCATCAGATGACCCCCACCGATCCGTACACCTTTGATATCGAAGACCGAATCCTCGGTATGGAATTCGCGGCTAGCCAACTTGAACGGTTTGAGGATCGGCATCACTTGCTCGACCCCTTCGATCGCCCGGAGCGGTTCGGCCTGGAGCCGGTCCTCATCACCGATGACACCGATGATCGTCCGTGCAACCCCCTGGCTCAGGTGGGGGGTGAAGCCCAGCTCCTCGATTCGTTGGAGCACATGCCCGATGACATCCGGGGTCGAATTCGGCTTCAGAACGATGATCATCGAAATCCTCGGAGCCCCTGCTCGGCTCGCGGTAGTAAGTAACCGCCACCACTCACGGTGGTCCTTCGCTCGGCCGACTCGTAATGAACAGAGGATTGTAACGAGGTCTCGGGCACTGTGGAAGTCGGATCCCATAACAAGCAGGTTTTTGAACCTGCCCGGCGATTCTTTGGGGATCTAGTTGGCCGGCGGTCGGCCCGTATCAGATGGATCTGGCAGCAGTATCACCCGTGCTGGATAATCATCCGGAGGTCCGTAGCAAGATTGGGCCATTTCTGCGAGCGACGGGGCATGAACTCATGAATGCGAGCACAACTAACCGCCGTCAGTTCTTCCGCGGGACGGGGATGACCCTCGGTTCCCTGGCGGGGCTTGGACTCGACCTACAGCCGGCGAGGGCCGCTGCGGGGCTAATGAAGTCCAAGCTCAAGGGGGCTCGCGAGTTCGCCAGCATTTGTCCTTATTGCGCCGTCGGCTGTGGCCAGATCGTCAGCGTCCGCGAAGGTCAGATCGTCAACATCGAAGGGAACCCCGATAGTCCGATCAGCCGGGGGACGCTCTGCCCAAAGGGGTCGGCCACCTTTCAACTCGCGGTCAACCCGAACCGGATGACCAGGGTCAAATACCGGGCTCCGTATGCGACGGAATGGACCGAGAAACCTCTCGATTGGGCCATGGATCGGATCGCGGAACTGATGAAGAAGACCCGCGACGCCACGTTTCAGGAACGGTGGCAAGGGCCGGATCGGGATGGCAAGCTGGTTGACAAGAAGGTCAACCACTGCTCGACGATTGCTTCGCTCGGCGGAGCGACGATGGACAATGAGTGGAATTACGTCCAGCTAAAACTCTGGCGAGCCCTCGGGCTAATTTGGCTCGAAAATCAGGCCCGAATCTGACATAGCTCGACTGTGCCCGGTCTGGGCACTTCGCTCGGTCGAGGCGGCGCCACGACCAACCAGATGGACGTCCGATTTGCCGACGCCGTCTTGATCATGGGATCGAACATGGCCGAGTGCCACCCGGTCAGCTTCCGCTTCGTCATGCAAGCGAAGATGAATGGGGCCAAGCTGATCCACGCAGACCCCCGATTCACGCGGACCTCCGCCATGGCCGACATCCACGCGCCGCTCCGGGCGGGGACCGACATCGTGTTCCTGGGTGGCATGATCCGGTACATCCTCGAAGAGGAAAAATACTTCAAGGAATACGTCGTCCAATACACCAACGCAGCGACCTTGATTAACGAGAAGTACCAGGATACCGAGGACCTCGACGGCCTCTTTTCCGGCTTCGATGCGGAACATCGACAATACGATTCAACCTCCTGGAGCTACGACCAGCCAAACGAGGAGAAGTTTCCCTCGAATCGGCCCAAGCCCGCGAACGACGACACTCAATCCTTCAGCGTCCGAACCGGCCAGGTAAACAGTCCACCTCGGACCGACCCGACGCTCCAGGATCCGCGATGCGTCTTCCAAATTCTCCGGCGTCACTACGCCCGCTATACGCCCGAAATGGTCGCGGACGTTTGCGGAACTCCCATCGAGGCATTCCTGAAAGTCGCGGAGACGCTCACCGAGGCTTCTGGGCCAGATCGAACTTCGGTCATATGCTATGCGGTCGGCTGGACCCAGCACACCACGGGCGTCCAGATGATTCGTGCCTCGACGATCGTCCAACTCCTCTTGGGTAACATCGGCCGACCTGGTGGGGGAATCCTGGCGCTCCGGGGGCATGCGTCGATCCAGGGCTCGACCGATATCCCCACGCTCTATAATCTCCTGCCCGGATATCTGAACATCCCGAGCGCTTTGAAGTCCCACGAATCGCTGGCGGATTACATCAAAACGGAGATATCGCCCACTTCCTATTGGGCGAACCTGCCCAACTTCATCGTCAGCCTACTCAAGGCCTGGTATGGAGAGGCCGCGACCAAGGATAATGATTGGGGTTATGACTGGCTCCCCAGGATCGTCGGCGACCACTCGCACATGCCGATGTTCATCGCGATGGCGGAGGGAAAGATCAAGGGGTTCATGGCGATGGGGCAGAACCCCGCCGTCGGCGGACAGAATGCCGGCTATCAGCGGAAGGCCCTGGCCAAGCTCGACTGGATGGTGGTCAAGGATCTCTACGAGACAGAAACCGCGACTTTCTGGAAAGACAGCCCCGAGGTCCACTCCGGTGAACTAAAACCGGAGTCGATCGCCACCGAGATCTTCGTCCTCCCCGCCGCCGCGACGGCCGAGATGGACGGTACCTACACCAACACCCAGCGTCTTCTCCAGTGGCACGACCGGGCCTGCGACCCGCCCGTCGACGCCCGTTCCGACCTCTGGTTCACGGTCCATCTCGGCCTCCGGATCAAGAAGCTCTATGCCGAGAGCACACTCGAACGCGATCGGCCGATCCAGGCCCTGACCTGGGACTACATCGATCCCGAGGAAAACGCGGAGTGGCGAATCAAGGACGAGCCCTCGGCGCGACGGGTGCTTCGTGAGATCAACGGGACAACGGTGGCCGATGGACGACCCTTAAAAAGTTTCGGCGACCTGAAGGCCGATGGTTCGACCGCATGCGGGGCATGGATTTACACCGGCGTGTATGCCCCGACGGCTCAGGAGCCGATGGGCCATAACTTCGCCGCCAACCGAGCAGGGGACGACTGGGTCGCCCTCGGATGGGGGTTCGCCTGGCCCGCCAATCGTCGGATTCTGTACAACCGAGCCTCGGCCGATCCTCTCGGTAACGCATGGCCCAAGGAGGCCCGACTCGCCAAGGCCCACGGGAAGGGTGAGAGAGGGTACGTCTACTGGGACGAGGACTGGCAAGGTCCCGATCCCAGCCACCCGGACCAGCAGATCCGAGGTCGATGGGTCGGGCTTGACATCCCCGATTTTCCGGCGCATAAGGGCCCGACGACGCCCCGCCAGCCCGACGGTAAGGGCCTCGATTTCCATGATGGAGCCTCGCCCTTCATCATGAAGTCCGACGGAAAAGGATGGCTTTTCGCCCCCTCAGGCACGGTCGACGGCCCTTTGCCGACCCACTACGAACCGTACGAGTCGCCGGTAGCCAATCTGGTCTATCCCGGACAATCCAGCAACCCGGTGGCCAAGGTCTTCAGTGTCCCGGGAAATCCTTATGCCCCTCCCGGTTCGGGTGAATACCCGGCAGTTCTATCGACCTATCGATTGACCGAGCACCACCTGAGCGGCTCGATGAGCCGCTGGCTACCCTGGCTCGCGGCGCTCCAGCCCGAGCTCTTCGTCGAGATCAGTCCCGAGCACGCCGAGGAACTGAAGGTGACCAACCTCGACTGGGTGAAGGTCATCACTCCCCGGGCGGCGATCCGGGCCAAGACCCTGGTCACTCGCCGGATTCGGCCATTCCTGATCGGTGGAAAGCCGATCCACCACGTCGGGATGCCCTGGCACTGGGGATACAAGGGGGTCGTGACCGGCGACGTGGTGAATGATTTGGCCGCGCTGGTGGGCGATCCCAACGTGACGATCCACGAGGCCAAGGTTTTTGTCTGTCGGGTCGAGAAGGATTGATATCCGTCCGTCCGGCTCACTTCGAATCAAGCGAGGTGAGCTGGACGTTCCGGAAAAAGATCTTGGCCCCCGCATTGATCCAGGCCGCGAACCGGATCCTGGACCTCCAAGAGTCGAAACTCGGTGGGGTGTCCACGCAAGCATCGTGGGTAATAGGGGGGCCTACGCTCAGCTCAGTTATTCGTAGAGCGGGTACGTCGAGATGGGTCGAGCTGAAGGGCTGCGATGAATTCCAGCGTGGGAACCAGATAGGAGGCCATCGAAGGCTGAGAAGCGGCCCAGGATGCAGCGTCGGGCCGGGCTTCGAAGGCGACTCGACCCTCGTGGATCACGCGATCAACGACCCCACGATCCATCAGGAAGAGCAAGAGCGCCACCCGTCGAGCGAGCGGTGCCTTCGACCAATAGGGTGAGGACGAGAGGTCGTTCTCAAGGTGAAAGCCCGAGAAGCGAAGCGCTTCGGTCGTCAACGCTTCGAGATGCTCTTCGTTGCGGTGTCGTCGATAATGAGCCAGGCGACCATTCCAGAGTCGTGTGAGTTCACGGACTGATGTGGCGGACACGGGTGAAATCGGCCCTTCCAGGGAGTGGTTCGATTCCCCGCAAAGACGGTGCGGGGTGACTTCTCAATCATATTACGTCACCCGGCAAGGATTGTAACGGCGAAAAGCGAGCAATGACTCGAAATGCTCCGACGGGTGTAACCAAGTTCTCTGGTGGTGAATCGTCCGTCCTGGCAAATTGGGTGGACTTCTTGAACCCGACACCCGGAGTTCCGCCATGACACGGAAGGTGATCACCCTGGAGATCGAGGCCGAGGACGAGGATCTGATTCGCGGCTACGCCGGCTTCGTCGGCGAGATGAAGGATCTCGCCGCCACCACCCCCGATGGCTCGGTCCTCGACGTCTGCGAGGAGGCCGTCATCGAACAGGGTCGCGAGCACCAGCGTCGGCTCCTCCAACGCGCCGTCCGGGCTCGGCTCGAGCACGCCGAGAAAAAGGGGCTCCCCTGAGGATCTGTTCCTGTGGACAGGTTCGCGAGAATCGCGGGACCGCCACGCGCGAGGTCTTCACCTGCCTGGGGGCGATCACCTTGAGGCGGCACTGGTGGGGCTCGCGATGCCCTTGCGTGCCGGGAGGCTATCACGCCGATACCGTCCTCGGGCTCGACGGCGGCCTCAGCCCTCGATTGCAACGCAAGGCCTGCCGTAGTGCCGCCGACCTGTCCTTCGAGCGGGCCCGCGAGAACCTGCTCGAGCTGCTCGGCGTCTCGCCGGCGGCCGAGACCCTGCGGGTCTATTGCGAACGTCAGGCCAGCCGGATCGCGCGTTGGCAGGGCACCGAGACCGCCTCGGCCGAGGGCTTCGGAAAGGCCGGAGGTGGCTGGGAGTTCGCCGTCGACGCCGGCAAGGTCAACACCCGTGAGAAGGGCTGGCGCGACCTGAAGATCGCCGTAGCCCAGAAGCGACCGACGGCCAAACCGGCGACCCCCCAGCAGTGGGAGTCGCGCGTCTTGCCCAAGGCTACCGCCCGAGTGATGTGGGCCGACATCTCGGCATCCCGGCGATTCCGCCGGTCCTGGCACGCGCGGCTGAAGCGGCTGGGCCTGCCGGCGATGGCCCGGCTGCACGTGCTGGGGGACGGGGCGTCATGGATCTGGAAGGCGGCCGGCCGGGCCCTGACCGGGTGCCGCCAGACCCTGGATATCTACCACGCCAGCCAGCACATCGCCCTCGCCGGCAAGCGGCTCTTTGGCGAAGGGACAGCCGAGGCGACCACGTTCCACGAGCACGGCCGTGAGTTACTGCTGAGGGAAGGTTGGACGGGAGTTTGCCGGCTGATCGGCGAGGAACTGGAACGCGAGGACACACCGAAGAGGCGGGGGGCCCTGGAGCGACTGCTGAACTACTTCCTGGGCCACCTGACGCGGCTCGACTACGCGGGCCGCCTGGCGTCCGGCGATGCGATCGGAAGCGGGGTGGTGGAGGGTGCGGCGAAGACCCTGGGTCTGAGGCTGAAAGCTCGCGGGGCCCGCTGGCGGCACAAGAACGCCCGAGCCATGGCCGCCCTGATCTGCTGCCGTCAGACCGATCAGTGGGACCTATTCTGGAACCGGGCGGCGTGAAACCCAAGAATCCCTGGTCACACCCTGCTCCGACGGAACGATTCGCTTTGACTTCGATCGAACGTTTCATTAATGTGCGACGATAGAACCGATATTTCGAGCCGGCCTCTTCGCCAGAACTTCCCAGGTTCCCCAACCCATTTAGTTGTCCCTGACCGGCCGTCTCACGGATACGACCTCGCAAATGTTTCATTCGCTCGCCAGGCTGGTCAATACCCGGGGCTGGATCATCATCGCAGGTTGGGTGGTCGTCACGGCGATCCTCTTCCTTATTGCACCGAAGTGGGAATCGGTGACCAAGGATGATGATGTCAACTTCTTCCCCGCCGGCTATCCGAGCGTCATCGGCCAGTCGCTCTTGAATCGCGGGTTTCCCAAGGATGCGGCCAGTTCTCAAGCCGTCTTGATCGCCGAGCGGTCCGACGGCAAGTTGACTCGAGCCGACTACAATCATGTGGTGGCCCTCTCTCAGGCCCTGACCCAGCTCAAGCGTGATGATCCGAGCATCGGGATCAAGCAGGTAGTCGACTATCGAGTGCCGATCCTCGGCCCTCGACTGATCGGGGGATCTTCGGACGGGAAAGGTGAGGCGACACTGGTCCTGGTCTCGCTCAATGGGACATACATCGCCAAACAGACTCGGATCGCGATGGACCGGCTCCAGGTCTTGGTGGCTGGCTTCGAGAAACCTCCGGTCGGGCTCAGACTTGAGATGACCGGATCGGCGGCTGTCGGGCACGACATGAATCGGGCGGCGATTGCCAGCGTATCCCAGACGACCTGGGCAACGATCCTGCTGGTGGTCGTGATCCTTCTGATCGTCTACAAGTCCCCTTTACTGGCGCTGCTGCCGCTCCTGACGATCGCCCTCTCGGTCCAGGTCTCACTCAAGGCGATTGCATCCCTGACGTTGATCCCGGGACTTCAGTTCCAGGTGATCAACATCACCAATATCTTCGTGATCGTCGTACTCTTCGGCGCGGGGACCGATTATTGCCTGTTCCTGATCGCCCGCTACCGTGAAGAGCTGGCCCGAGGCCGATCCGGCCCCGAGGCGCTCCGCGAGGCGATCGAGCAGGTCGGCGGGGCGCTGGTCGCAAGTGCGGGTACGGTGATCGTCGGCCTGGGGATGCTCTGGTTCTCCAGTTTCGCCAAGATCCAGTACACCGGCCCGGCGATCGCCCTGAGTCTGGCCATCGGCCTCCTGGCCGCCCTCACGCTAGCACCGGTCCTCCTTCACTGGCTCCGAGGCGCCGTCTTCTTCCCTTTCGTCCCGCCGCACCATGAGAAGGGTGGCGACCCGGACGAGGAGAGTTTGGCCCAAATTCCTCTCTCGGTCACCTGGGGAAAGATTGCCTCGGTTGTCATCCGAAAGCCCGGCCTGATCCTCTCGGTCAGCATCGCGGCGCTCATACCTTTCGCCATCCTGGGGGCGCGGACCACTTCTAATTATAGCCAGCTCACCGACTTGAGCCCCGATCAGCCCAGCATCATCGGATCGAAGCTGGTCCGAAAATACTTCGCGGCCGGGGAACTCGGCCCGACGACCGTCCTGTTCGAACACCCCGGGATCAACTTCCGCTCCGATAAGGGCCGGGGCGCGATCGAGCAGCTGAGCAAGAGCCTGGCGGCCCTGGACAGGGTCTCCGAGGTCCGATCGATTTCCAGGCCGCTCGGGGTATCGCCGGAGAGTTTTCAGGAAAGGATCGCCGACATGGTCCGGCGACCCTTTGTTGATCCTCGGTACGTCTCGACCGACCCGGCCAATCCCGCCGACCTGGATCACATCACCAGGCTCGACCTGATTTTCAAGGCGGATCCCTTCTCCGCCGACAGTTTGAGAACGCTCCAGGAAGTCCGACGAGTGATCGAGGAAGCGAGTCGTCCCGGTGGACCACTGGATGGCCTGAAAGCGACAGGCCTATCGGGTTCAACCGCCATGGTGGCCGACCTCAAGGAGGTGACCACCAAGGACGAGCAGCGGATGTACTGGCTGGTAACGCTGGGCGTCTACGTCATCCTCGTCCTCCTACTCCGGAGGCCCTGGATCTGCCTGTACTTGATCGCCACCGTCGTCCTGGGGTACCTCGCCTCGCTCGGGATCACCGAACTATTCTTCCGGGCGATCCATGACGGTCCCGACCCCTGGGTGGGGCTCGACTGGAAGGTCAGCTTCTTCCTGTTCGTGATCCTCGTGGCCGTGGGAGAAGATTACAACATCTTCCTAATGGCTCGGGTGATCGAGGAGGAGAAGAAACATGGGCCGATCGAAGGGACCCGGCAAGCGGTGATGCACACCGGCGGAATCATCAGCTCCTGTGGTCTGATCATGGCCGGGACCTTCGGCTCTATGATCACCGGAAGCCTCACCGCCCTGAAGGAACTCGGCTTCGCCCTGGGCCTGGGAGTTCTCCTGGACACCTTCATCGTCCGACCGATCCTTGTACCGGCGTTCGTGGTCTTGATCCATCGGTTCAAGGCCCGTCAGGGAACGGACAACGAGCCGATCGTGCACGACCCGGCCGAGGTGACCAGCAGTACGACCCCCTGAATTACGCCTTGGTCCACTTCAGGAGGCAACACGATGCACCGCGTCGTGATCTTCGGAGGGGCGCTTCTCGTCGGTCTGTTCCATCACGGTCCTCTCCCCGCGCAGGTCCTCGATAAGCAGCGGGTCGAGTCGGAGGCTGCGGGTCAGGCGGCCGAGGCCGATCGGCTTTTCAAGCGGGGCGAATGGGAGCCCGCTATGGCGATCTATCGAGCCGAGCGTGCCTCGCGGGCCGCTCTCGGCGATGTTCGTTACGAAGCCTATGCCTTGCGGGCGATCGGCGTCTGCCAGGCGGAGTTGGGGGACGACGAGTCGGCCATCGATTCCTGGAAGGAAGCCCGGGGCCTCGACTTGAAGCGAGAAGATCCCGGATACGCCGGGTACGACGACTTCCTGATCGCCAAGGGTCAGATGCGATTAGGTCGGATCGAAGATGGAATCGCAAGCCTCGAACGTTGCTTCCCCTTGTTAACGCAGGCTGTCGACCACGACCATGAAGCCGACGCCCGGCTGGTCATGACCCGGGCCTTGATCGAAATAGGTGAGGCCGAAGCCGCTCAATCCCATATCGCCCGCTCGATCGCACTAGCGGGGGAACTGGGCGACAAGGAACGATTGGCCAATGCCTGGGCGATCGCCGGCCAGGTCGAGACTTCATTAAATCATCCCTCACTCGCGTTGGAACGGTTCTCCGATGCCCAGATCCTTTTCGAAGACCAGGGACGAGCTGCGGAAGCCGCGTGGATGGAGACCCTGGTCGGTTCAACCTTAATCCTCCTGGGGCGACCCGAACCGGCCCTGGCCCGATTCCTCGAAGCCGCCAAACTGCACGAACACCTCGAAGACGGCGGATCTCTCGCCGAAGACTTGACCGCAATCGCGGGCTTGCTCCTGGACTCCGGTCGGGTTGGTGAGGCACTAGAAACGGCCCGGAAGGCAGTAGACAAAGCACGAGATGCCGACGACCGCGAACGCGAGGTCGAGGCTCGAGTTCGGCTGGCCCAGGTCCAGGGCCGAAAGGGCGACTGGAAAGCCGCCTCGGAGATCCTGGATGAGGCCGTCGGACTGGTCCGCCAGGCCTTCCCCAATGATCTTCCCGAGCAGGTCCGCATCCTGATCCTGACGGCCGACGCCGACCGACTGGCAGGGGACAAAGAGCGGGCAATGGGACGACTCGACAAGGCCGGCCGACTCGCCGACGAAGCTGGGCTCGACCCCGTCCGGCAGTCCGTCGATGACGCTCGGGGGCGGCTCGTTGACAAGGGATCGGCTCCAGCACGGACCGGACCCGAGCCGCCTCGTTGAAGATCCGGCAAACCTTCGAAAGCCGACGGGCCGGGCGAGAGGATTCTCTCGCCCGGCCCGTCGGTCATTCGATCGGTTTCGATCAGGACTTCGGATTGCCGGCGGAGGGTTCGGAACCCCCACCGACAGCGGTCAGTTCGGTCTCGGATTTCTGGACAGGCTCGAAGACGAGTCGACGTTCGCTCCCTTCGCCCTCGGCCCGGACGGCAATCGTGCTGCTGCCCTTGTACTTGCCGCTCAGGATGTCCTCCGAGAGCGGGTCCTCGATCAAATTCTCGATCGACCGGCGAAGCGGCCGGGCCCCATATTCGGGGTTGAAGCCCTTGTCGATCAGGAGTTCCTCGGCCTCGGGCGTGAGTAGCAGTTCCAGGCCGCGATCGCGGAGCCGGCCCCGGACCTTCGACAGCTCGATGTCGATGATCTCCTTGAGGTTATCTCGGTTCAGGCTGTGGAAGACGATGATGTCGTCCAGCCGGTTGAGGAACTCGGGACGGAAGTACTTCTGGATCGATCCGGTGAAGTCTTCCTTCATCTTCTCATAGGACTTGGCATCGTCGCGACTCCCGGGGAAGCCGAACGTGTTGGTCGCGCCGGTCTCGGCCCCGGCGTTGGTCGTCATGATGATGATGGTGTTCTTGAAGTCAACGTTCCGACCGAAGCTGTCGGTCAGCCGGCCTTCTTCCATGATCTGGAGGAGCATGTTGTAGACGTCGGGGTGGGCCTTCTCGATCTCGTCGAGCAGGAGCACCGCGTAAGGACGTCGGCGGATCTTCTCGGTGAGCTGACCGCCCTCCTCGTAGCCGACGTAGCCCGGAGGGGCCCCGATCAGCCGGGAGACGTTGTGCTTCTCCATGTACTCGGACATGTCGATCTGGATCAGGGCGTCGGCGTTGCCGAACATGAACTCGGCCAGGCTCTTGGCGAGCAAGGTCTTGCCGACGCCGGTCGGGCCGGCGAAGACGAACGAGCCGATCGGCTTCTTGGGGTCTTTCAGGCCGGCCCGGCTTCGGCGGACGGCCTGGCTGATCCGCTTGATCGCCTCGGACTGGGAGATAACCTTCTTCTGAAGCTCCTTCTCCATCGCGATCAGTCGGGCCGTCTCCTCGGCCTCCAGTCGGGTCAACGGTACGCCGGTCATCTTGCTGACGACCTCGGCGACGACCTCCTCATCGACCGTCCCATCAACTTCCTTGGAGCGCTCGCGCCACTCGCGGTTGATGGTCTCTTTTTTCTTCTTGAGCTTATCGGCCTGGTCCCGGAGGGCCGCGGCCCGCTCGAAGTCCTGATTGGCGACGGCCTCTTCCTTGTCCTGATTGAGCCGTTCGATCTGGTCGTCGAGATCTTTCAGGTCGGGCGGGCGGGTCATGGCCTTGAGGCGTACTCGGGCTCCGGCCTCGTCGATGACGTCGATCGCCTTGTCGGGAAGGCACCGACCGGTGATGTACCGATCGGACATCTCGATGGCGGCTTCGAGCGCCTCGTCGGTGATCTGGACCCGGTGGTGCGACTCGTAACGGTCGCGAAGCCCCCGGAGGATCTCCAGGGCTTCGGACTTGCTGGGCGGCTCGACCACGATGGTCTGAAATCGTCGCTCGAGGGCCCCGTCCTTCTCGATGTACTTCCGGTACTCGTCGAGCGTGGTCGCGCCGATGCACTGGACCTCGCCGCGAGCCAGGGCGGGCTTGAGGACGTTGGAGGCGTCGATCGCCCCTTCGGCCCCGCCGGCCCCGACGAGCGTATGAAGCTCGTCGATGAACAGGATGGTGTTCTTGGCCCGACGGACCTCGTTCATGACGGCCTTGATCCGCTCCTCGAACTGGCCGCGATACTTCGTGCCGGCGACCATCATGGCGAGGTCGAGCACGACGATCCGGCGGTCTCGGAGCAGTTCGGGGACGTTCCCCTCGATGATCATCTGGGCCAGCCCCTCGACGATCGCTGTCTTGCCGACCCCGGCTTCTCCGAGGAGAACCGGATTATTCTTCTGGCGGCGTGAGAGGATCTGTACGACCCGCTCGATTTCATTCTGGCGGCCGATGACCGGATCCAGCTTGCTTTGCCGGGCCAGGTCGGTCAGGTCGCGACCGAAAGAGTCCAAGGCGGGGGTCTTGGACTTTCCTCCCTTTGAGGCGGCGCGCTCTCCCCCTTCACTTCCCCCACCGCCGCCAGCGTCCATCCCGTGACCGAGCAAGTTGAGCACCTCCTCGCGCACTTCTTCGAGCTTCAAATTGAGGTTCATCAACACCTGTGCGGCCACGCCCTCCTGCTCTCGCAGAAGTCCGAGCAGGAGGTGTTCGGTCCCCACGTAATTATGATTCAGGTTGCGGGCTTCCTCGATCGCGTACTCGATCACCTTCTTGGCCCGGGGAGTCTGGGGAAGTTTCCCCATCGTCACCATATCCGGGCCCGATTGGACGATCTTCTCGACCTCGACCCGGATCTTGCGCAGATCCACGTCGAGATTCTTCAATACGTTCGCGGCAACTCCGCTGCCTTCCTTGACCAATCCAAGCAAGACGTGTTCGGTTCCGACGTACTCGTGGTTGAATCGCTGGGCCTCTTGATTGGCCAGTTGCATCACCTTGCGAGCACGGTCGGTGAAGCGCTCATACATGCGGTCGACTCCGACGGCGACCGGGTCTATCCCGGTCTGGGGCTCTTCTGAACGTCTCGCTCTATCCACCGTACGCCGCGCGGGGTCCAACGGGTCACGCCCCCGATTTTCGAGGCGGAAGATTTACGGGCACTCCTGGCCGAAGAAACTTCAATCTATCCTTTATTGTAAAGCCGGAAATGCTCCCGCCAAGGGGCCGGTCATCGGGCCGACCCGGTCATCCAGCCTCCGGAGCAACGGGCCGATCTCGAACCGATCGACGATATCCTTCATTATCCGAGAATTCCGGGGGCGCCGGACTTGGACGCAATTCTTTTCAGTTTATCGGATTTCCGGCTCGCTGGCGACCCAGAGGTCCTTCCACGACCGATCACCGGTCCGATTCGGTGGTAATGAGCCAACAGGCTCCCGCGAGGATCGAAATCGGTCGCGATCACTTCTTCTTATTTTTCGAGCGAATCCCGGGCCAGGCCGGCATCGATCAGGGCCTGCTGGTAGTCTTCGGGACGATTGAGATTTTTGAGAGTGGCCAGTTCGGGGTCGATGATCGACATCGTCGATTCGTCGAGCACCCGTGAACGGACGACTTCCAGCAAATAGACGGGGCGAAGCCGATTTTCGCTCAACAACGATTGAATCGCAGGAAGCACGGTCGCCCTCCGGTAGAGCGCCGCGAGCGGGTGGAGAAATCCGCCGATTTCAGGGATCGCCAGGTCGTGATCGCCGATCAAATCGACCAGTCTACTGATCCACAAAGGTTGGAGAAATGGGACATCAGTCCCCGAGGCATACGCGAGTTCGACCGATTCCGGGAGGGCGGACAGCCCGGCGGCGAGTCCCTGGAGTGGACCTCGATCCGAAACCGGATCGCGGACCACGGCCACTCCTCGGGGCAATTCCGGCAGATCCTGCCCCGGCGCGGCGACCACCACGACCGGACCGGCGGCCTCTGCGACCAAACGGACCACCCGTTGCAACATGAACTCTGGCCCGAACGGGAGCCAGGCCTTGGGTCGCCCCATCCTCCGGCTCAGACCGCCGCAGAGTACCACGGCCCCTGGGATCATGAATCGTATCCTCCTTCGATCCGGAGCGAGAGCTGGGCCAGATTCGTCCGGATCCACGGCTGGTCGAGGATCTCGCGGAACGCGACGACCGATGGCCGGTCCCATCGCGATTGCGGGATCGCGAAGTCGTATCGCTCCTCGCGAACCGGGATGAATTTCAGGTTGTAGGCACTCACTACTCCATCGATCGCCAGCCCCCAGTCCGCCCTTCCCTGGGCGACGGCCGCCGCCACGGCGTTATGCGACCTGGGTTCGACCGCATATCCGGATGGCTTACGACCTCCGAGTAATTCGTCGATCAAGACCCGTGTCCCGCTCCCTCGGTTCCGATTGACCATCTGGCAATCGGGATCAGCAAATGCAGCTTCGATGGCTTCGGCGACGCTTTTTCCATCGAACCGCCGATCCCCCTCCCGATAAGCAATCCCCTGCATTCGACCATAACCGGGCAAGAGTCGAACATTGGGCGGCAGAAACGGCCGGTTATATTCGTTCGACGCCGGGTCCAAGAGGTGAATGCCCGCCAGGTCGCATTCGCCGCGCCCCGCCGCCAGAAGTCCCCCTTGCGAACCGACCCAGATTGATTTAACAGGAAATCCGCGTTTCTGGACCTCGCCTAGCAGTATATCCAGCCCCCAGCATTGGGATCCGATCGCAACTAATGCCGCCGGTTCGGTCCCCCGGCCGAGCCGGATGACTTCGACCCTTTCACCCGAGCTGAGGAATTCCCGATTGCGCGGGATGGTCACAAACCCGTCGGCCTTGGCGAATGTCGTGACCGAGCCCGACCCTTTGCCCAGCGGATAAGCGGACGTCCCGTCAGGACCTTCAACGAGGTTGACCAGGACGTACTCCGTCCGACCGATCTCGCTGTTGAACCGCGCGGGCAGTCTCGCGGGGATGGTATCGCGAGCTTCGGAGCGAAGACCCGCCATCTGACGGATCACGGGGGCTACGAATTCGTGGAAGGTGAAGATCGCCGAGGTTGGGAATCCTGGGAGGATTACCACGGGAGAGGTGCCCACGGCTCCCAGACAGATCGGTTTGCCCGGCTTGAGCGCGACTCCGTGAACCACGATCCCGGGTGTCCTCCTGGCAAGGACCCGATACGAGAGATCGCCCATCCCTTTACTGGTCCCCCCGCTCAGGATCACCACGTCCGAGGCCAGGGCGAGGGCGAACGCCGACTCCAGATCCTTCTCGTCGTCGCCGACGATCCCGATCATCACCGGGTCGCCCCCTTGCTCGCGGACGGCGTCGGCCAGCATGGTCGCGTTGCTGTCGAAAACCAGGCCCGGAGTGATTGGCTGGCCGGGTTCGACCAATTCATCGCCGGTCGAGATGATCGCGACCGAGGGGCGACGGACGACCCATGCGGAGGAACAGCCGATCGCCGCCAGGACGCCGGTCTCTCGCGAGGTCAGTAGGGTTCCTTTGCGGAGGACCAACTCACCCAAGGACATGTCGGTCCCCGCGAAGCTCACTCCCGAGCCCGGCGTGACCGGTCGCTGGACGTTGAGCGTCTCGCCATCGAGCCCGACCCGAGCATGCTCGAGCATCACCACCGAGTCGGCCCCACGGGGGAGCATCGCCCCGGTCGCGATCGGGGTTGCGGTGCCCGAGCCCACAACGATCCGGGGCTCCACGCCGGTCGCAATTTCCTCGGGGTTGAACCGGAAAGTCCGGGGCGAATCCTCCGAGGCCCCATACGTCTCCTCGGCCCGGACCGCGTAGCCGTCGACGTTCGACCGATCGAAGAACGGCACGTCAACCTCGGCCCTTACGTCGTTCGAGAGGACCCTCCCGAGCAAGCCAGACAAGGGTACGATCTCGGTCGCCTGGAGGACGTCCCTCCGGATCACGGCCCACCACCGAGATTCGGCGGTGTCTCGGTCGATCACATCCAGGAATTGCTCTTGCTCTCGAGGCATGGGAGATCAACCGTCCTGATCGTAAAGCCAGACCGTGACCGAGGACCCTGCCGGATAGCCTTCCAGGTTGGAAGGGACCACCACGAAGCCATCGGCTCGGGTGGTGCTGGAGAGGATCGAGGCCCCGCTGATCGCCATCGGGACGACCTGTCCCCGATCGATCGAAACCCGAGCATAATCGACCCGACCGACGACCGAGGATAACTTCTGTGCCAGGGGAAGTACGGACGCCCGGTAGGGCCATGCACTCGAACGCCCTCCCAACCTCCGGACGATCGGACACGCGAAGAAGTCGTAGGCGCAGAGGCAACTCACCGGGTTACCCGGCAGGAGGACCACCGGAACCCGGCCGACGAAACCCAGTCCGGCCGGACTCGCGGGCCGGATCGCGATTCCATGAATTGTGAGTTCGCCGAGTTCGGCCAGCAAACCCGGAGCATGATCTTCCGGCCCGGTCGAGCTTCCTCCGGAAATCATCAAGCAGTCGGAGTTCTTCAAAGCATCGAGCATGGACGACCGAATCCCTTTGCGATCATCCAGCAAAGGCCCGATGACCCGAGGGATCCCCCCATCGCGACGGACCAGGGCTGCCAGCATCGGCGAGTTGGCATCGGCAATCATATTCGATTCGGGAGCCCGACCGCTCGGCAAAAGCTCATCCCCAGTCACCAGGATGACCACTTCAGGTCGCCGGATGACCTCGACTCGGCCCGCCCCGATCGCGCTCAGGATCCCGAGATCCTGCGGGCGGAGGACTCGACCAGCTCGCAAGACCTCCGTCCCCCTGGAAATATCCTCCCCCCGAAGACCGACGTGTCGACCCGGTGGCGTGGGTTCGAAGACTCGCACGATGGAGCCTTCAAATTCGGTGGCCTCCACCTTCACGACCGTGTCGGCCCCCGAGGGCAAAGGGGCTCCCGTCGCGATTTCGGAGGCCTCACCGGCCCCGACGACATGGTCCGGTTCCTTTCCGGGTCGGACCCGACCGACGACCTGAAAAGAAATCGGGTTGTAAGCATCCGACCCGAAAGTTTCCTCGCCTCGGAGCGCGTACCCATCCATGGCCGCCCGGTCGAAAGCCGGGACCGAGACGGAAGAAGTCACACCGGCCGAGAGGACACGTCCCGCCAGGTGATCGAGGGTGACTGATTCCGGTTCGAGCCGGACAATTCGGGTATCGATGACCTTGACGACGGCCTCCACCGAAACCCGCGATCGGAATCCGCGCATCCGGGGATCTTCAAAAGGGCCGTCGGCGGTCATCGGACCTCCAGGTCGGCCGGAGTCAGGGCTGGGAGAAACGGCGGGTCAGGTCCTGAAAGGCCTCAACCGTCGCGGCCGGGACCTTGGGATAATCCTCCCAGAGATACGCCTTGAAAGCGGCATCGCCGGACTTATCGAAAAACTGGAACGAGTGGGTCACGAAATCGGAATCGTGACCGACCTTGCGAACCGAGTAGATCGGTCCCAGCTCGGCATGGAGGATGTGCATGTCGAGCGTATCGGTCTGGACGTTGTAGAACGGACCGGTCTCGCTGTAACCGCCGAAGACTCCGACCGACTCGATCACCGCGGCGCGGCTCCTGACGAAGACCCTCATGACCCCCAGGGAAGGGAGGGCTTCCATCAGGTCGCGGAAGACTTCGTCGCGAAGCCTGGTGATCGGCCACTGCCCGACGAGGGCGTCGACGACCGCCTGCTCGGGCACCCCGAATTTGCGGGCGGCCATCATGGTCATCCGCGAGGGGTCGTCCTGGAAATAATCGCGGATTGAACCAATCTGATCGGTCGATGTGCTGGCGTCCATGGCGTGATTCCCCGGCCTCGACCGATCGATGACGCGAGGCGTCGGTGGCGGTCAACCTCTAGACTATCGGATTCGACGAGTGCCGGGGAGTCCGCTTTCTCAGGACCGAGCGTCACCCGGTCCGGTCATCATCTCGGCCAGGACGTCCCGGAGGATCGCATCGAGATTTCGAGTGGGACGGTAGCCGATCAGCCTGCCGATTTTGGAAATGTCCGGGACTCGACGGATCATATCTTCGAAGCCCGCCGTGTAGGCCTCTCCATACGGAACCAGACGAACCTTGCTCCGCGAGCCGGTGAGTACTCGGATCTTCTCGGCCAGCTCGAGGATCGTCACCTCTTCGGCATTCCCGATATTGAAGACGTCTCCCCGGGCTTCCGGCTTCTCCATCAGCCCGACCAGGGCCCCGACCACGTCGGACACGTGAGCGAAGGATCGGCTCTGCGTCCCATCGCCGTAGACGGTCAAAGGCTCACCGGCCAGCCCCTGCTGAATGAACCGAGGGATCACCATCCCGTACCGACCCGTTTGTCGGGGGCCTACGGTGTTGAAGAGTCGGGCGATCACCACGGGAAGCCGCGACTCATTCCAGTGGGCCATGGCCAGGAACTCGTCCAGGGCCTTGGCACAGGCGTAGGCCCATCGACGGGTGGTGGTCGGCCCGATCACACAATCGTCCCCTTCGGCGAAGGGAATTTTCTCGCTCTTACCATAAACCTCGCTCGTGGAAGTCAACAGGACGGGACGTCGATAGCGAGCGCACGACCGGAGGATGTTGTCGGTGCCGCCCACAATCGTCTCGATCGTCCTGACCGGTTGATCGACCACGAGCCGAACCCCGACCGCGCTGGCCAGGTGGAACACGGCCTCCGACTCGATCACGCAGCGCTCGACGACCGCAGAATCGGTCACACTGGCGACGCGGAGCTCGAACCCTGGACGCCCTTCCAGCCCGGCGATGTTCTCGAATCGGCCGGTGCTCAGGTCGTCCAGCACCAGGACGCGATGCCCCCCCGCCAGGAGCCTCTCGGCCAGGTGGCTTCCGATGAATCCCGCGCCGCCGGTCACCAGATACTTCATTCGGTGGTCTCTTTCGGATCTCGGTGCAGAATGCTTTTCTGAGAACCAGCATTCCGGATCGCTGATCTCGGTCCCATCAACGAGGAGAATGCTGCGTTGAAATCCGAAATGCATGAATCCTGAAATCGATCCTCACTCAACGAAGATCGTCGATTGGAACATTCCAGTAGGCCTCGCTGAGAAACCGCGACCAGCTCTCGATCCTCACCGAAGAGTTGTCGTAGAACGGCTTCCAGGCGGGTCGAATCGGGGTCTTCCGGAGTTTCATGTGGGCCTGCTCGGGGGTCCGGTTGGCCTTCCGGGCGTTGCATGCGACGCAGGCCAGCACGCAATTTTCCCACGTGGTTGCCCCTCCTCGAGAGCGGGGAATGACGTGGTCGATCGTCAATTCTTCGGTCCCGGGCTGGATCCCGCAATACTGGCAGGTCGAATGATCTCGCTTGAAGACGTTCCTCCGGCTGAAGGTGACGGCGTTGGATCTCGGTTTCTCGTGGCGGGTCAGGGTCAGGACCTCGGGAACCCTCATGTGAAACGAGACGGTCCTGATGAACGGCTCGCCTTGGCGCGGAGCCATCCGGGACCAGTCGGCCCAGGTGTAGAGTCGGAAATCATCGGGATCGACCACATGCGCCGTCTCGTTCCAGAGCATCGTCAGCGATCGGGCAACGGTCGCGACGTTGACGGGCATCCAGTTGCGATTGAGTACCAGGGTCGGTCGATCGAGGACGCAGCCACCCATGCAATTCCTCCCGAGGGAGTCGAGGGGACCGGGGGAGTCGAACCCCACCTTCTCGCGGCCCGAGCGAACCGCGGGTTGATCTATTACAACATAGCCGACGATCCCGCGTGAGCCCGAAGCGGCGGCACCGGGATAAATCCGCCCGATGGACTTCCGGACACCCGGTAGGCCCGCGGGGTTCTCCTCGGATAGATTAGTCGGCTCGCCAGGTTCGACGACGCAATGGCGACCAGGAGGCGGTATGAAGGCGGAAGTCATCGCAATCGGTAGCGAGTTGGTGAGTGGCCAATCGCTCGACACGAACAGCCAGTGGTTGAGCCAATCGCTCGGGGCCATCGGCATCCCCGTCCACTATCACACGGCCCTCGGTGATGATCTGAGAGAGAACGTCGAAGTTCTCAGGATCGCGATCAATCGTGCGGACCTGGTGGTGACCAGCGGTGGGCTTGGTCCAACGCAAGACGACCTGACCCGGCAGGCCATGGCCGAGGTTTCGGGCGTCCCCCTGGTCGAAGACCTCGACTCGCTCGAAGCCATCAGGTCATTATTCGCCCGGCGTAAACGGGAAATGCCCGATCGTAACCGGGTCCAGGCTCTCTTGCCGGAGGGGGCCGAAGCCTTATCCAATGCCGTCGGGACGGCGCCGGGCATCGCCATGTTGTTGGGTCGGTCCCGGATCGTGTGCCTTCCGGGTGTGCCTAATGAACTGAAGTTGATGTTCGACGAGCAGGTCGTACCCTGGCTGGCCCGATCGGGGGTGGCCACCCGAAGCATCGTCCAGCGGAAGATCAACCTCTTCGGCAAGGGAGAGTCCGAGATCGAAGCCGAAGCCCTGGACTTGACCGCGAGAAATCGTTCTCCCGAGGTCGGGATCACCGCCTCAGAGGCGACCATCAGCTTCCGAATTGCCGCCGAGGCCGACACCCGGGAAGAAGCCAACCAAATGATCGAGCCGACCGCCCGGCTCATCTACCAGCGATTCGAGGAGTTGATCGTCGGCGAAGGGGCCGAGGACGTCGTCCACGCCGTCGTCCGCGAGTTGAACCGGACGGGTCGGACGATCGCGACGGCCGAATCCTGCACCGGTGGACTGGTAGCCCACCTGCTCACATCGATCCCGGGTGTCAGTCGCTCCTTCCCCGGCGGTCTCGTGACCTACGGCTCGGAGGCCAAGATCAACCTCCTGGACCTGCCCGCATCGATGATCAAGACTCACGGGGCCGTGAGCGCCGAGGTGGCCGGGGAGATGGCCCGGAGAGTCCGGGAGCGTTTCCGGGCCGACCTGGGACTTTCCGTGACCGGCTTCGCCGGGCCGGATACCGACACCCCTCCTCACGCGGTCGGACTGGTTTACCTCGGACTGGCCACCGGGGGCGAGATCCGCACTCGGAAGCTCGAACTTGGCCCCGAGCAGCCTCGCGAAGTGATCCAGAAAAGGGCGGCCAAGCAAGCCCTGAACTGGGCCCGATTGACCCTCCGCAAGCTCGAAAATCGGCCGAATCCCTGAAGCAAATACGATCCGAACGATGATGCATCGTAGGGGGGGCCACCAAAAGCAAGCCCCCCTCTTTCCACAGATTCAGACACTTTTGAGCCCGAACACCTTCGCGTAAACGTCGAGCTTCTCGCCGAGCGACAGGCGATGCGGCGGACCCCCGTTGTGGTGGAGGATCACGAGAGTCACGTCGTCGTCGGCCTGTCCTCCATCACGATAGCCTCGGATCTTCTCCAGGAGGACGGGTCCTAACCGATTGGGTTCGACCAGATCGAGCCCATGAATCAGGTCGAGCAATCCCTGTTCGCCGAGCATCTCGCCCGAAGTGTTCATCGCTTCCGTCAGGGCATCCGTGTAAAAAATGACGAAGTCGCCTTTTTCCAGCTTCACGGTGAACTGGTCATAGGTCGATTCCTCGTCGATCCCCAGCGGTAGATTCATCGCCGATTCGTCCGGCTCGTGCTTGAGGATCGCCCATCGAGCCTCGGCGGCCCGGTAGATCAGGGGCCGTGGGTGCGCGGCATTGCAAACGGCCAGGCGGTCGGTCGTGGCCAGGTAAGTGGCCACCACGGCGGTTGCGAATCGTCGGAGTTGCGCCAGTTCGGTGAACTGGCGGTTGAGAGCCCTTACCAGTCCCTTCTGGCTCTTCCTGTTGATGTTTCGTCGCATCAATTTTCGGAGGGCGTGGGAAAACTCGGACACCGACTCGCCGTGACCCGAGACGTCCGCGACGATCAGCCGGGTGATGATCCCGCCCCCGCAGAGCGTCACATAATGGACATCGCCTCCGTGGACGTCGGCCCCATGGGGCTCGCTGAAGATCCAAAGATCGAGGCCGGGCGTGGCGATCGCGTTCTGAACCGCCTTGTTACCGCCCCAGATCTCCATGCACTGCATGGTGTGGGCTTCGGTGATCCCGGATCGCTCGCTCATGGTCGGTTCGCTCCCGGAGGAAGCTTCAAGATCGGCAAGCGAGGAAAAGTTCCCAGAGTCCCCGTACGGGTTCGGGTTCGAGAGGTTGGGTCGCCCCATCCCGAGACCATTCGTCCCACCGGTCTATCGTCTCGGTGGTGAGGAAGGATTCGATCGGGACCGGATTCCCCCGCTGTACCATCACGAGCGCGTGCTCCACGATCGTGGTCGGATGCAGGCCGCGAATCGCGGCGGCCTCGATGAGCCCGAACCCCCGATCCAGGACTCGCCAGGTCCACTCCTCGGTCGAAATCTCGTGGTCGACCGATAACTCGCTGGCGGTGGCCTGAGACGGGATTTCGTCTCCGTGAGGAAGGCCCGGATGAGGCTCGATGTTCAGATTGACAGGACTATGTTCCGGCCGACGAGACTGTTGATGATCGGAGATCGCGGCGAGCAAGGCCGCGCCATAGCGTTCCCGAATCACCGGGCCGACGCCTTTCACGGCAGCCAGTCCGGCGGGAGTGCCCGGACGCTCCCGGACGAGGGCTTCGAGCGTCTTGTTCGGGAAGATC
Source organism: Tundrisphaera lichenicola (assembly GCF_051175385.1). Lineage (GTDB taxonomy): Bacteria > Planctomycetota > Planctomycetia > Isosphaerales > Isosphaeraceae > Tundrisphaera > Tundrisphaera lichenicola. The sequence goes on along the minus strand of NZ_CP195106.1, from coordinate 1,649,167 downwards.
GTGAACGCGGATTGCCCGGCCTCCTTCGCCCAGGCCGCCCTCATGGATCTGAGTTTCTCGTACAACGGGTCGCCCGAATAATCCCCGTTCGAAGGATCATCCTCGACGGTTAAAGACTCAACCGGCTCGATTTCTTCGGAAGATTCGCCGGCCGGACGGGGCGCGGACTTCGATGGGAGCCGTTCCATTCCACCGAATCGGACCTTCGCGTACAAGTCTTCGGGAAGTGCCAGGTCGGGCCAGGTGCCCTGGGGGTGCTTGCAGAGCTTCCGTCCCTCTTCGGTCAAGGAAATGATGGGCCGGAATCGATCAACATCTTCCGACTGGACCAGTCCCGAGGCGGCCAGTGCATCCAGGAGTTGGACCACCTCGGGCTGGCGGAACCCTCCGAGAATCCCGAACGTACTCAGATCGGTCAGCCCCCAGCGGGCCATCTTCTCGGACGAGGAGCCGGTCAACATCTGGGCGACGACCGTCTTGCCGAACCTGCCCTTGGTCCGGGCGACGCCCGAGAGCGCCTTGAGGATCACCTCGCGGGCACCCTCGGTATCGATCGGTCGACCGGCGACCTCGGGACGGGCCGAGCCCGGCCCGCAATTGTCGCAACGGCCGCACTTCGTCACTTTCGTGTCGCCGAAGTAGCCCAGGATATACGCCCTCCGGCAGGTCGTCTCCTGGGCGTATCGGATCATCCGATCGAGCTTGTCGTACTCGCGCTGCTTTCGTTTTTCGAGCGAGGCGAAGTCGATCACGAGATCGCGGGGACGCCTGGTACGGTCATTGACCCGGACGGCATTGCCCCGAAATGGAGGGACGTAGTCGATCGGCAATTCGGCCGAGAGGAGCTTGATCGCCCGGGTCAGTGCGGTCCGGTCGAGGCCGAGCTTGGCGGCGAAGTCGTCGGGGTTGAAGTAGACCGACTCGCCGAACTTGCGATTGACCAGACCCTCGATCCCCCGGAGGACCAGGAGTTGGACGGGGGCATTGGGGTTCACCCGGTCGAGCAGGCTGGGGTCGTCGGGCTCGCCGATGATCCGGACGATCGCCATGTTGTCGCGAGGGCGGAACCGTTCGACCGCTCCCGCCCCTTCGAGGATCTTCAGGGTCGTGCCGACGGCCGACTCGTTCAGGTCGAGTCGGGTTGCCTCCTTGATCTCGGCATGTGTCAGCTCGATCGGATCGGCGTCGAGTCCCCGCAGGAACTCATAAACCCGGAAGACAGCATCGGGGGGGGGATACTCGTTCTCGATGAACATTTCCTGGAGGTACCGGTCGCCGGGGGCGAACAGGAGCATGCAACTCGCGTCCTTTCCATCCCTCCCCGCTCGGCCAGCCTCTTGATAATAGGCTTCGAGAGTGCCCGGCAGGTTGAAGTGGATGACCGAGCGGATATCGGCCTTGTCGACCCCCATCCCGAACGCATTGGTCGCCACCACCACTTCGACTTGGCCTCCCATGAACCGTTCCTGGGCCTCGGTTCGTTCCTCGCGGGTCAGCCCGGCGTGGTAGATCACGGTCGGCTTGCGTAGCTCGGTTTCCAGAAACTGCCCGACGGACTCGCAGCGGGCGCGGCTGGAAGCATAAACGATCGCCGGACCGGGAGAGCGTCGGAGGGTCCGGGCCAACGCGACAAGCTTGTCGGCGTCCCTCCGCGCCTCGACGACGGCGTAGCTCAGGTTGGGCCGGTCGAATCCGGTGACATACAACGCCGGATCGCGCAGTCCGAGCTGATCGGCGATGTCTCGGCGGACCAGATCGGTGGCCGTCGCGGTCAGGGCGATGCAAGGTGGCATGCCGATCAGTCGGCGAGCCAGCCCGATCCTGGCATAGTCGGGTCGAAAATCGTGTCCCCACTCGCTGATGCAATGCGCCTCGTCGACGGCCAGGAGGGACGGGCGGACCCTGGTGATGGTCTCGATGAACCGAGGGCTCCGAAACCGCTCGGGCGCGACGTAAACGAGGTCGTACTTCCCCGCCTCGATCTCCAGGAGCCTGGCCCTCTGCTCGGCGGGGTCGAGCGAACTGTTGAGCAAGGTGGCCCGAAGGCCTCGCTCGGTCAGGGCGTCGACCTGGTCCTTCATCAGGGCGATCAGCGGGCTGACGACCAGGGTCGGGCCGGGGAGGAGGAGCGCCGGAAGCTGATAGCAAAGGCTCTTGCCACCCCCGGTGGGCATGACGCAGAGGACGTCTCGACCCGAAAGGACGTCATCGATCACCTCGCGCTGGCCAGCCCGGAACTGCTCCAGTGCAAACCGCTCGCGAAGGGTCCTATCCGGGTCGATGGCGGGATCGGCGATGCTCATGGAATGACGGTCCCGGGGCCTCGTCGTCGGGTCATCGCATTATACGGACCGGATGGATCCTCCGCGACCTGCATGATCCGACGGTCGACCGAACCGGGGCGTCGATTCCCGCGGGGCGTGGACGGGTCTATGATGGATCTCGGTCGAGTCGGGGGCTGGGAGTCGGGCGCGATCCATGGATCAGATCTATTACACGCAATGCCCGGTCGGCTACGGCCTGGGAGCCAGCAACGGATTCCAGGTCAAGAGGATGAGCGCGGGATACCCGGCCTCGGGCGACTTCCGCCACCTGGGCCTCCGGGCGTTCCCGGGCGGAAGCCGGGCTCTCGCCCCGCCCACCCTCCGATATCGACGAGATGGAGAGTTCGCCGAGATCGCGATGCTGACGCCTCGTTCTCACGAATATGAGACCGAGCGTGGACTCTGGGGCCGCCCCGGCGGTCACTTCGCCCACGGGATTCGGCTCAAGGTCGCAGAGCTCGACCCGATCCGCCAATGGCCCGCCGGGCTTTTCGAGAGTCACCTCTGGTGCCGGACCGATCGCGATCCAACCCGAGGGAGGCCGCCGGAAGAGGTCGAATTGACCCCCGACGTGCTCAAAATTTCGGCTATTTTCGCGAACGTTGCCGCGCTGGCCGAGGGAATCGACCCCACCTTCCTCTCCCGACTCTTGACCGCGATGGCACTTGTGACCCGCGAAAGCCGGACACTTTTCATCGTCGACGAGTCGGATCGGCTCGGTCCGCTGATCGCCCTGCTGACCTTCGCCTTCCCCGAACCTTTCCGATCGGACCTGACCTTCTCCACGTTTCACGACCGGCCCGAGGAATTGCCAGGCTACCGGATCCAGGGGACTATCCACGCCTCACGCCCGAATCGAGCCTCCCTGCTGGCACTGGGAGTGATCGCCGATCGGAACTCCGGCAAATTCGAGCCCGAGGTCGAGTCCGCCCCCTGGGCGTCCACCCTGGCCGGATGGTTAGTCCGTCGCGATCCGGTCGCCGAGGCCGACTGGTCGGCCACCGAGACAAGGGCCCGCACCGCCCGACATCCCGAGGACGGATCGGCCTGGTCCGACGCCTGGCTCGGGCACCTGTTCGGCTTCCCCGGGGCGAATCGGGATCGGACCCAGCCCGGCGATCCCTCGGCCTGGGAGAATTTGAGGGACTACGCCGAGTGGTCGAGGCGGGCCGGGTCGGGCGACGAATGGATCAGGCACCGAGGCCCCTCCTGGTGGATCGACAAGGCCAGCTCTTGCCGGACGATCGCCCAGGCCCGATCGGCCCTCGTGGCCCATGCAACGCTCCGAGAAGCATGGAAGTTCGAAGTGGATCATGCCGCCTGGGGCCGGGCCATCGGTGCGTGGTTCCGCGATGCCGAGGCCCGCGATTGCGAGGATTCGGCCCTCCGGACCTTCCGGGCCGCACCCCAACAGGCACGCCCGTCATTCGCCAGGGCCTTGATCCTGTCGCTGACACCGGAAGGGGCCGTCAGCTTGCTCGACCGGCTTCATCAGGAGCCATCTTGCGATCGGGCGATGCTCCTTCCGATGGAGGCCACCGCCCGAATCTCGGCGATTCTGGGGGGGAGCGACCCGGCCCCGATCCGGGAGATCATCGAGGAGGCCTTACCGCTCCGGGGTGCAATCTCGGCGGTCCTCGACGCCATCGAGTCGGGCCTGGTCGATCGCACCGAAGCTCTGCCGGGATTGGCCCGCTGGCTGACCCGAGCATTCGAGCCGGACGGGGGCTTCGAAGGAATCTCCTGGGCCTTGCGTCGGGGAAAGGCGGCATCGATCTGGCTCGGCCCCGCGCTCCGGCCCCTCTTCGCCGACCTCGGTCGTCAGGAGGAATGGACCGCGCTCCACGACCGGACTCCCGAGCCACTCCGAGCCTCGCTGGCTCGCGCGATCTTGGACGTCACCCGCGAGCCGGGCCTCCCGGACGAGGCTTTCCGTTGGGGTATCGAGGGACTGTTGTTGACGCTCGCACCCCGCCCGCACGACCCGACCTGGGCAGAATCCTACCTCAAGCGAACTCCATCGGGCCTCGATCTCCTCCGACGACTCGGATCGCCCGAATACCGAAAACTGGGAGTCCTCGCCTGGTTGAAGCAGGCCCGGAGCCTCGGCGAGATCTCCGAGGAGCAGGCCGCTCGGATCGACTCTTGCCTGGCGTATGCCAGGGCACTCTCCTCGACCGAGCCGGGAGCCTTCCAGGATGTCCCGGTCCCCTCGGTCCCGCCCGATCAGCGAGGCTTGATGCTCGGGCACATGATCTCGCGGATCGAACGCGCGGCGACCGGAGGGCTCTCCTTCGTGCTGGATGCGTGCCGCAATTCCTGGCCAGGCGCGTTCGAGCCGGGGACGCCCGGGCTCCGATCGATGGCCGCGCCACTGGCCCGATTGCTCGCCCCCTATCTCGCCGATCCATCCGACTGGTTCGATCGACTGGGTGAGATCCTCAACCATCTTCATCTCGTCTCGGATCAGTGGGGCTTCGAGCCCGACGGGTTGGCGGCCGAGGTCGGCGCGATCGCCGCCCGTCTCACCGATCCTCCCCCTGGCCCCTGGCCGCTCCGGAATTTCTTGCTAGGCCATCAGCGAGCCTGGCGAATCCTGACCACCGACATCCGTCGCGAACTGGCCGAGATCGCGCCCGACTCGGCCGCAGAGGTCCTGAATCAGTGGGATCTTAAGCTGGACAAGCAAGGGCGGCCCGAGCGTTTCTTCGAACTCTTCCTGAACGCGGCCAGAGGCCCCTGGCTGGCCGCCTGCGTGCTGAGCTGTTCGGCCGACCTCGAAACGCTGGCCCCCCTCCCCTGGTGGGACCACGCTCTCGACCCTTCGGGCCTGGATGATCTCCGAGATGGATTCGCGCGGACGATCCCTCTGGCCCCGTTCCCGGAGGGACGTCTGTTCCAGGTCCGACGATGGGTCGAGGGCTCCCGGGCTCGGTTCGCCCCAACTTCGGAGGGGGGGTCGCCCGGTTTATCGCCCCTGGGGAAGGCCCGTTGGCGTTGCCTGGAGGAGCTGACCAATTTCCGGAACGCCGTGAACGAGCCTGCCGTCCGCTGGCCCATCGTTCTCGGATGGAAGGAGAGGCTCCCGATCGCAGCCCTGTCGGTCGATGATCGCCACCGGCTCGTCGCCTGGATCATCGAGGGGCTCGATGAAGCCGAGTCTTTTCAGATCGCCGAGCTGGCCTCCTGGCTGAGGAGGATCGGGATCAAAGACCATGCCCGACTCGCGCTCTGGGCCGACGAGATTGGCGAGTCCCGACAGATCGATGATCGCTTGAAGATTGCCCGGGTCAGGCTGGTAGCCGACCTCAAAGCCGAGCTTTACCGGCAACTCCGCGAGTCCCAGGCGGGACGGGGCGATTCTCCGAGACTTCAAGCCCCTCGCTGATTCTCTCGCCCGAGTCGACCGATCAATCCGAATTCGCGGGCGCACAATAACTTGACGAGAGCCGAGCAATCGCCAAGCATGGAGAATCCTGGCGCGGTCGATCGGCGGGGCCGATGTTAAGAGGCGACAACAAGGTCGGCCGATCCCTCGGCCCTCCGGAACCCGGACGGGGTAGACACTCATGGCGGGAATGGGCGGGATGGCCCCGGTGGTCGGCGTGGACCTGGGGGGGACCAAGATCCTGGCGGGTGTGGTCGACGCCGAGAACAAGATTCTGGGCCGGGCCAAACGGTCGACCCCGGCCGAGGCCGGTGGGTTGGCGATCCTCGCGGCGATCACCTCATGCATCGATCAGGCGCTCGCCGAGGCCAATGTCCACCGCGATCAGATTATTGGAATCGGTGTGGGCTCTCCCGGTCCTCTCGATCCGGCGACCGGCGTGATCGCCTTCAGCGCCAACTTGAATGTCAAGAACTGGCCGCTCGGGCCCGACCTGACCTCCGCCATGGGCAAGCCCGTCCTCGTGCAGAACGATGTCCGGGTCGGCGGCTATGGTGAGTATCACCTGGGCGCGGGCCGGGGACACCGAAGCCTCCTCGCGGCATTCGTCGGGACCGGGATCGGCGGCTGCCTGATCCTCGATGATAAAATCTTCGAGGGAGCGACCGGCAACGCGGGAGAGGTCGGCCATATCGTCGTGAAGGCCGACGGTCCGAAGTGCGGTTGCGGCCGAAGAGGATGCCTGGAAGCCCTCTCCAGCCGGAGCGCTATCGCACGAAGGGTCACGAAGGCCGCCCGGAACGGCGAAGAGTCGATGCTCGCCTCCAAGGTCGACAAGAAGTCGGGCAAGCTCAAGAGTGGCGACATCGCCGCGGCCTTCGCCGCCGGGGATCACGTCGCCATCCGCGAGATCCACCGGGCGGCCTACTTCCTCGGGCTCGGCCTGGGGGGCCTCGTGAACCTGATCGGACCCGAGATCGTCGTCATCGGCGGCGGGGTGACCGAGGCCCTTGGCCCGATGTTCCTCAACCTGGTCCGCGACTCGGCCCGCGAACAGATCCTGGTCGACCCCGAAGATCAGATCAAGATCGAGCTGGCCGAACTCGGAGACGACGCCGGGATTCTCGGGGCCGCCTTGCTCGCCAGGGAACGCTTCGCCGATTCCTGAACGCTCGGTCGGGGAATGCCGCCCGACGATCCCCGGACCGAATTCGTTCCGGGGATCGATCACGATCGGACTACTTCTTCAGGAATCCCTGCCCTTCCAGCCACTTCTCGCAGAGCCCTGGCCACTCCGAGAAGGCAAACCCTTCGCGACCAAGGCCCAGCCCGTGCGGACCTTTCTCGAAGAGGTGAAGCTCGACCGGGACCCCAGCCTTGCGCATCGCCATCGCGAACAGCAGGCTGTTCTCCGGGGGCACGGCCGTGTCTTCGGTCGTATGGGCGAGGAAAGTCGGCGGCGTCTCGGGTGTGACTTGCAGCTCGCTGGAGAGGCTCTCAGCCAGTTCGGGAGAGGCGTTCGGGCCGAGCAGATTGTCCTTGGAGCCCTGATGGGTAAAAGGCGTGGTCAGTGAGATGACCGGATAGATGAGGATGGCGCGATCAGGTCGCGAGCTGAAGCGTTCGACCGGATCGGAAGAGTTCGGATCGCCGGCGTCGAAGTGGGTGGCGATGGTCGAGGCGAGGTGGCCCCCCGCCGAGAAACCGAGGACTCCGATCCGATTCGGGTCGAGCTTCCACTGCTCGGCATTGGCCCGAACGGTCCGGATCGCCCGAGCGGCATCCTGGAGCATCGCCGGATGGTGCGACCCCGGCGCGAGACGATATTTGAGGACGATTCCCGACACTCCCAGGCCATTGAGCCACTCGGCAATCGGCCGGCCTTCGTGGTCCGCATGCCCGCCGTAGCCTCCGCCGGGGCAGATCACCACCGATGCGCCTGTGGCTTTCTCGGGCGGGGCCAAATAGACGGTATATGTCGGAACAGGGCCGGGAAGATCCTTGGCGACGCCGGGAGGTCCGTCGGGCCAGAGGGGCATCGGCTCGGACTTGGATAGAGGGTCTCGCTCGTCGGCGCCGGCTTGATGGATCGCCGGGGTCGCGGTTGCGGCGACCAGGGAGACAAGCCATGCGGCCCATCGCTTGGTAGTCTGCATTTTTTGATCCAATCGGAAAGCCCCGAGTCTTCGTAGATCCTTCGCCCGGCCGTATCGGTCAGGCCGGACGCTTCTTCTCCACTGCGGCGATCGCGCCAAGCCACATCGCTTGGACCGCGAATCCCGTGATCAAGCAGATGGAGATCACCAACGTGATGAAGACCCGAGCGATCCAGTAAAAGGTTTGATTCAGGTAGATGATGGACGGATTGAGTCCGGTCCTCGTCGGGAGCGAGAGCGAGGCCGGGATTGCGGCCGTGAATGTGTAACCGTGGCGTAGTCCCTCGAAATAGGAATCGAAGAACCGAGAGGGTGGATAGCGACGGAAGTCCACCCCGTAGAAGTGAGGCACTCCGTCGGGTAGCCGAAGAAAGGGAGGAGCCGGCATGAACTCGAGGGCGAAGAACGGCAGGTGCTTCTGGAAATAGAACACGAGCGCGAGACCGGCATCGATCACAACCAGCGTGGCAGGAATGATCGACAGGGCCATGACCGAGGCGAAGGGGTGGCGGATCAAAACACCCAGGCACTTCTTGATGCCCAGGCGCCCGGTCCGGTCCGACGCGTAAGCGAATAAGAGACCGATGGGGAGGAGTGTCCAGGCCATCCCTGCAATCAGCATCCCCCGGCGAGTCCAATGGGGAGAATGGTGCAATCCGGGATTCAACCCCCAGAGAGGGAACACTGTCCCGGCAGCCAGCAACGCCCAAAGGAGAGGCTTCGAGAAGGAGCGGGGCAGGAGTGTCTCTTTCCAGCCGTGCTTCGTATCATCCGGTACGACCCGGCTGACCCTCCGGATCACCTCGCCATAGAACGCCACCTCGAAAGCCAGGATCACGCCCGCGGCCGCGATCCCGTACCTGGGGATGCAGAAGGCGGGAGTCACCAGGACGGCCGCAACCAGGACCGATCGGAGCCCCGGCCCCTTGATCACGCCGTAGAACCCGTCCCAGAAATCGCGCGCGACCTTCTGCTTCTCGCGAGGAACCGCGACCGTCACCAGCGTCTGACAATCCCAGCAGCGGATCTCGGTCCCCACCTGATCGGGCTTCGCCCTCAGGTTTCGACCGCAGACGCACTTGAGTTGGATGAAGGACGGATTCTTGCCGTCGCGACGCATAGTCGAGGGTCGGTCCATAGGAGTGTTCGCCGACGGTGGTCCCCAGGCCGACCCGTAGCCATCGGGCCTTGCGAGAACCGCTCGCTCGGGAGACGGACAGGATCAATCCTCCCGAACATCGGATTCTGATCTCGGAATCTTCGACGCCGCGTGACCAACTGTCAAGGACCCTGATCGACAATCCCGAGTCGAGATTTCTCACGACATGGAGAAACATAGCATCAAGCCAGAAGCACTCCCCTTTCGCAAGTCCCCGATTCGGAGTTCGGGACTATTCCCAGGATCGTCCCGAACTCTGAGTTAGAGGAACTGCAATCGTCCGCGCCGCCGGGAGGGTTCATTCGAGATCGGAGACCTTTCGGCGGGCGGCCTAGGATCAGGCGGCGGAGACGGGCTCGGCCGGCTGGAAAGTGAACTCATCTCCATCCCAGTCGATCGAGATCGAGCTTCCGGGCGGGAACCGGCCTTCCAGGAGCGAGGACGAGAGGGGATTGGCCAGCCTCTGCTGGATAACCCGCTTCAAGGGCCTGGCACCATAGGCGGGATCGAACCCCTCCTCGGCGATCTGGGCCTTGGCGGCGTCCGAGACGCGGATTGTCAGCCCGGCTTCGGTCAACTGGGCTTCGAGCCTCCGGAGCTGGATCTCGACGATCTTGGTCAGGTGCTGGAAGCCGAGCGGTCGGAAGATGATCGTCTCGTCGATCCGGTTGAGGAACTCGGGGAGGAACTCGGCCTTCAATACGTCCATGACCGCCGTCCGGAGCCGATTTTCATCGCCGGACTCGGCCATCTCCGCGATCTGGTGGCTGGCCAGATTCGAGGTCATGATGATCACGGTGTTCCGGAAGTCGACAGTCCGGCCCTGGCCGTCGGTCAGACGCCCGTCGTCCAGGACCTGGAGCAAGACATTGAAGACGTCGCGGTGGGCCTTCTCGATCTCGTCGAGCAACAGGACCGAATAAGGACGGCGGCGGATCGCCTCGGTCAGTCGCCCACCCTCTTCGTAGCCGACATAGCCCGGAGGGGCACCGATCAGGCGAGCCACATTATGCCGCTCGCCGAACTCGCTCATATCGAGCCGGACGATCGCGGTCTCGCTATCGAAGAGGAACTCCGCCAGGGCCTTGGCCAGTTCGGTCTTGCCGACGCCGGTTGGGCCAAGGAAGAGGAACGAGCCGATCGGCTTGTTCGAGTCCTGCAAACCCGCTCGGCTCCGGCGGACGGCATTGGCAACGGCCCGTACGGCATCTTCCTGGTCGACCATCCGGAGGTGGATATGGTCTTCCAGCTTGAGGAGCTTCTCCCGCTCGGTCGTGAGCATCTTGGCAACCGGGATCCCGGTCCACTGGCTGACGACCTCGGCGATCTCCTCGGGGTCAACCTCTTTCTTCAGGAGTCGGTGAGCTTCCTTCGGCCCGGTGTCGCCCAGGGCTTCGACCTGCGCGATCTGCTCTTCCAGCCGCTTCCGCTCGGCGTCCTTCTGGGCTAGCGCCTGAAATTCCTCCTCGCGAGGGACCTCGCCGTGGATCTGCTTCTGCTGGAGGGCGTCCATGGTCTGCTTGAACGAGATCTTCACGGCCTCCAGGTCCTGCCGGAGCGTCGAGACGTTCCTCTGTCCGAGCTTCTCGACCTCCCACTGGCCCCTGAGGTCTTGAAGTTCCTTCTCCACCTTCTCGATCTCGTCCTCGACCTCCGCCAGTCGATCGAGCGCGTGTTCCTCGGTCTCGGCCTTCAGCATCCGCTGGGCCAGTTGGAGCTGGAGGAGCCTTCGCTGGAGGACGTCGATCTCGGTGGGGACCGATTGCAGTTCCATCGAGAGCCGGCTGGAGGCCTCGTCGACCAGGTCGATGGCCTTGTCGGGAAGGAAGCGGTCGGTGATGTATCGCGAGGCCAGCTTGGCGGCGGCCACGAGGGCCGAGTCGCGAATCTTCACCTTGTGATGGACCTCGTATTTCTCCTTGAGCCCCCGGAGGATCGCCACGGTATCCTCGACGGTCGGCTCGCCGACGAAGACGGGCTGGAACCTCCGTTCCAGCGCGGGATCCTTCTCGATGTTCTCGCGGAACTCATCCAGCGTGGTCGCCCCGATGCACCGGAGTTCGCCCCGGGCGAGGGCCGGCTTCAGGAGGTTGGCCGCGTCCATAGACCCTTCGGCCTTGCCCGCCCCGACGACCAGATGGAGTTCGTCGATGAACAGGATGATCCGCCCTTCGGACTTGGTGACCTCCGTGAGGACTGCCTTGAGCCGCTCCTCGAACTCGCCACGGAACTTGGTCCCAGCGACCAAAGCCCCCATGTCGAGCGCGATCAGCTTGCGGTTCTGGAGCGTCTCGGGGACGTCGCCCGAGACGATCCGCTGGGCCAGCCCTTCCACGATGGCCGTCTTGCCCACGCCGGGTTCGCCGATCAGGACCGGGTTATTCTTGGTCCTCCGCGAGAGGACCTGGACCACCCGGCGGATCTCCGAGTCTCGTCCGATGACCGGGTCCATCTTGCCCGATCGGGCCGCTTCGACCAGGTCGCGGCCGTATTTTTCGAGCGCCTGATATTTATCTTCGGCGTTCTGATCGGTCACACGCTGGCCCCCTCGGACCTTCGGGACAGCCTTGAGCACATCCCCCTCGGTGACGCCCAGGGCTTCGAGGAGCCCTTTCGCCTTGCCGGGTACCTTGAGCAGGCCGAGCATGAGGTGCTCGACCGAGACGAATTGATCGCCGAGCCGATCGGCCTCATTGGAGGCGAGGTCCAGGGCTCGCTGGAGATCGGGCCCGAGCGAGACCTCTCCGCCGGAAACCTTCGGCAGAGCGTTGAGCCCCTCCTCGGCCGCGCGGAGCAGCTGGCCCGAGTCGACCCCGAGCTGACCCAGGATCGAGCGGACCACGGCTTGCTCGGGATCGAGCAAGGCCGCCAGTAAATGCATCGGCTCTAGCCGTTGATGGCCGCGAGCCTTGGCCAACTCCTGGGACTTCTGGACCGCTTCCTGGCTTTTATGGGTCAGCTTATCGAATCGGAATGGCATGGGAAAACCTGGCCCTCCCGTAGATGTCGGTGTGAAATAAATTTCCTGGTCGAGAAAGACGACGACACTCTTACGCGGTGAGTGACCCCGAGGTTCACCAATTTCTCAAGGGTCACTCCTGCTCCTCCGATCCGGCGCTCAGCCTTGGGTCGGGGAGCTTGGGCCATCGATACTGATAGCAGAGGGCCACGGCCTCGGCCCATCGTTCGATCGGGTCACCCGAGGCGGCCGGGTCAAACCACCCGGCGCCCGGTGTGCCCGACCCTTTCCGGACGACCAATGCGGGGAGGTCGGGCAGATCCCAGAGTCGACACCGAGCCGAGAGTGGATTCAGGAGTTGCCGATGGATGGCCCGAGCGGTACAGGGAGGGCCAATCCTACCAGCCAGCTCGGAATAAGAGATGGTCCGACGCATCCGGGTCGCTTCCAGGAAGACCGGCCAGGCCCGCCGGAGGATCTCGGCATAAGTCGTCATCATCGAGGCCTCAACTCGGGGAGGCGGGCCCACCACGATCCATCGAAGCAATGACTTCGAGTCCGGGTCAGCGCCCGACCAGGACTCTCCGTCTCATCGATCCCGAAGTCGCGGCTTGCTCACGATCGAGAATGCCCCGCTCGATGATTGCTCTCGATCCTGGATCGTCAATCGAACGCCCCGCTGATCCGTGTGCGGGATACCTTGAGAATTTCGTCCCCGATATGGAAAGGCGGATCGACTTCATTCTCGGGTGGTTGAGTCTCGGGACGCGACATGAAGAATAGGTCCGGTTCGAGGAAGCAACCCGGGTGGAGCCTCAGGCACGATGGTCCTGTCTGAATGAGAATGGCTTGCCGCCGACGAAAGGACCGATCCAGCTTCACTGTCAAATATCGAAGGCCGATGGGACGCCCCAGCTTGAAGTGGAATCCGTCGTGAGCGATTACATCGGGGAATTCAGGATTGCCTGTTTCCCACTTCCGACCGTGCTTAGGGTCATCGTGCCTGCCTCCGAATAACCCATCGGCCGGGATCTGGTACGGCGAGGATCGCACCATGGCAGGAATGACCCGAGGAAGGTCGCTCGAGATTATCCGACGGTCTCCCCTCGTTCAGAAGGGGGCTTCGGCGGGCCAATCTGCGTAATCGCGGGCGCTCTGAAATTCCTTGAACCAAAATGAGACGTCGCCGACCGTGGCCATGTTCCGGGCGACGTAAGGCTCCCACCAACCATCGACGGGGCGGAGGAGATTGCCGAAGTCACTCCGGGGCTTGGGCTTCTGGATGATCAGCGCACTGAGATCGGGAAGGCTCTTTTCCAGGCAGAGGGCCTGCAAGGGCTTGAGGAGCTTGGTCGCGATGGTTCGAGGCGTTTCCTTGACACCGACTTCCTTGCAACGGACGCAGAGATCGTCATACGAGACCCAGACCACTGGGCGACGTTCCTTGGCGGCCTGAGACAAGTCCTGGGCTAGCTGGATCATGATCGGGTAGACCGCCCTGGCGTTCTCGAGCGACATCGTCTTGGATCCTCGGGGGGCTGATACATCCTCGGCCGACCATTTAGCCACGTAAACTTGACCATTCCGGAGGTCGCTGGCGAGGAACGCGGAAGGAGGGCGGGACCGGTCCGGCCCCACCCTCCCGGTGGCTTCCTTGGGGGGGAAATTTACTGCTTTTCTTCGAATTCGACGTCGATCACATCGTCGGGTTTGCCCCCACCGCCCGCGGCGGCCCCGGCGGTCGCCCCATCGGTCGGGGCACCCGGGCCAGCGTTGGAAGCGGCATAGATATGTTCCGCCATCGCCTGGCTGGCGCGTCCGAGGTTCTCCAGGGCCAGATTGATGGCGGCGACGTCCTCCCCTTTCTTGGCCTCGTTCACCTTCTCGATGGCCGACCGGACGGCCTCCTTGTCGGAATCGGAGAGCTTGTCTTTGTGCTCATCGAGGGTCTTTTCGAGCTGGTAGACCCGCTGCTCGGCGGAGTTCCGGGCCTCGGCCAGATCGCGTCGCTTCTTGTCCTCGGAGGCGTGGGCCTCGGCGTCGCGCTGCATCCGTTCGATCTCGTCCTTCGAGAGACCGCCACCGGCCTCGATCCGGACGGTTTGCTCTTTGCCCGTTCCCTTGTCCTTGGCCGAGACGTTCAGGATCCCGTTAGCGTCGAGGTTGAAGGTTACCTCGATCTGGGGCGTCCCCATACGCGCCGGCGGGATGCCCTGAAGATCGAACTTGCCGAGGAATCGATTGTCGGCCGCCATCGGGCGCTCGCCTTGATAGACGACGATGGTGACAGCGGTCTGATTGTCCTCGGCGGTGGTGAAGGTTTCCTTCTTCTCGGTGGGGATCGTGGTGTTCCGCTCGACCAGCTTGGTGAACACGCCCCCCTTGGTCTCGAGGCCCAGCGAGAGCGGGGTCACGTCGAGCAGGAGCAGGTCCTTGACGTCGCCGGTGAGCACCGCACCCTGGATCGCCGCGCCGATGGCCACGACCTCGTCGGGATTCACGCCCTTGTGGGGATCCTTGCCGAAGATCCCCTTGACGATCTCCTGGACCCGCGGCATCCGGGTCGAGCCGCCGACCATGACGACCTCGTCGATGTCGCCGGGCTTCAACTTGGCATCTTCCAACGCCTTCAGGACCGGCCCCCGGCAACGCTCGAAGAGGCTGTCGGTGATCCGCTCGAACTGGCTCCGGCTGATCGTCATCGTCAAGTGTTGCGGGACGGTATCCTTGACCGTGATGAACGGCAAGTTGATATCGGCCTGGGTCTGGAACGAGAGGTCCTTCTTGGCTTTCTCCGCGGCTTCCTTGAGCCGCTGGAGGGCCATCTGGTCCTTCCGGAGGTCGACTCCCTGTTCCTTCTTGAACTCATCGGCGATGTGGTTGATCAGCGCCTCGTCCCAGTCATCGCCGCCGAGGTGAGTGTCGCCGTTGGTCGAGAGGACCTCGAAGACGCCGTCGGCCACGTCAAGGACCGAGATATCGAAGGTCCCACCCCCGAGGTCGAAAACGGCGATCTTCTCGTTCTTCTTCTTGTCGAGGCCGTATGCCAGGGCGGCGGCGGTCGGCTCGTTGATGATTCGAGCGACCTCCAGGCCGGCGATCTGCCCGGCATCCTTGGTCGCCTGACGCTGACTATCGTTGAAGTAAGCCGGGACGGTGATCACGGCCTTCCGGACCTTGTGCCCGAGGTAGCTTTCGGCCGCCTCTTTCAGCTTCCGGAGGATCAAGGCCGAGATTTCCGGCGGGGTATATTCCTTCCCCGATGCCTTGACTTTCACATAATCCGAGGAGCCGCCCACAACCTCATAGGGGACCATTTTCTCTTCGGACTTGACCTCGTCGTGACGGCGTCCCATGAACCGCTTGATCGAGTAAACCGTCCCCCTGGGATTGGTCACGGCCTGGCGCTTGGCCGGATCACCCACGAGCGTCTCGCCCTTGTTATTGAATGCGACGATCGAAGGGGTCAGGCGGCTGCCCTCCTGGTTGGCGATCACCGTAACGTCGCCACCTTCCATCACGGCGACCACGCTGTTGGTCGTCCCCAGGTCGATCCCGATGATCTTCTCCCCTTCAGCCACGGTCGGTCTCCTTTCGGATGATTTTCGGGGGCAAAGCAGCTGGATAGACGGCGTGGGTCGCTCGCCATCCGCTCGCGAATCCTCGGATCGATCGTTTCGATGAGGATCTGAAGCTACTTCGCATCACTCTCTCGGAAACCATTTAAAAGCAAAGCGAATGCCACCAGGATCAGGAAGAATGATCTTCCAACCTAACCAATTCCATCCAAACAAGTTACGCAACCAGAGGGCGGAATTGGGACCGACCTTCGAACCCGTCGACTGCCAAATTGACCTCGCCGATTTCGAACGACCATCGCAGCACGCCATTTTGGCAGATTGGTGATTTGATCTAGTTGACGAGGAGCGTTATCTTCTCGAGATTTGATCCTAACAGGTCGGACCGTCGAACGAAACGGGTTTGATCCCGCTTGATGAGGGATCAAGGGGCTTGACAGAATGTTCCCGTTCATATATCGACGTGGTACGCCCAGACTTACGTCCCAACAAGCGGGACCGCCGGGCCCGATCTACCCGGACCAGCCATCATGCCCCGCAAGCCTCCCTCGGAACCTTCCGTGAAGCCGCAGAACAAGGCGAAGGCCTCCCGAGCCAGCGATGCCAAGCGATCGCCCACCCTCGCCAGTCTCCGCGCCGAGATCGATCGGATCGACAAGGATCTGGTTGAACTCCTGAATCGACGATCCGAGATGGCGGTCCAGATCGGCCAGATCAAGCAGGCCCAGGGCCTGGATATCTGGTCCTCGTCTCGCGAGGACGAAGTCGTCGCCCGAGCCCTCCAGGCCAGCCGGGGGCCCCTCCCCCACGAGACTCTTCGGCTGATTTTCCGGGAGTTGATGAGCAGTTCGAGATCGCTCCAGAGGCTCCTTCGGGTCGCCTGCCTGGGTCCGAAGTATAGCTACAGCCACCTCGCCTCGGTTGCCAAGTTTGGCGAGTCGGTCGAGCATGTCCCGGTCGGATCGATCGCGGCCGTCTTCGAGGAAGTTAACCGTCGGCACGTCCAGTTCGGGATCGTCCCGCTGGAGAACTCGACGGATGGGCGGATCGCCGACACGCTGGACATGTTCGTCCGACTGCCGGGCCTCAAGATCCGCGCCGAGGTCCGGCTTCGCGTCCGCCATTGCCTCCTGGGCAAGGGAGAATGGGCCGACATCAGGAGGGTTTACTCCAAGGCTCAGGTCATCTCACAGTGCCGGAACTGGCTGGGCAAAAATCTCCCGAACGAGGTGAAGATCATCGACGTGGTCTCCTCGGCCGAGGCGGCCGCCATCGCCCAGAAAGATCCGCAAGCCGCCGCGATCGCCAGCCGCCCGGCCGCCGAAGCCTATGGGCTCCAGGTCCTGGTCGAAAACATCGAGGATCAGGCCCACAACACGACCCGGTTCGCCGTGATCGCCGAGCGGGGCGAGCAACCGACCGGTCGCGACAAGACGACCCTCCTCCTCCGACTGACCAACAGCGCGGGCAGCCTGGCCCGGGCCATCGCCCCGTTCGAGAAGAACGGCGTGAACATGACCTGGATCGAGTCCTTCCCGACCTCCGAGATCACCAACGAGCTCAACCCCTCCTACCTCTTCTTCGCCGACGTCGATGGGCATGTCGAGGACGAGCCGGTCAAGCGAGCCCTCGAACAGGTCCGCAAGCGTTGCGACCGGCTGGAGATCCTGGGATCGTATCCGAGAGGAGACAGCGTGGAGAGCTGAGGCGAGGGTGGGACGATCGGGTGGTCGAAATGTGGAATGATTGTTGACCACCCTCCACTTGCCAGCCATGATGAAGCCGATCGACCCGGTCGCCGAACCGTCGCTGTCGTCAGAGACGGGGGATTGACCAGGCCCTGGCGGGGAGAGTTTCGATGGAAGGACCGTGCGGAAACAGCCGGCGTCAATTCCTCAAGACGGCCACCGCCTCGGGTGTGGCTCTGGCCTCGGCCGAGTCCCTCTTGGCCGCGCCACCGAATTCGCCGATTCCGATGGTGACCCTCGGCAAGACCGGGGTGAAGGTCACCAAGCTCGGGATGGGCACGAGCTGGGCCGTCTCCGAGAGCCTCGTCCAGCGATACATCGCCGCCGGGATCCGATACATCGACACCTCGGAATCCTACGAGCGAGGGAATGCCGAGAAGGCCGTCGGCACCGTCCTGGATCGGACCGGACAGCGCAAGGACGTCTATCTCGTCACCAAGAACAACAGCTACAGCCGCCTGAAGGGCCCGGACCGCGCCAAATCCTTCGTCACCCACCTCCAGAGCAGCCTAGAACGGCTCAAGACCGACTACGTCGATTGCTACTACATGCACGGCATCAGCGGCAACGACATCGACATCTTCAAGGATGCCGATGTCATCAAGACCTTCGACGAGTTGAAGCGGTCGGGCAAGATCCGTTTCGCCGGCTTCTCGTGCCACGATCAGATGCTCCCCGAGCTGGTCGAAGCCGCCGCGGAGGCCGGCTGGCTGGATCAAATGATGATCCAGTACAACTTCCGGACGATGGACGCCGATCAGATCAAGCGTTGCGTGGACAAGGCGTCGAAGGCCAACATGGGCATCGTCGCCATGAAGACGCAGGGGGGAGCCCAGGAGTTCAAGCCGGGCGAGAAAGACCCCCGGATGACCGGGCTGATCGATAAGGGCTTCAAGGTCCACCAGGCGGCCATCAAGTCTGTCTTCAACGACGAGCGAGTTCATGCCGTCGTCAGCGAAATGACCAACTTCGACGAACTCCGCGAGAACATGGGAGCGGCGGTCGAGCCTCTGGGAGCTAAAGAGGCCCGGCTTCTCGAAGAGCACCGACTTCGAACCGCCAACCAGTTCTGCCACGGCTGCGGCCATCTCTGCGAGACCGCGGCCCACGGGGTCCCGGTCGCGACCGTCCTTCGGTATTACCGCTATTACGAAGCTTACGGCAAGCGTGATGAGGCCAGGGCGCTCTATCAGGCCCTTCCCGCCGAGTCGCGGGCGATCGCCGATCTGGACCTGGCCGGAGCCGACGCGGCTTGTCCCCACGGGCTCCCGGTCTCCGACCTCCTCCGGACCGCCGACCGCCGGCTCGGTCTCGCCTGAACCGGATCGAACTCGGGGCGATGATCCTTCATCGCCCCGTTCGATTTCATTCGCTCAAGGATTCTTGTCCTTCACGGCCTTCCGGTACTCTTCGAGCCGGGAGACCATGCCCTTGTCATCCTCTCCCAGAATCTTGATTGCCTTCTCCTGGGCCTCGAGCGCCTTGCTGGCCTCGCCGTTCTTGAAGTAGGCCAGGGCCAGGGTGTCGAGGATCGCCCCGTTCTCGTCATGTGTCAGTTCGTTCGCGCGGATCGCGGCCTTCAGGGCCACGGCAAGGTCCTTCTCGCCCGACTTCTCCTCGCTATCCGGGTCGACGATCATCCAGGCGATTTGATTCAGGGTCCCGGACTGATCCTTGCAGAGATCCTGGACCAACTTCTCTCCGTAGGTCGAGGCCGATTCATCCCCGGCCGCGCGGAGCAAGGCGAACTTCTGGAGTCCGAGCGACGACTCGACCGCGGGATCTTCCGCGATCGCGTCATCGACCACCTTGAGCTGTTCTTTGGGCGAAGCGGTCCTTCCCAATTTCTGAAGCTTGGTGTAGACGGCCATCAGTTTCTTTTCTTTGGCCTTCTCCTCACGATAGTCACTTGCGGCCTTGGCCAGGTCATAGTCGCCCGAAGCGACCTTGGCCAGCGGAGCGTCCATCTCCATGGGGTGGCCGATCCAGGCGACTTTCCCTTTCAACACGATGAATGCGGTCGGGATCCCATTGGAATCTGAGGCCGTCATCCAGCTCTCGGCCATCTTACCCTTGCTACCTTTTTCTCCTTCGGGCACGTCATCCAGGGCGACGGAATAATCCATCTTGTCGCCCATCTCTTTGACGAACGGGGCGACCAGGGACGGGTCCTGTTCCCAGACGCTAACTCCGATGAACTGGATGCCCTTGTCCTTATACTTCTTCTGAAGTTCCGTCAGATGAGGGATGCTGGTCCGGCAGGGACCGCACCAGGTCGCCCAGAACTCGACGACATACGTCCGATCGGCGTCTAGTCGATCGATCTTATCTCCCTTGGCCCATTCGGACACGGCAAGGGCCGGCGCGTCGTCACCGACGCTGAGGGTCTGCGCCGAGGCTTGCCAGGAGGCCAGACAGAGAAAACCTAAGGCGAGGCAAACCAACCTGGACTTCATGGCCGACTCCCAGTTGAGGGGTTTCCGTCCTGGGCTCTCGCGATTGCGAGAAAAGCCCGGGCGAACCAACCGAGGCTATCAAGCCCGATCGGAGTCGGCAACGAATTCTCTCAGTTTCCGATGACAGGCTTGATGAATCGGCCTGTTGCCCCGCGAGACGTGGGAACAATCCGGTTCATTCCTCGCCGTCTTCCTCGGCCTCTTCCGACTCATCGGTGGTGTCGGGCTGTGGACTGGCCGGAATGGCATAAGCCCCATCAATCCACCGGCCCAGATCCACCAGCTTGCATCGATCCGAGCAGAACGGAAATCCCGGATGATCATCGAGACTCGCCGCCTCGAAGGACTTCCCGCAGATCGGGCATCGGCCGCGGATCACGTCGAGGACCCGTTGGTCGAGGGTTTAGACTCGGGGGCTTTGGCCGGAGTACTCGAACTTTCCGCGGGCTTGGCGGGCTCGGACGCCGTCTTGTCGGCCGCCGCTCCTTTCTTGTAGGAGTCGCTCCGGTAGTCGGTCTGATAGAATCCCGATCCCTTGAAGAGGATCGCGGCCCCGGCGCCGATCTTCCGGCGAAGCTTGGGCTCGTGGCAGGTCGGGCAGACGGTCTGGGCGTCGGCCTTGATCGACTCGTAGGCTTCGAATTCGTGCTGGCAGGCGTCGCAAATATAGTCGTAGGTCGGCATCGATTCGCCTCTGGGGACGTGTCTTGCTGGCCCCGGCTTACTCGGCCGGGTGAACCGAAACCGCGACCTTGGAAGGCCGGATGACCCGCTCGTTGAGCTTGTAGCCCTTGGCGAACTCCGCCACGACGGTCCCTTCGGGATGATGGGCGTCGGGCTGCTGCATGATCGCTTCGTGAAAGTTGGGGTCGAAGGGCTGACCGAGCGCGACGATCGTCTCGACCCCATGCTTGTTGAGGGCGGCGACGAATTGCTTCTCGACCATCCCGAGGCCCTCGGCGATCCCGGCCGCCCCTCCCGCCCGGGCCGTCTCGATGGCACGGTCGAAGTTATCGAGGGCGTTCAGGATATCCATGGCCAGGGGCTTGATCAGGTAGAGTCGGTCGGCATCGGCCTGGGCCTTGGACCGCTTCTGGTAATTGATGAACTCAGCGCGAGTCCTCTGGAGTTGATCGAGATATTCGTCGCGCTGGCGGATTGCCTGCGTGAGTTCATCGTCCGGGGCGGACGCCTCGGGATTCGGGCTATTTTCGCTGGTCGTCGTGGGATCGCTCATGGTTCCTCGATCCTGGATGATCGATGAGGCGGGGACCGGGGCCATTGATGAGGTAACGGGCAAGTCCGGGGCCGGAGTCCTCAGGATTGGACCTCTTCACCGGCGTCCTCATCCTCGGTGAAATAGTCTTTGAGCTTCTCGAAGAAGCTCTTTCGCTTGGGGCTGACGTCTCGGTGTTCGATCTCGGCCAATTCGCGGAGGAGTTCCTCCTGGCGAGCCGTGAGGTGTCGAGGGGTCTCGACCATCACCTCGACGAGCTCATCTCCCCTCCCTCGACCGTGGATGTCGGGCATCCCTCGGCCTTTCAGCTTGAGGACCTCGCCACTCTGCGTCCCCTTGGGGACGTGGATCCGGTCCATCCCGTCGATCGTGGGGACCTCGATCTCGCCACCGAGGGCGGCCTGGGGGAACGTGATCGGGACCTGGCAGAGGAGGTCGTTCCCCTTTCGATCCAGGAACGGATGCTTGCGGACCTGGATTTGGACCCGGAGGTTGCCTCGCGGGGCTCCCGGATCGCCGGCCTCGCCCTGGTTCCTGAGCTGGAGGACGATCCCGTTGTCGACTCCGGGGAAGACGTCGATCTTGATCTTGGCCGTGACCGGTGTCCGTCCCTGGCCCTTGCAGGCCGGGCAAGGGTCGTTGATCTTCGTGCCATCGCCGCCGCAGGCCGGGCAGGTGGTGGCGATCTGGAAGAAGCCTCGGGACTGGACGACCTGGCCCTGCCCACCGCAATAGTTGCAGGTGGTGGCGACGGTCCCCTTGCGAGCCCCCGACCCCTTGCATTCGCCGCAAGACTCCTGACGGGTGACCTCGACCATCTTGACGGTGCCTCGGGCCGCCTCAATCAGGTCGACCTCCAGCTTCATCAGGAGATCCTGACCCGGTCGGGGACCTCGACGACGCTGCTGGAACATATCGCCGAAGAGGCCACCGCCGAAGATGTCGGAGAAGGCCGACATGATATCTTCGGTGTTCCGGAAGTCGTGATGGGCCGTGCCTTCGACCCCGGCATGGCCGTAGCGGTCGTATCGCTGGCGCTTCGACTGGTCGGAGAGGATCTCGTAGGCCTCGGCCGCCTCCTTGAACCGCGCTTCGGCACCGGTGTCGCCCGGGTTGCGGTCGGGGTGGTTCTTCAGGGCCATCTGCCGATAGGCCTTCTTGATGTCATCGGCCCCGGCGTCTTTTCTCAGGCCGAGTACTTCGTAATAATCTCGCTTCGTGGCCATCGGCACGGCGTCTCGCTCGGGGCCCTTGTGCGGCGGATCGGAACGTCCCAGGATAACACATCGTTACCTAGACGCGACACTTCACCACGGATGCCCCGCCTCCCAATCGATTAGCCAAAGTAGAATTCCATCAAATCCGCGGACGGACACGCGATCAATTGAGATAGACAAGATGGGGATAGGATGGATCATCCTGGAAGTTTGAGGGCCGGGTAGGCCCGTAAAGCCATCCCCGGCCCTCGATCGAGCGATCAAACTCAGCGGACCGAACCTTCGGCCCGGGCCGCACCCTTCTCTTCGTCTTCCTTGATGTTGGTGATCATCACCTCGGTGGTGAGCATCAAGGCGGCGATCGAGGCGGCGTTCTGCAGGGCCGAGCGGGTGACCTTGGTGGGGTCGACGATCCCGGCGGCGAACATGTCCACATACTCGCCGGTGTTGGCGTTGAAGCCGATCGAACCCGTGGCCGTCTTGACCTCTTCGGCGACCACGCCGCCATCGTGCCCGGAGTTGGACGCGATGTGACGGACGGGCTCCTCCAGGGCTCGGAGGATGATCTCGGCCCCGACCTTCTCGTCGCCGGTCAGGGTGTCGTGGAGCTTCTGGACGGCCGGGATCACGCGGATCAGGGCCGTGCCGCCGCCGGGGACGATCCCCTCATCGGCCGCGGCTCGCGTGGCGTGCAGCGCGTCCTCGACCCGAGCCTTGACTTCCTTCATCTCGGCTTCGGTCGCGGCACCCACGCTGATCAGGGCGACGCCGCCGGAGATCTTCGCCAGGCGCTCCTGGAACTTCTCCTTGTCGTACTCGCTCTCGGTCTCGGCGATCTGCCGGCGGAGCTGCTCGACCCGCTTGACGATATCCTCGCGCTTGCCGGCGCCCTGGATGATCGTGGTGCTGTCCTTGTTGACCTTGACCTGCTTGGCCTTGCCGAGCTGGGCCAGCTGGAGGTTCTCCAGCTTCAGGCCGAGATCCTCGGAGATCACGGTCCCGCCGGTCAGGATCGCCATGTCGCCGAGCATCGCCTTGCGGCGGTCGCCGAAGCCGGGGGCCTTCACCGCGCAGATGTTGAGGATCCCGCGGAGCTTGTTGACGACCAGGGTCGCCAGCGCCTCGCCCTCGACGTCCTCGGCGATGATGATCAGCGGCTTGCCCGACTGCGCGACCTTCTCCAGCAGGGGGATCAGCTCGCGAAGGTTGGCGATCTTTTTCTCGTGGAGCAGGATCAGGGCATCATCCAGGACCGCTTCCATCGTGGTCGGGCTGGTGACGAAGTAGGGGCTGAGATACCCCTTGTCGAACTGCATCCCCTCGACGAATTCGAGGGTGGTGGCGGCGGTCTTGCCCTCCTCGACGGTGATCACGCCGTCCTTGCCGACCTTCTCGACGGCGTCGGCCAGGAGGTTGCCGATCGTGGCGTCGTTGTTCGCCGAGATCGTGCCGACCTGGGCGATCTCTTCCTTCTTGGAGACCGGGCGCGAGAGCTTGGTGGTCAGCTCCTCGACGGCGGCCTCGACCGCCTTGTCGATTCCCCGGCGGACCACGGTGGGGTTGGCCCCGGTGGTGGTGATCCGGAGCCCCTCGCGGAAGATCGCGCGGGCCAGGATCGTGGCGGTGGTGGTCCCGTCGCCGGCGACGTCGGACGTCTTCGACGCGACGACGTTGACCAGCTTGGCACCCATGTTCTCGAAGGCGTCGGGAAGCTCGATCTCCTTGGAGACCGTGACGCCGTCCTTGGTGACCGTCGGGCCGCCGAACGACTTGCTGAGGATGACATTCCGGCCGGTCGGCCCGAGGGTGGTCCCCACGGCGTGGGCCAGGATGTCGACGCCTTCCAGCATCTTCCGGCGGGCGGCATCGGAGAAGAGCAACTGCTTGGGCACGGGGTCGGCTCCTGTATGGGGAGCGATCAACGGTCCGATGTGGGGCAAGGCTCGCCCTGCCGTCCGCGTCTCATGGGCAGGACAAGTCCTGCCCTACGAAGGACGTTCATCCGACCGCCGACCGCTTTGGCTTCACTTGAGGATCTTGGCCAGGATATCGGTCTCGCGGAGGATCTTGATCTCCTCGCCGTCCACCTTGATCTCGGTGCCCGAGTACTTGCCGAAGAGGACCTCGTCCCCCTCGACCACGCCGACCGCGGCTCGCTCGCCGTTGTCGAGCAGCCGGCCCGGGCCGACCGAGACCACCTTCCCCCGCTGCGGCTTCTCCTTCGCCGTGTCGGGCAGGACGATCCCGCCCGAGGTCTTCTCCTCGGCCTCAATCTGCTTGATCACAACGCGGTCTTCGAGCGGGCGAATCTTGGCCATCGCGATGGTTCCTTCGTCAAATGAGTCGAATATCGAAAATTTTGAGGATTTCAGATTTCAGGTGCCGGAGCCTTCCTGAAATCTGAAATCTCGTATGTATCACGCGGAGGGGTTTACATCATCCCCATGCCACCCATTCCGCCCATGCCACCCATTCCGCCCATGCCACCCATTCCTCCCATGCCACCGCCATGATCGTCATGGTGATCGCCACCGGCGGCCTTCTTCGTCTTCTTCTCGACGATGATGGCTTCGGTGGTCAGCAGGAGTCCGGCGACGGAGGCGGCGTTCTGGAGGGCCGATCGGGTGACCTTGGTGGGGTCGACGATCCCGGCGGTGAACATGTCACCCCAGGTACCGGCCTCGGCGTTGTAGCCGAAGTGGGGGTCGGGCGACTTGAGGATCTTGCTGACGACCACGGCGCCGTCGATCCCGGCGTTCTCGGCGATCGAGCGGGCGGGCTGCTCGATGGCCCGTCGGACGATCTGGGCCCCGAGGGCCTGGTCACCGGTCAGCTTGAGCCCGTCGACGGCCTTGGCGGCGCGGATCAGGGCGCTGCCGCCGCCGGGGACGATGCCTTCCTCGATCGCCGCGCGAGTGGCGTGGAGGGCGTCCTCGACGAGAGCCTTACGTTCCTTCATCTCGGTCTCGGTGGCGGCCCCGACGTTGATCTGGGCCACACCGCCGGCGAGCTTGGCCAGGCGCTCCTGGAGCTTCTCGCGGTCGTACTCGCTCTCGGTGCTCTTGATCTCGCGACGGATCAGCTCGGTCCGCCCCTTGATCTCTTCCTGGGTGCCATTCCCCTCGACGATCGTGGTGGCATCGCCGGTGATGGTGACCTTCCGGGCGCGGCCGAGGTCGGAAAGCTGGACGCTCTCCAGCTCGATGCCGAGGTCCTTGAAGATCGCCTTGCCGCCGGTCAGCACGGCGATGTCGCCGAGCATGGCCTTGCGGCGGTCGCCGTAGCCGGGGGCCTTGACGGCGGCGACGTTGAGGATCCCGCGGAGCTTGTTGACGACCAGGGTCGCCAGGGCCTCGCCCTCGACGTCCTCGGCGATCACCATCAAGGGCTTGTTGGCCCGGGCGATCTGCTCCAGGAGAGGGATCAGGATCTTGGGCGTGCCGATCTTCTCCTCATAAATGAGGATGTAAGGATCTTCGAGCACGACCTCCATGCGGTCCTGGTCGGTGACGAAGTGCGGGCTGAGGTAGCCCCGGTCGAACTGCATCCCCTCGACGACGTCGACGGTCGTCTCGAAGCCCTTGCCCTCTTCGACGGTGATGACGCCGTCCTTGCCGACCCGCTTGAAGGCGTCGGCCAGCTTCTCGCCGATGGTCTTATCGTTGTTCGCGGAGATCGTGGCGACCTCGGCGATTTCCTTCTCGGCCACGGTCTTGGACTGACCCTTGACGTGCTCGACGACGGCGGTGACCGCCAGGTCGATCCCACGCTTGAGGGCCATCGCATCGGCGCCGGCGGCCAGGGCCTTCAGGCCTTCCTTGAAGATCGCCTCGGCCAGGACCGTGGCGGTGGTCGTGCCATCGCCCGCGACGTCGGAGGTCTTCGAGGCGGCTTCCTTGACCAGCTGCGCACCCATGTTCTCGTACGGGTCGGTCAGCTCGATCTCCTCGGCCACGGTCACGCCGTCCTTGGTGACCGTCGGGCTGCCCCAACCCTTGTCGATCACGGCGTTGCGCCCGCGAGGCCCCAGGGTGCTCCGGACGGCCCGGGCCAGCTTCGAGACGCCACTGGCCAGTTTCTGGCGCGCCTCCTCATCGTAGGCCAACATCTTCGCCACGTTGAATTCTCCCTCGTCGCGGTCGAGATACACCGCCCACACCTGTCGGCGGAAGGCGGCGAGGGGGCCATCAAATTGCCCCCGGATTCCGGATTCGCTCCCCTTAAATGCAACCGCTGTACCGAGAAGAATAAATCGCCGCAAGTCACATCAAAATAATGGCTTACAAAAAACGTTCTGGCTCCACACCTCTCTCATGTCTGCCTTTTTGGCAGATACTCGGTAGCGGCTGTCAGCCGAGGCTGGGTCGCCTGGCGGTTCAAGATCAAGCGATCCGGACCGGAGAACCGATCGATCCTGTATCTCGGGACTTCTCCTCCTCGGTCTCGCGGGGAAGGACGAGATATAATTGACAGGATTCACTTCAACGGACCCGGAGCCCGACGATGAAATTGACCTGGCGAATCCCGGCCCTCGCGGCCTCCGCGGCGTTGGTAGGAATGTTCGGGCCCCAGATCCCGGAAGCCAAGGCTCAGATCCCCGTCTATTCCACCGAGTCGGTCTTCAAGCCGACCGCCCCCGTGGTGACCGGCCCGACTTACGTGGTCCCTTCGGAGCAGACCAGCGTGATCCCCACGCGACGGGTCTTGCGGAATCATCGCCGATACAGCGTGCTTCGGCCCAATTATGGTGGGAGTCGCCCGGCCTTGTCGTTCGCCCCGTTCTCGGATCAATATCAGTCGCGGTTCACCGCCCCACAGCCCACCTACTACGTGGTCCCCCGGCGCTGATGAGCACACATTCGACTCGGCTGATCAAGGCTTACAAGCATGGCTGGCCCAGGTTCGCGGTCGAGTCGATGGTCCGTTCGAAGGCTCGGGGTGGGTTCCATCAGGTGCTCGCCCAGGGCCTCGACCGCTTTCGCGAGAGCCTCAATCGAGACCCCGCTGGCACCCTGATCCTGGCGAATCATTCCTGCTGGTGGGACCTGTTCGTCTATCAAGTCGTCAACGATGCTCTCGAGGTCGACGGCTACGGGATGATGGAACACTTCAACCTGCTCCGATTCGGCTTCTTCCGCCGGATCGGCGCTTTCTCGGTGGATCGGACCGACCCCGTCTCGGTCCGAGCTTCGCTCCGATACGCCGCGGAATTACTCCAGAAGCCCAAAGCGGTGGTCTGGGTCTTCCCCCAGGGGAAGATCGAGTCCAACGACGTTCGCCCGCTGAAGTTCCAGAATGGAATCCGGGCGATCATCCGCCAGGCCGCCCCGGTCCAGGTGCTTCCACTCGCGATCCGATACGAGTTCTGGCAGGACGAACGGCCCGAGGTCTTGATCCGATTCGGCGAAAGGTTCAAGGTCGATCGCGCCGATCTGCCCGACCTGATCCCGACCTTTGAGCGTCGCTTGACCGAGGAACTCGATGCCCTTCGAATGGATGCGATCGCCCAAAGACCCGACCGATTTGTCCCCTTGATGACGGGGCAGA
The DNA here is from genome assembly GCF_051175385.1 of Tundrisphaera lichenicola. GTDB lineage: Bacteria > Planctomycetota > Planctomycetia > Isosphaerales > Isosphaeraceae > Tundrisphaera > Tundrisphaera lichenicola. Next base: position 1,621,398 of record NZ_CP195106.1, on the reverse strand, counting down.
CCTCGGTCAGCGACCGCTATGCCCGATTCCGGGCCCGGTTCCGGGGACCAACCCCGGGCGCCCCGACTTGACCCGGATTGAAGGTCCGGGCTACGATTCGCGCGAGGGGGCAGCTTCGGCATGCTCGGCCGGAGGGGTTATTCCCGATATTAATGGATGGGTCCAGCCCGGAGCTGAGCTTCGGGCCTGGCATACCTAATTTCATCGGGCTACCTGAAGACTCAACATCGATCGAAATGGGGCGAATGTTGGGTTCGTTTTTGCCAGGATCAGTCGCGACCCACCCTACCGAAGGAAACCTCCCGACCACGGCCCGAGGAGGTTGGGCCCCGGTGCTCCTCCTCGCGCTCACCTTCGCGATCCGGGCCTTCCATCCCTCCCAGGCGATCGTCGAGAACTACGTCGGCCGACAGGTCCCGACCGCGATGGTCGCGCGGAACCTGGAGCGAGGCTCGGGGTTCCTCCGGCCCGAGTTGGACACCGGCCCATTTCCGAACCTGTTCCTGGTCGAGCCGCCGATCTATGCCTGGATCGTCGCAACGACCCATCGACTGGTTGGGTTCGATTGGGAGACGGCGGGTCGGCTGATCTCGGCCCTGGCTACCACCTGGGGATCCTGGGGGCTGTTCGGGCTCGTCGCCCGGCGTGAGGGTCGAACAGTCGCTTTGCTGGCCCTGGGTTCGTTTGCCGCCTTTCCGGTCACGGTCCGTTACGGTCGAGCCTTCCAGCCGGATGCCCTGATGCTTGGGTTCGTTTTGGCTGGGCTCCGGTTCTGGGATGAGTTCGAGGCCACGGGACGAGGTCGCTGGGCGGTTTACGGTGGGTTCGTTTTGGCGATCGGTCTGGCCATCAAGATCACCTCCGCCTGGACCTTGATCCCCTTCGTGTTGATCGTCCGACGCTGGCCGATCGCCTGGCGACTCGGGGTCGGCGGGCTGATGCTGGCCCCTGCACTGGCGTGGTATGTCCATGCCTGGGGAGAGGTTGCGCGTCCCTTGGCGGGCTCGATGGCATCCTCGGACAATGCGGCGATCTGGTTCAGGTCACTGTCCCTCTGGTCCTGGCTCCGACCGGCCACCTGGTCGAATATCGGGCGAAACCTGGCGATTCGCTCGTTCACGCCGATTGGGTTCGTTTTGGCAGGAGTCGGATTGTGGGGCCGACCGAGAGTCGATCGACTCTGGATCGGTTGGGGGATCGGCTGCGGTCTGGCGATTCTCGGTTTGGCGAGCAAGTGGCACCATGCCTATTATTGGATGGTGTTGGCACCCCTGGCGGCGGTCGGAGTGGCCCGAGGTATGATCGGGGTAGGTCGGTCCGAGACCCGGATCGTCCTGGGTTCGTTTTTCCTGGGCTGCTGCGCGATCCACTCGGTCACGACCTGGCTGACTCCGGGAGAGTGGGCGGGCCTGGATGTCGCGACTCGCGAGATCCGGGAACTGGTCCCGCCCGATGCCCCGCTGATCGCCCCCGAGGCGGTCCTGTATCTGGCCGATCGTCGAGGGTTCCGGCTGGAGTTCGATCCTCCGGCGGTCCGGAGGGCGGCGGGGGAACTGGGCGAGTCGCTTCCGAAGGACGCCGGGCCGCTGGCCCTGGTCGAATTGTATCGCGTCCAGGGTGGCCCGATACTCCCGGTCGGGGCCAGAGGCCCGAGCTTCCGGGATCTGAAATTCGGGGAGATTCATTCGCCGATCTTCGCCGCCGATCTCGGGATGGTCGAACGAGGGTCCCCCCGATCGGTCTGGCGAGCGGCCATCCGGTCCCGACCCGATACCACGATCCTGGTCGACCGACCGGGGCTGATGCTCGCCGAATTGCATTGATCGACCCTGCTCCGGTTCGAGGGCTTCCGGCCATGTCTCGCAAGGAAATCAACCCGGTCACGATCCCCGACTTCGCCCGATGGAAGGCGGAGGCGACCAAGATCGGCGTCCTCACGGCCTACGACTTCACGATGGCCCGCCTGCTGGACGCCGCCGGGGTGGATTGCCTCCTGGTTGGCGACACGCTCGGGATGGTCGTCCAGGGACGATCGACCACGCTCGGCGTCACGCTCGACCAGATGATCTACCACTCCGAGATGGTCGCCCGGGCTTCGAAGCGTGCCCTGGTCGTGGCCGACCTGCCCTTCGGGAGTTACAACGTGTCTCCCGGCCAGGCGGTGGCCTCGGCCACGCGATTCCTCAAGGAGACGCAATGCCAGGCGGTCAAGCTCGAAGGAGGCCGGAGGATGGCCCCGACGATCCGCGCCCTGGTGGATGCCGACATCCCGGTGATGGCCCACGTCGGCCTGACCCCGCAATCCATCCGAAAGCTCGGCGGCTTCAAGGTCCAGCGCGACGAGGATGAGATCGTCGCCGACGCCCACGCCGTAACCGACGCCGGCGCGTTCTCGGTCGTCCTGGAGTGCGTGCCGACCGAGATTGCCGCCCGGGTCACGTCGGAGCTGCCGATCGCCACCATCGGGATCGGGGCCGGACCGCACTGCGACGGACAGGTCCTGGTCACGCCCGACTTGCTCGGACTCTTCGAAGGCTTCCGCCCCAAGTTCGTCCGACGCTACGCCAACCTGGGCGATCCGATCCGCCAGGCCGCGCACGCCTATCTGGAAGACGTCCGGGCGGGTCGGTTTCCCGGACCCGACGAAAGCTTTTCCGCAAAGTCCTGACGGATCGTGATTCCATCGAGAGGACACCAAGATCGCCAGGACCTGAACCCGGAGCACCATCATGAGCCTTCCGACCGCCGAAGAGTTGACCCGGAAGAAATGCGTCCCTTGCGAGGGGGGCGTCCCCAAGCTGTCCGAGGAAGAAGTGAATTCTCTGCTGCTCCAGCTCCAGGGGTGGAGCAAGGTCTCCGGAGGCGAGCGAATCCGTCGGGAGTGGACGGCGAAGAACTTCCAGGCGGGCCTGGATTTCTTCGAGAAGGTGGGCGCGATCGCCGAGGAGGAAGGACATCACCCCGACCTGCACCTGGTCGGCTACCGGAACGTCGCCATCGAGATCTGGACCCACGCCATCGGAGGGCTGTCCGAGAACGACTTCATCCTCGCCGCCAAGATCGATGCCGTACCGATCGCCATCAAGAAGGCTTGATCGGGCCGTTGGACTCTCGATCGCGCCGATTTGAGATGAATCCAGGCCCTATCGCCGTCACATGACGCTTTATACAGTCTGATCTTCGGCGGCAAGATCTCCGCCGAAGACATCGACGCACATTTCTCAGCTTCGAACAGCACCCCGGGAGACAAGACGATGCGCGGATTCACGAAGGCGTTCCTGACCTTTGGCCTGGTTGCGGCGATGGCGGGAGTGGCCTCGGCCCAGGGCCGTGGCGGATTCGGCGGGGGCTTCGGCGGCGGGCCGGGCCTGGTGGCCATCCCGGCCGTTCAGAAAGAATTGAAGCTCGATGATTCCCAGGTCGAGAAGGCCCAGGAGGTCATCGCCGAGATGCGAGACAAGGGCCAGGAGATGCGTTCCTCGCTCGAAGGGCTCGAGGGGGAAGAGCGGATGAAGAAGATGCAGGAGCTGATGAAGGCGAACAACGAGGCGGCCCACAAGTCGCTGTCCGCCATCCTCAAGCCCGAGCAGGTCGCGCGGCTCAAGCAGATCGAACTCCAGCAGCAGGGTGCCAACGCCATCACTGATGCGGACGTCGCCAAGAAGCTGGGCATCACCGCCGAGCAGAAGGAAAAAGCCCAGACGATCCTCGCCGACTCTCGCGAGGAGATGCGGGAAGCCTTCCAGTCCGCCGGCGACGACCGCCAGGCCGCCATGGCCAAGATCCAGACGCTCCGCAAGGAGACCAACAGCAAGGTCATGGCCCTGATGACCGAAGACCAGAAGAAGACCTGGAAGGAAATGACCGGCGAGCCCTTCGAGGTCCCCCCCGGCGGACCTCGCGGTCGCTGATCGACCCCGATGAATCAATAGCCACCCACATCACCATGCAGGGTGACGATGAATCGAAGCGAGGCCCGCCGGAGTCATGGGACCCTGGCGGGCCTCGACTTGCTCGACGCCACGGCTCGAGCAAAACACATCAAGATCCAAACAGGTCTCGGAATCTCCCGAAGAATCCCCGACGCTTGACGGGGGGCGGCGTCTCGACCGGGCCGCTCTGGAGCCGGATAGTTGGGTCGCGAAGGATGGGCACGGAGACGGCGACCGGGGCTTCGCGGACCTGGCCCAGGTGGGCGATCAGCGTCGAGGCTCCCGCGTCTTCGAGGCGGCTGGAGAGGGGCCTGGCCTCGGGTTGAGTCCTGAGGTCGGCGAGGTAAGCCAGGAGGGCCGCCTTATTGGACCGATCGTCGTTCAGCAGGAAATGGACCCACGCCCAGGACTCCCGGTAGTCGCGAGGCGACATCTGACGGACGCTTCGGAGAGCCTCCAACCGACCAAGGTCGGGGGTCCAGCCCTCGGCGAGATCGCCCGGAATCCGGCCCATATGCTCGGGGTTCAGTCCCTGGCGGTCGGTCGGATTCTCGAAGTATTCGGCCAACCCTTCATCGAGCCAGAGCGGGATGTCGCCGATGGCCACGTGGAGTAGAGCGTGGGTTGCCTCGTGTCGGAGGTCTTCTTCGAGTCGATCGCCGAAGAACGTGTAGATCACCCGCTGATTGCCGTTGGCGAGGAAGAAGGCCCGGCGATGCGGCAATTCGGGATAGTAGAACGTGAGGAAGTGCTCGAAAGCCTGGCGATCGTCGAGGATGTAAACCTCGACCGGGTGATCCCCGATGTCGGCCCGCAGTCCCAGGGTCTGCTCCACCTGCGAATCGAGCGCCAGGAGCTGACGGACGACCGGGGCATCGGCCTCCAGCTTCGAGTTGGTCCGGATCAGATAGGGCCCGGCCTGGATCGGGTTGGAGGCGGGGACCAGCGGTGGCCCATCCTTCGGGATGAGCGTCGCACATCCCCCGATCAGGGCGACCAGTGCGGGCCATGACTTCAGGAGTCCGCGAAACCAGCTCGGGCGGTCGATCCGTGTCATCGGTGGCCTCGCCTCGACGCATATTCGGGTCGCCGGTTCAGGAGAGCGGACGACCTCGGCGACGGTTCTTCTCTTCCTTGGAGTCGATGAGACGGGCCACTTTCCGCCAGAGATCTTTCCAGTCGTTCCGGGTCGATAGCCCCCAGGGGAGATAAGCCCGGAGGAATCGGAGCGAGTCGGTCCGGGTCCGGCCGGGCACCTCGGCCAGGCTCAGTTGGAGCCTCGCCAGATTCTGGAGCCTCCGACCCTTCGGCAACGGGTGGATCAACTGGACCCCGACCAGGTCGATCAGGGTCAACGCCAACTCCTCCGCATCCGGGTCGCCGACGATCAGGATATTGGCCGACTTCAGGTCGCGGTCCGAGATCGACCGCTCGTGGAGCATCCGGAGCAGTCGGGCGAGGGACAGGATCAACCGTTCGATCCGTTCCCGACGGATTTCGATCGAGCAGCCAGGCAAGACCTCGCGAGTATAGTCGGCCAGGGTGATCGAGGGCTCGGCCTTGACCATCAGCAAGTACGACTCGCGGGACAACCATCGAGTGATCGGCCCCCGACCGGTTTTCACGATGTAGGCCAGGTTCTGCGGGGTGGGCAGGCCCCGACTCTTGAGATGCTGTCCGGCCTGCCAGGCTCGCCCGGCTCGGGAGGGTCGGATCAGGTTCAGGAGCGATTCCAGCGGCTTCTTGGAATGGAAACGCTTGTAGATCGCGGGAGTCGGCCGCCCCTTGACCATCACGGTCGTCTCGGCCACCAGGGCGGTTCGCGAGTCCTTCAGGATGACCGCCCCCTCGCGCCGGATCGGCCCTTCGGGGTCGGCCAGGATCGCCTCCAGACAGGGAGTGTCCAGGTCGCGAGAGGCGATCACGCGAAAGCCGGGCCTCCGTTCGACCTGGAAATACTTGTTGCGACTCCAGCATCGACGGCCCCACCGACGCCAGAGCCGCTCGGCCCAGACCCGGGTGGCTCGTTCGATCTCGCGGGCAAGTTGGCGGGGCTCCGGGACCGCGGGCTCTCGGCGGGCTTCGAGATAGGCCGTGAGGAACCGGTATCGGTCAGCTCGGTTGCACCGGCTCCAGAAGTAATGATTGAGCAGGGCGAGGTTGTCGCGGACTCCGCACCATTTCAGCCGGGAGGTCACCCGGAGAGCATCCAGGTCGATCACCGCTAGGCGGAGCGAGTCGTCGGACTCGATCCGGATCAGGAGGTTCCCGGGATGGAAATCCTGGTGGACGAATCCGGCGTCGTGAAGCCGGGCCGTCAGGTCGGCCAGGACCCGGGCCAGGTCGCGTCGGAGCCTCCCCTGCCGGACCGGCTCCATCAGCGGGAGTTGTCGCTCGACGAACTCATCGAGGGGGAGGGTATTGGGAATCTCCTTGGTGACCAGGTAGTTTTCCAGGAGAAACTTGCGGACTCGACGTTCGCCCAGGGCGACCGGCGTGATCGTGGGGACGCCGATGGCTTCGAGCTTGGCGGCCCGTCGCCCCTCATTCCGACCCTTCCCGCTCCGGAACCACTGGCGAGCCATCGCCCGGAAGTTGGGGACGAGGAAGTGTTTGACGTAGACCGATCCCTCGGCCAAATCGGCCCTGTAGACGACCCGGTGAGGTCCCCTCTTGACCGTAGTGAGTCGTCCCGAGAGCTTCCACTCGTCCAGAGGAAGCCGCCCTTCCCGGAGCAATGCGGAGGACCAGTCGGATCGGACCCACCAGCCCGTGTCGTCGGACTTCGACCAGTTCCAGGCCGGGGGCTCGAAGACGCAAGGGCGCGATCTCCGCTCCTTCCCCGCGGTCGATCGTGTGGGTTCGAGGTCGGGCATGGGGATCATCCTCGTGCCGTTTCGTCTGGCCGGATTCCTGCCCGGCCTTCGGTCCATCTCGAACAAGGGGGGAAGCTTCCAGATCGTCTTGGCCTGGGTCATGGGGCCGCCAGACTTTGCGGCGATGGGGGGAGACGTTCGCTCCGGCGACGGCGTTCGAGAGACGCTATCGACTTCGGACCAGGTGGCCCGCCGCCCCGGTGCTCCAGCGTCGCGAGGGGTCGGGCCCCGGCCACGGCGGAGACGAAACTGGAGGACCAGGCCTGGATCGAGTAAGCGGCCTCGACGGAGTTCCGGGCATTCCGGCCCATCGACCGCCTCAATTCGGGGTCGTCGGCCAGTTTCCGGACGGCGGCGACCCATTCTTCGTGAGTCTGGACCAGGAATCCATTCACTCCCGACCGGATCATCTCGGAGTGGACCCCGACCGGATTGGCGATCACGGGGAGCCCGGCGGCCTGATACTGGAGGATCTTCAGGCCGCACTTGCCCCGACTCCAGAGATCATCCGGGACCCAGCTGATCCCGACGTCGGCGGCGGCGACATCGGCCGCCTCGGTCGCCTCGGACCAGGGAATGCCGTGAACCGGGAGCGAGTCGAATCGGAGGAATCGGTCGCAGACCATCCGGAGCCGAACCCCGGGGACCTCCCGGCCAATCCGATCCCAGAGGGCTCTCTGCCGGGCCAACCCGGCCATCGTGCTCGAAGATCCGATCCAGACCAGTTCAAGCCCGGTCCCCTTCGCTTCGAGGGTCGAAGCGTGATTCGGGGCAACGCAGGTCGGGATCACCCGAATTCGATCGGGATGGGCGCCGAAGTCACGGGCACACTGGGCCAGGAAATCGTTCCCGGCAATGACCTCGTCTACGGAACGCACCGTCTGCCGGAATCGCTCGGCCCTTCGGGGATGATGGGGCCCTCGCGGATCGTACGAATCGCGATAGAGCACCGCGTCGTCGAAGTCGAAGACCAGGTGCTTCGCCTGGCGGCGGAGTTCCCGAAGCTGCCAGCCCGGCAGGAGCTTTCGCTGGAGCAGGATCGAATCGAATCGCGAGACCCGGCCAATCTGGAAGAGGCGGTGAAGCAACCCCGTCGCCAGCGGCTCGATCGTGAGCGACCACCCCGAGACCGCGAGCGCTCCTTGAAACGCCCGGACCCGATAGCGGCAGCAAACGTGATCACGCGCCTCGACCAGCGCGAGTGCCTTCATCCCGTCCTCCCTGACGGCGGCCCGATCGACCGGACCAGTCCCGGCCCGTCGGATCGGATCTTATAGAGAATCCCCAATCAATGCCAGGCCGCTTTTGCCGAACCAGAGCCGAGCTTATCCGATTTGGATACCCAGGATTACCCACCCCCCGCGGACTGGTCAAGTTGCGTACCCAAAGCGGCCGATGAAGGAGAGGTCGCGAGAAATTGGCCTTCCGGTGGCAGCACGCCTCGTCGGCGATGATGAACTCCGCCGGGAATTCCCCCGGGGTCAAATACTCGGATTGTCGCTTCCGCAGGCTCTTGATAAAAGAGCCCCGCCCAAACCTGGCACGACGTTCAACGTACGGCCGGGGAGGCATGGAGGCCTTGGGTAACCCCGTCCTCGGCGCTAGCCAACCATGAAGAATTTTGCCCGACTCGTCCGATTCGCCTGGCCCTATCGGGTCCGGTTCGGGCTATCCCTCGTCTGCGCCACGATGGTTGCCATCCTATGGGGCGGCAATATCGGGGCGGTGTATCCACTGCTTCAGATCTTAATCCGAAGCGAAAACTGCCAGCAGTGGATCGGGGAAAAGATCCAATCGACCGGGACGGAGATGCAGGAGATTCAGGCTCGGATCGACGAGCTCGAAATCCTCACCCAGCTCAAGGTCCCGAACGAGGTCAAGCAAGAGCGATTGGAGCTGGCCGCCAGCGAGCTAGAGGCAGCCTCGACGGAGAACCGCCTGAAACGGCAGAAGCAGCTCTCGGACGAGAACAAGAGGGATCTTCGGGCAGACCTCGCTCGACAGAGGCCCGTCGAGAGCGCCGAATCGAGGAGACTCCGGGTCGCCGATGCTCGCCACGACGAGCTGACCCGCTCGTTTCCGCAAATGAAGGCGGGCCGCTACGCCGAGCTGGAGGTCCACAAGGCGAAATGGGAACGCGAGCTGGAAGAGGCAAGCACCTGGAATGGGCGGTACCAATGGGCCGAACCCCTGATTCGCCGCTACCTGCCGAGTAAGGGATTCCCGACGCTCCTCCTGTTGATGGCCCTGGTGATGGTCGGGATGGCCCTGAAGGGGTTCTTCCTGTTCCTCCAGGAAGTCCTGGTCTCCGACCTCACCCAGCTCACCCTCTTCGACATACGCAATCTATTCTATCGGCGGACGATGGCCCTGGACCTCGCCAACTTCAACGACAAGGGGTCGGCGGAGTTGCTCGCGAGGTTTACCAATGACATGGATTCGGTCCAACAAGGGCTGATGACGATCCTGGGCCGGGTGATCCGCGAGCCGCTCCGAATCATCAGCTGCCTCGGTTGCGCCCTCTGGCTGAACTGGCGTTTGACCTGCCTGGCCCTGGTCCTCGTCCCGGTCTCGGCCGCCTGTACGGCCCGAGCCGGCAAGATCATGAAGCAGGCGGTCCGCAAGTCGCTGGAGAGCATGTCGAACATCTACAAGATCCTCCAGGAGAGCCTCCAGGGGATCAAGGTCGTCAAGGCCTACACGATGGAACGTTACGAGCGCCGGAGGTTCTTCCTGGAGACCAAGAGTCTTTACAAGAAGAGCGTCCGGGTGGCGATGATCGATGCCCTGTCCGACCCGGTCCTGGAAATCCTGGCGCTGACCACGGTCTCCATCGCCCTGCTGTCGGGCTCGTATCTGGTCCTGAACGGCACGACCTACATCGACTTCTGGTTCTTCAAGCTCCAGCTCGCCTCGCACCCGCTGGAGATCGAGGACTTGCTGACCCTCTACGCCTTGCTTGGCGGGATCTCCGACCCGGTCCGGAAGCTGGCAAACGTCCATTCCAAGATCCAGAGGGCCGCCGCGGCCTCGGACCGGATCTGCTCGCTGATGGACCGACGGCCCGAGGTCGCCGACAAGCCCCAGGCGGTCCGACTGGCCCGGCATCGATCGTTGATCGAATTCGACAACGTCGCCTTCAGCTACAACGGCCGAGAGCAGGTCCTGCATGGTTTGAACCTGGAGGTCCGTCATGGCGAGACGATCGCCCTGGTCGGCCCGAACGGCTGCGGCAAATCCACCCTGATGAATCTGCTGCCCCGGTTCTGGGACGTCAGGTCGGGGTCGATCCGGATCGATGGGCATGACCTCCGCGACGTGAAGCTCAGGAGCCTCCGATCGCAAATCGGGATGGTGATCCAGGAGACCACGCTCTTCAATGACACCGTGGCGAATAACATCGCCTACGGGAGCCGTCACGCCAGCCGCGAATCGATCATCGCCTCCGCCAAGCGGGCCTACGCGCACCAATTCATAAGCAACCTGCCCCTGGGCTACGATACGATCCTCGGAGAACTGGGGACCGGGCTATCCGGAGGCCAGCGACAACGGCTGGCGCTGGCCCGCGCCATGCTCCGCGACCCGGCGATTCTGGTCCTCGACGAAGCCACCAGCGCCGTGGATATCCAGGACGAGGCCCTGATCCGCAAGGCCATCGAAGAATTCGCCCGAGATCGGACGACCTTCCTCATCACCCACAGCCTGGGTGCTCTTTCCTTCGCCGACCGGATCGTCCTCCTGGAAGCCGGTCGGATCGTGGCCGTCGGGACCGACTCCGAACTTCGTCGATCCTCGGCTCTCTATCGAAGGCTCCACGAGATCCAGTACCACCGAGAGAGCGCCTGAGACGATTCCCCCGGCCTTTGCGAATGAGCTCCACCCCGATACGCTGGGATGGAGCCATTACGGCGGGGGGACTCGAATGACAGGAAGACTCGGCCCGACCCTGGGCATGCTCGCCCTCCTGGTCGGCCCGACACGTGGGCAATCGACCAGGCCCCCATTCCTCCTTGATGTCAACCCGCCGGGAGCGACGGTCGGTCGGTCCGAGGAATGGCTGATCTCCGGCCGGAACTTCGAGGGGACCGAACGCGTGATCGTCTCGGGTCCCGGCGTGGAGGTATCTCGTCTTTCGATCGTGGACGGATCTTCCGCTCGTGTCCGAGTCCAGGTCGCCAACGACGCCCCGAACGGTTATCGCGAGGTCCGCCTTGATGGCCCTGCCGGGATATCGAATCCGGTGCTGATCCGGATTGATACGCTCCGACAAACCGCCGAGTTCGACCGAGACGGCGACCTCTCGAAGGCCCAGGAGGTCGAGGTTGGATCTGTAGTCGTCGGACTCCTGGAACGGGGTGACGTGGACCTTTACCGGATCCGGGGGACTCCCGGTCGTCCTCTGACGCTGGACCTGGAAGCTCGACGGATCGGCACGTCAATCTCTCCGGTCCTGACGATCCTCTCTCTTGATGGGGTCGCGACGGAGCAGTTTCGAGAGCCTCGCGGGGGCGATCTCGACGTTCGGTTGAACGCGGTTATTCCTCCCGAAGGATCGCTCCTCGTTCAGGTCCGCGACGTCGTCTTTGGCGGGAGCGATCGGGCTCGCTATCGGCTCCGTGTCGATCCTAACCCGTTTGCCTCGGCCATCTTCCCACTCGGGGGTATCCGCGGCTCGAATGTCGAAGTCGAAGTCTCCGGCGGTAGTCTCAGGGCACCACTCCGCAAGATGGTTAGGATGCCCGAGTTAGCCGGCTCGACCGTCGAAGTCGGAGAGGTCGACGGGCCGGAGGGGCCGACCCTCGTGCCGGGAACGTTGGTCGCAGGAGAGGGGCCAGAGATCCTGGAGCCGTTCAACCAACCCGCTGGTTCGGCCATCGATCTGGAGTCAGATCAGGTCATCGTGAACGGGCGGATTACTCGACCGCGAGAGGTGGATCTTTATCGAGTCCCGGTCAGAGGAGGCACCCGATTCCAGGCGCGGGTCGAGGCCGCTCCCCTGGGCTCGTGGCTCGACTCGGTGCTGGTCGTCCGCGACGAGGAGGGGCTCGTGCTGGCCGAGAACGACGACTCCGACCCGGCCGAATCGACGCCAAGCCACGGAAAGCAAGATAGTTCGGTTGAGTTCCAGGTCCAGACCGACGGCTTCGTGACGGTCGAGGTCTCCGATCGATTCAGCGATGGAGGACCGGAATTCGGTTATCGCTTGTACGTCGGTAGGGAGCGGCCCGACTTCTCGGTGAGCCTCCGACAAGGCTCGGGCAAAACCGATCCATTCGGAATTTATAACTTGAAGCCGGGTAACACCGGCACCATTCGCTTTCGAATCCTCCCGATCGCACGCCCTGGCCCGGTCGAGGTCGGTGTGGAAGGCCTTCCGGACGGGATCTCGGCCGATCCTGTGCGGGTCCGCCTGCCGGGTCCAGACCAGCCGGGCAAGCCCGCCTCGCCGGTCGACGACTTCCTCCGCCTGAGGGTCGGACGAGATGCCCGGCCCGGGCTATTCGAGATCCGAGTCGTGGCTTCCGCCGAACCTCGCCCCGGACAGAAGATCGTCCGCGAGGCTTCAACGACCCTGGACCTGGGAACGATCGAAGGTTCGGCCACCCCGATCCACCGAACCATGACTCGGATCCCGCTCCGAGTCCTTGGTCCCCTCGATTCTCCTTGATCGAGTAGGATCGGCCCGATTTTCGGGGGCAACCTTCGAGGCTACGGGTCGTGGGGATCACGCCGAGGGAGGACGAGATCCTTGCGATAGATTGGGAATTCCATCGATGATCCGGGCGTCTCTGGCCGACAAATGATAACAATGAAGGATCTGGCCGTCCTCGGGCGGTCTGTGGGACGATTGGTGATCCGGACGATAGCCCGGTTCTTCCAGAACGCCCTCAGTCCGTCGATCCGCGGGGAGGGCGACTCCTCCGAGCGAATACACCCGACTTCGGCGGCGTCAACATAACGAGTTGTACGTCCTGGAGAATCGGGCGAGAGGCGAGCGGCTTGGTATTAGGGCCGGGGTCGGCCCCGTCCAGAAAGGTCAACGCGATGCTTTGGCGAAACCTTTGCCTGGTCCGGGCCATCACGGCCTCGGGCCTCCTGACATGCTCGATGCTCGGGGCCTCGGCCGCGGGCGAACCCCGGGAGCCGATCCCGGGCGACGATGCTCAGACCGAGACCGTGAAGGTCCTCGACGCCGAGAAGGCGGGAGACCTCGCCGTCGTGGTCCGGGGTCAGGGTCAGGATCGAGTCCGGTTGAGCCTGAAGAACAATTCGGCCCGACGCCTCAACATCGTCCTGCCACCCGGCCTGGTGGCCTCCAGCTCGGCGGGACAGGCGGGCGGACCTGGAGGGGGTGGCGGGTTCCAGAGCATGGGCCTGGGTGCGGCGACCAATCGATCGGGCGGCTTCGGCCAGTTCGCCGGCGCGGCCGGGGAGGCCGGCTTCCGCTCGGTCGCTCCGAGCGACTCGAACGGCGTGATCGTCCCGGCCGGTCAGAAGGTCGACCTGGAAATCCCCGCGGTCTGCCTGAACTTCGGGATGCCCACCCCGACTTCGAAGGACCACTTCCGGCTCGTCGAAGTCGAGGATTTCACCAAGGATGTCCGGGTCCACAAGGCCCTCAAAGCCCTGGCGACCCTCGGGACCAGCCACGGGACCGCCCAGGCTGCCATGTGGCGGGTTTGCAACGACGTCCCTTTCGAGCAGATGATCGCCAACTCCGGTAAGGCCGTGAATCAGGCCGAAGTCGCGCTGGCCGCTCGATTCCTCCAGGCGCTGGACCAGTCGGCCGACTCGGTCGATCCGGCCTACCTGACCGAGGCACGCCTTTTCCTGACCATCAATGGAGAGGGAGACCTGGCTCGCGAGGCGAAGCGGCTCTCCGGCGAGATCGAAGGGCTTCGCCTGCTCGGGCTCCCGGCCCGGATCAGCCCGGCCGGCGTCGAGCCCAAGGCGTCCGCCCCAGCGGTTCATCTCGGCGTGACCCTCGTGAGCGGGCCGGCCGGAGAGACCCGCGCCCGGGTGGTGGTCCAGTCCTCGACGGGAATCCAGGATGCGGTCTGGTCGCCCCTGGGCCAGGTCAGCTTCGTCGAAGGCTCCGCTCCTTCGGCCATCGATGCCGCTTCGATGGCGCGGGCGATCGACCATGCGGTCGGCTCGGCCTTCGTGACCGCGAAGGTCTCGCGACGATCGACGACCAGCACGACCTTGAGGATCGAAAACCGGCTGCCCTTCACGGTGGCCAATCTGACGGTCAAGGCGGGGCAGTCCTCGGGTGCTCCCCTGGTGACGATCCCCGCCCTCGGGGTCGGACCCGGACGGGCCGGACTGGCGACGATCCCCGCCTCCGGCGGATCGATCGATCGCGTCGAGTTGAACGGGCTCTAAGTGTGACATCGGACGGATATGGGGCCGCGACCACAGAACGGTGGTCGCGGCCCTTTCCGTTGAACCTCGCTGGTCGGCCAGCCCCGATTCCTCCCCTTTCACCCCAGTTTCCACCGCCATGCTTGTCAGGCCCGGATTCCTCCCGATAGACTGGTGTGGTCCCAGGAGCCCAATCCTCCCGGTTGTCCCATTCCTGTCGCGAGCCCAGATCATGACGATCGAACGTCGACGGGTCGTTTACCAGGGGCGGGTCCAGGGGGTCGGATTCCGGATGACGGCTCGACGATTGGCGTCGAGTCATCCCATCTCGGGTTCGGTACGCAACCTCGACGATGGCCGGGTCGAATTGATCATCGAAGGGGATGCGCATCATCTCGGCCTCTATCTCGGGGCTCTCCAGCGTGAGTTCGGCGACATGATCCGCGATATCACGGTCGAGCAAGAGGAGCCGGAAGGGGAGCCCCTCTCCGGATTCTCAATCCTCTACTGATCTCGGAAATAATTCCGGACGAACCTTTCACGACGAATCGATTTCTCCCACTGTCTTATCCCTACTATCCGCAATCGAGCCCTCATCGCCATGAAATCCTTCACCATCGCGCTGGCGACCGCCAAGGAGGCGATCCGTCAGCCCGCTTTCTTCGTCCTGGCCGCCATCGCCGGCTTCTGGCTGATCGCCTCGGTGTTCATCGCCTACTTCACTTTCGGCGAAGACATCAAGATGTACAAGGACACCGGGCTGACGACGATCTCGTTCGCCTGCCTCCTCCTGGCCTTGCTCACCTCGAGTTCGACGGTGGCCGAGGAAATCGAGGGGAAGACGGCGATCACCCTGCTGTCCAAGCCCATCAATCGCCGCCAGTTCATCTTCGGCAAGTTCCTCGGGATCGAGTTGGGTGTCCTGGCCCTCTACCTGATCCTGGGAACCCTGTTCGCCTTCGGTGTCGCCTACAAGTATTCGTATGACCTCCGCGAGTCGGCCGGGACCGATGCGGCGGGGAAGCAACTCCAGCAGGTCCTCCAGGTCCTGCCGGGCCTGGTCCTGGGCTTCTTCGAAGTGACGGTGCTGACCGGAGTGAGCGTGGCGATCTCGACCCGCCTGCCGATGCTGGTCAACCTGGTCGTCTGCATCTCGATCTTCTTCCTGGGGCACCTCACCCCGATCCTGGTCGACGTGACGGGGGGCGGCCAGACCAATGAGCTGGTCCACTTCATGGCCCAGCTCTTCGCCTTCGCGCTGCCGGAACTGGAATTCTTCAATGCCGGGCCGGCCATCTCGACCGGTTCGGTGATTCCCTGGGCCGGATATGTTTTGCCAGCTTTCGGGTATTGCATGTTGTACACTGGAGCGGCGCTCCTTTTCGCGTTCCTGCTGTTTGAAGACCGCGACCTGGCCTGAGTAACCTCCGGATCTCGGGGGCGATCCTCGCCTCCGAGGTCGGTCGATCCGGAGCTTTCTCGCCATTTCCGCGTCGTCGTGGCCGTGGCCCCCACCCGGCGGAACGTCGTCTCCTGTGGCCAGCGGGATACCTTGATATGCCAGCGGCCGCATTCGATCGCGTTCGGAAGCTCCGGGCTCCTCGCCAGGGGGCGGTGATCCGGGCGAATGTCCTGGGGTTGGTCCACTCGGCCCTCGTCCTGGCCACTCTCCTGGTCGTGGGAGCCCTTGCCGATCTGATGATCGAAAAGGGGCAGGCCTGGCGAGCCCCGACGAGCAAGGTCAGTGCTCCGGAATGGCTTGGCCGGCCGGTTGCCACCCGAACCGATGGTCAGGTCCTCATCGGCGGCTCGGGGCTCTACCCGATCGTCGCAAAAAACCTCGATAGTCCTCATCTCGCCCATCGTTTGACCGCCAGGCTGGTCTCTCGATTTCTCCGAGTCATGCCCACCCTCCGGAACAATTCCGGCGCGCTGATGACCCTCCTGGCGGTCGGCCTGGGAATCTTCTTCGCGTTGTCCCTGGTTGCACAGGCCTTGAAAGCCGCGACGACCGCGGTCAGCCTGGAAGTCGCCACGAACTTGCGTCGGCAGATCCATCGACAGCTCTATCGACTCGGCCAGTCATCCCTCCCCTCCGAGGGGACGGGGCCGGTCATGAATCTGTTCACCCGCGAAGTCAACGATGTCCGCGAGGGGATCGCCACCGAGCTCGAGCAAAGCATCCGGATTCCGTCGATTGTCGTCGGGTTGCTCGTCCTCTCGTTGATGGTCTCCTGGTCTTCGACCCTGGCCCTGGCAACGCTCGTCTCCCTCGTCTGGCTGATGGTCCGCCACCTGAACCGCTCGGCCGAGCTGGCCTCGGTGGTGGCAACTCGCGAGTCGGCCCTCCAACTCTGCTTGCTCCAGGAAGACTTCTCGATGATCCGGACGGTTCGCGTCCACGGGATGGAGAACGTCGATAAGCTCCGATTCGACGAGCACCTGGAACGCTACCGCGACGCCGACAGCCGACGCATCGCGAACGAGGCCAGGTCGAATCCAACTTCCGCGCTCTTGATCTCGGCGACGGCAACCCTCGCCATCGGACTCCTGGCTTATGGCGTGATCGTGAAGGGTTACTCGGCCGCGGCCGCGATCCTTCAGCTCGCGGCCCTCCTCGGATTGATCCGGCCCTCCTTCGACTGGCTGAAGTTGAAGCGGACCATCCGGCAGGCCACCCGTTCGGCCGAGGGAATCTTCGGCTATCTGGAACGAAAGCCGGAGCTCCTCCAGACCGGAGGGGCCACATTTCTCCCCCCGATTCGCGAGCGGATCAGCTTCGAAAACGTGTCGCTGTCGGATGGCTCGGGGAGGGTGCTCCTTGATGGTTTGACCGTCGAGATCCCGGCCCGATCGAAGACCTCGATCATGTCGCTGGACGAGGAAGCCAAGACCGCGTTGGCCTGCCTGATCCCTCGGCTGATCGACCCCAAAGTGGGCCGTGTCCGGATCGACGGGCTCGATCTCCGCGATGTCACCCTGGAGTCGATCCGTGCCCAGGTCGCCACGGTCCTTCAGGCCGACCTCGTCTTCTCCGACTCGGTCCTGGCCAACATCGCCTTGGGCGACCCGAGTTATGACCTCCCACGGGTCATCGAAGCCGCGAAGGTGGCCCACGCCCACCACTTCATCCAGGATCTCCCCAACGGCTACGACACCGTCATCGGCCCGTTGGGAGCCTATCTCAAACCCGACCAGCAGTATCGGGTGGCCCTGGCCCGAGCCTACCTCCACGATCCTTCGATCCTGATCATCGAGGAGCCCGACATCGTCCTCGACGACGATACCAAGGCCTATGTGGATGATACGGTCGCTCGACTGACGCCCGGCCGGACCCTGATCATGCTCCCGCATCGACTCTCGACGATCCGGTCGAGTGAGCATGTGATCGTGATCCACAATGGTCGGCTCGAAGTCTCCGGCCCCCCCCGCGAGGTCAACTCCGCCAGCAAGCTCTACCGGCATCTCCAGTATGTCGAATTCAATCAATTCGCAGCCGGAGAGATCGAGGCCGGTCAAATGGGAGTTTGAGCCTTCGATCGTCGGAGAGCAGTCCTCACGGCCATCTCGGCGTAAGTCGAGATAGCCGAGGACTGAACTCCGAGAACATGACTCGTACTTCGAGTAATCGTCACGCCCAATCGTCGACGGTTGGCTTGATGACCAGCTCGGGGATATTGGCCCGAGCCGGGAGCTGGGCCAGGAATCGGACGGCCGCCGCCACATCCTCGGGTTGTAGGATCGCGTCCTTCCTCTCCTGGGGAACGGGCACCGGACGGGCATCCAGGATGGGCGTGTTGACCTCGCCCGGATAGATCACGGAAGATCGGATGCCTCGCGGACCTTCCTCGCGACCAATACCGATCCCTAATGCAGCCTGTCCGAACTTCGAGGCCGAATAGCCGGCTCCTCCCAGGAGACTGGCCCGAAGTCCGGCGATCGAGCAGATCTGGATAATCAAGCCTTCGCCTCGGACGCGCATCCCCGGCAAGAAGGCGTGGACCAGGTTGAACGCCCCGGTCAGGTTCGTGGCAATCATCAGGTCCCAATCGGCCGGGGAGAGCTTGGCCAGGCTCCGGTCTCGAACGTTCGTACCCGCGTTGCAGACGAGGATGTCGACATGATCGAATGCCGACAGGACCCGCTCGGCCATGGCATCGACACCGGCTCGATCGGCCACATCGCAGGGTTCGACCAACGTGTCGTCACGACCGACCAGCTTCCGGGTCGCTTCGAGTTTCGCGCCGTCCCGGCCCACCAGGGCAACCCGCGTGCCGATGCCGGCTAGTGCGACGGCCGAGGCTTGACCGATCCCACTACCCGCTCCGGTGACCAGCGCGGTCAACGATTTGTTCGACAAGGCAACCTCCCCATCGGACGCCGAAAGGCCCCGCGGCGTCCTCCCGGTGGGGAAGATCGCTCGGGGCCCAATCCAGGTTTGACGCCGGGGCGACCCGGCAACCCGAACCAGCTTATCCGCTCGGGTTCAGGAGTGGAACGACGGCGGGGTGAACCTCGACCACTTCTTCGAGACCTTGGCCCGGAGGACGGATTGATTCGGAGAGGGGGGGGTGGTCAGTCTCGCCTTCGCCAGGACGCCCGACCTGGGATGTGCCTGGGGCTGATGCATCTTGCCGTGAACGTCGCCGCTAGGGATGCTCGCCCCTAGATTCGGCACCGAGCCCGTCGGCCCGTAGATCCTGATGCTTCCCACCGGACCCTTCAAGAAAGCGAAGAGATTGGGATACCGGCCGGAGAGTTGATCGGTGGCGTAGGAACCGATCGACTTTCCGTTATAAAAGACCTCGGTGAGGGATACCGCAGGAGGAGCCTGGGCCGGGGGAGCCTGCGCGGCGGGGGCTTCGGCCAGAGGGTCCGGGGCCGAAGGAATCTGCACCGGCGAGGATTGCAGGGGGGGATTCTGAACCGGAGTTGGGACGACCACTGGAACGCTGGCGGGAACCTCCGGCGCGAGGGTCTGGGCGACGACAACCGGCTTGGTCCCGAGATCCTTCTGGATCTGCTGACGGAGCAGGTTGGCCGAATTCAGGATGTTCAGCCGACCGATCTTGATGCCCGTCAGATCATCCTTGATCGTGGTCGCGCCCTCCTTCAGGAGGCTCTCAAGCTCGCTTACCGTCGGAAGCTTGTGATAAGCGTTCTCGTAAATCTGCTGGAGCAGGACGATGCCGCCGGTCACCTGAGGTGCCGCGAAACTCGTCCCATCCTCGCTGACCATACGATTCCCATCGCTCGGGGCGGTGATGTTGACCCCCGGCGCGGCGATGGTCGTGGCCACGCTCCCGGAGCCGAGTCGCTGGGCATCGGCGGCGAGCTTGTCCGAGGCGTCTGTCGCCGTCACGCTGATCGCATCAGGAATGATCGCGGGGAACCCCTGCCCCTGGGCTTTACCATTGAAGCTGTTGCCTGCGGCGATTACGACGGGTATGTCGAGCGACTCGAGATTCTTGATGGAGCCGGTGATCGCCTGGCCGATCCCCCCGTCATTCGCGAAGATGTTCGACTTATAGCTTCCACCATCGGAGATCGAGACGTTCACCGCCGTGATCTTATACGCCGTATGATTGGCGATCACCCAATCGAGCGCCCGCTCGATGTTCCCGAAGCTT
Organism: Tundrisphaera lichenicola; assembly: GCF_051175385.1. GTDB lineage: Bacteria > Planctomycetota > Planctomycetia > Isosphaerales > Isosphaeraceae > Tundrisphaera > Tundrisphaera lichenicola. Next base: position 1,601,595 of record NZ_CP195106.1, on the reverse strand, counting down.
CCCTGATTATCGTCGCCGAAGACCCGGAGAGCCACGACCCCTGCCCCGGGCGCGACCCCCTGATATGTCGAGGTATCGGAGGCCAGGATCCCCGCCACGCCCGTCCCATGCTGCCAGGTGGGGAGGACGCCGTTCGGGCTCCCGGTGAAGTCGACGCCCGCAACCACCTTGTTGCCCGGCCCTATCGAGCCCCCGAGCGCGACGTTCTGATAGTTCACACCCGTGTCGATGACGGCTACATTCTGCCCCGTCCCATCCACGCCGAACGTGGCACGAGTGGCCGATGCGCCGATAATCTGATCGAAATTCGTTGAGCCGTCGAGGTTGGTCTGCGATCCGACCGAGGCGGCGGGCGTCGCGGCCTCGACCGTCATGGTCGAGAGGAGTTTCCGAGTCTCGAGGCATTCCGAGTCAGGCCGGCGTCGATCGCGGGCGACGCGGCCCGAAGTCAGGGTCCAACCCATAGGTTCCTTCCTCCAAGACGGCCGCCGCGGAATTGGTGCGGGCCGCCCCGCTTGATGGTGTGAACGCCCCCCATCCGTGGCACGTCGGGGATCCGGGCCTTCATGACCCGGAGACGCGACGCGGCGACCGAGGTCGTCCACGGACCTCGGACACGACAGAGCGTAGTCAAGGACGAATCGAGTCCGCCGCCGAACCTAGGCCCGGACAAGCGGGACCCCGAATCGACGAAGACCGATCCCGGCACCACGATCGATCAACGAAGCAGTCCGGCCTGGGGCCGGGCCGATCCATCGACCCTCGCGGTCCGACTGGACGACATCCTGCGGGGGGAGGGTTGGACGACAGGCTGCGAATCGAGACGCGAGTCCTCCGGACTCACGCCAGAGCTTGCACACCCCTGGAGGTGGACGAACCCGGATATAGGCCGGCGATTTTCCGCCGACACCCGTCCGGACCTCGGCGTTGCGTACGCGAGGAGTCCGGCTATAGTGTTCGAGGGTGGGAGCCCATCTCCGGGATCCCTTCCCCGTCCACGATCGTTTTATCGGATGGAACCCCGGCGGAGTTGTTCCAGAAATATGTCCATCGTCGGCATAATCCCGGCTCGATTCGCTTCAACCCGATTGCCCGGCAAACCCCTCCTTTCCGACACTGGGAGGACGCTGATCCAGCATGTCGTCGAGGCCGCACGCCGGGCATCGAAACTCGACCGGATCATCGTCGCGACCGACGATACCCGGATTGCCGGCGCGGTCGAATCCTTCGGCGGCGAGGTCGCGATGACCCGTGGCGATCACCCGACGGGGACCGATCGCGTGGCCGAAGTCATTGCCCGGATGCCAGACGCTCGCCTGATCGTGAACATCCAGGGAGATGAGCCGGAACTCTCGGGATATTCGATCGACCTGCTGGTCTCGCTCCTCGAATCCGACACTGAAGCCCCGATGGCGACCCTGGCCACCCCGATCCGCGAGGAGTCGGTTTATCACGACCCTTCCTGCGTCAAGGTCGTCGCCTCGAAGGCGGGCCGGGCGCTCTATTTCTCACGGAGCCCGATCCCCCACCATCGCGATGGCCCGCCGAATTTCCTGAGCGAGCCGCCCGCCGCACTCCTCCATCTGGGACTCTATGCCTACCGCCGCGAGTTCCTCCTCCGACTCGCCACGATGGCACCGTCCCCCCTGGAATCGGCCGAGAAGCTGGAACAGCTCCGCGTCCTCGAAGCGGGCGACCCGATCGCGCTCGGGATCGTCCACGAGCGGAGCGTGGGCATCGACACGCCCGAGGACTATCGACGATTCGTCGAGCGGTGGAAGGCCTCGGGGGGCTGACTAGACTGGCTCGATCGATACTATCTTGCCGCCTTCAAACTCATCAAATAAGCGATGAGGTCGGCGAACTCGACCTTCGTCAGCCCGTCCACCAGGCCGGTTGGCATGGTCGAGATCTCGCCGATCCGGCGTGTTTCGACGTCGCCCTTGGCGACTCGGATCGTCCGGGCCTGCGAGTCGATCAATTCCAGATGAGCCTCCGTCTCCTCGCGAATCAGGCCGGTCAATACGGTCCCATCGATTCGCGCAATCACAACGGGCTGATAACCATTGGCGATCCTCGCGGATGGCTCGAGGACCGATTTCACCACCTCGGCCTTGTCGTACTTGGCGGCAATCCCATCCAGGGCAGGCCCGATCGCCGAGGTCCCCTTCCCTTTCGAGATGTGGCACCGGAAACATCCCACGCCTTCCGGGTCGAAGAAGATCGACTCTCCTCGCCTCGGGTCGCCGGTGTGCGAGAGCGCGAAGGCTCGATGCTCATCCAGCCCGCTCGAATCTTTTGCGAAGCTCGTCGATGTCGGTTCCGAGATCTGGACGCTGTAGGACCAGGCTCCGGATCCCTGTCGAGTCCGCACGACGATTCGGTTGAGACCCTTCCTTAGCTGGATCCGCACCAGATCGGAGTCGGATGCAAAAGACCGTCCGGCCGGGTCGTCATAATTCAGGACCGGTCGATCATTGACCGCGACCAGGACCGACCCGCTCGATCCGACCAGCATCAAAGCAGACCGATCCCGGTCGGAGGTGACCTCGGCATAGCCATAGGCGGCGAGGTCGGGCGACCCGCCCGCAACGTATCCGAAGCCGTCCCGGTCGTCCGCACCGCCCTTCAGGTCATCGAGCACCACCCGGCCCGATTCAGGATCTCCCGGTCGGAGGTCCCAGCCAATTTGCCGCCCTCCCGCGCCGATCAAAAGTCGATCGAAATCGAGCTTCGATGAGTCCTCGAAGGGAAAGGCCGAGGTCCTCGGAAATGGCCCGACCACCCGCCAGGCCACCACCGGGGAGAACCGAGCGAGGATTCGTTCGACGGTCATCGCCGACGCCCCGACGAATCGGCCCCGGGCCACCTCCGACTCCAACTCGCCCCGGACCTGATCCCGAATCACCACCAACGCCGACTCGGCGGCTCGACGCTCCGCCGGATCTCGACGCTTCAAGGCGGCCAGATAGACCCCGAAAGCCCGACGATCGGGCATCGCCGCCAGGGCCTGCGCGGCCTCCGCTCGATCGGTCTGACCCTCAGCGATCACGATCAGTCGGGGGATTGCCTCACGGATCTCGTGAGTGTCGATGGCCCCAATGGCGGCCCGCCGGACCTCGGCCTCGGAATCGTCGAGCTTCGAGGCGATCATATCGCGGACTTCCTCGGGCAGTGGCCGACCACTCGGGAACGAGGTCAGCGCGGCGGCTCGGACCGTCGCGGACTCGTGTTCCAGAAATCCGGAGAGGTCGTTCGCGGGCAGGACCCGTCCCAGGCCAAGGCTCGGCAATACTCTGGAGATCAACTCGGCGGGGGCCTTCGCGTCGTAGGCCAGGGCGAACAGCGTCCTCAGGGCAATCGGGCTATTCAGATTCGAGAGGGCATCGACCGAGGCAACCCGGACTTCGAGCTTTTGATTCGGGTCCTGGATGATCCTGGCCAGCAGCGACGCGGCCGGGGCATCCTGCAACGCCCCGATCGCACGGGCCAGCGCCACAAGATTAGTCGCGTCCGTTTCGGTGGCAAGTCCGGAACGGAGCGAGGGGATCGCCTCCGTTCCTATGCCAAAGAGACCAACGATTGCAGGACGGCGGACTAGCGGATCGGGGTCGCGGATCGCCAGGGCCAGTCCGGTCCTGATGAAGGCCTGCGCCTGGGCGTCCCAGTCCTCGGTCTTCCGGGCCATCGGTCCGGCTAGAGGATTGGTGCCGAACCACTGGCCCGACCAGGCTGGTTCGCGTCGGTAAAGTCCGGCGAGGGTGGCGACCAGTCGAGCCCTCCAGGCCGGATCTTTCTCCTTGCCGAGTGCCAGGATCAGGGCGCGAATCGCCGGGACCGCCCAGGAGTTGTCGGCGAGCTTGAGAGCATCCTCTCGCCTTCGAAGGTCGCCCAGCGCCTCGACGAGCCTCGGGACATCCCAGGCTTTCAGGGACCGGATCGCCTGGCGGATCGACCAGGCAGCGAAGGGGTCGGGATCGCCGAACGAAGCGTACAAGAGGGGAGCGGCCGAGACTTCACCGAGGCGACCGATCGCGATGGCAGCCTCGCGGCGGACGGCGGGATCAGGGTCCCCGATCAGTCGCAATAGTTCGGGTAAGGCTTCCCGATCGCGCCGGATGCCCGAACTCCGGGCCGCCTGGAGACGGACCGAGGCCTCGGGATCGGACAGGACGGAACGAATGAGCCGTCGTGCCTCGATCGAGCCGATCGCATCGAGGGACCAGACCGCGTGAACTCGGCCCGGCCCGGGGCCGGATCGGAGACGCGTGGCCAGCGGTTGCAGGCTGGAGTCTCCTTTCGAAGCCAACCATCTCTGCGACTCGACCCTGGCTGAAATCGCCGGGTGGTCGAGCCCTTTCAGCCTCTCATTCTGCTCAGATCCCGAAGGACGCGGGGCGGGCCTGACCGGATCGGGGCCGACATACCTCAATCGGAAGATCCGCCCGGTCTTCGGACCTTTGACAAGCCAGCCGTTGAAAGCCCAGTCGACCAGGATCAGCGACGAGCCGTCGGCATCCACGGCGATCGAGAATGGGCGGAAATCTTTCAGTTCGCCCTTTTCGACCAGAGGTTCCTCGTCGACCAGGCGGAACGTCCCGCCATCCGGGGTGACCCGGAATCGATGGACTTCCTGGAGCCCCCAGTCGCAAAAGAAGAGGTTGCCGCGATAACGCTCGGGAAGTCCGTCTTCGTTGTAAGCGATCCCCTGAGTTCCCGCGCCGCCCATCATCCCGGCGACAATCGGGAGGGCTCGGTCGGGTGCGTTCAGGAACTCGTAGGGGTAACCGTGGTGGCCGCCGACGATGTGGTGGGTCAAGCTATTGGGCCACTGTTTGCTGTCGTCGTCGTTGCCGAAGGTGAAGATCTCGTCCGAAGCCGTGAGGGCGACCGAGAGGGGATTTCGTTCGCCGGTCGAGACCACTTCCAGGCCCGAGCCATCGGGCCGAACCCGAATCACACCGCCGCCGGCCATCGTGATCGTCGAACCGTCTCGCGCCATCCCTTGGGGTATGCCTTTGTCACCAACGGCAATATAAAGGAATCCATCCATCCCGAGCCGGAGGCCCGAGGCGATGTGGTCGTTGATCCCGTTGAACCCGGGGAGCTTCGGCCCGAGCCCGGTGATCAGGTCCACGCGCTCGTCGGCGCGACCATCCCCGTCCCGGTCGCGAAAGGCGGAGAGGAATGGGGCGTGGACGACATACAACGTACCTTCGAGCCACTCCAGACCCATCACGCTCCAGAGTTTGTCCGCGAAGGTGGTGATCCGCCCGTCCCGGATCGCGACGACCGAGTCGATCGGCTCGGTCACCGGGCCGGGCATGTCCATCGGATCCTGGCCGAGATAGATCGTGCCGTCCCGGGCCACCACGACCGCCGTGGGAAATTCGATCGTCGGAGCCTCCGCGATCCGTTCGATCGACCAGTCTTTGGCAACCTTCGGCAATGGCGTGTCGGCGGCAACCGAGGCCGAGAAGGTGAGCACAGAGACCGCCAGCGCGAGGGCCATCGAGGTGCGCATCGGGAGGGTCCTTCCTCGGGTGCATCGGCCGAGGCCCGGTCCTCCGGGCGGATGGTCTGGAGTCTTGCGGCCGATTGAGGCAGAATTGTAACGGAATGGGCCAATCGCCTCAACGCGAGGCCCGGAGCCCCCGACCGACCTGGCTGGAGCCCGATCCGTGAGCCACTCGCCGACCGTCCCCGTCCTCGCCGACCCCAAGAAGAATCCTTCCTACCCGGCCCGGGAACACCTCCTCGAAAAGCCCCACTGGCTGTCGGTCCTCCAGGGAGTCGAGAGCAAGCTTGCCGTCTACCGTCAGAAGCTCGGGGTTCTCGGGAACGATCCCCGGAAGGCCACCTACGAGCGGATCTACGCCCAGATGACCGGAGCCCGAGACCAGGTTGCCGCCGCCGTCAAGCGGCTACCGCAAGAGACCGGGCACCTCTACGAAGAAGACCACCACCGGGTGGACGAGGCGGTCGCCGCCCTCGAACGCCTCGTTCAGAAGTGGGATGGTAAAGTCGGCCCCGGCTGAGTCTCGAAGGAGGCACTCGGATGGCGATCGGCGAGGCGATCCTGACCGCGGAAGAGTACGGCCGAATGCCGGACGACGGACGATTCACCGAACTAGTCCGCGGGAGGATCGTGGAATTGACCCGTCCGACGTTCGCCCACGGGTTGCTCTGCAACCAAGTTTCCTTCCTCCTATCCGGTTTCGTCCGCGCGCGAGATCTGGGCCGGATTACCACGAATGACTCGGGGATCGTGACGCGAAGAGGCCCCGATACCGTCCGAGGGGCCGACGTGGCTTTCTACAGCTACGCTCGGCTCCCCAAAGAGACTCGGCCGGTTCTCTATCCCGCCGTGGCCCCCGACCTCGTCTTCGAGGTCCGATCCCCCTCGGATCGCTGGAAAGAAATCCACGTCAAGGTCGGCGAATACATCGGAGCTGGTGTCCTGGTCGTTTGCGTGCTCGATCCCGAGCCGATGCAGGCACACCTCTTCTACCCCGATCAGCCCAATCGGGTGCTTAAAGCCGACGACGAACTGACCCTTCCCGAATGCCTCGGACCCGACTTCCGCATCGTCGTCCGGCAATTCTTCGAGTGACGGGCGAAGTGTTCTGACGAAATCAACGATCGAACCCAACCCTACACCGGTTCGAAGAGGCTGAGCCCCGAAACGACTCGGGGCTCAGCTTCTCTTCGAGATCATTCAGCCGCCGGTTCGATCCCATTGCGGAACTCGACCACTCGATAGACCAGCAACGGTGCCCTTTTCCGTGTGATCGCCGAAGCGACCTCAGATCGGAGCCAGCCCGAGGCTCGATCGAGCCGCTCCAGGATCGTTGATGGGCTGACAGGGAGGATCGCAGGTCGTCCGGCGACCGTGACCAGGAGAGTGGCGGCATCAGGTGCGGGGTCGACGGAGACCACAGCCAGGTCATCTAGCAAGGAGTCGAGCACCTCGAGTACCTGCCGGCAGAGTTGGCGAGCCTTGTGACGTGGCTTACCGCGCGATCCATCCTTGCGAAAGAAGAGGCGAGGATCGGATCCGTCGTCAGCGTGGACCTCGGCGCAGAGGGAGCGCAGCCGTCTTCTGGACGGTGGGGTGATGGGCATCGGGAACCTCACGAGGTGAACAATTCGGTAAAAATGTCGTCGTGGGTGAACCCGGCCCGGGTCGGGCCATCAAGGATCAGGTAGGGAGGCCGGACCGAGGGCTCGGGCTCGACGGCGCAATTCGAGTCTTCGGGATACTCATGTTCGGCCTCCTTCCATCAAGAGGAAGTGATCGGGGACGAAGTTCGGACACGGCAAGCGGAGCGCCGGTTCGCTCGAACGATCAGCGTCTTCGAGAATCGGTCGGACCGGGCTCGGGTAAGGCCGGGGGAATCTGCCCGAGCTTGAGACCGAGTTCGCGGAGGGCTCGACGAAGGTCGTCGACCGCGTCGTCGGGTATGACCACCGAGTTCGGCCCGAGCCGATCGCCCAGGAGCGGTCCGGTGGTCGGATACTGGAGCAACCCATCGAGTAGTTCGGGGGTCGGCACCTCCATCACGACCGGCCGGGCCGCCTGGAACGGTTCGACCTTTGGCCCTGCGGCATGAAGGAGCAGGCGAATGGCCGAGGGGAGTGCGCTCCCGGTCCTCTGCTCGAACCATCGGGAAAGCTGGGCGGCCGTCAAACCGTTCTCGGCCGCCCGCGAGAGGGAGGCGGGCGTGACGACAAACGACCGACGGGGCGAGCTTGCCCCATCGGGCGGGGTTGAGGTCCTGGGTTCGTCGGCGAACCGGGTGAGTTCGGCGTCGACCAGCAGGTCGGATCGCCCGAGGTCGAGCGAGAGAGTCACGCCGTCGGGCTCGACGTCGACGCAGGCTTCTGCGGGCTTCCGATAATCCCGAGAGCCGGCCATTCGGAACCGATTGAACGGAATCGCCCCCTCCTCCTCGACCAGCAGGAGCCGGTCGGAGATCCGGATCGGGGCGACACGGACCGAGCTGGGCCAGAGACCGATGGCGGCTTCCAACTCCTCCGAGGAGGCGAACTCGACCAGGGTGGCAGAACCGTAATAGGTCACCCGATCGCGACGATCGGCCCAGGTCCGGACCGCCTCGGCCACCCCGGCCGGGAGGGGTCGGGCGCTGTGCTTCGACAGTCGATCGAGAATCGCCTCGGTCGTCAAGCCGCCTTCGAGCCCTCGGTAGACCGAGTCGGGCGTGAGCTTTAACTCCAACGCAGCTCCCACCTGCGACCATCGGGCGAACCGGCTGAACTGGCCGATCAGGCTGGGCGTAAGGCCCTGTCGGTAGGCGATGATCTCGAAGTTCGGCTGGACCATCAGGAAGTGGTCGAAGGCGGCCCGAGGGGCGGGGGGCGGCCCCAGGGCCAATCCATAGCGGCCCAGCGGCGTGATTTGCACCACCCTCCGGCCAATCGGTGTCTCCTCCGCCGCCCGGACCAGGCCGAGCTGGTAGGCCGGGCCGAGCAAGACTGCGGCCAGGGTGGCCATTCCTCCCTCGGGTTGAGCCTTCCAGGTGTCCGAGAGCAAGGCCCGATCCCATCCCGGGGCCAGCTGGTTGAGATGCTCGGCCAGGTCGTCGAGCGCCACCCACCCCGGTTCCTCGACCCTCGCGAGCCAGAGGAGGATCGACGACCGGACGAACGGCAGGGCCAGGTCGACCGGGCTCCCTTCGGAGCGCATCCCGGCCTGCTCGTGCCAGTCACGGAGTGAAAGCCAGCGGGTCGCGATCATTTGAGGGAGATGGACCGCGTTCTCCGCCCAGAAGTCGGGAGGGGCCGCGATCAGTCGGTCGCTGTTCGGCTCGGGGATCACCAGCCCGACGGCTCGAGCCAGGTCGATCCAGAGCAGGGTCATATCCGGCAGCGGTTCGAGGGCGTCGGTGATCGGCCCCGCGAGGACCGGGTCGTCTTCGAGCCGTTCCCGGTCTCGCTTGAAGAACGTCCCTTGCTGGGTCTGGCGGATCGGACCTTCGACGATCCGCTGCCAGGCGGCCGCGAGCCTGAGGATCGGCTCGAGGCCGTCGGATTCGCGGACCTGACGGACCGGGCCCGCCAGGGGCGGGGGCTCCCCCTCGGGCATCAAGGTCCTTGCGGCATTGGAAGCCGAAGGATGGGCCAGCAAGGTCGTGGCCGCGAGCCGAGGGCCGATGGCCCGTTCGTAATCGACGACCGACTCGAACGGGTCGGCCATCCGGGCGGCCACCAGTCCCGACTCGAGGAGCCGAAGGATTGCCGGCTCGAATTCGATCCCAAGGCACGTCAGTCCCAGGGCCAGGCCGGAGGCAGGCCAGGCGTTGGCCTCGGCCAGGGCGATCAGGCCGAGCGCAGCCCGCGATCCGAACGAGAGATTCGCGACCACCCGTTCGGACACCCGATGCTCGGAGAGCCGGTCAGCGATCGCGTCGGGAAGTCGCGCGGGCTTCCCGCCCAGGTCGGCCCCGCCCAGCGAGGCGTGGATCTCGACCAGTCGAGCCCCGTCGTAACGCTTCAGGGCGGCCCGATAGGCGATCAGGGGGGGGTCGGGGGGAGCGATCGGCGTCCCCGGATCTTCGAGCAGTTCGGTCATGGTCGCGGGTCCGGGCTCCGGAGCCCGTCAGACCCCTCCCTGTTCGGTTCAGCGCACGACGCGCGGGGTATGGCCCATCCGACGCAGCTCATCCAGGATCGCGTCCTCTTCCTCGGCTCGGACCAGCAAAACCGTGTCCGACAACCGCCCCGCCACCAGTCGGGCCAGGGTCTTCCGGGCCAGGAATTCCTCGATCAGGATCGGATCGGAAGTCCGTATCAAGGTCACCTGCTTGTGCAACTTGATCGGGATCCGGAGGTTCGGCGATACGGCCATCAGGTTACTTTCTCGTAGGGCAGGGTTCGTCCTGCCGAATTGCGAGACGCGGCAGGGTTAGCCGAGGCTTACTTGGGTGCTTCAGGGTTCGGCCGGACGACCGGTTCTCTCCAACCGGGAAATCGGCTGTCGGCCTCGGCCACGAGCCGCTTCGGAAATGTCAAAGAGGATGCAGTTCGACTGGAACGAACAACATTCATCTCTGGGCAGGCAAATTCGCACGTTTCCAGGATACGCCCTGAACCGTTACCGCAAACGGGTTGGCGATGCCACGGACGACCCGTGAGATAAAGCACGTAACGAGGCCAAAATGGGGTTAGGACTAATTCGTCGGAGTCGACGGGAATTTTGTGAAGGATCCGCATATTGTCACGAATCTCCGTCGAGATTCCCGGTTTCGATCTGACCCAGACGTGGATGTGCGGTTCCGGCAATCGATAAATCGACAACGCCGGCCAACCCAGGCCCAGCATGAGAGCCAGTATCACGGTCAGCAGCGTGGTACGCCGGGTTGTCCAGCAAATCTTGCGCATGGCCTCCTTGCCTCTCAAGACTTCGACCCATTCACCCCCGTCGGAGCCGCCTTCACGTCTCCTTCGTCCAGAATCTCGTAACTATACCCCTGCTCGGTCAGGAAGAGCTGCCGGTGGTGGGCGAAATCCATCTCGCGGGTGTCGCGGGTGACCAGCGTGTAGAAGTGGGCAACATCGTCCCCGCCTTTGGGCCGAAGGATCCGCCCGAGGCGCTGGGCTTCTTCCTGGCGAGAGCCGAACGTCCCGGAGACCTGGACCATCACGTTGGCGTCGGGCAGGTCGATGGCGAAGTTGCCGACCTTGGAGAGGACCATCCGCTTGACCTCGCCGGTCCGGAACCTCCGATAGAGATCCTCGCGCTCATTGTTTCCCGTCGCCCCGGTGATCAGGGGAAGTTTGAAACGGTCGGCGATCCGGCGGATCTGCTTGAGGTACTGGCCGATGATGATGACCCGATCGTCGGGGCCGTCGTGACGTTCGAGAAGTTTCTCGACCAGTTCGTCCTTGATCGGATTCTCGCTTGCCAGGCGGAACTTGTCGCGCCACTCGGCCACGGCATAGTCCATCCGCTCGGTCGCGGGAAGTGCGATCCGGACCTCGTGGCACTTGGCCTCGGCGATCCAGCCCTTCTGCTCCAGGACTCGCCAGGGGACGTCGTACTTCTTGGGGCCGATCAGGGAGAAGACGTCTTCCTCGCGACCGTCTTCGCGGACGAGGGTCGCGGTCAGGCCGAGTCGCCGACGGGCCTGGATCTCGGCGGTCACCCGGAAGACGGGCGCGGGCAGGAGGTGGACTTCATCGTAGATGATCAGTCCCCAGTCGCGCTCGTTGAAGAGCTTGAAGTGGGGGAAGTCGCCATCCTTCTTGGGCCGGAATGTGACGATCTGATAGGTGGCCAGGGTCACCGGGGCGATCGCCTTGGATTCACCGGTGTAGGTGGCGACCATCGACTCGTCGAGGTCGGTCTTGTCGAGGATCTCGCGATACCACTGCTCGACCGAGGTGGTGCTGGTGGTCAGGACCAGCGTATTCTTCTTGAGGAGTGCCAGGGCCGCGATGCCGACGATGGTCTTGCCCGCGCCGCAAGGGAGGACGATCACGCCCGAACCACCCCGGACGTCGCCCCCGGCGTGGAAGGCGTCGACGGCCATCCTCTGATAGTCGCGGACCTTGAAGGGGTGCCCGGCCGCCGACTTGTCCCGGAGGACCACTTCCAGGCCGGCCCCCTCGGTGTACCCGGCGAGGTCCTCGGCCGGGTAACCGACGGCAATCAGAGCTTGCTTGAGAATGCCCCGAAAGGTGTCGTCGATGGCGAAGCTGGTCTCGTCGATCCGATCCCCAAGATACTGGCGGACTTCCTTCCGGCGGGCCAGCTCCTCCAGGAGCGCCTTGTCGTTGGTGACCAGGCGGAGCGCCCCCTCCTGCCGGACCAGCCGTACGCGCCCGTACCGCCCAACAAGTTCGGCCAGGTCGACCGCCAGGGTGGGCGGGAGCGGGAACTTGCTGTAGGTCGAGAGGGCATCCACCATCGCGTCGGCCGACATCCCGGCCGCGGCGGCGTTCCAGAGGGAGAGGGGCGACAGGCGATAAGTGTGAATGTGCTCGGGGCTTTTTTCCAGCTCGGCGAAAGGGGCCAGGGCGTCTCGGGCCTCGGCATAGAGCGGGTTGTCGACTTCCAGAAGGACCGTGCGATCACCTTGGACGATGAGCGGATTGGCGGGATTGTACTGCATGGGCTCCTTGCCGACCGGGGTCCACGATCCGGGCCAACGCGCCTGGCGCCGAAACTGTCATCGTAGACGCACCGGCCCCGGCTCGCAAGGCCGGCATCGCGAGTGGGCGCGCCATTCGAATCGCGCCCGGCGGCGATGCCTCTCCGGCGAGCCCGACCGGCGCCCATCGAAGGGGATCGGCTTGCCGGGTCCGTTGGAGTCCCTTACGATGAAAGCGACGTTGGATTATCAGAGATATGGATCGGGTCGGTTTCGAGGGGACGAGTTGCCATGCTGAACCAACGGGACGGTCGAAGGTTCGCCCTCCTGGCGGGCTTCGCGCTGCTGAGCGCGTCGGTCGCTTTCGTCGCGAGCCCGGCGGACGCGGCCGACGAGAAGAAGCCAACCCGCAAGGATAGCTCGGCCAGGATCCGACCCAAGCAGGCCGTCCTGACCGCGTCCGTCTCGCCCGAGACCGCCCGACCGGGCAAAACTGTCACCTATAGCGTCACGGCCAAGCTGGACGATTCCTGGCACATCTACAAGTACTCGAAGAAGCAACTCGAGGACGGGCCCAGGCTGACCCAGTTCGATTTCTTCGACACTGCCGGACTGACGACCCAGGGGGACTGGACGGCCTCGGAGGATCCGATCCGCAAGAAGGAGCCGGCCTTCCCGGATATCCCCTTCCTCGAATACTTCGAAGAGGAAGTGACCTGGAGCATCAAGCTCAAGGTGCCCGCCAAGTCCGAACCGGGCAAGAAGACCCTCCGTTGCCAGGCCGGATACATGATCTGCTCGGACGAGAATTGCAGCATCCCCGGCCAGTGGACCCTGCCCGAGGTCGAACTGACCATCCTGCCCGGCCCCTCCTCCAGCCTACTTCCTCCTACTAATTTGGGGATCGCCGCAGCCTTGACCATCCTGGCTCAGGACGCCCCGGCCGAGCCAACCAAGCCGAAAGCCAAGGACAGTCGGATCCAGTCGAAGCAGGTGACCTTCACGACCGAGATCAGCCCGGCGAAGGCCAAGGCGGGCGAAACGGTCACTCTGAAGGTCACGGCCAGGATCAATGCTTCCTGGCACATCTACAAGTTCTCGGCGACCCAGCCCGAGGACGGTCCGAAGTTGACCTCGTTCGATCTCTTCGACCCGGCCGGACTGGTGCCGAAGGGAGAGGAGTGGACTCCTTCCAGGGAGCCTATCAAGAAGAAGGACTCGGCATTCGCCGATATTCCGTTCCTCGAATTTTACGAGGACGAGGTTTCCTGGAGCCTACCGCTCGAAGTTCCATCGGGAACCGCCCCCGGAACCAAATCGGTCGGCGTCCAGGTCGGCTACATGCTCTGCACGGATACCAATTGCACTCCCCCGACCCGAACCACCCCTCCTCCGGCCGAGGTGGAAATCGTCGAAGGCGATTCGCCGGTTCCGGCCGTGACCCAGGCCGCCCCGACCGAAGAAGCCAAACCGAAGCTCAAAGATAGCCGGATCAAGACGAAGCCAACGACCTTCTCGACCGAGATCACCCCTGCGAAGGCAAAACCAGGCGAGACCGTCACGCTGACGGTGAAGGCGAAGATCGACGCCCCCTGGCACATCTACAAGTTCACAAACGATCCACCGGCCAACGGCCCCAAGTTTACCTCGTTCGATCTCTTCGATCCGGCGGGACTCGTGGCCAAGGGAGAGGAGTGGACGCCTTCCCGACCACCTCTCAAGAAGAAAGACGAGGCGTTCCAGAACCTCCCCTTCCTCGAATTCTATGAGGATGAAGTCTCCTGGAGCCTCCCCCTTGAGATTCCGGCGGGGACTTCGCCCGGCTCGAAATCGGTCCGTGCCCAGATCAGCTATATGATCTGCACGAACGCCAGTTGTTCACTGCCCACTCGCCTGACCCTCCCCGCCGCCGAGATCGAAGTCCTGGAGGGAGGGCCGGTCGCGGCGGCTCCCGTGCCCTTGACGGAGGCTTCCCCCTCGAACCCCAACCCAGCCCCGACGAACACGAAAGCGCCGGTCGTGGCGAGCGTCCCTGTCCCGGAAACGGACGTCACTCAGAAATCGGATTCGAACGGCGAGTCTTCCGATTCAGCGACGGGCACGGCCCCCGAAGATGGATTCCTCGCCTTCCTCCTGTTCTGCGCCGGGGGCGGACTGTTCGCCCTGGCGATGCCGTGTGTCTGGCCGATGATCCCGGTGACGGTGAATTTCTTCGTCAAGCAGGGGCAGAAGAAGAACGGCTCGACGACCGGCCTGGCTATCACTTATTGCCTGTCGATCATCGGGATCTTCATGGCGATCGGGCTCCTCTTCTCGATCACCTTCGGGGCCGCATCGCTCTCCAAGCTGGCGAACAATCCCTGGCTCAACCTGGGCGTCGCCGCTCTCTTCCTCGTATTCGGCCTGAGTCTGCTCGGGCTGTTCGAGATCAGCCTGCCGAGCTTCATGCTCAATGCATCGGCCAAGGGAGAAGGTAAGGGGGGGCTGATCGGGGTCATGTTCATGGCCCTCACCCTGACGATCACCTCGTTCACCTGCACCTTCCCGGTCGTGGGGGTCCTGCTGGTGATGGCGGCCAAGGGGCAATTGCTCTATCCGGTAATCGGCCTGGCCACGTTCGCCTCGGTCCTGGCCTTCCCGTTCTTCTTGCTAGCCCTTTCTCCCGGACTCCTGGCGAAGATGCCCAAGAGCGGCGACTGGATGAACACCGTGAAGGTGGTCGGCGGCCTGATCGAGATCGGCGCAGCGTTCAAGTTCCTGAACACGGCCGAGACCTACTTCGTGGTCCCGAACGAGGCCTGGTTCAATGCCTACACCGTCCTGACCCTCTGGGTCGTCCTGGCCCTGATCTGCGGGATCTATCTCCTGGGCCTCTTCCGGACCGACCACGATTACGAGGACGTGAAGGTCGGGCCGGGCCGGATGATCGGCGGCTGGCTCTTCCTGAGCCTGGCCCTGTTCCTGGCCCCCGCCCTCTTCGGCCGTCCCCCGCAGAACAAGATCTGGTATCTCGTCGTGGGACTTCTGCCGGCCGACGCGGGCGAGCTAAAGGCTCCCGAATGCATCGGCGGCAGTGGAGGGGGCGAGATGCTCGCCAAACCCGCCACGTCCAACGATCCCAAGCAAGCCGAGCGCGAGCAGACCGCCTTCCACGGGGTTGCCTGGGGGATGAGCTACGAGGGAGCTCTGGAACGGGCGAAGGCGGAGAATCGCCCCGTCCTGATCGACTTCACCGGGGTCAACTGCGCCAACTGTCGATTGATGGAGCAGGAGGTCCTGCCCCGTCCCGAGGTGGTGGATCTCCTCAAGAAGTTCGTCACGATCCAGCTCTACACCGATACCGTCCCCATCAAGTCGATCCGGCAGGAAGACAGGATCGAATTGGCCGAGAAGAATATCGACCTCGAAGCCAGATTGTTCGACGAAGTCACCAACCCCAACTACGTCGCGCTCGATGGCGAGGGGAAGGTCCTCGGCAAGCTCGGCGGCAAGGTCTCTCCCGAGGTCTTCTCCGCGTTCCTCAAGGGGGCGCTCGACCGCCATCTGGAGGGCGGCAAGGTCGCCCAGTTGGGCTCAGGCCGGTGATTCGTCCCACTCGACCGTCTTCTCGCCGTCGACCACCTCGCCGATCACCCAGGCGGGGAGGTCGACCTCGGATCGGAGGTAGCGAGTGATCGCGTCGGCGTAATATTCGGCGACGATCAGGACCATGCCGATCCCCATGTTGAAGACGCGGAACATCTCGGCGTCGGGGACGTTGCCGATCGACTGGAGCCAGGGGAAGACCTTGGGGATATCCCACGACTTCCGGAGGCGGATCCCGCAACCTTCGGGCAGAATTCGAGGGGGATTGTCGATCAAACCGCCCCCGGTGATGTGGGCGATCCCGTGGACGATCCGCTTGACCCGATAGTGGCGGTAGACCGTCTTCAGGGCCCGGACATAAAGCCGGGTCGGCCGGAGGAACTCGTCGGCGACCGTGCATCCCAGTTCGGGGACGAACGAGTCGGGCTGGAGGCCCGCCCCGTCGAAGGCCAGCTTTCGTGCCAGGCTATAGCCGTTGGAGTGCAACCCCGAGCTGGCCAGGCCGATCACCTTGTCGCCGGGCCGGATTTCCTTGCCGTCGAGGATCTGCTTGCGGTCGACCACGCCCAGGCAGAAGCCGGCCAGATCGTACTCACCGTTGTGGTAGAAATCGGGCAAGATCGCGGTCTCGCCGCCGAGCAGGGCACACTCGGCCTCGACGCAGCCGTCGGAGATCCCCTGCACCACCTTCTCGGTCAGTTTCGGGTCGTCGCGGCTCATGGCGACATAGTCGAGAAACAGGAGAGGTTCGGCCCCGGCACAGAGGCAGTCGTTGACCGACATCGCCACCAGGTCGATGCCGACCGTTTCGTGCCGACCGGTGGCGAAGGCCAGCTTCAACTTGGTTCCCACCCCGTCGGTCGAGGCGACTAGGACCGGGTCGCGATAGGTCCGGGTGAACAGCCCGATGTTGGCGTCGAGCCGGAATAGTCCGGCGAACCCGCCCGGCCACTCGATCACTCGAGGGGTGTACGTCCGCTTGAGGAGCCGGGGGAGCAGGGCCATCGTCTCTTCATAGGCGTCGAGGTCGACGCCGGAAGACTTGTAGTCGATCGGCTCGGGCATGGTCATCCGCGGGGCTTGGGTTCGGCTTCGGGTCTTCGGATCGCGCCCGGTGGGCGGGCCGACTAGTGTACCCCGGAAAGGGTCCATCGCGAAACGCCCGGCCCAGGGCCGATGGCATGACGCTTGATCCGACGCGACCTAACCTTTATGGTGGACCTAACCCGCAGGTTGGATCACACCCCGAATGCCTGCCCTACCTAGATCCCACGAAAACCCTCGGAGCTATGCAGTATGTTGCGAAAATTCGCAGTCCTGACGGTCACCCTCGGCCTGATCGGCAGCCTGGCCTTCGCCTCCGATTTCGACGACGACGAGTCGCCGACCGGCAAGATCATGGAAAAGGTCAGCTCGAAGCACAACGCCATCAGGAAGTCGATCCGGACCGCCACCGAGTTCAAGAAGAGCGGCTCGACCATCTCCAAGAACGCCGACGAGATCGTCAAGCTCGCCAAGGAAGCGCGCGCGATCAAGGATTCGGCCGAGAAGGAGAAGAAGCCCATCGCCGAGTGGGAGAAGCTGATGGACGACATGATCAAGTCGGCCGAGGAGCTGTCGAAGGTCGCCGCCAAGGAGGACGTCGCCCTGGCCGACGTCAAGGATGCCTTCACCCCGTACAACAAGACCTGCGCCGCCTGTCACGCGGTCTTCAAGTCGGACGAATAAAATTTCCGGACCGGCTCGGGACACGCCTCGCCGCCCGATCGTCCGGGCGGCGAGGCGATCTCCATCAATTCCGATCAGCCCTGCCGATCCTCGACGGCCAGCAGCAGGATCACCGTGGCCACCGCGAGTTGCCGGGGCAAAATCGCTTCGGCGTCTTGAGTCAGGTCGACGAAGTATTTCTGGACGAATGGGTTAAAATTCTGCTGCATCGTCCCCACGACACGCCCTTCGACCTCGATATGAAACGTCTGTGGGAGGAAGAACGAGGCAAATTCGATCATCCGCCGCGCGGCCGCCTTCCAGCCGCTGTCCTCGGTCACCCGGCCCCGGACGATGCCCGAAGCATCGAGAATCTCCCAGGAATCCCGGAACATCGAACTCCAGCCCTTCCGCCGGAGCGTCCCGATCGGCTCCCCGATCCGAACATCGGTGACCCGATAAGCCGCACTGAAGTCGATGATCCGATCGGCCGCGATCTGGAGGATCTCCGGACCTCCGGTAGGCCCCGCAGCGACCCGGATATCTTCCTTGAGGCGGAAGGCCTTCTGGATCGACGAGGCCAGGACCTGGCCGTCCAGGCTATAGATCGTGAACCCCGCACCGAACAGCTTGAAGACCTGACGCCGAGCAATGAACTGGTCGTGGCGATAGAGTTCGGGCAGATCTTCGGACATTCGTCGATTCTCCGAGGAACGAGCCAGGACAGTAGATCGAGGAGATGATCCCCGCTCAGTTCGGCCTGAACAAGAGGTTGCCCGGATTCTGATGAACTGGCCGATCTTCCGCTATCTCGACATCACCTTGGCGACCGTGGGCGAGAACCTGGCCCTGGACGAAGCCCTGCTTTTGGAGGCCGAAGAGCGAGGCGGGCCGGCCTTGCTGCGAGTCTGGGAGCTGGACCACCTGGCCATCGTCCTAGGGGCATCCGGCCGGATCAACGAGGATGTTCGCCGCGAGGCCTGCGAGGCCGACGGCGTCCCGATCGCCCGGAGATCGAGCGGAGGGGGTACGGTCGTGATCGGGCCGGGAGCCCTCAATTTCACGATCGTGATGCCGATCGATTCCGCCCCCGAATTGAGGACCGTCGACCAGGCCCAACGCCTGATTCTCGAACGGACAGCCCAGGGCCTTCGCGTCGATTGTCCGTCGGTGGAAGTCCTCGGATCGGGAGACCTCACCCTCGGAGATCGCAAATTTTCGGGGAGTGCCCAGCGACGACTCCGGCGCAATCTCCTCGTCCATGCCAGCCTGCTCTACGACTTTCCGCTCGATCGGGTGGAACAATACACGAGGCAGCCATCCAGAAAACCTGATTATCGGAGGAATCGGTCTCATGCCGATTTCCTGACTAATATTCCGATCTCCCGGGAACGGCTCTTGAAAGCCCTGAAAATCGTCTGGCTGGAGGATGATCCCGGATCGTCATCCCCTACAATTCCCGAAGATATTGTCCAAAAGCTACTTGTGACAAAATTTTCGAAGGTTGAGTGGATCGAGCGACTTTGACCGTAGATATAGGATAATGGACCTTTTCGGGTCCGGAAAAAGTCCCAGATCTTCTCAGGACCCTTCCGGCCGGCTCAGGCTCCACTATACTGAAGAAGACGGGCTTCGATCGGGGTTTGGGTAGACTCCGGTTTGCGTTATGCTGGGAAAACCGGGCCGAGGCGGGAACATCCCGGGCTTCGATCGGGTTCCCGGCACAATCTGCCCAATCGACACGGGCCGCGTCCCAGTCGCGACCCAGGTGGGGATCACGCTCCCATGAATCGCTCGACGGTCGCGAACCGGTGGAATCTCGAGCTGATCGACGACATTTATCGAAGGTGGAGCGACGACCCGAACTCGGTCGACTCGACCTGGCAAGCGTTCTGCGAGGGCTTCAGCCTGGCCCTCTCCGGCGAGGGTCAAGCCACCGGAGCCCCTGCCGATGACGGGGCGGCGCAAGCCGCCGTCACCCGCCTGATCGATGCCTATCGCGAGGTCGGCCACTATCTTGCCGACCTCGATCCTCTACAGCTCAGCCGACCGGGCGACCCGGCGGGCCTGCTCGACCTATCCAGCTTCGGCCTCTCGGAGGCTGATCTCGATCGGACCTTCCATACCAAGCTCTTCGACCCGCCCCAGGCCACGCTTCGCGATCTCATCGCCGCGCTCCGACAAACGTATTGCGGGTCGATCGGCGTCGAGTACATGCACATCCGGAACCCCCAGATCCGCACCTGGCTCCGCGAGAGGATGGAATCGAGCCGGAATCAGCCTCAACTGGATATCCGCCAGAAGCGCCGGATCATCCTCAAGCTCAATGCGGCCGAGGTTTTCGAGACCTTCCTCCACACGCACTATGTCGGGGCCAAGCGGTTCTCGCTCGAAGGGGGCGAGACCCTGATCCCGCTGCTCGACGCGGTCATCGAACGGTCGGCGAAATTCGGAGTCAAGGAGATCGTCCTGGGGATGCCGCACCGAGGGCGGCTCAACGTGCTGGCCAACACGCTGGATAAGCCCTATGGGATGATCTTCAGCGAGTTCGAGGACAACCAGCCCGAGACGTATGCCGGCGACGGCGACGTGAAGTATCACCTGGGCTTCTCGGCCGACCACGTCACCGCCGACAACCACACCGTCCACCTTTCCCTGACGCCCAATCCCAGCCACCTGGAAGCGGTCAACCCGGTCGTCGAGGGTCGAGTCCGGGCCAAGCAGCGCCGATTCAAGGATCGCGACCGGAAACTGGGGCTGCCGGTCCTGATCCACGGGGACGCCGCGTTCGCCGGGCAGGGGCTGGTCGCCGAGACCTTGAACCTCTCGCAGCTCCGAGGGTACCGGACGGGCGGGACCGTGCACATCGTGGTGAATAATCAGATCGGCTTCACGACCTCGCCGGTCGACAGCCGGTCGACCCGATACTGCACCGACGTCGCCAAGATGATCGAGGTCCCGATCTTCCACGTGAACGGCGAGGATCCCGAGGCCGTGGTCTATGTGGCCGAGCTGGCGCTCGACTTCCGCGAGACCTTCGGGCAGGACGTCGTGATCGACCTGGTCTGCTACCGGAAGCACGGCCACAACGAAAATGACGAGCCGGCGTTCACCCAGCCCCTGATGTACGCCCAGATCCAGAAGCGACCGACCATCCGCGCGATTTATACCGAGAAACTGATCCAATCCGGCGAGCTTTCCGGGGAAGAGGCCGAGACGATCGCCGAGACCTTCGGCGACAAGCTCCAGGCGGTCTACGACGAGGTCCACGACCACGCCGCCAAGATCCCGCAGACTCCGGGCTTCGGCGGGTACTGGAAGGGATACACCCCCACCTATTCTTTCGCCCCGATCGAGACCGGAGTGCCGGTCGAGACCCTCCAGCAAATCGCCGAGGCGACCTCCGCCGTCCCAGAAGATTTCCACGTAAACCCCAAGATCCGCCGGCAGCTCGACGCCCGCCTGAAGGTCATGGAGTCTGGCGAGGGGATCGACTGGGGTTTCGGCGAGACCCTGGCTTTCGGCTCGCTCCTGATCGAAGGCACCCCGGTCCGCCTGAGTGGGCAGGACAGCCGGCGAGGGACATTCAGCCATCGCCACGCTGTCCTGGTAGACGGGACGAATGGGGATCCGTACATCCCGCTGAATACCATGCCAGGCCAGAAGGCCGAGATCTGCGTCTACGACAGCCTCCTCTCCGAGGCGGCCGTCCTGGGCTTCGATTACGGCTACTCGCTGGACGAGCCGAACATGCTGATCCTCTGGGAGGCCCAGTTCGGCGACTTCGCCAACGGTGCCCAGGTGATCATCGACCAGTTCATCGCCTCGGCCGAATCGAAGTGGGGCCGGGCCAGCGGCCTGGTCATGCTCCTGCCCCACGGCTACGAGGGCCAAGGGCCCGAACACTCCAGCGCCCGGCTCGAACGATTCCTGGCACTTTGTGCCGAGGACAATATCCAGGTCGTCTACCCGACGACCCCCGCCCAGTATTTCCACCTCCTCAGACGCCAGGTCCGACGGGACTTCCGCAAGCCCTTGATCGTCATGACGCCCAAGAGCCTCCTCCGGGCCAAGCAGGCGGTCTCGACGCTCAAAGACCTCGCGACCGGCCGCTTCCAGGAGGTGATCGACGACCCGATGCCCGCCGATCGGGTCAAGCGGGTGGTCCTCTGCTCGGGCAAAGTCTATTACGACCTGATCGCCCGCCGAGAGAAGTCGAACAACGAGCGAGAGGTCGCGATCCTCCGGCTGGAGCAATTCTTCCCCTGGCCGGGCGAGATCCTCAAGGCGGCCCTCGATCGCTATCGAGAAGCCCGCGAGTTCGTCTGGTGCCAGGAAGAGTCGCAAAACATGGGCGGCTGGACCTTCGTCGACGCCAGGCTCCGCGAGTTGACCGGCAAGAATTTCCAGTATGTCGGCCGAGACGCCAGCGCCAGCCCGGCCACCGGCTCCCACACGATCCACGATCGAGAGCAGAAAGAACTGGTCGAGGCCGCCATCGGGGCCGCCATCCCGCATCTGGTCTCGGCGAAGCCGGCCCGCCCGGTCGTCGCCCTCACGAGCAAGGACTGAGTCTGATGGCCGCCGTCCCGATCAAGGTCCCGCAAGTCAGCGAGTCGATCACCGAGGGCATCCTCGCCAACTGGCTCAAGCCCGATGGCTCGGTCGTCAAATCCGGCGAGCCGCTCTACGAGCTGGAGACCGACAAGGCCAGCCAGGTCTTCATCTCCCCGGCCGCAGGAACCCTGAAGATCCAGGTTGCCGAGGGGACCACCGTGGCCGTCGAAGCCGTGATCGGCTCGATCGACCCGGATGGAGTTCCCACCGCCAAGGCTCCCGAGCCGGCCAAGCCCGCGCCCTCGAAGGCGGTGGAGCCCCCCTCGAAGCCTGCTGCTCCCGAGGTCCGGCCCGTTGATGGGTCGACCAGCAATGGTGGCGTCGCCACGATGCCTCTCGCCCCGTCGGTCCGCCGGATCGTCGAGGAATCCGGAACCGATCCTTCCAGGATCGAAGGGACCGGTCGCGAGGGGCGTCTGACGAAGGGGGATGTCCTGGCCCACCTGGAGACGCCCCGACCGGTGGCCCCGGCCACCTCGACGGATTCTCCCGCCCCGGTACCCGCTCCCAACTCCGGTCCTCGAGAGTCGCGGAAGCGGATGAGCGGGCTCCGCCAGAAGATCGCCCAGCGGCTCGTCGAAGCCCAGCATACCGCCGCGATCCTGACGACCTTCAACGAAGCCGACATGTCGCAGGTCATGGAGCTCCGGGCCAAATACAAGGACAGCTTCAAGGCCAAGCATGGCATCGGACTGGGGTTCTCGTCGTTCTTCATCAAGGCCACGATCGAGGCCTTGAAGGCCTTCCCCAACGTCAACGGCCGGATCGAAGGGAATGAGATCGTCACCAACCATGCCTATGACATTGGCGTGGCGGTCAGCACCGAGCGTGGCCTGATGGTCCCGGTGATCCGCGACGCCGACAAGCTGAGCTTCGCGGGGATCGAGAAGGCGATCGGCCAGTTTGCGGTCAAGGCTCGCGAGGGGACCATCGCGGTCTCGGACCTCCAGGGCGGGACCTTCACGATCACCAACGGCGGCGTCTTCGGCTCGCTGCTATCGACACCGATCCTCAACCCGCCCCAGAGCGGGATCCTGGGGATGCATGCGATCCAGAAGCGTCCCATCGCCGTCGACGACCAGGTCGTGATCCGGCCCATGATGTATCTGGCCCTCTCTTACGATCACCGGATCGTCGATGGTCGCGAGGCGGTCAGCTTCCTCGTCCGGATCAAGGAGTGCATCGAGAGTCCCGAGCGCCTGATGCTCGAACTCTGATCGCGCCGCGTCTAGAATGAGACAAGGACTCAGGGCCGGGCCGGGTGTCGCTCCGTCGAGCGACACCCGGCCCGGCCTCGCACACACACGAAGGAGCCTGCGGTGGCCGAGCGTTACGACCTGGTGGTGATTGGTGCCGGGCCCGGCGGTTACGTTGCCGCGATTCGGGCGGCCCAGCTCGGCATGAAGGTGGCCTGCGTCGAGAAGCGGTCCAGCCTCGGCGGGACTTGCCTGAATATCGGCTGCATCCCCAGCAAGGCCCTGCTCGACTCAAGCGAGCTTTACCACCTGGCGACTCATCGGTTCGCCAAGCATGGGATCAAGGTCGGAAACGTGGGGCTCGACCTACCGGCCATGCTCGCCCGGAAGGATACGGTCGTCAAGGAGCTGACCGAAGGCGTTCGGTTCCTGTTCCGCAAGCAAGGGATTACCACCGTCTTCGGGACGGGTCGGGTCGCCTCTCCGACTTCCGTGGTCGTCAAGGACGACGAGGGGACCGAGACCACGCTGGAAACGGCCCACATCCTCCTGGCCACCGGATCGGCTCCGATCCAGCTTCCGTTCCTCCCCTTCGATGGGAAAGTGATCGTCGGCTCGACCGAGGCCCTCACCTTCGATAAGGTCCCCGACCACCTGCTGGTCGTGGGTGGTGGTTACATCGGACTGGAGTTGGGCTCGGTCTGGCATCGGCTCGGGGCGAAGGTCACGGTCGTCGAGTTCCTTCCCAGGATCGTCCCGATGGCCGATCTCGAAGTGGGCCAACTCCTGGCCAAGAGCCTGCTCAAGCAGGGCCTCGAATTCCAGATGGAGACCAAGGTCACCGGCGCGAAGGTCGCCAACGGCCGGGCCACCGTCACCGCCGAGACCAAGGACGGCAAGACCCTGACGTATGACTGCGAACGTGTCCTCGTCTCGGTCGGACGTCGACCCTACACCGAAGGGCTCGGGCTGGATTCGGTGGGCGTGAAGGTGGATCCGAAGTCGAACAAGGTCCTGACCGACGCCCACTTCCGGACCAACATCCCCACAATCTCCGCGATCGGCGACCTGATCGACGGCCCGATGCTCGCCCATAAGGCCGAAGACGAAGGAATGGCGTTCGCCGAGCTGCTCGCCGGAAAGGCCGGTCACGTCAATTACGAGACGATCCCCAGCGTCATCTATACCTGGCCGGAGATGGCCAGCGTTGGAATCACCGAGGAGCAGGCCAAGGAGCGTAAGGTCGAGTACAAGGTCGGAAGGTTCCCCTTCATCGCCAACGGACGGGCCAAGGCGATGGACGAGGTCGAGGGGATCGTCAAGGTGATTGCCGATGCGAAGACGGACAGAGTCCTGGGCGTCCACATCATCGGCCCGAGGGCGTCCGACATGATCGCCGAGGCCGTCACGACGATGGAATTCGCCGGCAGCGCCGAGGACATCGCCCGGATCTGCCACGCCCACCCCACGCTCTCCGAAGCCTTCCGGGAGGCCGCACTCGATGTCGACGCCCGTGCGATCCACTCCGCGCCCCGAGCCAAGGCTGCGGGAAAATGATGACTCGTCGAGAGTCCCCGATCACCTCGTCGTCGGATTCCTGGTCACGGATCGCGAAATGGTCCGAAAGCTGAAGGCGAGGGCGGAACGCTCGCCCTCCGCCTTCCGCGATGAGGTCTGGGATGGAATTTACGTCATGTCGCCCCTCGCGAATATCGAACACCAGATCATCGGGCAAAAGCTCTGGATGGTGTTTGAGGAAACGCTTCCCTTTGCGGGAGGTGGACTAGCGATCAACGGATTCGATCTCAGCGATCGCGTCGAAGGGTGGAAGGCCAACGATCGAGAGCCTGATGTCGGGGTTTATCTCGCGGGAAATCCCGCGCGAAATTGCGATACTCATTTCTGTGGCGGCCCAAATCTTGCTGTCGAGATCCTCAGCCCCAATGACCTGGCTCGTCGAAAGCTTGACTTTTACGCCAAGGTCAACACGAAGGAGTTGCTGATTGTCGACCGCCAACCGTGGGCCCTGGAACTCTATCGTTTGATCGACGGCTTTCTCATTCTGATCGGGGCATCTACCCCTCAAAACTCGACCTTGTTGACCAGTCAGGCCCTGCCTTTGACCTTCCGACTCGTCCCGGGCGAGAGCCGGCCCACGATCGAGATCGTCCGGGCCGATGGAGGTCAGACCTGGCGGATCTGAGTCGACAACGCGACCCGCCCTCGCCGAACGGAAGGAACAACACCCGTGAGCCTCATCACCCCGCCCGGCCCGGCGAAGTCGTCGAAGCCCACTCACTCGACGGGCTCATCCCTCCTGGATGCATATCGAGCGGTCCGAGCCCAGACCGAACGGCTTGGAGAGCCCCTGGAGCCCGAGGATTTCGTGGTCCAGTCGATGCCGGACGCCAGCCCGGTCAAGTGGCACTTCGCCCACACCAGCTGGTTCTTCGAAACTTTCATCCTCTCAGCGGCCCTGTCGGACTACCATCCCCGATTCCCGCAGTACAACTTCCTCTTCAACTCCTATTACAACTCGATCGGCGAGCGGATCGCTCGCGATCGACGGGGACTCCTCTCCCGACCCACGATTGCCGAGGTCCGCGCCTACCGTCGAGAGATCGACGAACAGATGGAGGGCTGGCTCGGGACAGTCGAAGTCGACGCGCCGCTGGCCCTGGAACCAATCGTCGTACTCGGACTCCACCACGAACAACAGCACCAGGAACTGATCGTCACCGACCTGAAGCACGCCTTCGCAGGCAATCCGCTCCGTCCGATCTATCGCGAACGGAATCCAACCTCCCGATCGATCACGAGGCCGATCGGCTGGATCACTTATCCCGGTGGGGTCCACCAGATTGGACATCAGGGGACGGGATTCGCCTTCGACAATGAGTCTCCGAGTCACCGCCAATATCTCGAACCCTTCGAGCTGGCCAGCCGCCCCTCGACGAATGGAGAATATCTCTCCTTCATCGCCGATGGCGGCTATGACCGGCCCGAGTTCTGGCTTTCCGACGGCTGGGCGGCCCGGAAGTCCCGTGGTTGGTCGGCCCCGCTCTACTGGGATCGAGCTGATGGCCCATGGATGACCATGTCCCTGGCCGGGTTCCTCGAGGTCGAGCTGGATGAGCCGGTCACGCACCTGAGCTTTTACGAGGCCGATGCTTTCGCCCGATGGTCGGGAGCCCGTCTTGCGACAGAGGCCGAGTGGGAAGTCGCCGCAAACGGCCTCCCGATCGATGGGAACTTCCTCGAATCCGGGCGATATCATCCGGCCCCGGCGACCGGACCGCGCGGAGATGAGCAGCCTTTGCAGATGTTCGGCGACGTCTGGGAATGGACCCGGAGCCCGTATACACCCTACCCGGGGTATCAACCCGCGGCAGGCGCGCTCGGCGAATACAACGGCAAGTTCATGTGCAACCAGATGGTCCTCCGGGGAGGATCATGCGCGACACCTCGGACCCATATGCGGGCCTGCTATCGGAACTTCTTCCCGCCCGAAGCTCGCTGGCAATTCAGCGGGGTTCGTCTCGCCCGCGACGTTCCCCGGTAGCTAATCCCTGAACTCGCCGCGAACCAGGCGATTCGAGCTCGCGGGTTCTCAACCGCCCTCTCCCTTGGGAGAGGGCGTGAGGGGTGAGTTGAAGGGAGATCAGGCCGTCTCGACCGTCGAGTCGAAGACGCGGACCTTGGCCCAGTTCTCCTTGTTCTCGGCGATGAACTGGTTGTGCCTGGGAGCGACTTGATAGTCGTCCTGGTCCTTGAGGGTGGCGAAAACCATGTGCAGGGCCACGTCGAAATCCTTGTCGTTGACCGGTCGGCTCAACGAGGGTTCGACCCCACCCACGGCGAAGAAGACGAGACCGGGATGGCCGGTCAGGTAGGTCTTGCAGGCCTGAATCAGCCGGACTCGGGCGGCTTCGCTGTCGTCGGTCAGCTTGAAGAAGACGTTGTGGGCGATCATGGTCGGACTCGGGCTGGTGGGGTGTTCGATCAAGGACGGCCGATCATATCGCGGATCGTTTCGGCATTCACCGGTCGGATGATCCCGCGCTCGGTGATGATCCCTTCGATGAGCTCGGCCGGTGTGACGTCGAATGCCGGGTTGTAGACGTCGACCCCTTCGGGGGCCGTGGCTCGCCCGAAGCCGTGGGTCACTTCGCGAGAGTCTCGCTGCTCGATGGGAATCGAGGAGCCGTCGGCCAGGGCGAGGTCGAAGGTACTCGAAGGGGCGGCGACGTAAAATGGAATCCGGTGGGCCCTGGCCAGGAGGGCCACGCCATAGGTGCCGATCTTGTTGGCGGCGTCGCCATTGGCCGCGATCCGGTCGGCCCCGACGACGACGAGGTGGACCTTCTGTTCCTTCATGACCTGGGCGGCCATGTTGTCGCAGATCAAGGTCACGGGAATCCCTCGACGCTGGAGTTCCCAGGCGGTCAGGCGGGATCCTTGCAGGAGGGGGCGGGTCTCGTCGGCGAAGACGCGGAAGGGCGTGCCCCGTTCAAACGCGGCGAAGCAGACCGCGAGTGCCGTGCCGTAATCGGCGGTGGCCAGGCCTCCGGCATTGCAGTGGGTCAGGACCCCCTGCCCCGCCCCGATGAGGCCGGCCCCGAAGGCTCCGATCGCCCGGCACATCGCGCGATCCTCTTCGAGGATCGCGCGAGCTTCGTTCAGAATCCGATCGAGGAACGCGGCAGGGTCATCCTTCGAGGTGACCTCGGCGACCCGGTCGATCCGGTCGAGAGCCCAGAACAGGTTGACGGCCGTGGGTCGGCTGGTCCTGAGATACTGGGAGGCGGATCGGACGGAGGATCGGACGGCGTCCAACCCCTGTTCGATCGCGGCCTGTCCACCGATCACGGCGCCGAAGGCCGCGGCGATCCCGATTGCGGGAGCCCCGCGGACCCGGAGCGAGCGGATCGATTCCCAGACCTTCGGGACATCCCGACACTCGATCGTGACGAACTCGCCGGGCAGGAGGGTCTGGTCGACCAGGCGGACGCAGCCCGATCGGGCGTCGCCGGCCCAGCCGACCGTCTCCAGGGCCTCGAAGGCACCGGGCTGGCTCACTCCTCGTCGTCCTCTTCGTCGTCCCCCTCGGACTCCTCGGGGTCGATCCACGAATAGAATTCGGAGTAGAGATCCCAGATGTTCTTGACGGCCGACTTCAGATCGCCCGACTTGACCGGTGGATGCTGGCCGGACAGGCCCGCGACCTCGATCGAGAGCTTGAGAAGGTCGAGGTTCTGCCGCCTCATTTCCAGGAAGATCTGGCTCTGAGTGTCGAGTTCGAGGGCCTGTTCCAGGCTCTCTTCGTCGTGGTCGTGGTCATGGTCATGGTCGTGGTCATGTTCAGTCATCGTGGCAGTCCCTCGAAAAAGATGCCTGACCTGGGGGCGATCGCTCCCAGGTCGGCATTTGGTCGCCTCAACAATACAGGATAGCCGGTTTTCAGACCAACGCGGAGGAAGTCCCCGAGGTCGGGGAAGTCCCGGCGTCCCATCGGACGTATGGAAGCCCGAAGGTCGACGCGACCGCCTGGTTGGTCACTCGACCACGGTCGATATTGATCCCTTCTGCGAATCCCGACGATCCGGCCGCCATCGCCGCCCAGCCGTGTCGGGCAATCTGCAGCGTGTAGGGGAGAGTTACGTTGTTCAGGGCATAGGTGCTGGTCCGACCCACCGCCCCCGGCATGTTGGTCACGCAGTAATGGACCACGCCGTCGATCACATAGGTTGGCGACCGGTGGGTCGTCGGTCGGCTGGTCTCGATGCACCCCCCCTGATCGATCGCCACGTCCACGATCACGGCCCCCTGCTTCATCCTTGCCAGGTCCTCGCGACGGACCAGCCGAGGAGCTCTCGCCCCGGTGATCAAGATCGCCCCGATGACGAGATCGGCCCGCTCGACCGATTCGAGGATCGTGTGACGGTCGGAATAGAGGGTCGTCACGTTGGGAGGCATGATGTCGTCGAGGTAGCGGAGCCGGTCCAGATTGACATCGAGGATCCGGACATTCGCGCCCAGTCCCGCGGCGACCTTGGCGGCGTTCGAGCCGACGATCCCGCCGCCGAGGATGGCGACCTCGGCCGGGGCGACACCCGGTACGCCGGCCAGCAAGATCCCTCGACCTTCCTGGGGGCGTTCGAGAAATTTGGCCCCTTCCTGGATGCTCATCCGCCCGGCAACCTCGCTCATCGGCGTCAGGAGCGGCAGTGTTCCACGGGCGTCGCGGATCGTCTCATAAGCGATGGCGGTGATCCCGCTCTGGATCACGGCGCGGGTCAGTTGCTCGTCGGCGGCGAAGTGGAAGTAGGTGAAGAGCGTCTGTCCTGGCCTCATCCGGGGCCACTCGGAAGCCTGGGGCTCCTTGACCTTGACCACCAGATCGGCCCGTTCCCAGATCTCGGAGGCCTCGGCCACGAGCGTCGCACCGGCGGCCTCATACAGGGAGTCAGAGATACCACTACCGAGCCCGGCCCCGGACTCGAACAGGACCGTATGGCCTCCAGCGGACAACTCTTCGGCGCCGACGGGGAGCATCGCGACGCGATACTCGTCCGACTTCACCTCTCTGGGGACCCCGACGATCATCACCTCGACTCCCATCCTCGACATAACCGACGTCATGAAGTACGGCTATTCGATCAGGTTGACGCCCCGGAATCAAGGCAACCCAATTGCATCAAGGGACTGGACGGCGAGCCTCCCGGAGCTTAAGCTATGTTTGCCCTGACCGGGTAGCTCAGTCGGTAGAGCAACGGACTTCAACACCAGTTTAGGAATAGGAGCCTCTCGCGGGAAGAAACCGAACCGCGAAGAGTGGATGCCGCAATTTGCTGGGACGCCCTGAGAGCCTCGACCACCACAACGTCGCCGGTAACGGCAAGCGTGACGGTTCGAAAAGGTGGAGGATTGGGTGATCAGCAGGCAAGGGACCGGCGGATCGCCGGCCTCGGCCCCAGAGACTAGACGCGGCACGCCTGTGATGGCGATGGTATAGTCCAGACGCTCAACGCCCCTCCCGATGAGGGGCGGTCGGCGAAAGCCGATGAGGTAGGTTAATCCGTTGGTCCTGGGTTCGAGTCCCAGCCCGGTCATTCAGCCTTTCTTCAAGTCATAAAACCGGATCGCGTTCTTGCGGAATAGCTTCGCCTGATCCTCGGGCCGGTCCGCGCGGACTAGGGTCTTCAAGGTCTCGACCCAGATCCGGAACGACGCCCCCAGATTGACCACGGGCCAATCTCCCGCGAAGATCACGCGATCCCAGCCAAACAGGTCGATGACCGACCGGACGATCGGGCGAATCTTCTCGGCGGGCCATTCGTCGGCCTGGACGTTTCCGTAGATTCCGGAAATCTTGCAGATCACCTGGCGGTCCTTGAGCCCGGCGATCTTGGCGAGCCCTCGCCGCCAACCTTCCATGTCGTTCGATCCGGCGTGCGGATTCCCGCAGTGATCGATGACAAATCGGGTGTCGGGACACTGCTCGATCAGCTCGGCCGCGTATTCGAGCTGGTCATTCTTCAGGCAGAGGTCGAAGCAGAGTCCTCTCTCGCCGAGAATCTTCATCCCCCGGACGAAGGCCGGATCCAGGCAGAACTTCGGGGTGGTCGCCGACGAATGCAGGACCTGTCGGAGCCCCTTGATGTAAGGATTCCCTTTGAACTGGTCGAGATAATCTCCGAAACCATCGGATGCGGGGCGTCCCGAGATGACGGCCGCCACCATCGGCGACTTTCCCTCCCGGCAAATCCGGGTGACGTACTCGGCCTCCTTCACCTCGTCCGACTCGGCGACGTCCACCTCCATGTAGACGGCCTTGGTCACCTTCAGACCTCGGGTGGCCTCGGCGTAATCCGAGAGCAGGTGGTCATGGCCCAGAATCTCCCTGGCGCGTCCGGTCGAGGAGTCGACCCAGGGTAGGTTCAGGAGTTTCAGGTCCCAGAGATGGAGGTGAGTATCCACGATCTCGCCGTCATAGACAGGTGGCATGTCGTCCCCCAGTGCTAGCGTGGCCGTCCCGGCGACGGCGGCCGCCCCGGCGGCGTTGAGAAATCCTCGGCGGGTGGTCGTCTCGGACATGGGTCTTCCTCCGAACCGGGATGGGTGGTCAATGCGATCCGACG
Source organism: Tundrisphaera lichenicola (assembly GCF_051175385.1). Classification (GTDB taxonomy): domain Bacteria; phylum Planctomycetota; class Planctomycetia; order Isosphaerales; family Isosphaeraceae; genus Tundrisphaera; species Tundrisphaera lichenicola. Next base: position 1,570,236 of record NZ_CP195106.1, on the reverse strand, counting down.
GGAGGCTCGGGCTGATCGGCGGTAATCGGATCGGGATCATCGAGGCGTGAAAGCCGCCCTCGACCGCGATTCCAGAGCAGGAGGATGGCCACAAGCGCGACCATCGGCAGCCAGCCCATCACCCCGAACACGAAGTCATAGTTCCTGGTCCGGTCCAAATAGGCGCCGAAGATCGGGTGAAACGACGCCGTGACCAGCCATGTGATCGTGGCCAGGGCTCCACTGATTTTCCCCTGGTGAGCGAAGGAAAGATCCTGGGTCATCGCGTAATAAGCCGTATAAGAACCCAGACCCCCGAAGGCCACGGCCAGCAAGGCTCCCAGCAAGAGCGGACCCGAGGGGAGGAAGGCTGCGGCCGTGGTCAGGGTCGTCAAAAGGCAACAGACTCCGAAGACCCACATCCTGGATGAGTAGACGGACAGGCCCCGCCGGGCGAGATACCCCGAGAAGAACCCGGCGGCGATCGACCCGAGATCCGCGGCGATGTAATAGAACGTCGCGAAGTTAAGCATCTGACTTTCGCCATACCCCCGGGCTTCCTGGAGGAAGAGGGGGAGCCAGACGCGAAAGAGATGCCAGTTCAGATTGATGCAGATGACCATGATCATCAGGGCCAGGAACTGGTTCGAGAAGACCAGCTTCCATAAGCCAGCCCAGCTCGGATCCCTGTTGGAAACGACCTCGACCGGTTTCAGCGGCTCGGGAATGTAGAGGTCGCGGGGGCGGATCGAGAAGAGCCAGAACAGGACCCAGACCGTACCGCCGGCACCTATTACGAGGAAAGGCGGACGCCAGCCGGCCGGGTCGTCGGTGGCGAGCAGGCGGATCGCCTGGGGCGCGATCACGGCCCCGAGCGCCGTGCCACTCTGAAGCAGGCTACACCCCAGGGCCCGGTCCCGAGGGGCGAGTAAAACCTGGATCGTCTTCAGTCCGCAAGGGAAATGACCGGCCTCGAACAGCCCGAGGAAGATCCTCAGGGCCAGCAATTCCTCATAGCTCCGGCTCAGGCCGGTCAGGAACCCCATGGCCGACCAGCCGACCAGGACCGTCGGATAGAGCCAGTAGACGCCGATCCGGTCGACCAGCCAGCCGAAGAGCAGACTACCGGCGGCGAAGGCCAGACCGAATCCGAGTTCGAGGTTGCCATACTGCTCATTGTTGAGGAGGAAGTCGGCCTTGATCCGACCGGCCAAGATGTTGACCGTCAAGCGGTCCATGTAATTGACGACGGTCCCCAGCAACAACAGGACACAGATATACCATCGCCAGTTCTGCGACCGGCCGGCGCCGATCATCCCCTCTTCTCGGTCGGCCCCGGTCGTCATCATCGAGCAAGATCCTCTGCGTGTTCGTCTTGAATCCGCGATGATCGCCTACGGTGACGAGTCCCCGGGCCTCGGGAGAGGAGAGGTTACGCAACGGCGGTATCGATCTTCGGTGCGACGATCTTAACGGGCATCTCGACCGGTCGCCATGACCGAGCGAGTCCGGCAGCGGATCCCGGCCTTACCGGGTCGGAGCCGCCTTGCAGGACACGATCGATCGAGCCGTTCGAAGGCCGTCGACCGCGGCGCTGACGATGCCGCCGGCGTATCCCGCCCCCTCTCCGCAAGGATAGAGACCCGAGACGGTGGGGCTCTGGCGAGTCAGGTCATCCCGGGGGATCCGGACGGGCGAACTCCCCCTCGACTCGGGACCGGACAGGACGGCATCCCGGAGGAATGCCCCTCTCATCTTGCGGTCCATCGCCTTCAAGCCCCGTTCCAGCGACTCCAGGACGATCGGCGGGAGGATCAGGTCGAGGCTGGTCGGGATCGTCCCTCGCTCGTAGCTGCTGGGAAGTTTCCCCCGGCTGGCCCGACCGGCGAGGAAATCGTGCGCCCACTGGACGGGGGCCTTGTAGGTCCGCCCGCCTGCGATGTAGGCCAGCCGTTCGGCCTTCTGCTGAAAATGGACGCCCGCCAGGGGGTGCCGGCTCGGGAGGTCGCCCGGCCCCACCGTCACCACCAGCCCACTATTGGCGAACTGGGTATCGCGACGGCTGTGGCTCATCCCGTTGGTCCCGAAATAGCCAGGCTCGCTGACCGAGGGCATGACAATCCCACCGGGACACATGCAGAAGGTGAAGAGATCGCGGGAGCCGGCCCTGACGTTCAGATTGTACTCGGCCGCACCGAGCGAGGGGTGGTCCGAGAACGCCCCGTGTCGGGCAACGTTGATCTGTTCCTGGGGCTGCTCAATCCGGACGCCGATCTGGAACGCCTTGGGTTCGAGCGGAATCCCTCGACGGAGGAGCATCCCATAGGTGTCCCGGGCGCTGTGACCGATGGCGAGGACCACAACGTCGGCCGGGATGTAGCCCGAGCTGGTCATCAGCCCTCGAACTCGGCCTTCGGAAACCTCGACATCCTCGACCCGGCACGAAAACTTGATCTCACCGCCCAGTTCCTCGAACTTCCTGCGGAGTGTCCGGACGATCAAAGGGAGCCGATTCGATCCGAGGTGGGGCTTAGCCTCGTAGACGATCGAGGGCTTACCGTGGCAGTCGGCCAGGATCTCCAGGACGCGCCTGATATCGGGGCCGGTATTCCGGCTGGTCAGCTTGCCATCGGAGAAGGTCCCCGCCCCGCCTTCCCCGAAGAGATAGTTGCTCTCCGGGTCGAGGAGCCCGCCCGAGTCGAATCTTCGGACATCGGCGACGCGATCCTTGACCTCGCGACCCCGCTCCAGGATCAGGGGGCGATACCCATCCTTGGCCAGGAGGTAACCCGCGAACAGGCCGGCCGGCCCCGCTCCGACGATGACCGGGCGATGTTCGAGCGGTTCCGAGCCCGGCGACGGCCAGTCGAATCCATCGGGCACGAAAGGCTCGATGTCGATCCCGGATGCCCGGAGAGAGGCCCCATCTCCCGGGATTTCGACCTCCGCCGCATAGACGAAGTGAAGGTCGTCATGACGTCGAGCGTCTAGGCTCTTCCGCAGGATTCGATAACTCTGGATATTCTCGAGGCCCAGACCCAGCCGGTCGGCCAGCTTCCCGGAAAGGGCCTGCTCGGGCTCGTCGAGTTCCAGTCGGATGTTGGCGACTTTCCAGGACATGATCAATTCGCGGCGAATGGTTGATGGGGTGAGACGGATAGTATAACGAGAACTCGATCTCGGTGTCGTTCGCGGAATCGACCCGCGAACCAACGACCGATTTCAATCATTCCCCGCCATAACCCGGCCGAAACAGACCAGCGTGATATCATCGGCCTGCTTGTGGCCGAGCGAGAACTCTCGGATCTCCTGGAGGATCGATTTGCCGACGGCCTCGGGCCCCCCGTGCGAGTCGGCGACTCGCTTGATCAGCCTCCGGATATCGCGCGAATCGTAGATCTCCTCGGCCGGGCTCCGGGCGTCGGTCACGCCGTCGGAGTAGACCACGAGGACATCCCCCGGCTCGATCACGACCTCGATCTGCTTGTATTGCCAGTTGGGCATGATCCCCAGCGGAAATCCCGAGATGTCGTCCCCCAGTTCCTCAACCCGGCCATCGGCCCTTCGGAGGAAGATCGGGGGATGTCCGGCCGAGACGAAGGTGACTCGCCCTTCCTCGATATCGAGCAGGCTGAGGCTCATCGTCATGAACTTCTCATCGATCCCGGCATCGCAGAGGACGTTGTTGAGCTTCTCGATGGCTTGCTGGGGCGTGGGCTCGGTGGAGACGCAGAAGCGAGTCTCGCCCGAGAATTTCGCCATCATCAAGGCGGCGGCGACCCCCTTGCCGGCCACGTCGCCCAGGGCGATCCCCAGCCGATTCGATGGCAATGGGATGAAGTCGTAATAGTCGCCACCGACCTCGTACGTCGGCTGATAGAAAGCGAAGAACTCATAGCCCGGGATCTTGGGGACCGCCTGCGGGAGGAATCGCTTCTGCACGGTCTCTGCGATCATCAGGTCGCGTTCGAGCGACGCATTCCTCAAGAGCCTCTCGTGCATCGCGGCATTCTGGACGGCGATGGCCGCGTGGCCCGCGACGGCGGCGAGGACGTCGAGGTCTTCCTGGCCGAACTGGCGACGGTCGCTCGTGTCGAGCTGAATGATCCCCAGGACCTCGCTATCGGGGGTCAGGACCGGCACGCACATCACGGATCGGATCTTCAAGTCCGCGATCGACGCGCTGGTGGGAAGGTCCTGGTCGGCCCCCGCGTCCTGACTGAGGACCGCCTTCTTCTGCCCGATCACATGATTGACGATCGACCGGCTGATGCTCATGGGCACCTCGTCCGTGAACGGTGCTACCAGCGACGACCGTTTGTTGGGCCGGTATTTGAATGCCTTGCGCACCAGCCGCTTGGTCGACTGGTCGATCAGGATCAGGAAACCTCGCTCGGATTGCGGGAAGAGTTCCATCAGGGCGTCGATGATCTTGGGGGCGACGGTGTCGATCTTGAGGTCGCTGGAGAGGTTCCGCGAGATCTCCAGGATGGCCTTGAGCTTGACCTCGGGCTTCACGGCGCTGGCCATCGAGCTGGAGCGCGAGGCATCGAGAGTGTGGATGGCCCCGGAGGACTCCTGTCCTCCATCCGTCACGGCAATCTCGTCGGAGTAGGGTTGCGGCTTCCAGGCCGATTCCTTGGGCACCATCGGGAAGAAGACGAATTCGACGTCGCAAATCTTGATCTTATCGTTGGCGGCCAGGACCGGGGGAGGTTCGTTGGGGTCGAGCTTTCGACCATTCAGGAACGTGAAGTTTCGCGAGTGGAGATCCACCAGCGCGAATCGATCTCCGGCCTTGCGGATCTCGGCATGCTTGCGACTCACCCCATTCGAGTCGAGGACGACCTGACACTCCTGGAGGCGGCCGATCACGAACGGGTCGGCCTTGATCTCGAGGAGCTGGCCGGCGGGCTCGGGGCTCACCTTCTTCAAGACCGCCATGACGAGAAACTCCTCGATCGGGGCATTCGGGAAAAGTCGGCGATGGATCTAAAGGGAAGCTTATCGGAATCCGGACTAATCAACCCTGGATTTCGAGTCTCTTGATCTCGATCGACTTCCGGAGCAGTCGAGCCACGACCGCTTTCAACTTGGCCCGAGCCGACGGGCTCAGGCCCAGCTTCTTCGCGTCGTCCTGGAGGGCGAGCGCGATCGTCAGGCCGAAGTCGGCGACGCCGGGGTCGAGGAGGTTATTCACGACGTTGAATGAATTGTCGTCGAAGAAGCCGATGACCTTCTCGGCGTCGCCATCGATCTCGTCCACTCCCACCAGCATCATCCTGGCCAGGATCTCGTCTCTTCCGGTCGTCGATGTCTCCAGGGCCTTGGCGAACGAATGAAGCCGGCCCCGGTCGCGACGGCGGAAGAGATCGCCGGCGAGTTGGGTATACGAGCGGGCCACCCACTCGGAGTCCTGGGGATGATGCCCGGAGACGGCGACCCAGGCGGATTCTCGGTCGTCGGGATCGGCGACCAGCTGAGCATGGCGATACTGGTCGGCCGCGGTAGGCTTGACCTCGACCTGAGTCCAATCGGGAGAGATCCAGAGCGCCGGAGGTACGGACCTCCCACCCGGATCCTTCCCGAGGAGATCGGCAGGGTGAGCGAGCCAGCCGGCCAGGCCCCCCACGATCAAACCGATGGCACCGAGGCCAACCAGCGCTCGGGGATCCCATTTCCAGGGCCCCCCCGGGGATTTTTCGCGATCGACGGCAAACTTGGCCGTCGATTTTTCGGGAGAAGAATCGGCCGAAGTCCCCGTAGTAATCGGGACACCCGCCATCGAAGGGGCAGAGACGGCCTCGCGAATCCGGGCCAGGTCGCGCAGCATCTCGGAGGCCGACTGGTAGCGTTCGGCGGGCGACTTGGCCATCAATTTCATGACGAGTCGGATCAGGTCGGCCGGGAGATCCGGGCGATAAACCGAGAGGTTTACCGGGGTGTCGGAAACGTGCTTCATCGCCAGGGCCAGGGCGGTCTGGGCCCGGAATGGTGGGTGGCCCGCCAACATGTGATAGTAGGTCACACCGAGCGAGTACAGGTCGCTCCGATGGTCCATCGAGTGCCCGAGGGCCTGCTCCGGACTCATGTAGAGCGGAGTACCCAGGGTCACCCCGGGCTGGGTCATTTGGTGGTCTCGGTCGGCCAGATCGCGGCAGAGCCCGAAATCGGCCACCTTCACCTGCCCCTTCCTGGTCAGCAGGAGGTTTTCCGGCTTGATATCGCGGTGAATCAGGCCGACATCGCCAGCGGCGCCGACCGCGACGGCGGCCTGCTTCATTATGGAGAGCGCCTGCGGCAGGTCGGGCGAGCCTTTTCGCTCGATGTACTCCCGGAGGTTCGTCCCCTGGACGTACTCCATGGCGATGAAGCGGAGACCATCGGCCTCCCCAAGGGTATAGATGTGGACGATATTCGGGTGATTCAGCTTGGCGGCCGAGGAAGCCTCCGCCTCGAATCGTCGGAGGTAGGTCGAGTTGCCCAGGAGGTCGGGGCGGAGGACCTTCAAGGCCACCTGGCGGTTCAGGCTCTTCTGACGGGCCAGGTAGACCTCACCCATCCCACCGCGACCAAGCAGTCGATCGACCTGGAAATCCCCCAGCTCGACCCCCGTCAGATCGCGGGCGCGGGGCGCAGGGCCGTAACCCGCCCAGACGAGCGGGGTATCGGTGGACGACGACGCCCCATCCGAATCGCTCATGGTGGCCTGATCACCCTGATGGAAGCCCGAAACCGATAGCCGAGCGACTTCGCTTCGGGCTCGCTCGGAGTCTCCAGTTTACGGAATCGGTCAGCACGCCGCAAACCAGACCCGAAGATGGATGTCAGTCCCGGCGGGAACTCACCGGAAAAATCCCCGAGGAGGGTCGAACCTGTTCACCCGAAGTGGTAAGTTAAATTGATGCTTGGACACTGGTCCGCGGTCGGGCGGCCGGAGGGACGAGGTGGTCCGGTGGATTCGGAGGCTTCAACCATGAGACACCGAAGTGTGTTCGGGATCGCGGCCCTCGGCCTCGTCGTGGCCGCCGGGCTCGGGTTCCAGGCTCGAGCCCAGCTGGTCCAGGACCCGTTCAACCCCAGCTTGAATCCCGGCGGACTTGGAGTCGGCGGGATCAACGTCACCGGTGGGGACGACTTCTTCAACGTGCGGAAAGGGGCCCCGGCGGAGACACGAATCCCGCCCAGAGGGACCTGGGCCGAGATCATCCACGTGAACTCGAAATGGATCGTGGTCCAGAATCAGGACGGGCAGCAATTCCCGATCGCCTCCGACCATATTCGTCAATTCCTCGTCCGATGGCCGAGTTCGGCCGCGCAGATCACCCCCAACACGATCGTCGAGGTCACCGGGCCCGAGGTCAACAACGTCATCGCCACCGACCATGTTGACCTTTATGAGGGCGGTGCCCAGTCGCTCGTGACACCGGCGGTCAATATCCTTTACGGGGCCAATCGGGCCTTGCTCGACTTCGAGATCGACCAGCTCGACCCCTTCGGAATCCTGTACTCGGCGGTCCCGCCCCAGAATCAGGCGGCCACGACGCGGATGCACCTGGTCGGCAACGCCGTCTCGAACGACCCGATCCGGATCGCCAGTTTCGCCAATAATTCTTACGCGATTCAGCCCGGTCTGAATGGGCTGTCGATCACCCAGGTAACCCTCGGCAACAATAGCTATGCCAAGAAGGGTGACCTCGTTTATGTGGTCCCCGAAAACCTGGGCCCGCGAACCGTCGATGTGGGCCAGCTCGTGCTCTACAAGAAGGTCCCGTTCGCTCGGTTTCAGCCCTGATCATCGCGATGCCTGATGAGTCGAGCCTGCCCGCCCCCGAATGGGCGGGACATGCTCGGCTTACATCGACAATCGGGGACTTCACCGGCGGTTCAGATGTGAACCGACTCTCCCAGTGACTGACCGGCGGCCTCCATGACGGCCTCGGAGAAGGTGGGGTGCGGGTGCATCGCGTGGATGATCTCTTCCTCGGTCGCCTCGAGCTTCTTGGCCATGACCAGTTCGGCGATTAATTCGGTGGCCTGGGAGCCCACTAGATGGGCACCGAGTAGCTCGCCGTGCTCTGCGTCGAAGACCAGCTTGACGAAACCTTCGGTCTCGTCGGCCGCCTGAGCTCGACCGCTGGCGACGAAGGGGAACTTGCCGACCCGGATCTTCCGCCCCGTCTCCTTGGCCGCCTTCTCGGTCAGCCCCACGCTCGCCACACCCGGATCGGTATAGGTGCAACCCGGGACGTTCGAATAGTCGACCGTCCGGGGCTTCTTGCCGCACAGGGTCTCGATGCAGCAAATGGCCTCGTGATGGGCCACGTGCGCGAGCCAGGGAGGCCCGATCACGTCGCCTACCGCATAGACTCCGGGAAGGCTCGTCTTGTAGCCATGCAATGGGTCGGCCTTGATGTGGTTCTTGACCAGCTCGACCTTGAGGCTATCGGCGAAGACCCCTTCGACATTCGCAAGCACGCCGATCGAGACGAGCATGACCTCGCCCTCGAACGTCTTAGGACCTTGCGGCGTCTCAACCTCGACCTTCACGCCGGAAGCCGATTTCGTGACCTTACCGGTCTTCGAGCTGGTGAAGATCTCGATCCCCCGGCGGGTCAGGCTCTTGGCCAGGGCGGCCGAGGAATCCTCGTCCTCGCCCGGCAAGATCCGATCCATCATCTCGATGACCGTGACCTTGGTGCCGATCGCGTTGTAGAAATAGCCGAATTCCAGCCCGATCGGACCAGCCCCGATGATGACCATCGACTTCGGCTGGGTCGTCAGCGACATCGCCTCTTTATAGGAGATGATCTGTTTACCGTCGAAATCCGCGCCCGGGAGCGGGCGAGGACGGACCCCGGTGGCGACCACGATCGACTCGGCTGTGACCGTCTCGCCGTTGACCTCGACCTTGTTCGGGCCGACAATCTTCGCGGTCCCGAACTTCGATTGGACCTTGTACTTCTTGAAAAGCTGCTCGATGCCTTTGTTCAGGTTCCCGGCGACGCTCCGACTCCGGCCGATCATCTGGCCGAAATCCCAGTGGGCATCGCCGCTGTAGCCGAATGCCTTGCCGTGGCGGGAGATCAACTCGACGAGGTGGGCATTGGTCAGGAGGGCCTTGGTGGGAATGCAGCCCCAGTTCAGGCAAATCCCGCCGAGTTTATCGCGCTCGATGCAGAGCGACCGTTTCCCGAGTTGAGCCGCGCGGATCGCCGCGGCATAGCCCGCCGGGCCTCCGCCAATCACGACGATATCGAAATCGTAAGCCATGAGATCCCTTTGAGAATCGGTCGGTCGGTCCGCATAGGCCGGTGGACTTTCGGCGGACGAAGGCCGTCCGCCGCCGCCCCTCGAATTATAGGAGCATCGAGGCCGGTTCTTCGAGGAACCCCTTGAGGGTCCGGAGGAACTCGGCGGCCATCGCCCCGTCGACGGCTCGGTGGTCGACGGTCAGGTTGACGGTCATCACCGTGCCGATCTTGAGCGTGTCGCCCACGACGACCGGACGCTTCTCGGCGGCGCCGACGGCGAGGATGCCGACCTGGGGAAGGTTCAGGATCGCGTCGAACTCCTTGACGCCATACATCCCAAGGTTGCTGATCGTGAACGTCCCGCCGGTGAGCTGATTCGACGAGAGTTTGCCGGAGCGAGTGGCTTCCACCAGCGCCTCGGAGCCGGTCCTCACTTCGCGGAGGCCCAGAGTGTCGGCGTTGTGGAGGACCGGGACCATGAGGCCCCCTTCCATGGCGACGGCGATGCCGACGTTGATCTCGGGATGCTCGACGATCGCATCGGGCTCGAAGGTCGCATTGACCCCGGGATGCTTCCGGAGGGCCAGGGCGACGGCCTTGGTCACGAAATCGCCCATCGAGAGCTTGATCTTCTCGGCGGCGAGTTGCTTGTTGAGACGCTCGCGAACCGCGACCACTTCATCGACCCGGATGTCGACGCTGACATGAATCTCGGGGGCGGTCTGCTTGGCCTGGACCATCCGGCTCGCGATCGTCTTCCGCATCGGTGTGTGCGGGATCCGCCGGGCCTCGGCGGCGACCGAGGGTCGGGACACGGTCGATGGGGCTGCCTTGCTCGCGACTCCACCGGCCGGTCGGGTGGCGAGGAACGCCTCGACATCGCGCCGGATGACCCGGCCTCCGGGCCCGCTGGGCGGGACCTGGCCGAGATCGAGCTTCGCGGAGGCCGCGATCTTCCGAGCGAGCGGGGTCGACTTGATCCGACCTCCGTTGTGCACCTCGGACGCGGTCGCCTGGCGAGCATCCTGACCGTTCGAAACCTCGGGCCGAGTCGGGCTGCTGGTCATCTCCCGGTAGGGCTCGCTGGCGCCCTGGGCTTCGTGCCCGGCGGAGGCGGGCTCGGAAGGGGCCTGAGCGGCCGCGGGAGCCGGAGCGGCCGCTTTGGCCCCGCCGGATGCGGCGGCGATCGCCTTGGGGTCTTCTCCCTTGGCGGCCAGGATCAGGACCTTCTCGCCAACCGGGACCTCGTCGCCCACCTGGGCGCAGAGGACCGCGACGATCCCCTCGTCGAACGACTCCAGCGGCATCACCGCCTTGTCGGTCTGGATGTCGGCCAGGGTGTCGCCTTCCTTGACCTTGTCGCCGACCTTGACCCGCCACTCGACGATCTGACCGCTCGACATCGTGGGGCTGATCGCACCCATGGGCACTTCGATCGGCACGAGGCTGTACTCCCGGATAATGGACGAAGTGACCGGGCGAATCCCGGAAAAAACCTCCGCTCGTCCGAACGAACTCCGTAGGGCAGGGCTAGTCCTGCCGCGATCCGTGGCCCGGCAGGAGGAGCCCTGCCCTACGGGATCTCGTGAGCGGTGACTCTCAGAGCTTGCTGTACATCACGTCTCGGACCTGGGCCACCACGCGATCGACGCTCGGCAGCATCGAGGCTTCGAGGGCCCGGTTATAGGGGATCGGGGCGTCCTTGGTCGTGACCCGGCGGATCGGGGCGTCGAGTTCGTCGAACGCCTTTTGCATGATCCGGTCGGAGATCCCGGCACCGAGGCCGCAATAAGGCCAGTCTTCCTCGACGATGACCGCTCGATGGGTCTTCCGGACCGACTCGAGGAGAGTGTCGAGGTCGAGGGGGCGAATCGTCCGGAGGTCGATCACCTCGGCGTCGACCCCTTCTCCGGCCAGGGCTTCGGCGGCGGCCATCGTCGCCTTGAGCGACCGCGAATAGGTGATCAAGGTCACGTCGGAGCCGGCACGCTTGATCTCGGCCTTGCCGATCGGGACCAGATGCTCTCCGTCGGGGACCTCTCCCTTGTCGCCGTAGAGGACCTCGTGCTCGATGAAGATGACCGGATCGTCGGACCGGATCGCGCTCTTGAGCAGTCCCTTGGCATCGGCGGGGGTGGAGGGCATGACCACCGTCAGGCCCGGGATGTGGGCGTACCAGGCTTCGAGCCGGTGCGAGTGGGTCGCGGCCAGGCAGCCGGCCATCCCCGAAGAGCCCCGGAAGACGATCGGCACGGCGAACTGGCCGCCCGACATGTACCGCATGTTCGCCGCGTTGTTGACGATCTGGTCGATCGCCACGAGGCTGAAGCTGAAGGTCATGAACTCGACGATCGGGCGGAGGCCGACCATCGCCGCGCCGATGCCCATGCCGGCGAAACCTTCCTCGGAGATCGGGGTGTCGATGATCCGGCGTGAGCCGAATTTGGCGAGCATCCCCTGGCTAACCTTGTAGGCACCGTCGTACTCGGCGACCTCTTCTCCCATGAGGAAGACGCGGTCGTCGCGTTCCATCTCCTCGGACATCGCCTGATTCAGGGCCTCTCGGTAGGCAATGACGGACATGGTCACTCCTGGGGGATGTGGTGGGCTACCGTGACGTCCTGATAGAGGGCTTCGGCCGGCGTCTGTTCGCTGGCCTCGGCGAAGGCGATCGACTCCTCGATCTCGGCCTTGACCTCGTCGTGCATCCGCTCGATCGTCTCGTCGTCGATCCAGCCGCGATCCTTGAGGACATGCTCGTAGGCGACGATCGGGTCGCGAGCCTTGGCATCCTCGAGTTCTTCCTTGGTCCGGTACTTCGCCGGGTCGCTCATCGAGTGGCCGCGGAACCGGTAAGTCTTCATTTCGATGAAGCTCGGCCCGTCGCCGGCCCGGGCCCGGGCCGCACACTCGCGGGTGGTCTTGGCGACCAGCTCGATATCATTCGCGTCGATCGAGTAGCCGGGGATCCCGTAAGCGGTCCCGCAGCGGATCGTCAGGTCGAGCAAGCAGGAGTGCCGATGGAGCTGGGTGCCCATCGACATCATGTTGTTCTCGACTACGTAGATGACGGGGAGCTTCCAGAGGCTCGCCATGTTGAACGCTTCGTGGAGCGATCCCTGGTTCATCGCCCCGTCGCCGAAGTAGCAGATGCAGACCGAGTCCTTGTTCTGATACTTGCTGGCGAAGGCGACGCCGGCCGCCAGCGGGATATGGCTCCCGACGATGGCGTGGCCGCCCAGGAAGCCCTTCTCGGCGTCGAAAAAGTGCATCGAGCCGCCTTTACCCTTGGAGCAGCCGGTATATCGGCCGAGCAATTCGGCCATGGCCGGCTTGGCCTCCATCCCGCGGGCCAGGGCGTGGCCGTGGTCTCGATAGGCGGTGATGACGTAATCGTCCTCGCGGAGGACGCCGATCGAACCCACGGCGACCGGTTCCTGTCCACTGTAGAGGTGGCAGAAGCCGCCGATCTTGCCGCCCATCTGGTAGAGCTTGTACGACTGTTCCTCGAATCGGCGGATCAGAAGCATCTGGCGAAGCCAGCCGATCGCCTGATTCTTGGAGACTACCGGCTTCGTGGCTTCGGTCGTCGCTTGCGACATGAAGGCCGACTCCTGAAAGATGCCACCGCCGGGAGGCCGCGTCGAGGCGGGGGACGCCGGCGCATCGGGATAGGTGGGCGAGTGCGGGACAGGGACACCGTTGGACGGGCCAACAGACGACCGTGGGGCTTCGGGAAGGATCGGCCGACCACGGAACCATGCAAACCAGGAAGCGATCTTAACCAAAACCCGTCGCCTCGTTCCAGGCGGCTCGATGTCAATTCAGATCTGGAGTTCCCACGGAGGGCGTCCCCAGTCCCCGGGAAGGGGGCCGGGACCGACCGGGGAAATCAACGACCGCCTTCAACTATTCCTTGCCCGAGAGGAGTTGTCGAAGGACGTAGGGGAGAATCCCACCGTGCTGATAGTAACGGATTTCTTGGGGCGTGTCGATCCGGACCGTCGCGGTGAATCGATCTTCGGTGCCGTCCGGCTTGACGGCGAGGACCGTCACCTCGCGACCGTCCTGGAAACCGCCGGCCAGACCTTCGGCCAGGCCCTCGATCGAGAAAAGTTCCTCGCCGGTCAGGCCCAGGGCTTCCACGCTATCTCCGGCACCAAACTGGAGCGGGAGGATACCCATCCCGACCAGATTCGATCGGTGGATTCGCTCGTAACTCTCGGCGATCACGACGCGGATTCCCAGGAGCTTGGGCCCCTTGGCCGCCCAGTCTCTCGAGGAACCTGAACCATATTCCTTCCCCGCCAGGACCACGAGCGGGACGCCCTCGGCTCGGTAGAGTTCCGAGGCGTCGAAGATCGACATGACCTCGCCGTCGGGAAGGTGACGGGTCACGCCCCCTTCGGTTCCCGGGGCCAACTTGTTCTTGAGTCGGATGTTGGCGAAGGTCCCGCGGACCATCACCTCGTGGTTCCCTCGACGCGATCCGTAGGAGTTGAATTCGTTGACCGGAACACCATGTTCCGAGAGGTATCGTCCCGCCGGGCCCTGGACCTTGATCGAGCCCGCCGGCGAGATGTGGTCGGTCGTGATGCTGTCGCCGAGGACGGCCAGCGCCCGTGCGTTCTGGATGGCCTCGAACGGCGGGGGTTGGTCGGGCATCCCGACGAAATAGGGCGGGTTCTTCACGTAAGTCGAGCTATCGTCCCACTCGTAGAGGTCGCCCGCGGGGACCGGGAGCGAATTCCATCGCTCGTCCCCCTTGAAGACCTCACCGTATTCCTTGTGGAACATCTCGGCCCGGACCGATTTGAGGATGGTCTCGGCCACCTCGGACTGGGTCGGCCAGATGTCCTTGAGGTAAACGGGCTTGCCCTGGGTATCCTGGCCGATGGGGTCGCTGGTGAGGTCAACATCCATCGACCCGGCCAGGGCGTAGGCCACCACCAGGGGTGGGGAGGCCAGGTAGTTGGCCCGGACATCGGAGTTGATCCGCCCCTCGAAGTTCCGGTTCCCCGAGAGGACCGCGACGGTCACGAGGTCATCGTCGTGGATCGCCTGGGAGATCTCGAGCGGGAGTGGGCCGGAGTTTCCGATGCAAGTGGTGCAACCATAGCCGACGAGGTTGAAGCGGAGCTTGTCCAGGTAGGGGGTCAGTCCCGAATCGTCGAGATAGTCGGTCACCACCTTGGAGCCGGGGGCGAGGCTGGCCTTGACCCAGGGCTTGGTCGATAGGCCGCGTTCGACCGCCTTCTTGGCCACCAGGCCCGCCGCCACCATGACCGAAGGATTGGAAGTATTGGTGCAACTGGTGATGGCCGCGATCACGATCGAGCCGTGCTCGACGTGGCCCTGTCGGAGCGGTGTCTCGCTCGCCGCCGGGGCTTCCGGGTCCTCGGTACCGACGGCGGTCCCGCCACCCCCTTCACTTTCGAGGCGGTCCTCACTCTTGACGTCGGTCGTGGCCGAGAGCCCGGATGCCTTGGTCGCCGGGGGTTTGGCCTCGACCATCGCCTTCAGCGCCTTGTGGAACGACTCCTTGGCGTCGACGAGCCGGACGCGGTCCTGGGGACGTTTGGGCCCGGCAATGCTGGGCTCGACCGTGGAGAGGTCCAGTTCGAGCGTGTCCGAGTACGAGGCGGCGGGAGTGTCGGCGGTGTGGAAGAGACCCTGGGCCTTCGCGTATTCCTCGACCAGTCGGATCTGATCCTTATTTCGCCCCGAGAGTTCGAGATAGCGAAGGGTCTCGACGTCGATCGGGAAGATCCCGCAAGTCGCGCCATATTCGGGGGCCATGTTGGCGATCGTCGCCCGGTCGGCCAGGGGGAGGTTGGCCAGCCCTTCGCCGAAGAACTCGACGAACTTGCCGACGACGCCCTTCCGGCGGAGTTGCTCGGTGACCGTCAGGACGAGGTCGGTGGCCGTGGCCCCCTCGGGCAGCGAGCCCACGAGCCGGAAGCCGATGACCTGCGGGACCAGCATCGAGACCGGCTGGCCGAGCATGGCCGCCTCGGCCTCGATCCCGCCGACGCCCCATCCCAGGACACCCAGGCCGTTGATCATCGTCGTGTGCGAGTCGGTCCCGACCAGGGTGTCGGGGTAGGCCATCGGCTCCGACTTACCGTCGTAATCCTCCATGTCGGCCGTATTGAAGACGACGCGGGCGAGGTACTCGACGTTGACTTGATGCACGATCCCGGTGTCGGGGGGGACCGCCCGGAAGTTCTGGAAGGCGTTCTGCCCCCACCGGAGGAAGGCGTACCGTTCGCGGTTCCGGGAGAACTCCAGCTCGGCGTTGGTGAGGAATGCCTGGGATGTACCGGCCTCGTCGACCTGGACCGAGTGGTCGATCACCAGTTCCACGGGTTGCAGGGGGTTGATCTTCTTCGGATCGCCCCCCATCCGCTGCATCGCGTCACGCATGGCGGCGAGATCGACCACCGCAGGCACGCCGGTGAAGTCCTGGAGCAGGACCCGGCTTGGGCGGAAGGCGATCTCGCGGCTGGGAACGGCCTTGGGATCCCAGTTGGCCAGTCCCAGGATATCTTCTCGAGTGACGGTGTTCTCGTCCTCGTTCCGGAGCAGGTTTTCCAGTAGGATCTTGAGCGAGAACGGCAACCGATCGATGTCGACGTTCTGATCGCGAAGGGCGTCGAGACGATAGTACCGAAAGGTCCGGCCGTCCACCGGGAACGTGGCCAGCGAGCCGAAGCTATTGGGCATGGGTCGGAAGCTCTCCAAGGTCGGCCATGATGTCAGGTCGATCGCCACGTCGCGGGGTTCAGGGCCGAGGATGGCACCAGTCTAACCGGATCGGGGCTGTCACGAGAGAGTCTGGCCCTCGAAAATTGTGCAGGGCAAAGCCGATGGGCCGACCTGGATCGGTTGGGATCGTGGCGATCGAACGATCCCAACCGATCCAGGCCACCCGCTTCCGCTCCCGGTGATCGATTTCAGCCGACGAACTGGACGTCGAGCTTGCCCGGGATCAAGCCAGCCTCGCTGGCCTTGTTGAGCAAGGTCCGGACAGCCTCGCGTCCTCTCGGGCCGTAGTCGACGGTCCACTGATTGACGTACATCCCGACGAACTGGTCGGCGAGTTTGGGGTCGAGGTCCCTGGCGTAATTCAGGGCGTAGTCCAGGGCTTCCTGGCGGTTGGCCAGGGCATATTCGATGCTCTCGCGGAGGAGGCGGGCGATCTCGTTGACGGTTTCCTCGCCCAGATCCTTGCGGACCACGTTACCGCCGAGCGGGAGCGGGAGGCCGGTCTGGCCCATCCACCATTGACCGAGGTCGACGATCTGGTGGAGTCCTTTGTCCTGGTAGAAGAGCTGCCCCTCGTGGATGATCAGGCCGACGTCGACCTTCCCTTCGGCCACGGCCGGCAGGATCTGGTCGAAGGGCATGACCTGGACCTTCACATCCTTGCCAAGGCAAAGCTGGAGGGTCAGATAGGCCGTGGTGAGCTTGCCGGGGATGGCGATCGTTTTTTCGCGGGCCTGTTCGAGCGTCATCGGCTCGCGGGCGATCAGCTTGGGACCATACTGGTCGCCCATGCTGCATCCCGAGGCGAGCAAGGCGTACTTGTCGGCCAGGTGGGCGAAGGCGTGGATGCTGACGGCGGAGACTTCCAGCTCACCCTTCAAGGCCCGGTTGTTCAGGGTCTCGATATCTTCGAGCTGGTGGACGAACTGGAGGTCGACGTTGTCGAGCTTGTCGTGGGTCAAGGCGTAAAACATGAAGGCGTCGTCGGAGTCGGGGCTATGCCCGACCCGGATGGTCCGGCGAACGGCGGTGGTCATTGGCGATTCGGGCCTGGAGTGAGACGGAGGGGCGGCTCTCGGGCCGGGACCGCGTCCGGGTCGGGCCGCCCTCACGTTGATATGGTAGGCAATTCGGGCCTCCGTCACCAAGGGGAGTCCCCGGAACGCGAACGGGGCAGGCCCGATGGCCCGCCCCGATTCGACCGGATTCCAGCTTTTCGGAAGCTCAACGAGGCTGGGGCGAGGATTCCGATCGGCTGGAGTTGTCGAGCATTTCCAGCGCGTCGAACGGATCCTTGCTGTTGTCGCCGTCGTAAACCTTGAGGAGGTCGTAGAACGGGGTGTTGGGGGGCACTTCGACCTGGGACTGCTTGCAAGCACGGTCGTAACGCTTGACGATCAAACCGGTATCTTTCTTGTTCAGGTCGTCGCGGCGATACGGTAGGTGTTTTTCCAGGAGCTTATCCCAGATCTCCAGCCCTTCCTTGAACTTCAGGACCGCGAGCGGGAAGTCGGCCGACTTGTAGGCCTTGGTCCCTTCGTAGAACAGTTTCCGGGCCTTGGTGCCATCCTCTTCCATCTCGGCCGAGCAACGATCCTTCCAGTAAGGATAGTTCATCTGGTCGGCCCAGCGATCCGACCAGTATTTCTCGTTCGGGCTCAGGGTCGCCCACTTCTCCGGGCTGGTGATGTTGTTGTTATCGAGCAGGATCTTGTCGCGGACCAGCTTGCCGTCGATCGGCACCTCGTTGTGCGCGTCGAAGACGTGATGTCCGAACTTATCCCACTCTTCATGGGCCTTGAGCCACTCGTTCTGGGCCCTCGGGCCGAAGGTGGCCTCGATCCCCTTCATGCTCTCTTTTTCCAGGCCGATTGCGTAACGCGTCTGGGCATGGGCGGGCATGGAGCGGAACGGGAGGTCACCCTGCTGACCCTTTCGCTGGGCGGGGGCGTCCACGTGCTCGACAACCTCGACGGTCCCGGCTTTCTGGCGAGTTTCGCCATCGTCGACCAGGTTGACCGCCTTGACGAACCAGTCGTGGCCGAGCTGGAAGTTGTCGTGATAGATGTTCCCGCCGGGGAGTGGGCTGCGCTTGAACGACTCGTCGTCGTCATCGCGGAAGAGGCGCCGGAGGATGATCGACTCGTCGGAGAAACCGAGCTTGTGGTAGTAGTACCACGCGGTGTCCCAGATCAGGTCGGGCGACTTCTGGTTCTTCTTGACGCCGTCCTCGACGAACTTGATGCCCCGCTTGATCCACTCGTACTTGTCCTCGGGGGCGTCCCACTCGACCGAGACGTTATAGGTGAGATTCCAGCTCTGAAACGTCCAGATCGAGAGGAAGTGGGGCTGGAGCTTGGTGATCATGTCGACCGTCACCTTGAGCTTGTCCCATTCCTGGATCTTCTGGAAGTCGATTGCACGAGTCCAGAGGACGTTGGCGGCCATCCCTCGGAAGCCCCCCAGCAGGAACAACTTGAGGACGAAGCTGCCGGTGTCGACCTCGCCGATCGTGGCTTCGCCGAGATCCTTCTTATCGGCCTCCTTCTTCAGATACTCCTTGTAGGGGTACATGACCGAGAAGAGGACGAGGATGCCGACCGAGAAGATGATCTTACGCTGCATGTTGGTGAGGTAACTCACGCCGCCACCTCCCGATTCTTGAGGATGAAGTAGCCGCCGATCGAGAAGGGTACCGCGTACGCCAGCGCGACCAGCGTGTTCTGGATGATCAGGGGCCAGCTCACGGCGAAGCCCTCGGCCACGGTGTTGCTCACGTCAAGTGCGGCCAGGTTGGGGATGAGGTAAACCATCGTCGACATCACGGGCATGACCACCGAGTCGAACGTCTTGGCCACGACCACCCCCAGGGTTGGGGCCAGGTCGCTCATCTGGTTGTCGTGGGAGATCAGGCGGATCAAGGATTCAAACGGACCGCCGCCGATCATCGACTGGAGGAAGAAGTCGCGGAGGATCGAGAATGCTGCATGTCCCGCGACGAAGAACGCGATCGTGAACAGCAGGGCCACCGGCCAGCTGAGGAAGGTCCCGGCGAACACGCCAATCGAGGTCAGGACCATGGCCTGGAGCCAGATCCCGAAAAGCCCCTTCATGAAGTTCGTGCCGAAGTCGCCCGAATTGGCCAGGAGGTAGAAGTCGCTCTCGGCCATCCCCAGGTACTGGGTCGGGCTCTGGCAACGAATCGTGACGGTCAAGGAACCGAGGGATCCCACCAGGAATGACGACGGGAGCAGTCGCTTGTTGGTGTAGTACTCGTGGATCGGGAATGTGTCCTTGAACTTGCCCACGTTGGTCCGGGGGTTCTCGACCTCGATCTCGGCGTAGACCGGGTCGCCGACGCGGCCCTTGGTCGTCCGGTAGATCGTGAAGGTCATTTCCACGGGGATCGGGGGCGAGTGGAGTTCGGCAGCCTCGCGACGGAGTCGGTCGATTTCGTCCGGGTCCTTGGCGGCCTTGGCCTTGGCCGTCAGTTCGTCGAACCTGGCCTTGAGCTTGGCCGAATCCTCGCGGAGCGTCTGGATCTGGCCTTTCACCCGGGTCGCCTCGGCGGTATCGGCGGCGACCTGGGCGGCCTTGACGTTGGGCTCTTGCTTGCGACGCTCGAGGGCCTCGATCCCGAATTCGAGGACCATCGCATCATTCTCGATCGCCTCGATCGTCCCGGGGACCAGGAGCGAGGAGACCGGGATCCGCCGGTCGATCAGGCGCTTGGGCTCGAAAGGATCGGGGACCACGCCGTAATGCCAGATGGCCGCGGCCGGCGTCCCGCCCTCGATATGGCTCCGGAATTCTAGTTCCTGACCGACATCGATCCCGCGGATCTGGGGAGTTCCGCGAGAGTCGATGAACGTCAAGGCCCCCTTCACCGGCACTCGGGCCGACATCCGGGTCTCCAGTTGCTCGGCCTGATCGTAAAGGAACCGGGCACGGTCGGGGTCGGTCGCCTGGATCTTCTCGGCCTGCGCCACGATCTCGTCGCGGGTCCCTCCGACATTTCGGTAGAGATAGAGCAGACTGATCATGCCGAAGACCAGGACCAGCACGGTCACGATCGCCATGTAGCCGACGATCCGACCCCAGACCACTTCAAGCCGGCGGACCGGCTTGGTGACGACGGTGTAGATCGTCTGGGCCTGGATGTCCTGGGGGAGGCTGATCGGGGCCAGGACCGTCACCATGATGGTCAGCAGGAGCATGCAGAGGAGCATCAAGGTCCCGACATAGATCCGGCCCAGTTCCGCCGGCCTCTGGAGCGGAGCCGGCAGGAACCAGTGGGTGAAGGCCAGGATGACCGCGAAGAGCACGATCACCACATAAGGCGCCCACATCTTCCGGGTCGATTCGATGATCGCCAGACGGGCAATCGCGAAGAGCCGCCTGGGCCTCATCGCGAGCAGTTCGGGAAGGAGTAGCCAGGAGACGCGAGCCAGGACCACCAGGCCCATGTAGGTCGCACCCAGCCTGACCCCTTCGAAGATCGCCCGCCCGATCGAGAAGCTAACCGAAGACTCCCCGGTCGCGTTCGCCATGGCGACCATCGCGGTCAGTCGAAGGTAGGCCACCACGATCCCCAGGCCGATGGCCAGGTGGATCCCGGCCAGGACCATCCCGTCCCCTTTAGAGCCGAGCCGTCGGATCGAAGTCCAGAGCGATCGCTCGATCCAGAGCAGGATCACCAGGCCGAATACCAGCGCGGTCGTGTTCGAAACCGAAATACCGCCGACGTTCAGTGGCGCGATTCTTTTCGTCGACTGGAGGACGTTCAGCACGACCGCGCCCAGGCAGCCGAGCAGGGATACCAGGGCCGCGATGTCGAGGACGTTGGTCCGGGCCTTCTCGCGGGTCCGGACCGCCGAAGCCACCCAGGAGAAGACCCAGGCCAGCAGGGCGAACAGGCCCACCACTTTCAACCAGGTGATCAGGCCTCCCAGGACGCCGGGGATCGAGACGCTCGGTTCCCCGAAGACGTAAAGCCACTCTTCGATTGGTACCAACCAGTCGGGAATTCCGGGCAGCTTGGCTTGCGCCCAGAACATGACGGACGGAAGCAGGTTCATCGCGGTGAGGCTCCTCGAGCGCGGGCACTGACGGCGGCCGCCGATTCGGATAACGAAATGGAGGTATGGCGAACGGCCCCGGATCGGACGGGTCGAGACGATCCCGGACGAGCGATCGTCCAGGAGTTCGGGATCGAATCCATGGATGACGGGCCGGAGTCGATGGGTCCCGGCCCCGGTCAGGCCAAATCAGCGCTTGGTCGGCGACCCGGCGAGCTCGTCCGACACGGGCGCCGGCTTGCCGGGTGCCCCGTCGATCGGCTTGTCCCCGACGCGTCGGCGGCCGGGGTGCAGATCGCTCTCGCGGACGATCCGGAGGAAGAGCTCTTCCAGGGTCGTCGTGGGATGATCGACGGCCAAGAGCTCGGCCCCATGTCGCTGGATCACGGCCCGGATCTCGTCGATGGCGGCCTCGGGCAGGTCGCGCGTCTTGATCTGGGTGACGTCCTGGACCGTCAGCAGGTCGGACACCTTGCCCAGTTCCTTGAGTTCGCCCCGGTGGAGGATCGCGATCCGGTCGCAGATGTCCTGCATGTCCGCCAGGAGGTGACCCGAGAGGACGACCGTCTTGCCTTGGGTCTTGAGGTCGCGGATCAACTCCTTGATCTCGGCCGTGCCGATCGGGTCGAGGCCCGAGGTCGGCTCGTCGAGCAGGATCAACTCCGGATTATTGATCAGGGCCTGGGCCAGACCGATCCGGCGTTGCATCCCCTTGGAGTACTCGCGAAGTTGGCGGTGCTTGGCGGCGTTCAGGCCGACCATGTCGATCAGGCGACCTACCCGCTTGGTCCGCTCGGCCTTGGAGATCTTGAAGAGCCGGCCGTAGAAATGCAGCGTCTCCTCGGCGTTGAGGAACTTGTACAGATACGACTCCTCGGGGAGGTAGCCGATCCGCTCGTTCTTGGCGACGTTGGAGGTCGGCTCGCCGAAGATGAACGCGTCGCCTTCGGTGGGGAATAGCAGGCCGAGGAGGAGCTTGATGGTCGTCGTCTTGCCCGACCCGTTCGGGCCGAGCACGCCGAAGATCTCCCCCTTATTGACCTTAAGGTCGAGCGCCTTGAGCGCCTGGACCTTGGGTCGGCCCCAGAAGTCGCGGTAAACCTTGGTCAGGTTTCGTGTCTCGATGATGACGTCGCGGCTCATCGCTAGGTGCCTTTGATAACGGTGAAGGATGGGTCGGGACGCGATGACCCCGTTCCTGGATGGGTCGAGCTGGAACGACACCGGCGAGGAGGCTCGGACGGACGACTCTGGGACGAGATGAACATGGGAATGAGGACGAAGACCAGAGACCCCGGGTGCGGCCGACCTTATGCCAGCTACGTTCGCGAATCCAAAAAGGTTCGAAGAAAAATTCGAGGACCATCCTCGGGCCGATCGAGCTCGTCGAGGAGGCTCTCGGAGACGAAGGAGTTATCGTATCTTCCCCAAGATTACCTTGGCAAGCATGGGTACCAACTTTCGATGGGGACAAGAAACGATTCGTCCCGGCCGCCGATGGAGCATGCAGGGACGATGCGTCGGTCCCCCAGGAGCGCGTCAGGGACGTAATCCCGAAGTCGTGGAGGTGTCCGGAGTCGCTTCAACGCGACCACTGAAGGTCGGGACGCTGGTTCGAGGCCGATCGTTCAGGGTTTCATTATAAGGATGGACCGATTCGACCGCAGGGGCCACGGGGGGCCCGCTGGCCGGGTGAGGGCCTCCGCAACCCGAATAGGGGAGGAATCGCTGACCTCGCGAAATGTAAGGGTTGTAGTAATTCGGAAGCAGGAGTTGCGAAGCGGGGACGGCTAGATAACGCGGGAAGTAATAATCCGGCGTCCGGTCGGCCGTCAGGGGCATCATCACGCCAGGTTCAACCCAACCGTAGCCGTCGGGATTCCCGTTGGGGAAGCCAACTCCGTAGCCTGGTTGAGGGGGAAGGACCAGGTGATTGGGATTCCGATTGAAGAAAATCCCGCCCGTCGAGGTCATCGCGATCAGAATCGTCACCGAACCGACCATGCACGCCATTTCCATACCTCCGTGTCAATTACCATCTAGTGGGCCTACAAAATGGTAATCTAACCGCGCCGAGTGCGGCGTGTCGGCAATCGAGTCCCCGGTTCCCTTCCGATGATCGGGTTAACCGGGTAAGATTCGGAAAAGCGGTCGCACCGGGTTACGGAGGTCGGCCCATCGAGTGCCGACGGTTGAGAGTCCCCATGATCGTCCTGATCGACAACTACGACTCATTCACCTACAACCTGGTCCAGCGGCTCGGTGAGATCGACCCCACGCTCGATGTCCTGGTCGTCCGCAACGACGGGATCGCGCTGGACGAGATCGAGGCGAAGCGACCGACCCACCTGATCATCTCGCCGGGGCCCTGCACGCCGAATGAGGCGGGGATCTCGCAGGCTGCGATCGAGCGATTCGCGCCGAAGATCCCGACCCTGGGCGTCTGCCTGGGACACCAGTGCATCGGACAGGTCTTCGGAGGCGAGATCGTCCGGGCCGGGCGGATCATGCACGGCAAGACCTCCCTGATCTATCATGACAATCAGGGGGTCTACCGGGGGCTCTCCAACCCGTTCGAAGCGACTCGTTACCATAGCCTGGTGATCCGGCCGGGGACCTTGCCCGACTCGATCCGGGTCGTGGCCCGGACCGATCAGGACGAGATCATGGGGGTGCGCCACGAGTCGTTCCCTCTCGAAGGTGTCCAGTATCACCCCGAGAGCTTCCTGACGCTCGAAGGCACCAAGCTCCTCAAGAACTTCGTGGGGCGATGAGCCGGGGATCCGCTCCATGCTGAGCGTCGACGAGGCAACCGAGGCCATCCTCCGCCATTGTGTGCCACCTCGGGCGCGGTCAACCCCGCTCATCGACGCGGTTGGCTTGACCCTGGCGGAGGAAATCGCCGCCGACATCGACCTCCCCCCCTTCGACAAGGCCTTGATGGATGGCTATGCCGTCCGATCGGCCGATCTCTCGTCCGATGGCGAGCGAGCCCTACTGGTGGTGGAAGAGATCACCGCAGGCCGGACGCCATCGCGAACCCTTGGTCAAGGCGAGGCCTCCCGGATCATGACCGGGGCCCCCCTTCCCTCCGGGGCCGATGCGGTGGTTATGATCGAACGTTCACGGATGGAGGGGGATCACGTTATTGTGTCGGGCCCGATCGCGTCGGGGCAGTTTCGGCTTCCTCAAGGCCGGGAGATGAAAGCCGGAGAAGTCCTGCTCCCGCGAGGCATCACGATCGACCCCGCCAAGGTCGGCTTGATCGCCTCAGCAGGTCGGGCGGAAGTCCTGGCTATTCCTCAACCTTCAATCGCGATCTTGCCGACCGGCGATGAACTGGTATCGGCCTCCGAGCGTCCCGGCCCCGGTCAGATCCGCAATTCGAATGGGGTGATGCTCGCTAGCCTGGCAAGGGCCTGGGGGTTCCGCCATGCGTTCGAATCTCCGGTCGCGCCCGATGATCCCGCCAGGCTCCGAGACGCCCTGGGCCGGGAACTCTGGATGAAGGAGGATCGGACGAGATCCGCGGAGTCGATGCCCGGATTGGTCGACGTATTGATCGTCAGCGGGGGAGTCTCGGCCGGGACCAAGGATCTCGTCCCTGCGACCCTACTGGATCTCGGAGTCGAGCCGATCTTCCACAAGGTCAACGTCAAGCCCGGCAAGCCCCTCTGGTTCGGGATCGGCCCGCCTCGGGGTTACAAGCAACCCACTCTCGTCTTCGGCCTGCCGGGAAATCCGGTGAGCGGCGTGGTCGGATTCCTCCTGTTCGTCCGACCCGCCCTCGATGCCCTCGCCGGTCGAAAGCCATCTCCACCACGACAGATCTCGGCGAAACTCGACGGGCCATTTTCTCATCGAGGCGATCGCCCGACCTACCACCCCGCCCGCCTGGTGGAAGGCCGGGCCATCCCGCTCGATTGGGCCGGTTCCGCCGACCTCCGAACCGTGGCCCTGGCCGATGGATTCGCCGTGTTTGCGGCGGGGGATCGGGAGTATCTAGGGGGAGAAGATATTTCGTTTCTGCCGCTTAACCCTTGAATCCATTGAAGCATAGTCCATCGGACCAAGTCGTTCAGTCCTTCAAGGAAACAGGACGAGCCTCGACGTCCTCCCTGGCATCGAGGAAAAATGCATCCATGGAGATCGTCTCGGGCAAGTAACCCCGCGCATGCTGCTTACGACCGGTCCTCTCCAGGACCGAATCGATCAGGGTCCTCTGAAACTCGAACAGGGTCATCGGGCCGTTTCCTGGGGTCCGAAGCCGACCGGCGCTCCGGGCTTCGAGAACACTCAGGAATCCCTCAGCGAAGGCCCGGTGAGGCCCGACCGAGGGGCGAGGTCCGGGGATCGGCCGGCTCGGCCCATGATCGGCAGCGATGAAGCTCGCAACGTGGCTATTCGCCTGGAGCTGGCGAATCCAGTCCTTGATCTCGAGATTTTCCTCGCGAGACATCGACTCGATCTTGTGAACGGAGTCGAGCAGGACGACCACCCGGCACCCTAGCCTTGCGAGAGTACCCAGTCGTTCAGAGAGATCGGCAGCCGAGATCGACGGGGGAGCCAGGTCGTCGGGGGGCTCTGCCGTGGCGAACATGGGCTCGGATCGGTGCGAGAAGAAATGCGTCTCGAGGACCAGAGCCACCACGTCATCGGAATTGAGGGCCTCGCTCCCCTCCCCCGATCTGAGGTCGTCGAGCGCCTCGGTCAACGGACCAGCCGCAACCTCGCGGTCGACGAAAGTCCGGACCCGGACGCGTTCGGGCGCGAAGCGGCTCCCGGTCGCGGGGTCGATGAGCCGATCTTTGAGAAATTGGGCCAGGTCTTCGGCATCGCGCCGGGCGTGAGGAATCGGGGGCAACCGCTTATCAGCGAATGATTCCGAGCCGATCGCGATGATTTCGAGTCGCGAGGCTCGACGGCCGGGCGCGGGTGGCTCGGGATTCGAGACGGGAAGTTGAGTCGTCCGGACGACGCCGAGGGTATCCACCGTTTCCAGGGTCAACACGGAAGCCCGCCCCCCCGGGACAGGAAGATCGACCCGACCGGCGACCGATGCCCCGTCGGCTTCGATGGCGATGGGAGCGACCGACTTGCCATCGACCAGGATCGAGGCTCGAGCGATCCGTGCGGCACCAGTTGCGGCTCGGATCGCATAGTCCAGCAAGATCCGGCCTCCCACCGCCAAGGCGGGGTTACCCGGCCCCGGTGCCGGGCCGACGGGCGCGGGGATATCAGGAGAGGGACCCGGGGTGAGCGCGACTTCCTCCATCCCACTGTTCCGAGGTCCCGGGGTCGTCGGGGCGACGGGGAGGAGCGCGGCCAGGGCACCGAGCGGATCCCCCGTGTCGAGGAGTCGGTCCAGGACGTTCGGGGCCGGGGCCTTGGGCTGTCGGAACCGTTTCTCAAACTTGTCGATCGTATCAAATCGAGCCGACTGGAGTTGGGCCACACTGCCACGGTTGGTCAACCAGCCGAGGTATTTGCGATCCCCCTCGACGGACGTGTCGTAGTGGCCACGAGGTGTCCATAGGACCCACTCTCGATCGGCGGCCGGGAAGAGCGTCAGCGCGGGGGAGTCGCGTTTGGTCGATCCGGCCCGGAGAAGCTCGGGCTCCTGCCCCATCCTGGCGTACAAGCTGAACATGGTGGTCGGGGGCTGGGCATCGAGGACCGGCAGGATCGCATCGGTCTGTGCCTTCGACTGCTCAACCGGGCCGACGAAGAATTTCTCGATGACCTGCCCGGGCTTCAGCTTGATCCCATCGGCGAAACCCCCAGGAGTGACCTCCCCGACGATCCAAACGCCGTCGGCCCGACGATCGAAGCGCGCTCCGAAGGGGGCGGGTCGGTCGCAACCGGCCAGGGGCCAGAGCCGGAGGGTCTGGTCGGACGAGCCGGTCACGAGCCATTTCCCGTCCGGTGAGGAGGCCATCGAGTAGACCGGGCCGGAGTGACCATTGAGGAACCGGGTCCTCCGACCATTCGCCAGGTTCCAGAGGACGACCCCCGTTTCGCAGCCCACCGCCGCAACCGGTTCGAGATGACCGGCCTCGGCATTAGGAGGGATCAAGGTGTAGCTGTAATAGCGCCGCTCGTCCTCCAGGTCGAGTTGTCCCGGCCAGCCCTGCCCCTGAGAATTGAGGAAATCCACTCGACTGACGAGACCTGGGCGGATCGGGCGGATCGTCCAGCCCGCCTCGATTGCGGTGGCGTGGCGATAGGCGGGCTCACCCGGCTCCGGATCGAACAGGAATCGGCCTCGGAGATCAAATGCTTCGTAATTCTCCGCCTGACCGGGCACCTGAGGTCGGATCCGGGCGAACCGAACGGCTTGGCTATCCGATCGAAAGCCAACGTCCCAGAGACTTGACCCCTGCCCAGGAATTTCTTCGGGAGGTGGGGCATTTTCGGCCATCGACTTGAGATAGATTGCCTGCGAATCTCCGCCAGAATAGGCCAACCTCCGACTATCCGGGCTGAACGCGAGCGTGAAGACCAGGTTGGAAGTCGCGGGCATCGTCTCCAGGACCCTGGCATCCGGAACCGAGCGAACCTCGACGAGGCAGGCGAGAGTCTGGGGGTCGTCGGGACGACCGGCGACTTTCCGAGCCACGCTGCTGGTCGCCAACCTCTGACCGTTCGGACTGACGGCCACCGCCAGGACTGGGCCGGGAGATGCTTTTAGAATGGCCCCGGCCATCGTGGCCGTTTCGTAACGGATCAACCCTGCCCCCTCGGTCCCCACAAAAATCCATCGATTGTCCGGGGTCACGGCCAGCGAAAGGATTGTCCCCGAGAGCGGGTTGCCGGGGGTCCGGCCGGACTGGGCGAGGAATCGAGGGCGAGCCCGATCGCTGATATCGTAGAGGCGAAGTGTTGCATCCCGCCCGCCAGCGACCAATCGCGTCCCCTCGGCGAAAATCGCGATCGAGTTAATCGGTCCGGTTGCCTGGTCCATCACCGAAACCTGGCGGCGACCGGCCACGTCCCAGATCCGGACAGTCCGATCGTTGCTGGCAGAGGCGAGATATTTACCATCGGGCGTAAAGGCCATCGAGGTCACGACATCGGAGTGACCGGGCTCGCCGGGGTGACCATCAACCGCTGGCCTCGCCGAGAGCTGACCCCGGACGTCTCCGGTCCCCTGGCCCGATTGGCCGGGGTCGTCAAAGAGGAGGATTTCGCCACGATCCGCGAGAACTCCATAACCAGCGACCGCGAGGAGTCGCCGGCCGTCCTCGGCCCCTCGGGGCGAGATCGCCAGGGCGTTGACCTCGCCCCGCCCCCCTCGCCAGATCGGAGGGCGAAGCGTCCGGGCCAGCCGGGTCCGGTCGGCCCCGAGATTCCAGACCCGGACCACCTTGTCCATCCCCCCGGTCAGGAGTTGCGCCCCATCGGGCGTGAAAAGCATCGATCGGACCGGCGCATGATGCCCATCTCCGGTGAGGATAAGGACAGGTTCAGTGAATAAATCACTCGGAGCGACCTGAGCCCTTGCCGGGCCGGCAAGGACAAGCGATAGGACGATCAGTCCGACATTTCGGGCGATTTGACGACGATTGCCCATGTTGCGCATCGATCACCGGGCGATTAAAAAGAAGTGATTGAAAGAGATTACGGCCGATCGAGCCTAGCGTGACCGAGCGATGCCTTGAGCGGATTCGGTTGGAATTTAAGCCAGGCCATTTCCTCAGCTCACCTGATTCTCAATAGCTCTTGCAAAAGGTGCAAGCAAGACGTTTGGAGAAGACGATGTATGGGGGTACGGTGGAGGACCTCGGACCAGCTCCGATCCGTTCTCCCGACGCGTCCGGTCTGATGATCCAGGAAGGTGAATCCGATCGAAACGCCGCGTGGCCGGAGGCCATGAATGAGCCCGGGGGGAGGAAATCGGCCGGTGAGGGCCGGTTGCCCTCAACACTCCGGGAGAGCGGACCTACCAGGAGGAGTGGTCGAGCCATGCGAAGGACGACGCAACTGAGCCGCCTCGCGGCTCTGACCGCCATGTTAATCGTACCCTCGGCCAGGACGATGGCCCAGGAGGGACCGACGACAACTGGTCCCTATCTGAGTAGCCCGCAATCCGAATCGACCTACCCCTCATTCCAAATGGGGGGATCGGGCTCGATACCCGGAGGCGGGCCAGTCGGCCCCGACGGGACACCGCTTTCGGTCCCCGACGACGGGACAGGTTCCGGAGCGTTCACGGGAGGATCAGACGCTCCAGGAGGGGCTCCGGGAGACTTTGGGGCCGATGCCGGATTTGCGGCAAATCAGGGCGGCTTCGCGGGGGGTGGAGGCGATCGGGGTGCCCCTCCCGGACTCGTCGGAGACTTCTCCCCGATTTCTCAAATCCGGGTCCTTGGCCTGCCGAAACCCGCGGCCAGCTCCAGGTTTCCCGACCTCCCAACTCCCACCCCACCGCCCCCCCCTGGCGGTGGAAACCCGGGGATTGCCAATCCCCGAGGACAGTCCATCCTCGTCAAACTGACCGGCTTGAAGATCTCGGACAACATGAGTCCGAGGCCGCAGGATCGGGTCTTTTATTCGTTCAATTACTTCGACAACGTGAACGCATCACTGAACCGACGGCTAGGCACTCCCGTCGAAAACCTCCAGGTTTATCACCAGCTTTTCGGGATCGAGAAGACGATCCTCGACGGCCGAGCTTCGGTCGGCTTTCGCGTCCCCCTGAACACGATTTCACTGAAGAGCACGGCCGATGTTAAGGGTCTCGGGGGCACAAGTACTGCGCCGGGCGACCTGTCGATCTTCGCGAAATATGCCCTCTACTCGGACGATCAGGGCAACCTGATCTCGGCGGGCCTCCAGGTCACCGCGCCCACCGGGCCGGGAGCCTTCGGCGGCAATAAATTCTACAGCTATTTCCGGGACACACAGATCCAGCCGTTCGTGGGTTTCATTTTCGCACGCGACCGTTTCTATGCTCAGGGATTCTCTTCGATCAATGTTCCGACGATGTCGCAAGATGTGACGCTACTCTTCAATGACATCG
Organism: Tundrisphaera lichenicola; assembly: GCF_051175385.1. Classification (GTDB taxonomy): domain Bacteria; phylum Planctomycetota; class Planctomycetia; order Isosphaerales; family Isosphaeraceae; genus Tundrisphaera; species Tundrisphaera lichenicola. The sequence goes on along the minus strand of NZ_CP195106.1, from coordinate 1,540,135 downwards.
GGATCGGCTACTACGCCTACCGCTCGAACGAGCCCAACAAGTTCCTCACGGCGATCGTCCCGCTGGCCGAGGCTCACCTGACCACCCCGCTCAACCACCGAGGTTTCAGCGCCACGGATATCGCCGCCACGCCCGACATCCTGGACATGACGGCCGGGGTCAACGTCGAATTCAACCGACGGGCCATCCTGACCGCGGCCTACATCACCCCGGTGACTGGTCCCAAGCCGTTCAACGCCGAGTTCGCCCTGCTCCTCAATATCAAGTTCGGACGGAGCGCGCAGAGTTCGCTCCCCGGCTTTCCGGTCCGTTGAGCTCAGAGACGCCAAAAAATCGAACGACCCCGGGTTATGCGAGGTCGTTCGATTTTTTTCGAATCTGCGGACCATCAGCGACCCCGATCAAGCCTTCGACTTCGACCTGCCCGATGTCTGGAGCTTGGCGATGGAACGATTGGCGAAGGAATGCGACTTCGCCTGAATCTTGACGACGTTCTTCCGAGACGACTTCGTCTGGGACGGCTTGGCCTTCTGAGAATTGACCGAAGGGCTGACCGTAATCGGCACCTGATCGGTATTCCTCAGAGGTCCGAGCTTGTTGTTGACATTCGTGTTAGCGATCAGGATGGTTCCGGTCGATCCATTCGCGATCACGACCCCGAACCCGCCATTGCCCAGAGGCTGACCTGCCACACCCAGGCCGATCGCGTTCGATTGGAGGAGGTTGCCGGTCGAGCCCGAGAGGAAAACTCCATTTCGGGCATTGGCCGAGATGAAGTTGCCGATGATCCGGTTGTTCGGGGCCTGATCGAAGACGACGCCATCCTTGCCATTTCCCAGCGCCGCGGACCCGCTGGCATCGGTCCCGATCCGGTTGCTCTGGATCAAATTCCTGGTGGCAAACGGCCCGAACAACTCGACACCGTCGAAGTTATTGCCCGAGATCAGGTTCCCATCGGCGAGCGATGTCCCGCCGATGAAGTTGCCGGGGGCATTGAGCAGATAGAGACCCACGCCGATCGTACTCGTACCGTTCCCGAGCCTTCGGGTACCGGAAGCGTCGGTGCCGATCAGATTCCCCTGGACGGCGTTTCCGTGCGCCCCGATTCCCGAGAGCATCAGGCCGGTCGCGATATTGCCCGAGACCAGGTTGCCCTCACCAGGATTGCTCCCGCCGATCCGGTTGAGGGGTGCTTCGTTGACGAGGATCCCGACCGAGGTGTTGGGTAGCGCGGCGGAGCCGGTCAGATTGGTCCCGACTCGATTGCCGATCACCCGATTCCCCACCGATCCCGCCCCTTCGATCCAGATCCCGGCCCCGGGGACCTTCACGGTACCGTTGCCCGAGACGAGATTCCCCGGGCCGATGATGTTGTTCGGAGAGTCCTCGACCAGAATTCCGGCGTTCCCATTTCCCAGGGCGGAAGTCCCCCGCAGGTCGGACCCGATCAGATTCGCCCCGATGAAATTCCGAGTGGCTCCGCCCTGAAGGATGACCCCGACACTCCCATTGCCGGAGATCAAGTTCGTGGCGCCCGCGACCGAGCCACCGATGGTGTTGTCCGAGGATCCGTCGACCAAAATCCCGCTGACCAGATTCGGCAAGGGTCGGAGACCCGAAGCGTCGCTGCCGATCCGGTTGCCCGCGACCCGGTTCCCCGTGGCCCCGTAACGTACCAGGATCCCGTGACCCGCATTCCCGGAGATCAGATTGGTCGAGGCGAGATTGAAGCCTCCCACCATGTTGAAGGACGCACCGTCCAGGCAGATCCCCCCTCCACCATTGCCCAGGGGCCGTGTGCCGGCCGCGTCGGTGCCGATGAAATTCCCGGCAATCACATTGTGGACGGTGTTGACCAGTTCGATCCCGACGCCGAGATTGCCGGAAACCACGTTTCCCGGGCCGATGACGTTGAACCCGGCACCGACATTGATGACGATCCCGTGGAGGAGATTCGGCACCGCGAAGCTGCCGGTGGGGTCGAGCCCGACGTAGTTTCCCAGCACTCGACCGCCGGTCGCCCCCGCTCCGGCGAACTCGATACCCTGCCCCTTGTTGCCCGAAATGACGTTCCGGGACGAAGCCGAAGCCCCGCCGACGGTCGCGTTGGATCCGTGGATCAGGAGGCCATCCGAGCCGGGGTTCCCTGACGGGTTTGCCAAGGCCTCAATAGTGGGACGGTCGCCGGGAGTCCCGGCCGCGATCCCGATGAAGTTATTGAAGATCCCGGCGTTGTCCGACTCGAAACGAACTTGATTGCCCACGAATCCGAAGATCGACAGGCCCTGAAGCACGCTCCCGTCCGAGTCGGCCCCGAAGACCAGGCCCTCCGAAGGGATCGAAAAATGACCGTCGATCTGAACGATGATCCTGGGTTGGACCTGGCCGAAGAATCTCGACTGGGAGTTGCCATCGACGATCGTCGGATTGACGATCGTCGGGAGGGCCGTCGCCGGAGAGATCGTGATCACTCCGGTCGAGCTATCGACGAAGGTCGAGGGAATCGCGAAGGTGATCGTGGATCCAGGGGCCTGGTTGGCGACGAGGATCGCCTTCCGGAGCGAGCCATTCCCCGAGTCATTGGTATTGGTGACGACGGTCGAGTCGTCATTCAGGATCGTGACCCGGAGGTCGGGATGGACGATCCGGCCACCATCCGCATTGCTGGCCTGGACCAGGAAAAACTTGTCAGGCTCGATCGTAAGATCGCCGATCAGGGTGATCGGGACCGTCTGGACCGTTTGTCCGGGGCTGAACAGGACGGTCCCGGTGTAAGGAAGATAATCCTCGCCGGCGATGGCCGTCCCGTCGACGGTCGTCACGTTGAATGTCACCGAGAAATCGGCCGGGGCGTCGAGCCGATAGACCAGGTTCACCACGGTCGTGGGCTGATCTCCCTCGAACACGGAGACATCGTCCCCGAAGATGAGCGGCGATAACGGATCTTCGTCGGTGATGATCATCGTCGACTGGTTGGTCACGCCGAACTGCACCGATCCGACGGGATTGGTGAGGATCAGGTTGAAGGTCTCGGTCGCCTCGAAGAAAGGATCATTGATCAAGGTGACCGGGACATCGAGCGAAGCGACGCCCGGACCAAAGGTCAAGGTACCCGAGGTCGCCTGATAGTCGGACCCGGCGAAGGCCGAACCGTCGATCGTGGCGTAGTCCACGGTGGCCACCGTGGAAAGGTCGCCAATCCGGTTGACCGTGAAGACGGCGACGCCGTCGTTCTCGCGGACGTTGTAGGTCGGGGCGCTGAAATTCAGGATCGAATCGTCGTCGAGGATGTCGACCCGGGAATCACTCGGAGTGCCGAGCGCGGCATTCCCGATCGGGTTGGAAAGCGTGACGTTGAATGACTCGGTCCCCTCGACTTTCGAATCATCGAGGATCGTCAAGAAGAAGGTCTGACTGGTCACGCCGCTCTCAAAGACCAGGGTCCCGCTGGCAGGGATGAAGTCGATACCGGAGGTCGCGGTCCCGCCCCCGGTGGAATACTCGACACTGACGGTATCCAGGGCCGCACCGACTCGATTGACGACGATGAGGATTCCCTTCGACCCCTCGACGGTCGTATAGGTCGGGGCGCTGAAGCTCAACAAGGAATCGTCATCGGTGATCGTGACGGTCGTGGACGAAGGCGTCCCGATCGACGCGCTGGTCGAGGGATTCGACAGGGTCAGGCCGAAGGTCTCGTCCGGCTCGATCACCGTATCGTTGATCAAGGTCACGAAGAGAAACTGTTGGGTCTCACCATCCGAGAACGTGAGCGTGCCGGAAGCGGCGATGTAATCCTGACCGGCCACGGCGGTCCCATCGCTGGTGGAATAATCGACGGTGTCGGTCCCGATGCTGCTGCCCGTCCTGGTGACGAGAATCTGAGCGACCATCGAGCCTTCGACCACCACGTAGGTCGGTGATCCGAAGCTGAAGATCGAATCGTCATCCTGAATGATGAGAATCGAGGTCGTCGGATTGTCGAGGATCACCCCACCGGTCGGGTTCATCAGGGCCAGGTTGACGGTCTCATCCCCTTCGATCAGCGAATCGTCGAGTAGGGTAATCGTGAACGTCTGGCTCGTCTCGCCCGGGGCAAAAACCAATGTGCCCGCGGCCGCCAGATAATCGAGGTCCACCTGCGCGGTCCCATCGCTGGTGGAATAGTCGACGGTGGCAGCCCCCTGGCTCCCCCCGATCCGATCGACCGTGATCGTGGCCGTCCCATCCCCTTCGACGGAAAAGAAATTCGATGTATTGAAAACAAACTGACCCGCGAGATTCGCCAGGAAGATGTCAGATGCGTTGTTGAAGTCGTTATCCACGAGATTGGACGCGACGCTCGAGAATGTCGCGAACCGACCATTCGCGCTCAGGTAGGAGTTCCCCGCGACCATGCTCGTTGAACCCGAGGCTCCATTCCCGCTGAATAGTCCCGAAGATTCGTAGCTGGCCAGCGTGGTCGTATTCGCCGTCAGGTCCCGGACAAAGACGTCGGTCGCGTTATTAAAGTCATTCGAGACGAGGTTCCCGGCCTGGCTGACGAATCCCACGAACTGACCATCGCCGCTAATGGATGGGTTGTAGGATTCGCCGGAACCGCTGGAGTTCCCGAAAGAATCGATGCTCACCAGCACATTCTGCCCGCCGGTAACCTGGGGGGTGATGGTGCTCAGGTCGAGCTTGTAGGCGAAGACGTCGCGATTGCTGTTGAAGTCGTTATTGACGATGTTGTCCGCGTCGCTGGCGTAGGCCACGGTCAGGCCGTCGTCGCTCAGGCTGAGGTCAGCCCCCGTATTCCCCCCGGACAGTCCATCCGCAGCCTGAAGTCCCGTGGTGTCGACGCTGGCCAGGAAATTGGATCCGCTCGCTAACCAGTTCACGAACACGTCGCGAGTGTTATTGGAGTCGGTGATCCCGCTGACGAGATCCGTCGCCAGGCTGATGTAAGCCACCGATGTCCCGTTGCCGCTGATGATCGGGCCGAAGGAAGGACCGTTCGCGGTCGAGCTTGATCCTGTACCGGAGCTGACGACCGAGGTCGTCTGGAGCGTCAGGTCGCGGACGAAGACGTCGCTCACTCCATTGAAATCATTGATGACGAGATTGTCGGCCAGGCTCTGGAAGGCGACGTATCGACCGTCGATACTCACGCTCGGCGCGGTGGATGGGCCGTCGCCACTATTACCCGGGGGTGACCCGGTGTCTACGCTGACCAGGGTGGTCGTCCCCTGGATCAGATCCCGGGCGAAGACGTCCGTGAGTCCATTATCGTCGTTGGTGGTGTAGTCGTCGGAGTTTCCCTGGAACACGACGACGGTCCCATTGCCGCTGATCATCGGCTCAAATGCCCCGCCGACGCCGGGCCCGGACCCCTGCGAGTTGACGCTGACCAGGCTCGTCGTCCCGAGAGTCAGGTCGCGTACGAAGACGTCGGGGGCGTTATTCGTGTCGCCGGCAATCAGGTCGCTCGCGTCGGAGACGAAGGCGACGTAACGACCGTCGTCGTTGATGCTGTATGGGCGATTGCTGACCAGGGAGCTGCCCGAGGTCCCGTTGCCCGAGGCCGTCCCCCCCGCGTTGACGCTGACGAGTTGCGTGGTCCCCAGGACCTGATCTCGGACGAAGACGTCGGGAAGATTGTTCGAATCGTTGCTGACCAGATTGTTGGAACTGCTCTCGAACACGACGTAACGACCGTCGCGGCTGGTGATCGGATTCGAGAACAAAGGGCCACCCGCCGCGTTCCCGAAGAGGTCGCCACTGACCAGGGATGTCGTGAGCAGGATCCGAGAATCGAGCCATTCCAGGCTGAGCGACCTCCTCCTCGAACCAGAGAAGCGAGATGCGGATCGACGGCCCGAAGCGAGCCATCCCGAAGCACCAGGGCGCCCAGGTTGGGCCCCGAAACGTCGACGGTCCACGTTTCGACTTTGATGGCTGTTCATGATCGCAGCTCTCGGAGAAGGGGAAGAAGCGGAACCGACGGCCTTGGCGATGTCCAATCCTCGGACCTCCTCAAGGACGCCCGAGAAGTCGAAAGCGATCGGGTAGGCTCGACCTTCGGAGAGATCTCACCGAGGATCCTCGGGACTCTCGAACCATTTCCGATATCCAGGGATGGCGGAAGTTTTCGATCGGGCGAGACTTTCGATCAAAATGAATCACCGATTCTTATCCCACGCAATCCCCCCAGTCAATTATTCAGACACAAACTATCCAAATTTTGCATCTTATCAAAACCGCGTGGTTAGATTATTCGCGAATTCCTTCGTCAACCTGAAGCCATCGAGTCGAGGGGCGGCCACTCGATCCGCCAATCACTCGGCCCGGGTGGGTCATTGATTGGCCAGGGCGGGAGCACCATAATCGGTGGGGCTTCCAGAATTTCGACATCCTCCTTGAATTGCGAACCGAGGGTTCCGTTTGGCGATGGCAGCGACGGTCGAGGACGATGAGTGGGAACCACTGGACACCTCGGTCCTGCTGGTCACCCCGGAACGCGTCCATTTCCGGTATCCTCTGGCTGGGCCATTTCGAAGGGTCATCGCCTACCTGATCGACCTTGGGGTGATCTTGATCCTGATCCTCCTGGGAGGATTGATTTCGCTCGTCTTCACCCTCGGGTCGGCGGCGAGCATGGGGCCGATCCTGGCGATTATCTTTGCTCTCGTCTGGGGTTACGGCGCTTTCTGCGAAGGAATGTTCAACGGGCAGACCCTGGGCAAACGAGCCCTCGGGATTCGCGTGATGACGACTCAAGGGGTTCCGATCACGGGTTCGCAGGCCGTGATCCGCAACCTGATTGGCTCCGTCGACGGTCCGATGCCATTCGTCTATTTGCCGGGCCTGGCCAGTATGATTTTGACCTCCCGGTTCCAGAGGCTGGGCGACCTGGCGGCAGGTACGATGGTGGTGGTGGAAGAGTCGAGGCTCCGGGCGTCGGTCACCAAGGTCGATGAATCACTGACGGCAGAAGTCCTGGCCTATCTGCCACTTCGAGTCCAGGCGGGGCAGGAATTGGCCCGGGCACTCTCGGACTATGTCCGCCATCGAGGGCGTCTCGGCCGCGAGCGTCGCGAGGAGATCGCCCGACACCTGGCCCTTCCGCTCCGCGAACGGTTCGGGCTTCCCGAGTCGGCCACCTCCGACGCCATCCTCTGCGCTTATTACCAGCGGGTCTTCCTGGGAGGCTAACGATGCGGGTGGTCGACCGGTTGGCCCGTCGCGAGCAGGACTGGCGGGACCTCCAGCTTCTGCTCTATCGAATGGAGGGGAAACCCCTCCGGAAGGCCGACCCCGGCGAGATCATCCGGCTCGGCGAGTTGTACCGGTCGGCCTGCGCCGACCTGATGCTGGCCGAGGCTCATGACCTTCCCCGGGAGACCGTGGCCTATCTCCACGCGCTGGTCGGTCGGGCTCATAACGCGGTCTATCGAGCACGAGGATTCCGGCTCTCCGACTGGGGCAACGTCATCTTCGATCAGGTCCCGCGTCGCCTCCGGGCCGACCCGATGCTCCGGCTGGCCTTCCTGACCTTCTGGGGCTTGTTCTTCCTGAATACGCTCCTGGCCGCCGCCCGGCCCGGGTTTGCCGCGAAGGTCGTGGGCTCGTCCACGGTCGAGACCATGGAGGAGATGTACGACCAGCCCCTCGACGGGTCGGGCGATAAACGCCTCAACCGGAATGATTCGGCGATGGCCGGGTTCTATATTTTCAACAACGCCGGAATCGGGCTGAGATGTTATGCCATGGGGCTTTTATTCGGCCTGGGAAGCCTCTGGACGCTCGCCTCCGAGGGGATCCGGATCGGCGTGATCTTCGGGCACATGGCGACGACACCCCAGGCCGGGAATTTCTTCACATTCGTCACCTCGCATGCCCCGTTCGAATTGACCGCGATCGTATTCGCTGGCGCGGGCGGACTTCGGCTCGGCTCGGGACTCATCCTGACGCAAGGCCAGTCGAGGCTCGCCTCGCTCCGACGCGAGGCGGCCCGATCGCTCCCGATCGTAGGAGTTTCGGTCATCCTCTTCCTGCTAGCGGCGTTTCTCGAAGGATTCGTCTCGGCCTCCCCCCTGCCCTATGCCGTCAAGGCGGCGATCGCGAGCATTAGCGTCGCGATCCTGATCACTTACGTCCTGCTCCTGGGCCGGACACGCCCAATGCCCCGTGAATCCGGCCCGATCTGGTCGGACAGGACCCGAGTCGCCGAGAACCGCCTCGCGGCCGGGTGAGTCCCGCGCTACAATGACCTGTCCGACGCGATCATCGACGGGAGGGCATCGTTGGCGCTGGAACGAACGCTGGTGCAGATCCGCGAACGCCCGCTGGTCGAGATCCTCGACCTGGCCCTGGCGGTAATCCGTAGCCGACCGCTGACTCTCGGGCTGGCAGCCCTGGCGGGGATCGCACCATTCGTGGTCCTGAACGATTTACTCTTTCGGGCGCTCGGGAACGAATCGGCCGGCATCTCGCTGTTCCTCTGGCTCCTGGAAGCTCCCATAGCCACGGCACCCTTGACGGTTGTCCTGGGCAAACTGATGTTCGACCGAAACGTGTCGATCAACCTTGTCGCTTCGACCCTCGTTCGGTCGGCGGTACCCCTGATCGTAATCAATGGCTTCTTGCGAATTGTCCTGTTCTTCTTGATCCCGTCGAGGTTGGCATTCGCCAACGAGGTGATCCTGCTCGAAGGAGGCCGTTGGTGGTCGATCATCCGTAGGGGCGGCGATCTCTGCAGCGGCCGGGCGGGGGAATTATTCCTGCTAGGATGGCTGCAAATTTTGCTGGTGTACACTTTCGCGACCCTTTCCTACCTCGGGACCGGGAGGATCGTTCAGGTCTTCATGGCCGAGGATCTGACCTGGGACCTGCCGGGTCAGTCCGTCTTCGACTCGCTCCGGTTCCAGATCCCGGTCTGGTTGGTGGCGGCCTTCTTCGGGGTCGTTCGGTTCCTGACATACATCGATCAGAGGATCCGGCTGGAAGGCTGGGAGGTGGAACTTCGACTCCGATCGGTGAGCCGGACCATCCGGGAGGATCGCCGATGGTGAGGAGATTCCCTTCGGTCCTGGTCGGCCTCGCACTGGTCGCCGTCCCGAGTCTTGCCTCGCTCGAAGCCGAGGAGATCAGCACGACTCCAGAGATCGGCAAAGCGTTGGGTAAAGGGTCCTTCCCCTGGTACGACGCCGCCAAGGACGCGATCCGACCAATCCAGGTCCCGCTCGATCGAAATCCCGACACCTCGAAGGACTCGACTCAATCCGGGCCAACCTCCACCCCCGCGAAAGGCTTCGATCTCGGAGGCTGGATCGCGTTCGGAGTGTTCTCGCTGGGGCTGGGAATCCTGGTGGGGGTCCTGGTCTGGTTTTGGCGGCGCTACGAACCCTCGCTCGACGGCGAGCTGGATGATCGGGCCGAGTCCACCGGAGGTGTGGCCCGATCGGAGGAACTCCCACCGGGGCTCCGACTGGGCTATGACCCGGCCGACCCCTGGTCGGAGGCACTCCGGCGTCGAGATCGGGGCGACCTGGCCGGGGCGATCGTCTGCCTCTTCGCCCATCAATTGTTGACGCTTTCCCGACTCGGCCTGCTCCGTCTGGCCCCGGGCCGAACCGGTCGGCAACTCCTCCGGTCGATCACTGACGAACAATTCCGGAGGCTGGTCACTCCGACCCTGGGCATTTTCGAGGCGGCCTATTACGGCCACCGAGAGCCTTCGGCCGAAGAGTTTGCCGCCGCCTGGGCCGCCGCCGAGCGGTTCCAGGATCGAGTGGCCTCGGGGGTCCCGTCATGAGCCGAAGCACCGGGCTGATCTCGGTCCTCCTGCTGGGCTCGCTGATCGCGACCGGGTGCGGGCCGACGCCGGTCGATACCACCTACGGCAAGTCGAGAGGCCCGAGCATCAACGGGACGAGCGCCTTCTCTGAGTTGCTCCGCGATCAGAAGTACGAGGTCCGGACGGCGGTCCGACTGACCGAAGCCCTGAGCGATTGGGCGGATGTCCTGGTCCGGTTCTCCGATCACCCCGGCCCGCCCGGGGTCGATGAGGGTCGTTGGATGTTCGAATGGCTACACGGCGATTCGAGTCGAAGACTCGTCTACGTGGTCCGCGACTTCGACACGGAGCCCGAGTTCTGGGCCGCGACCATCGCCGCCCAGCCCAAGGACGCCCCGGCCAAGCTCCTCGATCGGCTGAACAAGAACCTCGAAGAAAGTCGAGATTGGGCCTCCAGGCTCCCGCCAGGCCCGAAAAAGCCAGCCTCGGAATCCGAATGGTTCGCCGTCGATCCCAAGCCGGGCCAGCCGTCGGAGTGCCGGGATCTCGGAGGCCCCTGGGCCGATGGGATTGATGTAAAACGTGCGGCGATCGCTAAACACGAAGGGTTCGTCGTCGACGAGGAATTCGTACCGGTCCTCCTGAAGGGTGACGGCGCCCCCCTGGCCATCACCTGGACCCTAGGCAATGACAGTCGGGTCCTGGCGATCGCCAACGGGTCATTCCTGCTGAATGCGTCGCTCTTGAACCGGGATCGCCGCCCGCTGACCGGCAAGGTCCTCAACTGGATCGGACCCGGGCCGGGCCATGTCGCCTTCGTCGAGGGGGACAGGCTCCTGGCCGATTTAGACGAGAGCGGTTCGCCGACGAGTTCGCCGTTTCACCTGTTCCAGGTCGATCCATTCGGTCGAATCTCGGCCCATGTCCTGATCTTCCTCTTCTTGCTGGCGATGGCCGGCGCAGTGACCCTGGGACGCCCCTTGCCGGAACCTCCCTCCGGAATTGAGAAACCCTCGGCACATCCCGAGGCGCTGGGCCACTTGCTGGCCCGGACCGGACGGGCCGATACGGCCCGGGCCCTCCTCGACGCGTATCGTCGATGGCGCCCCCACCCGGCAAATCCCGGCCGTTCGGCCCCACCTCCTCCACCGAGCCCCATTTCATGAACGAGAGCGAGATCGAGTTCTTCGACGACCCGAGCCCCAACCCGGCTCCCCAGCCCGACCCGGTTGCCGAGATCGGCCCCGCCGGATCCGTCGGCGAAGGCCCGGTAGCCCTCTGGGCGGCGCGAGTCCTGGCCGAGGTGAACAAGGTTTATGTCGGTCAGGATGACCTGGTCCGGGGAGTCCTCGCGGCGCTCCTGGCCGACGGCCACGTCCTCATCGAGAGCGTGCCCGGCCTGGGCAAGACGCTCCTCGTCCGGGCCATGGGCAAGGTCCTGGGCTGCTCGTTCAACCGGATCCAGTTCACGCCCGACCTGATGCCCTCCGACATCACCGGGTCGCCCGTCTACGACGAACGGCAGCAAGATTTCCGGTTCCGCCCCGGACCGGTCTTCACCCAGCTTCTCCTGGCCGACGAAATCAACCGGGCCCCGGCCAAGACCCACTCGGCGCTCCTGGAGATCATGCAGGAATACCGGGTGACGGTCGACGGGACCTCGCACCCGATCGAGCGGCCCTTCCTGGTCCTGGCCACCCAGAACCCGATCGAGTCGGAAGGGACCTACAACCTCCCCGAGGCCCAGCTCGATCGCTTTCTCTTCAAGCTCGTGGCCGGTTATCCGGGCGCGACCGAGGAGACCGAGATCCTCCGCCTGCATACCCTCGGATCCAGCCCCGACGCACTCCTGGCCAATGCCCTGGCGACGGTGACCAGCGCCGAGGAGGTCCTCGAGGTCCAGGAGCGATGCGCCTCGGTCCTGGTCGACGACCGTGTCCTGAATTACATCGCGAACCTGGTCCGGAAGACCCGGGAGTGGCCGACGTTCTCGCTAGGGGCCTCGCCCCGAGCCGGAGTGGCGATCCTCCGGGGAGCACGGGCCGTGGCCGCGCTGGAGGGCCGCGACTTCACCGTGCCGGACGATGTCCAGGAAGTGGCCCCCTGGGCTCTCCGACATCGGGTAATGCTGACTCCCGAGGCCGAGGTCGAGGGACAGACCGCCGACGACCTCCTGACCGACCTGATCCGATCGGTCGAGGTCCCCCGATCATGATCTGGCCCGCCCGAGCCCTGGCAGGAGCGGTCCTGATCCCGGCGGCCCTCTCGCTGGGGCTCTTCGTCGACGAGAGGCTCTGGCCCGCGATCCTGGCCCTGGATGCCCTGGTCGCGGTGGTGGCGTTGATCGATCTCGTCACGCTCGGCGGAGCTGGTCGGTTTCGGGTCGAGCGTCGGAGCCCATCGGTCGGATCACTCGGCGAGCCGACCCTGGTCGAGCTGACGATCGAGAACCGATCGAGATCGGGACGTCTCCTCCGGATCCGCGACGACGTGCCGGGGTCGATCGAGGCCGAGCCGGCCCAGTTCGTCGCGAGAATTCCCCGACGAGGCAGGGCGGTCCTGGCCTACACCGCGACCCCTCGCCGACGCGGCTCCTACACGCTGGAACGGGTCGATGCCCTCGTCTCCAGCCGCCTCGGATTCTGGCTGAAGTCGGTCAGATGGTCGGTTTCGACCCAGTTGAAGGTCTACCCCGATATCCGCCAGATCGCCCGCTATACCCTCCTAGCCCGCCGCGACAAGCTGAGCGCCATCGGGGTCCGACGCTCCCGGAGACTCGGGACCGACAACGAATTCGAGCGGCTCCGCGACTACGCAGAGGGGGATGAGCCGCGCCACCTCGACTGGAAGGCGACCGCACGCCGGCGGAAGCTGACCGTCCGGGCCCACCAGGCGAACCAGAGCCAGCGGATCATCTTCCTGATCGACTGCGGCCGGATGATGGCCGGAGACACCGGCGGCGGGCTTTCTCCGCTCGATCACGCCTTCAACGCGATGCTGATGCTCGCGCACGTCGCTCTGCTTCGGGGCGACCAGGTCGGGCTCCTGGCCTACTCCGATCGGATCCGGGCCTACGTCCCCCCCGGGGGCGGCCCGCGCAGGATCAACCGGCTGGTCCACGCCGTCCACAACATCTTCCCCGAGCTGGTCGAGCCCCGCCACGACCGGGCCTTCGTCGAGCTGGAACGTCGGTGCCGGAAGCGGTCGCTGGTCGTCCTGATGACCGACGTCTTCGACGAGGTGAATGCCCGACAGGTCGGCGACCAGCTCGGAAACGTCGTGGGTCGCCATCTACCACTCGGCGTCTTCCTCCGCTCGCCCGACCTCTTCGCCCTGGCCGACTCCGCCCCGGAGAGCGGCCCGGCCTTCTATGCAGGAGCCGTGGCCGCCTCGATGTTGACCTGGAGAGAACGCGTGATCGCCGGGCTTCGCCTCAAGGGAGCGCTGACCCTGGACGTCTTCCCCGGCGACCTCACCGCCCCCCTGATTAATCAGTATCTCCAGATCAAGGCGAAGCACCTGCTCTGAATTTCGGAGGGACAGCACCTTGACATTTGAACTCTTCACGGCGACCCTCTGATGCCGTGAACATGCACTCTTGTACGACACAATTCGCCCGGAGACATCTCGATGAGCTTTGATTCGCCGCGGGACGTCAACCCCTTCGAGGCCCCTCGTGCCGGGATCGGCCAGTATGCCGCAGCCGACGATTACCTCGAGAGCGAATCGGATGCGGAGATCATCCGGCGGGCGCACATCGGCCACGAGGCGTCGATCAAGTCACTGGGACTTCTGAATTTCTTTTTTGCCTTCTTCGGGCTGCTCGGCACCTTGGCCCTGTTGGCCATGGGAGTCGGCCTGATCCCGATGCCGCCCAGCCAGGATCCGAATTCCCCGTCGCCCGAGGCGATGCGAGGCATCTTCCTCGGACTTTCCCTGGTCTATCTGGCAATGACGGTCCTCAACGGCGGGATGGGATACGGTCTCAGGGCGCTCCAACCCTGGGCCAGATGGACGACCGTGGTCCTGACAGCACTTTCAATGCTTTATATCCTCGGCGTGAGCGTCGTATTAGCCCTGGCGCAACCGGCGGCCGGACTGTTCGTCCTGATGTTGGGGAGCCTGATCCTGGGCTATATCCTCTATCTGATGATCTCGGCCAAGGGAGGGATGGTCTTCTCCTCCCAGTACAAAATGATCATCCGGAAGACGCCCCATGTGAAGTACAAGACCAGCCTGATCGTGAAGATCTTCCTCGGGCTCCTCCTCTTCGTCATCGGCCTCGCGATCGTCGGTGCTTTGGTTAATATGTTCCAGACCCGCTGATACGATCCCGGCCCCCTGGCCACGACCTCTAGTGAGATCCTCGCATGATTCGCCTGGGCATCGTCGACTTCGACACCAGCCACGCCGTCGAGTTCACCAAGCGGCTGAACCATGTGGGGATCGCCGAGGATCAGTGGGTCGAAGGGGCCCGCGTGGTCGCCGGGGTCCCAGGCCGGTCGCAGATCTCACCCGAGGTCATCCCCCAGAACCTCGAAACCCTCAAAGGTTTCGGGGTCGAGATCCTGGACGACCCGGCCGAGCTTTTCGGGAAGGTCGATGCCGTGATGATCGAGGCCGTCGACGGCAGCGTCCACCTCGAACGAGCGATGCCGTTCCTCGAGAAGGGAATGCCGACCTACGTCGACAAGCCGTTCGCCTGCTCGATGGCGGATGCCAAGGCGATGGTGAAGATCGCCATGGAGAAGCACATCCCCTTGATGTCCAGCTCGAGCCTGAGATATGCCCCGGAAGTAGTCGCCGCCCGGGGAGGGACCGGCCCCGTTGGGGAGATCATCGGGGTCTCGACCTATGGCCCCGCGCCCACGCATCCGAGGAATCCGGGCCTGTTTCATTACGGGATCCACCCGGTGGAGATGCTCTTTACCCTGATGGGTCCGGGTTGCCAGAAGGTGACCAACCTGAGCACGCCGGGGGCGGAAGTCGTCACCGGCCTCTGGTCCGATGGCCGGATCGCCTCGATCCGAGGGATCCGCGATGGCAAGGCGGACTACGGATTCACGCTATTCGGGACCAAGGGGGTACAGACCCAGGGCGTGAGCACCCAGTACATCTACCGAGAACTCCTCAAGAAAATCGTGGGGATGTTCGAGACCCGGCAATTGCCGATCGACCTCCGGGAAACCCTGGAGATCGTGGCATTCATCGAGGCCGCCCGGAAGAGCGCCGAGGCTCAGGGAGCGACGGTCGAACTGCCGGCTTGAATCCGATCCGGTTTCGATTTCGGAGCGTCAGGATCTCGAATTGCAGAAATTTCGATACTCCTTCATTTCTGCAATTCGAGACTCTTTCGACCTGATGATCGCGGGCACCTCGGATCGATCAGGGAGTGGAGAGTTTCTCCAGGAACGCCACGACCGAGGGGTCGTCCCAACGGGCCGAACCGACCGTGGTCGCGGCGACACGCCCATCGGGCGCGATCAGGAATGTCGCGGGAATCCCATCGGTCTGGAAGACGGGGGGAAGCGAGGTCGAGTGGAGGATCGTCATCCCCCAGCCCTTGTCGGCGACGAATTTCCGCACCGTGTCCAGCGAGTCGTCCATCGAGACGCACACCACGGCAACGTCCTTCTCCTTGATCCGAGGATTCGACGCCAGCCTGGCCAGGGTGGGCATTTCCTCCACGCAGGGGGGACACCAGGTCGCCCAGATGTTCAACAAGATGGGTCGTCCCCGGAACTTCGCAAATTCGACGGAGGAGCCGTCGAGGCCGTTCATCTTCCAATTAAATTCGGCCGGGAAGGCCAGCGCGGTCCCTTTCAGGTCGGGAGCCTCACCGGCCCCCCCGAATCGAGGCCCCTGGGAAGTCACGAACGCCCCCCAGGCGATCACCAGACCGAGACCGACGAGGAGCCACTTGCGCGTTTCGGCCCATTGCACGGACATGTGTCTTCCCTGTTCGTCTGGAGGTCGATCACCGGGGAACCGGAAGCCTCCCGGGCCCGATTCAATCGTCGCCGCGTGTCTTGGCCACGGGAGCCAGCAAGTTCTCGACGGGGGCGTAGTCGTCGGTCAGGATGATCCCTCGCGATCGAACGTCGATGGCGGCCATGTCCTTGTCACCATACGCCCTCGGCTCGAAGAGCCGATCTCTCTGGAAGAATCTCGGGTCGCCCTCGCGACTCCCCAGGGCCTCGATATCGATCGGGGCCTTGGAGGCGACCACCACGAACGTCTCGCGGAGCCCCGCGCCGGGATCGTCGTCGGTCCCGAAGACGTAGATGTGGGGGAAGGTGAGCCTGGCCGTCTTCACCCAGGCACCCAGGAACCCGCCGAAATTCCGGGCCTGGGCCCGCTTCTGGGCCTTCAGCCGCTCCAGGGCGCCCTTCGGCGGATTGGTCTGCGACTTGATCTCGGCCTCGGCCTTCGAGTCGGCCTTGGCGTCGGATTCGTAAACATCGATGATGTTGATCATGTAAACGCCATCGGGCGCCATCATCTTGGCGAGTTTCTGGTTGAACTCGTGGGTGGTGAGGTGCCAGGGGACGGAGAAGTCGTTGAAGGCGTCGCCGTAGATGATGTCGAATTGCTTACGGTCCTGGTTCCGCTCGACGAACTGGCGGGCGTCGCCCAGGTGGGTGACGATCGGGGTGTCCTCGGGGAGTCCCAGGGCCATGTGGTTGGCCTTCTTCACGGCGGGGTCGATCTCGGCGACCTCGGCCACCGATCCCGGATACTTGTTCAGGATATAGCGCTGGAAGGTGTAGGCGCCGCCCCCCAGGAACATCGTGTTCAGGGCCGAGGCATCCGAGGGCTTCGGGTCGGGCTTGGCCTTCGCCTTGGCCTGGGCGATCCGATCGGAGACCAGGGCGTAGATGTGCTCGTAGTCGTAGTCGAGCCGCTCGGGGTGGCCGAGGATGAAATAACCGTGGATCAGATTATCCAGGACGAGGGTCCGCTTCTTACCCTCGGCATCCGGGGAATTCTCGACCTTGATGTAGTAGTAATTGCTCTCGTCGAGCCAGGCGATCCCGTCCTCCTTGTCGGTCTCGGGGTCGCCGACCGGTTCCCGGATTCCCCAGTTTTCTCCCTGGGTCCGGAGCAATTCCTGGAGCCGAGGGACGGGCACGGGCGCGAAGGCGATGATGCAAAGGCCGATCGGGATGCCGGCCCAGACGGCATTCCAGGTCGAACCGATGACCGTCGCCGCCAGGGCCAGGATCGTGGCAAACAGCAGGATGACGCCCTTGGTCCCCAGCACGTCGATCAGCAGGAAACCGGTCAGGAACGTCCCGAGGATGCTGCCGACCATGCCCCAGGCATAAACGACCCCGATCGCCTGTCCGGTCTGCTTGGTCCGGCGGAGCCGATCGATGGCCAGCTTGGCCATCACCGGGCTCACCGTCCCCAGCGCCACCGAGGGAAGGAAGAAGGCCATCGCCGTCACCAGGAAGACCCGGACACTCCAATCGACGCCGGTCATCGTGATCGCCCCGGAGAGGATCGAGGTAGTCCCGGGGATTTCCTGGCCGACGAAGAGGAAACCCAACGGAGACTTGCCAAGCCATCGGGGCGGGGTCTCCATCAGGAGAACGGACAGCAGTAGCGCCGAGGTCGTCATGAAGAGCCAGCTCGCCTGCTTCTCGCTCCGGACGTAATCGGCCACCTTGCCCCCGAGGAAATTCCCCAGGCTCAGGCCCCCCAGGAGGACACCGATCACGCTCGTCCAGCCGTAAATGCTCGAACCGAGGTGCCGCGAGACCAGTCGACCGGCCGCCATCTCGAAGCCCATGAAAGCCAGGCTGATCACGAATGAGAGGGCGGCGAGGTCGGACAGCTTCGGTGCCGGGGGCTTCTCTCCCATCACCAGTTCTTCGTCCGGGCCCTGGGCCGGGAGCCGGGCCTGCATCACCCGGACCAGCCCCACGACCGCCAGGGCCAGGGCCATCAGGTGCCCGACCAGGGCAAGCGGATTGATCACGGTCCCGCCGACATTAAGTCCCGCCATCGGGATCGAACGAACCACCGGGCCGACCGATCCCAGGCCCAGGATCGCCCCGGCCAGGAACCCGAGAATGGTCCCGATCCGGTCCCCGATCATCGAGGCCGCCAGCAAGGCGAGGGCGGCGGCGACCAGCGTGATGATCGTCGAGATCGACGAGAGATACATCAGGACGAAACCCGCCAGGAACGTACCGGCAATCGAGCCGATTGCGCCCAGCATGTAGACATCGCCGATGGCACTTCCCGTCTTGCGAGACTGCTCGACGGCCAGCTTGGCGACCACCGGGCCGATCATCCCCAGGATCGTCCCGGGCACCAGGAAGTCGATGGATACCAGCAGGACGGTCCGGAGCCACGGCGGGATCCCGTCCACCGGGATGTGAGCACCCAGGGCGTTGAACCAGAGGCTGCCGAGTGTCAGGGCCGCCGCCATCGCGTAGAGCGGCCCGAGGACGCGAGACGGATCGGAGCGGTCGGCCAGGCGTCCGCCCAGGACGTTGCCCAGGCAGATCCCCCCGAGCATGATCCCGATCACGCTGGTCCAGACATTGAGCGAGGCCCCGACATGACGCGCCACCAACCGGCTGGCGACCAGTTCGAGGATCATGATGCAGAGGCTGCTGAAGAACGCCAGCAAGTAGGGGAGGGCGCGATTTCGGACGGCGAGGCCGTTCATGCGGCGGACACTCCAGGAAGCCGAGGACACAGGACGAGTCGATCGAACCACCTTATACCAGCGTCATGCCGCCCACAACCGTCCAGGATGTAGGGTTTTCGGCGGAATGGGATTCCCGGAGTCGATCGCGAGCGGCCCGATCCGGGCTCGACCGATCGCGTCAACTTGGCTAGCATCCGGCCTCGAAGCGGAATCGACACCGTTGCCCCTTCGCGATCGGACCCGATGCAAGCCGACTATGCCCAGCGATATCGGACGCTCTGGGACCGTCACTGGTGGTGGCGGTCACGCGAAAAGCTGCTCGTGGGCGAGATCGAGCGGATCCATCGTCGGTCGCCCTTGAAACGGATCCTGGACGTCGGTTGTGGCGACGGGCTGTTCTTCGATCAACTTTCGAGGTTCGGCCGGGTCGAGGGGCTCGAACCCGACCCCTCGCTGTTGAGCGACCCTCGATGGCGATCGTCGATCCGGACGGATCGGCTCGACCACACCTTCCAGGCCGAGGCCCCTTACGACCTGCTCCTCATGCTGGACGTCCTGGAACACATCGAGGACGACCGCGAGGCGCTCCGATCGTCGATCGCGGCCCTGAGGCCAGGGGGAACGCTCCTGATCACCGTCCCGGCACTCCCCCGGCTCTGGAGCCGGCATGATGAGGCCAATCAGCATTACCGACGATATCTCCCGCGGACGCTCAAGAGCGTCCTGCTGGACGCCGGATTCGCGATCGATACGCTTCGTTACGCCTTCGCCTGGACGGTTGGCCCGCTTCTGGCCCGAAGATGGCTCGCGCCCTCTGGGTCTGCTTCAGGCGTTGCCGACTATGAGGTGACGATCCCGTCCGGACCGATCAACCGGGCCTTGAACGCGTTGAGCCGCTGCGACCACGCGATCGGTCGGCTCGTCCCCTGGCCGATCGGGAGTTCCCTCCTGGCGATCGCCCATCGACCTCCGATGCATTCGGCCCACGGGATCTCGATTCCGGGGCGCTCCCCGGTTGCCATCGCGGATCGCCTCACGTCAAGATAAGGGCATTGCTCCGCCCGTTCCGAGGGCGACCGCGCCCCGCTCGTCCGTCGTATTTATCCCCCAACTCGCCCTGGTCCCCGGTTGGTCGTCCTCGCCATGATTCTCTCCGTGACCCTGAATCCTTGCCTCGACAAGACGCTGACCGTCCCCGACTGGAAGCCCGGCGACAACATCCGGGGGACTTCCGTCCTCGAAGTTGTCGGCGGCAAGGGGAATAACGTCGCCAGGGCCCTCACGAGGCTCGGGCGCCCCGCACGCCCCGCGACATTCCTGGGAGGAACCGTCGGCGATCGATGTCTGGCTCTCCTCCAGGGGGTCGATGGATTCGATCCGCTCATCACCCCGACCGAGGCACCCACCCGCGAGATCCTCACGGTTCGATCGGACGGGGTCGAGCCCACCGCCTTCTTCGACCCCGATCCGACGATCACTTCTGAAGAAGCGGAGGCCATGTTTCACCGGGTCGAGGGGGCGCTGTCCGAAGGGATCGTCGAGGCGCTGACCCTCTCCGGTTCGAGCCCGTGCGAGACAACTCACGGACTCTTCAGCGACCTGATCGCCCTGGCGAAGGCGCGGAAAGTCCCGACCTTTCTCGATACCTACGGACCCGCCCTCGAAGGGATCTGGGGCTTCTGGCCCGACGCGATCCAGCTCAACCGAAGAGAGGCCGGCCTCCATCTCCGCACCAGCTCCCCCTCCGACGCCGACCTCCACCGGATGCTGGAAGGCTGGGCCAGGCGAGGCGTGAGAGTCGCCGTCGTCACCGACGGCCCGGGTCCGGTGCTCGCCCGGATCGACGGCCGGAACTACCGCGTCCTGCCGCCCGAAATCCAGGCGATCAATCCGATCGGTTCGGGAGATTGCCTGCTCGCGGGCCTGGTCGACGCCCACCTCGAAGGGATCGGCCCCGAGCCGATGCTCAGGAGGGCCGTCGCCGCCGCCGTCGCGAATGCCCTCGTCTGGGAGGCGGGAGGAATCGATCCGGAAGAAGTCCGGAGGCTGGCAGAAAACGTGTCCATTCTCGAAAGGGGCTAAATTGGATCCTCAATTCCCATCGAGCAAGGTAAAGAGCGTTTTGTACCACTCATCGACTTGATCGACAATGATCCCTAAAGCGGCGCGATCGAATGTGGAGAAAGAATAGGACTCGTGGACCTGCAACCTTGGCTCGCGAGAGGGGGTTACGATTGGCTCGGCTCTCCATGCGAAATAGCCATTATCATTTTGCATCGAGAAGAGCAGCATAAGCACCGGGAAGGAGTAACTCGTAAGAACAACATCGCTTTTCTTCGAGGATCCGCTTTGCAAAAGGCGATCCGCATCCTCAGCTCCGCGAAGTGGTCGGTTCGTTCCTTTGAGTACCACCCCAAAAGCTTTGACGGATTGACGGACCTTTCCTTCCGAAGTGATCCGGACGAGAAGATCGAAACCAGAATCCTCCGATATAGCATCGACTTGCAAGTCCGCGCGCGTGGTGAATTGAACCATCGCGAGGACTCGAGCTCGTTGCTCGACGAAAGTGTTGGCAACTTTGGACATGATAACGCCTTCAAATTGCGAATTTCGTCACGATCAATGGTATCGGCCGAGGAGAAATATTCCAGTAGGAGTCGACCTCCGCCCACAACGTCCGAATATTACGGCAATCGATGGGATGATGCGTGGGCAAACCGTCGAGCGGCCCAGTCAGATCAGCAGAAATACCAGCCAAGTAGCCTCGCCCCTGAATGATGTCGATTCCCGCGAGATAGGTGGGGCCAGGATAGCTCTTCAACCTCTCGACGTCCTTGCGAGACACATCAACGATCAATTTCTTGTCCGAACCAGATCCTTTGTAGCCTTGAGTCGTCGACTTGACCTGGACGTAGAAAAGGGACTGTACGCCGGTAGTATCCAGCAATTCTACGGTCAAATCAGTAGTCGGATGTTTCTCTCCCATGAAAATCGGATGGAAATAAAATTTCCTGTTACATCTCCGACTTATCATGGCTTGAAACAAAAACTCACCGTGGATCCCAATCCTATCGCTCGATGACATCGAAAGCTGCTTCCGCGAATCGCCAGGAAGAGATAACCACTTCCTCGCATGCTTAAAGCTGCGTCTGGGCGATCTCGATCGCCTTGAGGAGCCCGCTGGCCTTGTTGACGGTCTCGTCGTATTCGTCGCCGGGGATGCTGTCGTAGACGACGCCACCCCCGGCCTGGACGTAGGCGGTTTGACCGACGAGGACCAGGGTCCGGAGGGCGATGCAGGTGTCCATGTTACCGGTGAAATCGATATATCCCACGGCGCCGGCGTAAGGCCCTCGACGCTGGGGTTCGACCTCATCGATGACCTGCATGGCCCGGATCTTGGGGGCACCCGAGACGGTCCCCGCCGGCAGGCCCGCGCGGAGCGCGTCGAAGGTGGTCTTACCCTCGGCCAGCTTGCCGGTCACGTTCGAGGTGATGTGCATGACGTGAGAGTAACGTTCGACCTTCATCAGGTCGGAAAGCACCACGGTCGACGGTTCGGCGACCCGTCCCACGTCGTTCCGGCCGAGGTCCACCAGCATGATGTGCTCGGCCCGCTCCTTGGGATCGGCCACAAGCTCCGTGGCCAGGGCGAGGTCCTCGGCCTCATCGCGACCCCTTCGGCGGGTCCCGGCCAGGGGACGCACGGTCACATCGCCATCCTCGACCCGCACGAGGATCTCGGGCGAGCTGCCGATCAGCCGGAAGTCGCCGTAATTCAGGTAGAAGAGGAATGGGCTCGGGTTGACGACCCGGAGGACCCTATAGATATCGAAGGCGTCGGCGGTCGTCTCGACCTTGAATCGCTGGCTGGGGACGACCTGGAAGATATCGCCCGCCTTGATGTATTCCTGGCAATGGCGGACGACCGCTTCATACTCTTCCCGAGTGAAGTTGGATTCGGCCTTCAGCTGGATCGGGCCATCGGTGTTGATGTCGGCGATCGGGAGTTCCGGGGTGGGCCTGGCCAGGCGCTCGACCAGTTCATCCACCCTCGAAGCAGCCTCTTCGAAGGCGGATCGCGGGTCGGTCCCCGGCTTGAGGTGGGCGTAGGCGACCACCAGGACGGTCTTCCGGATGTGGTCGAACAGGACCATCCGATCGTAGAAGGAGAATGAGAGATCGGGCAGGCCTCGATCATCGGGCGGGGCATCGGGCAGGTGTTCGGTGTAGCGAACCGCGTCATAGGCCGCATAGCCCACGGCACCGCCCGTGAATCGGGGAAGCCCCGGCATTGGGACCGCCTTGAACTGATCGAGCAAGGCTTCCAGGTCGCGGAACGGGTCTTCCGAGGGGCTCCACCGGGCGGAATCGGGGTCGAGCGGGTCGGTCACTCGGACCTCTCGCCCTCGAGCCTCGAAGCGTAGGAATGGTTCGGTACCGAGAAAGCTATAGCGGCCGACCTTCTCGCCACCCACGACGCTTTCGAACAGGAACGAGGGGGCCGTGCGTTCAATCTTGCGAAAGGCGGAGACCGGAGTCAGTCCGTCGCCGGTCAGCTGTCGGTACACGGGAACGCATGAAGAACGGCCGGCGAGCCGGGCGAATTCCTCGAACGAGGGTCGATGGGCGGGCATGGACGGAGGCCTTGGTCGGGGGCCGAGAGCGGAGGAGATCGCGAGTCGAGGATCAGGCATGATCTTAGCACCCTCCCCCGCCCCGGGCAAGTCTCGCGGGCGGCCCGGCCGAGGAAGCCGGCAACGCCGAATCGCAATCAAAAGTTGTTGCGATTCAAAGGCATAGGATCGCGTCCCGGGCGATCATCGGGATCGCCATTCGACCGCTCCGTTGCTTGACAGGCGGGGTGGCGGGATTACAATAAACTTTACATTCCACGATCCCCCGAACCCGAACGATTCCGGAGTATCCGGGAAGCTGAATCCGGGCGGCGGAGTGCCACGGACCGCCGTCGGAACGGAGAGGAGGATGGTGATGAAGTGTCAGCGATGCCCCAAACCGGCCACTTTCCACATCACCGACATCGAGCGTGGCAAGCCGAAGGAATTCCACTTCTGCGACGAGCACGCCCGGCAACATCTCTCGCCGGCCACCGAAGGCGGGGAGAAGCCCGAGATCAGCTCGCTGGCCGAGAAGCTCAGCCAGGGAAGCCTCGAAGTCGCCCGAGGCGAGGTGCCGGTGGCCGAGAAGCAGGTCTGCCCGCTCTGTCAGATGAGCTTCCAGGAATTCCGGAACACGGGACGGCTGGGTTGTCCCTACGATTACGAGATCTTCCGCGACGAGTTGATGCCGCTCCTGGAGAATATCCACGAGGACACCCGACACACCGGAAAGTTTCCCCGGCGAGCCCCGCGCGACCCGGTCCGCCAGACCGAGCTGATCCAGCTCCGGAACGAATTAAAGCGGGCCGTCGCCGCCGAGGACTACGAGATGGCCGCCCGGGTCCGGGACAAGATCAAGGCCATCGAACAAGAGTTGGGACGCTGATCACGTCCCTCCGGGTGGCCTGACCCATGACTTGCCAGCGGTGTCACGACGAAGCGGCGGTCCACTTGACCGAGACGGTCGACGGGAATCGTCAGGAACTCCATCTCTGCCTCCCCTGCGCCCAAAAAGCAGGCCTGGCGTTGCCGGCGTCGCCTCCCAAGCTCGGCCTGGATCAGGTCGTCCAAGGCCTGATCGTGGCCCACGTCGGCGAACTCGTCGGCGAACTCGCCGAGTTGACCTGTCCCGACTGCGGGGTCCGATTCATGGAATTTCGGACCAAGGGCGGCCTCGGCTGCCCGACCGACTACCAGGTCTTCGCCCGAGGGTTGCTTCCCCTGATCCTCCGATCGCACGGGGCCACCCGGCACGTCGGCAAGGTCCCCTCTCGCCCGGCCGAGGAAACCGGCCGGGCCAGGCTCCGACTCCGATCCGACTTTCGCGCAGCGATCGCCCGCGAGGACTACGAGCAAGCCGCCAAGCTCCGCGACCAGCTCCGCCCCAAGGATGCCGACCGATGAATCTGGATGACCTGACCCGAACTTCCGGCGAGTGGCTTCGCGGCACCGGCCCCGAGAGCGACATCGTCATGTGCTCACGGATCCGGCTGGCGCGTAACCTCAATGACTTCCCCTTCATCAATCGCGCCAGCCGCCTCGAACGGACCGAGATCGAGGCGGTCGTCCGGGGAAGCTTGGCCCAGGTGACCGACGCCGATCTGAGCTTCCTGGACGTGAACAACCTGAGCAAGCTCGACCGACTCTTCCTGGTCGAACGCCAGTTGATCTCGCGGGAGCTGGACAATGCCGAGGGGCCTCGGGGCGTGGCCATCGCCCCGCACGAGAACGTCTCGATCATGATCAACGAGGAGGATCACCTCCGGATCCAGGTCATGCTCTCGGGCCTCTCGCTCCAGGACGTCTGGGATCGGATCAACCGGATCGACGACCAGCTCGAAGAGAAGCTCTCCTACGCCTTCAGCTCCCAGCTCGGCTATCTGACCGCATGCCCCACCAATGTCGGCACCGGGATCCGGGTCGGCGTGATGCTCCATCTACCGGCCCTGGTCCAGACCAAGCAAATTGACAAGGTCTTTCGGGCCCTCCAGAAGATCAACCTGGCCGTCCGGGGCCTCTACGGCGAGGGCACCCAGGCCTTCGGCGACTTCTACCAGATCTCGAACCAGCAGACCCTCGGCAAGAGCGAGCAAGAGCTGATCCGCAACCTCACCGAGGTCGTCCCCCAGATCATCGAGTACGAGCGGAAAGCCCGCCAGCAACTGGTCAACGAGCGTCGGCAGCACCTCCACGACCAGGTCAGCCGGGCCTACGGGGTCCTCAAGACGGCGCACACGATCTCCAGCGAGGAGACCATGTATCTGCTCTCCAGCGTCCGGATGGGGATCAATCTCGGCCTGATCGACGACCTGGAGATTCCCACCGTCAACGAGCTGTTCATCCACACCCAGCCGGCGCACCTCCAGAAGATCCAGGGTGCCCCATTAGAGGTCGACGAGCGGAACGTCGCCCGGGCCTCTTACCTTCGGAGCCGCCTCTCCAACGGCCGACAACCCGCCGAGGAATGAGCCTCAATCCGGGACTCTCGGCTCCTCCAGCGTCCCAGCGACGACCTCGGACGGCGGGTGGGGCGGGAGGATCGACGGGCCGGCGGCCCTATTGAAGATCAGGGCGTCGACCGAGTAGGGATGGTTTTCCAAGGGAGAAAGCCAGATCAGGACGAGGTTCGGGATCAAGCCGGGCAGGAAGGACGACATCCCGAACATCAGCGCCATGGAATCGAAGGGATTTCCACCGAAACCATTGCTAAAGCCCCGGGGCACTCCCCCGCCGCTCATGCCGCTGGCGAGGATCGCCACGGTCGTCAGCAACGGCGTCAGCAAGGTGAAGAAACCGGCCCCCACGGCGGTCGGGGTCGTCAAGAATCCGAGAATCAGGGCGAGCCCCAGGCCGATCGAGAGGTAGGGGATGGCCGTCAAGAGCGGGTCGAACCCGTTGAACCCTACGATGTTTATGCCTGAATTCAGGCCCATCCCGGCGCCTCGGGCGTTCAGGTAGCTCATCAGGCCGGTGTTCAAGAGCGTAATCCCGATCGCGAGGCGGAGGAGCAAGGCGACCAGGACCCGAATTCCACGGCCTGGGTCCGGGCCGAGCGGACCCCAGGTGTACGGGTTCGTCGAGGGCTCGGACATCGGGGCAATCCTCCACTACATCGGACGGAAGTGAGATCGGGAACGGATCTGAATTATCGGATGAGCCCGTCCGTGATGCCAGACGTTGGCGAATCGATCGCCCACTTCGTATTCAGTTCGGGTAAGACTCCCGGATCTTCCCCATGACCGGGCCGACCAGCTCCGGGGGGACGAATCGACGGAGCGCCTCCTCCTTGCCAAACCGGGCCACCTGCTTGATGAGGCTGCTGGAGACGTGGGAATACTCGCCATCGGCCATCAGGAAGACCGTCTCGATCGAGGGGTCGAGCCGCTGGTTGGTCATGGTCATGCTGAATTCATATTCCATGTCCGAGAGCGTCCTGAGCCCTCGGAGGATTACCCTCGCCCCGACCTTCCGGACGAAGTGGACAGCCAGACCTTCCAGCGCCTCGACCGAAACGTTCGGGAAGGGCTCGACGACCAGCCGGGCCAGTTCGACCCGCTCCTCGATCGAGAACAGGGACTGCTTGTTCGGGTTGACGCCGATCGCCACGACCAGGTGATCGAAGAGGGTCCGCCCCCGGCCGATCACGTCGAGGTGTCCCAGCGTCAAGGGGTCGAAGGTCCCCGTGAAAACAGCGGTCCGTGCAGGGTCCGAAGTCATGAAGGATCGCCGTTTGAAGGTTATCGGGCGGCAGCCAGGGCCTCGGCGAGGCGTCCCAGGTCGTCCCCGTTATTGTACAGATGAGGGCTGACCCGGACCTTCCCCCGCCGGCAGGAAAGGGCGATCCCCCGATCCCGGAGGTCGCTGGCGAACGCCTCAGGGTCGACCCCGGGCCGATCTAGGGCCACGATCCCCGCCAGATCCTCGGGTCGGGCCGAGCCATGAACCTGCCAGCCGGCGGATCGGGCCAGTTCTCGAACGGAGTCGGCACGGTCCAGAATCCGCCGGGAGACGATCTCGGGGCCGATTTCCAGGAACAGCTCCAGGCTCTTCGCGAACGCCTGAAGCGGGGCCATGGCGAAGGTACCCCCTTCCCATCGCGATGCGTCGGGCTTCAGGTTGAACTCGACTTTCGAGGAGTTGTACGAGGAGGTCACGCTCTTCCAGCCGACGCCGATCGGGCGGAGCCGTTCGATCCAATCGCGCCGGATGAAGAGCAGGCCCGCCCCCTCGGGGCCGAGCAGCCACTTGTGACCGTCGGCGGCGAGGAAGTCGATCGGCGTCTTTCGGACGTCGATCGTCAACGGTCCTAGCCCCTGGATCGCGTCGACGAACAGGGCGATGCCCCGAGCCTGGCAGAGTTCGGCCAGGGCATCCAGGTCATTCCGGAACCCCGAGGCGAACTCGACATGACTGATCGTCAGGACCCTCGTGGTCGAGTCGATCGCGGCCGCCAGATCGTCCACCCAGATCCGGCCATCGGGCCGAGTCGGGACGGTCCGAAGGGTCACGCCACGATCGGCTAGATTCATCCAGGGGAAGAGATTCGAGGTATATTCTTCGGCCGCCGTGACCACCGAGTCACCGGGACGCCAGGGGTATCCCTCGGCCACGATCCCGATCCCCTGGGTGGTGTTGGCGATCAGGGCGATCTCCGAGGGGTCGGCACCGATCAGTCGGGCGCAATCGGCCCGAGCTTTCTCGACCTTTCGCCCCCAGGCTGGCCAGTTCACGACCCCGTGTCGCTCCTGATCGTCGACCCAGGCTCGAAGGGCATCCCCCGACCTTTTCGGCAAGGGAGCCACGGCGGCATGGTCGAAATAAGCCCAGTTCTCGACGACAGGGAACTCCCGACGCCGCAACTCATCCCAATCCATCGAACGAACTCCGAGGGTCGGTCGGCATCCGGTCCGTCGGGGATCGGGCCTGGCCTAGCCAGCCTAACGACCGAATTGGAACCTAACCATCCCGGTTTGCCGCACGCCTTCCGGAGAAACAGACCTCGATCCGTAAAGCGTCCGAGAGATCCATCGCCGCTCGATGATCCGGCTTATCCGCAGCTGAATCCCTCACTCTGACTGATCACCTAGGTTCCCGTTTTATCGAGACCTCCCGCAAAATCGGTGGCCATAGTCTCAAACTTGACGTTCCCACTCAAGAACAGACTCAACTTGAATAATGAGGCAAAGCGATAATCCAAAAAAGGTTACGTCTAATTTATTCGCCGAATCCTCAATTCGGCACGCGAACTGCTTCTTTTAATGCATTGATTCTCGTAGGCGAGAAGAATCCATACGATTTTCACCAGGATTGGGAGCTTTTCCATGCTGGTCTTGAGCAGGAAGCTTGGCGAGAAAATTCTGATCGGCGACTCCATCGTTCTTACCGTAGTCAAGATCGACCGAAACCAGATCCGTCTCGGGATCGAAGCCCCCCCCGACGTGACGATTTACCGGGAAGAGATTGCCCCAAACCACGCCGGTTCGGCGAACCCGGCCGAAACGTTCGGAATCCCTGCCGCTCATCATTAATTCTGCCTGATTCGATCTCATTCCTCAGGGGACCGACCGTGAAGAACGGTTGAGTCCCCGTCCCTCCGGCCAGACCCCATCGAGAGCCGATCGGACGCGATCGGCAATCTCCCGGGGGCTCAAGCCCGCCAGCGATCGGCAACCCGACATGGGTTCGACCGTGACGGGGCCTTGATACCCCTCGATCGCCAGGCGATCGAGGAAGCCGCGGACGTCCACCGCCCCATTCTCCCCGGGAAGGCCACGGTCGGCATCGACGATCCTGGAGCGATCGTCGAGGGCCGAGGCGGGAAGGTCGGCCACGTGGGCCCAGACAACCCGCCCGATCCCCCAGGATAAGCCCGCTTCGATCTCCTCCCCGGCCGCGTGGAGGTGGAAGGCGTCGAGCAGGATTCCCAGGTTGGGAGACTCGGCCCAGATTGGCTCCAGTTCGCGGTCGAGGTCCGAGAGGCGGGTGATGAATGGCTCGCCGGACCCCGTCCGGAACGATTCGACGCCGATCACCTCCAAACCCAGGTCGATCCCATGATCGTCCAGGATCCTGGCGATCTCGCCGATCCGTCGGATGTGGAGGCTCGCCAACTCCCCACGATCTGCCGATCGGTGGGGTGTCTCGGGCATGACCCAGGTCCCGGTCCGGGTCAGGCCCAGGATCGCGGCGGCCTCGGCCAGGCGAGGCAGGTCGTCGAGATCTCGTCGGAAATTCGACTCATCTCCTCGCCAGTCGACCGCCATCGGGAAGGCCCCCCCTCGGAGTCCTCGATCGTCCATCATGGTACGGATCGAGTTCGGGTTCGAGCCGGATCGGAGGAGGTCTCGGATCAGGAGATCGACTCCTTCGAATCCCGATGAGGCGGCCAGGTCGATCGTCTCTTCGGCCGAGAGACCCATTAAGCCGACGGCTCTCGCGTTGAAACTAGCAAACATTCAATCAACTCTCCATGGGCTCACGACGGCCTCGCAAGCACTCGTGTTATATCCCCGCGCCTCTCTCAGGGCTAGTGATCCGATCGAGATTGACCGCCCGCTGCCACACCGCGAGGCGCCTCTTGCCCCGCGAGGGGCGAAGCCCGACAATGAGAGTCCCCCAGCGGAACCGGGGAAATAGCGGCGCACCTCACTCGTGGGCCAAGGTGAGGTGTCAAAGGAGGGGTAATGCTGGCGACGTGGATCGAGGCGGCCGCGAAGGGGCGGCATGGAGGTCAGGTCCGGGCGGGAATGTGGTCGTCGGCCGTGGTCGGGACCCATCCGATCGAGGATGACCAGGAGGTCTGGCTCGAACTGACGGCCGATGACATCTCGATCGGTCCCCTGCCGGCCTACTGGGTCGAGAACAAGGGGGTCAACAGCCTCTGGCACGTCCCGATCCCGCCCCAGGCGGTCAATGTCCGACTCCACTACCGGGCCTTGGCTCGCTGCCGGGGGGAGACCGCCAGCGGCCCTTTCCAGGATTCCGTGGTCCGCCCGAACCTCCCCGACCGCGCCGAGGCGTTCGAGCCGATCCCATCCGGGACCGAGGGCCTGGTCGGCAATCGGATGATGACCGCCCGGATCGACTCCCGAGGGACGACCCAGGACATTTACTTCCCGACCGTCGGCCTGCACTCCGATGTCAGGCCCGCCGAGGGAGAGCTCCCCCAGAGCCGATCCCATTTCCGGGGGATCGTCTCGGGGCTGGCGATCGGCCGACGGCTCGACTGGTTCAGCGAACGACTCGCCTGGGGGTCGTTCCAGCATTATCAGGGCGCGACGAACCTCCTGATGACCGAGCTGAGCTGGCGTCATGGCCCGATACGCGTCCTGACGACCGACTTCGTCGCGATGGGAGACTGCCTGCCCAGGACGGCGGGCGGGACCGAATCTCCCTGCCAGTACATCAAGCGATTCCGGGTGGTCAACGACGGGGCCGAGCCGACCGCCTGCGTCTTCGGCGTCTTCGTCCAGGCCGAGGTCAACGGAGGGATCGGCGAGCCGGGACTGAGCTGGCATGACCAGGATCGGACCCTCCTGGCGATCAATCGAGGCCACGGGCACGTCAACCGCAAGCTCGCCCGCGACGCGACCGTGGAATTTGCCCTGGCCCTGGATGATCGGGGCGAGGTCAACTGCGAGCCGACCGGGCCGAACGAGGCCATCTTGCTCCGGAGGCTGGAATTGCCCGCCGGCGGGACGGTCTCGGTCGACCTGCTCATTAGCGGGGCCTTCACCGGCTGGAGGGGCGACCCGGGGACCTTCGCCCACTGGCTCCGGCCGGCCCTGAACTGGTTCCGCTCGGCGGATCTCGACGCCGTCGAGCAGGCCACGGCCCAGGAGTGGGACTCCTTCATCGAGCCGCTGCCCGGCCTCCATTTTCCCAAGCCGACCTACGCCGTGAGCCTTCGGCGATCGGCCCTGGCCCTGGCCATACACGCCGACCAGCAGACCGGCGCGATCGCTTCGGGCTTCGACCGGGGCCTCTCGGCCTACTGCTGGCCCCGCGAGGCGCTGGAAGCCGGCGATGCGATGGACCGCGCCGGGCACCCCGATATCGGCGGCAAGGTCTTCCAATGGCTCGCCTCCGTCAAGGGGCAGACGCGAGCCTATGGCTACTGGTTCCAGAAGTACACCATCGACGGCCAGCCCGAGTGGGAGACGCCGGCCATCGATCAGACCGCCATGATCCCCTGGTCGGTGGAGCGCCATTACCGACGGACCGGCGACCTCGACTTCGTCGCCGCTTCCTGGCCCATCGTCGAGCGGGCCGCCGGGGTCTGCGTCGGGACCTCGAGCCATCCCGGCCTGAGCTGGATGGAGGACCTGAGCCTGATCAACTCGGCCGGGATATGGGACAGCCGTTTCGGCGCCTTCCTGTACTCGAACAGCGTCGCGGTCGCCGGCCTCCAGGCCTCGGTCCGCCTGGCCGCCTTGCTCGGCCGGGATGAACAGGCGGAGCCCTGGGGCGACCGGGCCCGACGGATCTGGGAACGAGGCATCCTGACCGAGTCGGCCACCGACGGCGGAGCCCCCGGGATGGTCGATCATGCGACCGGCCGATTCCTGGAGGGAAGACGGATCTCGACCCTCCGGGGCTGGTACACGGACCGCCCCGACCGGCTGATCGATCGTTCTCCCTCGACGGACATCAGCATGCTCGGCGTGTCGGTCCCGTTCGATCTCCTCCCCGCCGCGGACCCTCGAGTCAGGGCGACGGCCGAGGCGATCTTCCGCCAGAACGCGATCGCCGGCGACGGCAATTTCTTCTCCCGATGGTCGGGGGATCCGGGCATGCCGGGCCGGAGGGGGACCCCCGGCGATAGCCATGCTCACGACCTTTCCACCCTGGCCACTCTCTGGATGGTCCGCTACCTGGTACGGCTCGGGAGGGAGACCGGCGAAGGGCGGATCTGGAACCAGGCCCTCGCCATCCTCGACGCCTTGCTCGCCCGCCTCGCCCCGTTGGGCCTCTCGGTCCGCTCGGCACCCCGGGGGTCCGACCAGACCCGATCCGGGGTCGGGACGACCACGGGATCCTGGCGGCTCCACGGAATGCTGATCGAGGCCATGCTCGATATCGCCGGTCTCGATTATGACGCCCCCGATCGTCGACTGACGCTCGACCCCACCCTGCCCGGGGCCTGGCCTCATGTGGGCATCTCCCAGAATTTCCCGTGCGGCGAGATCGCTTATCGACTCGAACGCCCGATCGGCGGCACGGTCCATCGATTGACCGTCCAGGCCCGGCTCCGTCATGCCGTGACCCTCCAGATCGGCGTGACCTGCCCCGGGCTCGGTCGTCTCGGCCCCTGGCATGCCGAGCCCGAGTTGCCGCCCCCGGGCCATGATCACGTCACGGGCCGGCTGACGTGGTCGGTCGAGCTCCCCGCGGGCGATTCGGGGTGGGTCTGGACCTGGGGCTGACATAAATATACCCAAATCATTTCGCTTGCCTGTTCTTCGCCTTATCCGGCTCGCTCTTCGGCATCAGGCCGGCCGAAAAATCGGGAGCCTGATCCGGAACAGGGTACCCGACCCCGGTTGGCTTTCCAGTTCGATGGTCCCCCCCTGCGCGGCGATCGACTCGCGGACGATCGCCAGGCCGAGGCCCCGTCCTGCCCCCTTGGTGGAGTAGCGGGCCTCGAAGACACGTCGGAGCATCTCGGGCTCGATCCCGGGACCGTTATCGGCGACCGTGAGCCATCCCGTCGCCCCTTCGACACCGACCCCAACCCGGATGACCGGCGGCGACTCCACGAGCGAGGCGGCCTCCATCGCGTTCTTGATCAAGTTGACCAGGGCATGGATGAGCAGTCGGCGGTCGGCCAGGACCCTGGGCGGGCTCTCAACCGGGTCGAGACGCTCGATCCTCGCCCCGGTCGCCTCCAGCCTGGGGGCCATCAGGGCCAGGGCGTCATCGAGGCACTGTTCGAGCGGCAAGGGGGCCAAGTCGACCGACATCGAGGATTGTTTCAGGTAGCCGTCCAGCTCGCGGACGGTCAGGGCGATGTAGTCCGAACAGACCGCGATCTGCCGGCAGACGTCGCGGGCGATCGTGGCGCTTCCCTTCAGCTCGAACTCGGGATCGATCCCACGATCGGCGTACTCCCGACGGAGCGCCGCCTCGAAGCGACGGGCGGTCGAGGGTTCGAGCCCCGCCTTCCGGGCGGCCCCGGCGTGGGCCTCGGCATCCTCGGCGACGAACCGTTCCAGGAGCTCGATGTGGCTGGCGAGGTTCCTTCGCTCATTCGCGACGACGAATGCGACGTTTCCCAGCTCGTGACAGGTCCGGTCGGCCAGGTCGAGCGTGGCGGCGGCGGCGGCCTCGCGAGCGATCCGGTCGCCCTGGGAGCGGGCATGCAGGACCATGTAGCCCAGGCAGAGCAGCGAATAACCCGAGAGGCCGACCAGGGCCAGGAGCAATCGGTGATAGGAGATCTCGACGGCACCCAGGGCGGCGGAGACCTCGGGCACGACCCGATACCGGACGGATAGCTCCAGGGGCGGACCCTGACTCGCGGCCCCCGTCACCTCGACCGTGTCGGTCCCCACCTCCCCGCCGCCCACCGGGCCCGACTCCGGCTTCCAGCTGGCCAGGGGAGGCCCGCCTCGCGGGCCGAGCTCCAGCCCCTCGACTCGGATCAGGCGGATCTCCGCATTACGATCAGATAGCCCCCCGCCCAGTTCCGAAAGGGACCTCCGGAGGAGCCCCAGCGCCCGAGGTCGCTCCTCGGGCGAGGCCGCCAGCCAGCTATCGGCGTGATCCACCAGGGTGTAGCCCAGGTAATCGTCCACGTGCAGCCAGCCGCCGATCAGTTGATGGAGCGCATCGCGGCCGATCCGGGTCGGATGGTGGTATTCGTCGGTCAGGACGACCAGGCCGAATCCGAACGAGAGGACCGACAGGCAACCGATGATCACGCCGGGTGCGCCGAGGACCGCATGAAGCCGACCCGGGATCGCGCCGATTTTTTGCCAATCGATCATGGCTGGCTACCCGAGAACGCCTCTCGGTCGAGATCCGCCCGGACCCATCTTCCGTCCTTGCCGAGGGCAAACCCGATCAGACCCGGGACCCCCGGCCGCAGGGCCAGGACCGACCCCGGCGCGTCTCGACGCTCGCCCTCCGGGTCGAATCGGAGCGGGCGGCCGAACGCCGAGGGATCGGTCTCGGGCAAATCGAGAGTCGCAAGGAAATCCCGGAGTTGGTCCGGGGTGGGAGAGTCGACCGAAGACCGTTCGATCAGGAGGACGATCGCAGAGACGATCTCGGCAAACGCGTGAGTATCATCGGTCACGCCGAGACCCGGCCTGGCGATCGAGGAAATCGAGGCGCACCAGATCGGGAAGGAGCGCGGGCCGGACAGGCTTTCCAGGGCCTCGCGGCCGACCGCATCGCCGCAGACGACCCGGACCGGCCCTTCGCCAGGCCCGACCGGCGTCCACGAGGCCCGAGACTGGAGTGCCGAGATCATCCTCCGGGAAGGGTCTCCCTGGAGCGGGAGGACGACCCAGGTCGGTCGACCGTCGGGGGATGCGTCGGCTTTGGTCCAGATCGCGTCGGCCAGGGCCACGTCGGCCATCGAAGGGGTCGGGACCGACCTCGGCCCGCTCGCCGGCGTCGGGAGCCCGACGATGTCGGTCCGCTCGATGATCCTGGCCGACGGGACCTTCTCCCGGATGGCCCGACGAAAGCAGTCCGTCAGGTCTCCCGAATAAGGATCGAGCGGGTCGATCACCAGGAAGACCTCGCCGGGCAGTTTGTCGGCGTCTTGTTCGAGCAGTGCGTCGACGACCGACTCGGCCAGCCTCCGGTTGTTCGGGCAGAAACGAAACGTCCGACCCGGGTCGATCGCGAGCAGTTCTCCTTCGCCTCCGGCACGGACGGCGGTCGCCCAGGGGACCAGAAGGACCGGGCCGTCCGGCCCCTCCCGGCTCAGGGCCTCCGCCAGCGCGGCGGTCAACACGGTCGTGGCCGATCCGACCACCGCGAGGGGGGGGCGAGGCCGGCTCGCGATCCGCTCGACCTCGTCGCGGGTGTCTCGGACGCCTCGGGTGCCGTGCCACTGGAATCGGACCCGGCGGGCCTGCCGAGGGGTCTCCACCACGATCGCCCCTTCCGAGGTCTCGGCGATCCGGCAGAGCCCGCGATGCGAGCAGAGCTCGACGGCCTCCTGGAAATGCGACCACTCGCGACGATCCGGGAAGAAGACCGCGACATCGGCCGCGACCGGATGCCCCGGACCCGGGCCGGGACGCTTTCCATTCGACAAGCCGTCGTAGGTCAGCGTATAGGCCATCAAGCCGGCCAGGGCCAGGCCGCAGATCGCCAGCAAGCCCGTCCCGATTCGTCCGGTCGTGCCCATCGGAGTGGTACTCCCGGTCGACTCTCGCGTCCGATGCCACCGAGGCAACGCTCGCCAGCGCGACAACCTCATCATTATGGGATGGATCTCGGCGGACCACCAACGGTTCTCGAAGGGTCAGGCCACCTCCGAGGTCTCCGACTTGATGGCAACCTCCGTCATCCCGAGGGGAGTCTCGCCCGCGAAAGAGTCGGCATCCTGCTCGGGGAGGTAAACGTCGTGCCAGTCGGTGCCGTCGACATCCCTTCGGAGGATCAAGTAAATGATCGCCGTTGCCGACCAAAAATAACTGTAAATCCAGCCGTGGACCAGCCAACCGACTAGCACCACCCAGAACGACCCGAGTGACGAAGCGGGATCGGTCGCCGGAGCCCCCAGCGCAACCCCCCAATCGGACAGCATCAGGACGGCCCTCGCGAACCAGATCACGCCGATCAGGCCCACCGTCCCGACCCCCCAGGCCAGCGCGAGATGGCTCGCGTAGCGGATGAATCGCTGGTTGACGTAAGAATAGGACCGGCTCAGGGCATCGGCGGCATCCTCCCCTTCGGCGGCCACGGTCAGGTGCATCAGGGGCCATCCCGCGGCCAGCCCCAGGAGGATGAAGGCCATCAGGAGCCCGAGCACGAGCGGGAAGAACCCCAGGACCTCCGCGATCGTCCTCCCGACTCCGCCGGGAATCCGGTGGATCAGGCCGAACGCGGCCAGTATCGCGGAAAAGATCGAGATCGCCAGCCAGGGGGTCAGCGGGGCCCCGATCAGCGAGCCCGACTTCCGGAGCGCGAACCGGAGCGCCGATCCGATCCCCACCCGGTGGCCGACCGACGCCTGGACCACCGCGACCCGCGCGATCGCCCCTCCGAAAATCCCCCAGACCGTGATCGACCAGAGGGCCATCAGGGCCGACCGGAACCATCGGGCCGGGCCCGACCTTCGCTCGAACAAGGACGCGAAAGGCCCGATCACCGATCGTGGAGGTTCGACCATCAATCGAGCCGCGTCCCTCAACGATTCCACCGTCGGGTAATCGACCGAACGGATCGTCGAGCCCGGTTGGACCTGGGTCAATCCGGGTTTCCTGGTCGGCTCGATCACCCGATCCAGCGCGGCCCATCCCCCGATCATCGCGAGCAGCCCCAGGACCGCCAGGATCAGCTTCCTGGGGTCCGAGGCGATCCCGATGGACCGGAGGATCGGGCGTACTTCGAGGAACGGACGAGCGACGGACCCGAGGTTGTCGGCCATGCGACACTCCATTGTGTTGGTTCAGGGCCTCGCCGTTGGAGATCGCCCGAAATCCTTCCGGGCGACCATCAAGGGACGACGCAGGTCAGCAAGGTTGCGCGGCCCAGGGGCCGGACCTCGCATGGTCCGATCGCGGCGGGGAGCAACACGGTTTGCCCCAGTTCCAGCGAGACCGAGATCTCGCCCGACTGGACCCGGGCCGAGCCCCCCAGGCAGATGACGATCGTGAAACGGGATGGGTCGCCGATCGTGGTTGGCCCGTCCAGGATGAGGCGATTCAGGTCGAAGAACGCCGACCGGGCGAGCTGCTCGCGATGACCACCGGGGATCGGCTCGGGCGTCGTGGTCATCGGGGCGACCGGCCCGGCCTCGAAGTCGATCGACTCCAGGGCCTCGGCCAGGTGGAGTTGACGGGGGTTGCCGTCGACCCCGACCCGTCCCCAGTCATGGAGCCGGAAGGTGGCGTCGGACATCTGCTGGACCTCGGCCAGGACGACGCCCGCCCCGATGGCGTGGACCGTCCCCGCCGGGATCAGGATGCAATCCCCCGGCCGGGCCGGGAAGGAGTGGAGCAGCGACTCGACCGTCCCCGACTCGATCGCCCGGGCCATGTCGTCGCGAGTGGTCCCCGCCTTCAACCCGGCATAGATCTTGCTGCCCGGCTCGGCATCGATGACCACCCAGGTCTCCGTCTTGCCGTTATCGTTGGCCAGTCGAAGACCAAGATCGTCATCGGGATGGACCTGGACCGAGAGATCCTGCCGGGCGTCGATGAACTTGATCAGGAGGGGGAATTGCTCGCGAGGCCCGACCCCCGGGCCGAACAGGTCCTCGCCGCGTCCCCGGACGATGTCACGCAGCAAGGTGCCGGAGAGCGGCCCTTCGGCCACCCGACTGACATCGAGTCGGTGGTCGGAGATCTCCCAGCTCTCGGCGTAATCCGATCCTTCGCCGATCGGCTTTCCCAGGACGTGACCGAGCTTCCGGCCGCCCCAGATCAGACGCTTCAGGATCGGCTCGAATCGGAGCGGGTGGAGATCGTCGACCATGACCTGCTTCATCGGGTCCTCGGAATATCAGCGACGCTGCTCATGCTTGTAACTCCAGGACCGAGAATTGTCTATCGCGACCGGAAGATCAACGCCAGAATGAACAGCCCTCCTCTCGAATTCGGCTTCGCGGAGAAACAATCCCAGGTCAAGGCGAACACCTCAGTCAACAGGACAAGCCTGTCCTGAGGGAATTGTCGAAATCGCGAGGGACCCGCAGATACGCGACAAATGGCTTCGATTCGCAAAGTGGGTTGCCCCGCTCCCTCGGCTGTCCCCGGATTCGACCGCCGAAGGCATCGGACGACCGAAAATCGGTCGAAAGCCCGTCCTGAATTCGGCCAAAACCAACGCAAATCGCCCCAAACTCTCATTTTTACACGATCGGGTCGCGACAGGTACGCGAGGGAGCGGCCTCGGCCCGGGAGAGCGGGCGAAGTGGCGGTCGCGGCGAGGTCATGGACGGTCTCGGGTTCAGGCTCGGAGCCGTTCAGGCTCCCGAACCCGGACGTCCCGGCGAGAATCGCTCCGCCGCTCGATCTTCGGAGCCAGGATCATCGGGATATCTCGGTCCACGCCCGACCCCGGCATCGGGTCGAGTTCAAGATCGGCGGGGGCTTCGAGGGCTGCCTCCTCCGCGAGAGCCTGAGACCCTCCGGGGTCGGACTCGTTCGAGGCTCTCGACTCCGACCGTGAAGAGGTTCGGGATTCCCAGTTGGGAGCGAGGTCGGGGTGAGCGGCCCGGTGGGGCGACTCGTACTTGATCTGGGCCAGGCACCAGCGGAGTCGTCGATGGAGGGTCGACTCGTATCGTCGGAGCCTCCGAAGCTCGGGGTCCTCGTCGGTGGTCAGGTCGGCGAGGGCCAGCTCTCGGTTCACCTCATCGAGGTCGGCGACCAGTTCCCGGCGTTCCTTCAACGCGGCGATCTCGCGACGTGCCACGCTCGCCGGGCCTTCGGGCGGACCGATCAATCTCCCCTCCTGGTCGATCAGGGCCCCCGGCTCGTGCCCCTCGCGGAACTCGATCGGGGTGCCCATCAGGTCGAAGGCCAGCCGGGACTGTTCCAGGGACCAGGCCCCTTTCCTATCGGCCACGTAGGCCAGCATCGCCCAGCGTTTCATCAGCCAGTCGCACCCTTGAGGGGTCCGCCGGAGGGCCTCGGCCACTTCCTCGGGACGCTTGCCGATCTGGGCGCCGAGGGTCGCGGCCTGAGCGATCCGGTCGTCGTCCCAGGTCAATTCGGCCCGGAGGGAGATCTTGTCGCGGACCCGCCGCTCGATCCGCTCGCAGCGGTCGATCCTCAGACTGATCAGGGCGACTTCATTCACCAACCAGCCGTGGAACTGGTTCTGGGGCTTGAGGGTGTAATAATAGGCCGAGGACCGCTCCTGGATCGCCTCGACGCTCTCGGGCACGACGATCGCCGAGCAGAGCCCATGCTTCAGGGCGTTGGCGCGAGATCGCTCCTTCCCCTCGGGGGTCTTCGGACCCGTGCTCTTGAGGGCGTTTCGGCGATTGGCTTCGCGACGGGCATCGGAGACGATCATGGCGGCTCTCGCGACAATGGGCGGGATCGGGAGGATCTCCCCCGAAGTTTCGGGGCCACGCCCCCCGGCTAACACACTTCCCGGCCCGAGTCGGCCGATTTCGACCGAGGAAGCCACCCATCGCCCATCAAATCGCGAGAAATCCCGGAAATATGAAATGATCCTCACCCCGAACCGGCACTACAGTGCGAGAGCAGGAACCTTCGGGGAGGATCGAGACCAATGGCGATGGAATTGACGGCGACCGAGGAGGAGGCCCCGACGCCCCAGGATCGTCGGGTGTTCGAGACCTGGCCCGACGGGCAACTCCTGGGTCGATTCCTCTCCGGGGCGGATGAGTGGGCCGAGTTGGCCTTCGCCGCCCTCATCGAGCGACATGGGCCGGTCGTCCACCAGGTCTGCCTGGAGATCCTCCGGGACCGCGAAGAGGCCCGAGACGCCACTCAAGCGGTCTTCCTCGTCCTGGCCCGGAAGGCGGGCTCGATCCGGAAGCCCGCCTCGCTCGGTCCCTGGCTCCACGGGGTGGCCTTGCGGGTCGCGCGTCGAGGACGAGGTGAGTCCGCTCGCCGGAAGATCGCCGAGCGCAAGAGGGCCGAGCTCATGGGTGGCTGCCGGTCGGAGAAGGGGTTCCGAGGCCAATCGGACGACCTCGGACTGCGTGAGGAGGTCGGCCGACTGCCCGAAAAATATCGGGAGCCGATCCTGCTCTGCTACTGGGAAGGATGGACCCAGGAACAGGCCGCCGAGGCGCTCGGCTGGCCGCTGGGGACGGTCCAATCCCGCCTCCATCGGGGCCTGGAGCGATTGCGATCGAGGCTGGGCCGGAAGGGGGCCTCGTTCGCCACCCTGGCCGGTCTCGGCCTCGCGGCCGGGCCCGAAGCGAGGGCCGCGCTGCTCGACCGGGTCTGGATCGAGGAGACGGCCCTTGGCGCCTCCCGATTCGCCAAGGGGCGAGGGACGACCGGGCTGATCTCGCCCGGGGTCACCGGCCTGGCCGAGTCCACGCTCTCGTCGATGTTCTACGACCCGATCAAGATCGCGGCGCCGATCCTGCTCGTCCTGCTGCTGGCCGCGACCGCCCTCCGATGGTCTGGCCGACCGACCCGCGAAGGGGCCGTCGAACCTCCTCGATCGACCCTCGGGCCGGTAAAGATCTCGCCGACCCCGGCCCCGATCCCCCCGAAGCCTCGGGTTGCCGCGATCATCCCGGCTCCAAAGGGACCCGACCGAGCCCCGGCCGTCGTCCCGATGCCCCCCTCCCCGGTCCAGCCAGAGGACGAAGGGGACGACTTCGCGAAGTTGATGGACCCACTCAGGCCGTCGCCCGGCGAAGTCCGACCGGCCGAGGCAGGGCCCTCGGGCCGCGAGTTGTTCGAGAGGACGTGGTCGAGGAATGACCCCAGGAGCCACGGCGGCGACGGCCTCGGGCCGGTCTTCAACGGATCGTCCTGCGTCGCCTGCCATCATCTCGGCGGGGTCGGCGGGGCCGGTGGGATCGCCCGAAACGTCGAGATCGCGACCGTCTCATCGGGGATGGCCCAGGGCTCCGGCTACTTCTACTCCTTCAGCATGGACTTCGGGTCGGGGCAATTCGACTACCGGATGGGAAACGCGGCGGAGGTCCGGGGGACGGCGGGGAACCGGCCCGACCCGAGGATGCTCGGTGCGATCCATCCCGGTTTCCGCCAGGCCCGGAGCGTGATGCTCCACCAATTCGGCACCGACCCGGGGTATGACGCCTGGCGAGGGTCGGTCCCGGGCCAGCACGGGATGATCCTGGTCCGGACTTCCGAGCGGAACTCGCCCCCCCTCTTCGGCTCGGGCCTGATCGACGCGATCCCCGACGAGGCGATCCTGGCCGCGTCCCGACGCAGGCGACCCGGCCCGATGACACCTCGAGGTCGGGTGAGCCGACTCGGGGACGGCCGGATCGGCCGGTTCGGCTGGAAGGCTCAAGCGGCGACGCTGGAGGAGTTCGTGAAGACCGCCGCCGCCGGAGAGATCGGGCTCGAGGTCCCGGGCGTTCGGCAGGCGGTCGACCCGCGATTACCCGGCCTCGACGCGCCGGGCCTGGACATGGATCGGGCGGAATGCGACGCCCTGGTGAAGTATGTCCGGGATCTCCCCGCCCCCAACGCCCCCGAAGCTGCCGACGCCCAGGAGGCCCAGCAGATCCGGTCCGGCCTGGAGGCATTCAAGTCGATCGGCTGCGCCCATTGCCACTCGCCGAGGCTGGGGGATGTCGAGGGGATCTACAGCGACCTGCTCCTGCACGACATGAGCCCGGCACTGGGAGATTCCGACTCCTACGCGGTGTTCGCGGGGGACGCCCCCGCCTTCGAGGACGGGGCGAGGGACCGATCGGGCACCGGCCTCGCTTTGGCCCAGGAGTGGAGGACGCCCCCCTTGTGGGGACTTCGCGACTCCGGCCCTTATCTCCACGACGGCCGCGCCGAGAGCATCGAGCAGGCCATCGCGATGCACGGCGGCCAGGGGGCGGCCTCGGCCAGACGCCACGCGGAGCTTTCCCCACGACGCAAGCGGGACCTCGCCACGTTCCTGAGATCGCTCGCGGCCCCCTCGCCTCACCTAGAAGGACGCTGACTCGAAAGCTAGCCGATCCCGCGCGTCGACCAATGAATCTTGGCCCGGGAGGGAGAAACGTGGGATGTCGCTTAAACTGGTGGTGCCGTAATATGAAATCGCGTCTCGTAGCGGATGCTTGTTGATCAACAAGGGGATCGCCTCATGGGTCGCACGTCATGGTTCGCGGCGATAATCCTGGGGATTAGCCTCTCTCGGCTCTCGCTTGCCGATGGACCGGCATCGGATCCCCCCGCGAGAACGCAGCAGGTCCAGCAGGCGGTCGAGCGTGCCATCGGTTACCTCCAGGAGGAGAGTGACGCGTGGTGGACCACTCGTCAATGCGCCGCCTGCCATCACCTGCCGATGCCGCTCTGGGCGCTGATCGAGGCCGAACGGCAGGGGTATTCGATCGACGAGCAGTTCCTGGCGGATACTCTCGAGTCCTTGCTGGGCAGCAAGGACAACTTGCTGGCCTCGAGGATCTTCCCGAATCCGGCCGCCCCACCCGACCCGCGCCCGCAGGGTCGAGGGCTGAACATGGGGCTCCCGTTCCTGGCCGTCGCGGCGCGCTCGAGACCCGCGCCAGTCGAGGGGCAGCAGGAAAGCCTGAATCTGATCGCGGAGGAGATCGTCAGGAAGCAGCAACCGGATGGCTCGTGGGAATTCTTCCCTACCCTCAGGCGACCACCGATCAACGAGAGCCAGATTACCGACGTCGCCTGGATCATCATGGCCTTGCAGGGGGAGACCGGCCCCGACTCGCCGACGTCCCGACGCGAGGCCCTGTCCAGGGCGATCGCCTGGTTCGACGCCGCAAAGTCCTCCGAACTCCATCAAGAGAAGGTTTTGAGGCTGCTCGTGGCGATTCGATCCGGTAAGCCCCTCGACACGATGAAAACCGCCATCGAGGGATTACTCGCCCTCCAGCGCGAGGACGGTGGTTGGAGCCAGACCGTCCCCGATTGGAAGAGCGACGCCTTCGCCACCGGCCAGACCTTGTACGTATTGTCGCTCGCCGGATTCACGGCCGAGCGGCCCGAGATCCAACGGGCCATGGACTTCCTGGTCGCGACACAACTGCCGGACGGAAGTTGGCCGATGATCTCTCGATCGACCCCCGACGGCTCGCCGGGGAGCTCGAAACTACTGACGCCGATCAACTGCGCCTCCAGTTCCTGGGCCACGCTCGCACTGGCAAGACTCACGCCGAAA
Organism: Tundrisphaera lichenicola; assembly: GCF_051175385.1. Taxonomy (GTDB): domain Bacteria; phylum Planctomycetota; class Planctomycetia; order Isosphaerales; family Isosphaeraceae; genus Tundrisphaera; species Tundrisphaera lichenicola. The sequence continues at coordinate 1,497,063 of NZ_CP195106.1, read as the reverse complement.
AGGCCCTGAGATCGTCCTCCGATCATCCCTCGGTCGTGGGGTCGCCGGCGATGGCCTGGGCCCCGGGCAAGGCCTGGAGCGGCGGGAGGGGACAGCCGATCGAGTCGGCGATGGCCCGGAGCAATTCCGCCTCTTCCAGAGTGATCCGGCCGTCCGCCCCGATGCAGGCGGCGCAACCCGCGAGGACCTGCTTCTTCAAGGGGGGCGCGGCGGCATCGAGCTCGTTCAGGGCCGCATCGAGCAACCGGAGGTCCAGGTCGCTCGCGGGCAAGGCGTCCTCGATCCCGGGCCAGCCCAGGTTCTTCAGACCGGCTTCGAACGCGTGGGTGGCATCGATCTCCGATGAGTGTCCGACGCGTGCCAGCATCCCGAGGACCTGGCGGATTGGTCCGGACAAGGCCTCGGGAGACTCATGGCGGACCCGGGCCGGTCGGGCATCGCCGAAATGGATGGCGAGATGCCTCATGAGCATGCGCTGGAGGGCATATTCGTACAGACTGAGTTGATGATCGGCCCGGATCAGCGCCCCCACGTCCTTGATGAAGGACAGGTATTGCTCCCCCGAAAGCCTCCGGAGGGCCGGGACCGCCATCGAGACCAGCGGAAGTCGAGACTCGGGCGGGAGCCGGAGGACTTCGGGCAGGACGGACTGGAGCAACTTGAAAGCGGCCGGATCGGCACGACCGGCCAGACCCCGGAGTTGCTCAGCCCGGACGGCCTCATCCTGGGGATCGACCAGCAGCGCAAAGACCATGATCCGGGCCCCGAACGGCTCGTAGGCCAGATCCTTGAGCGACCTCGGGAGCGAGGCCAGGATCCCGGAGGCGTAGGCGAGTTGCTGAGGGTCGACGGTCCCGACGTGGGCGACCATCTCGGCCGGGTTGAACCGGAAGCCGCCCTGGGCCGATCGGGTCTGGGGCCGAAGCGTGGTCCGGGTCGGCTCATCGGGGATGGATCTTGACTCGGTCCCGATCGAGATCCTGGAGAAATCGCCGTCGAAGGATGGGTCGATCCGCCGGATCCGATCGGCCAGCGGGGGGTGAGTGGCGAAGGCTTCGAAGAGATGGCCGACGGCGTCGCCGAAGAAAAGGTGGCTGGTCTCCTTGGCCTCGGAGGACTGGATCTTCGACCCTTCGGAGTAGGCACCGATCTTCTTGAGGGCCCCGGCAATCCCCCCCGGATTCCGGGTGAACTGCACGGCCGAGGCATCGGCCAGGTATTCGCGCTGGCGGCTCACGGCCGCCTTGATCAGGTTGCCGAAGAAGACCCCCACGTACCCCAGGACATAGAGCGCCAGCCCGATCAGGGGCCAAGGGATCCCGCCCTTCCGGTCGTCGTCGCGTCTCCCCGAGGATCGTCCCTGATAGTTCGTGCTCCGGAAGATGATCCAGCCCGTCATGCTGATCAGCAGAATGCCATAGAGGACCCCGATCAGGCGGATATTGAGCCTCATGTCGCCGTTCAGGATATGGCTGAATTCGTGGGCGATCACCCCCTGAAGCTCGTCGCGCGAGAGGTTGCGAATACAACCTCGGGTCACCCCGATCACGGCGTCGCCGGGGGTGTAGCCCGCGGCGAAGGCGTTGATCCCATCCTCCTGCTCCATGAGATAGACCGGGGGGACCGGAGTCCCGGAGGCGATGGCCATCTCCTCGACCACGTTCAGGATCTTGCGCTCGTCGGGGTCGGAGGTCGACTGCGTGAGTGGCCGACCGCCCAGGAGTTCGGCCACGGTGTGCCCGCCTCCCGCCAGCGAGGCGATCCGGTAGAGGCTCCCTCCGCCGACGAGGGCCAGGGTCGCCAGCGAGACGGCCCCGAATAGACCCGGATCCCAGAGCGTGGGGCGCTGGAAATCTCCCATAGAGCCACGCGCCGAACCCGACGCGAGCAAAGCCCCCGCGACGATCCCGTACGCGAGCAGGATGATCAGGATCACCGCGACGACGAAATAGAAGACCAGGAGCCCGGTCTTCCGACGGGCGGTCTCCTGGTGCTGGAAGAAATCCATGACGGGCTCTCGCGGGTTGGGGCTCGAACGGGCCCATCCGGGGTTCGGCTTCGAGACGGGAGGTCAGAAGGACACCCGGGGGGCCTCACGCTCCTTGGGCGAGTCGACCTCGAAGGGCTGGGCCGGGGCGAAACCGCCGAATCCCGCGACGATGTTATTGGGGAACTTCTCGCGCTCGGTGTTGTAGGCCATCACTGCGTCATTGAAGGCCTGGCGGGCGAAGGCGACCTTGTTCTCGGTCGAGGTCAGCTCTTCCTGGAGCGCCAGCATGTTCTGATTGGCCTTGAGGTCGGGGTAGGCCTCGGAGAGCGCGAACATCCGGCCGAGCGCGCCGGAAAGCTGCCCTTCGGCCGCGTTCAGCTTGTTCATCGACGCCGGATCGCCGGGGCTTCCCGCGGCCTGCTGGCTGGCACTGAGGGCCGAGTTCCGGGCATTGATGACGGCCTCCAGGGTCTCGCGCTCGTGGGTCATGTACCCCTTGACCGTCTCGACCAGGTTCGGGATCAGGTCGTATCGCCGCTTGAGCTGCACGTCGATCTGGCTGAAGGCATTCTTGTAGCGGTTTCGCAAGGTCACCAGCGAGTTGTACAGGCCTACCCCGAAGAACAGGGCGAGCAGGACGACCACGCCCAGGACGATCAGGACGGTGACGGAGGTGTCGATCGCGAACAACGGCGGCATGGCGATAATTCTCCCGATCGAGGCCCGGGGAAGTGACCTGTCCCGCCCGGCGGTCGGGAGTCACGGCCCGGTGGTGATTCGTGCGATCGCCCGAGATCTTGGTTCGACCCCGGCGCAAAATTGACGAGATGGGGAATCTGGGCCGATGGCCCGAACCCTCGGTAGATCCTCCATCCTGCCAGGGCGGACCATCGAAGTCGAGCGTCAGCCGGACGGATGCGTGCACAAGGCTGGATCGGCCCGGGCCTTTGCGATTGGGGCCTGGCGAGGGCGTGGCCCTCCGTGATATATTGTCGCTTCAGGAACGCCCCCGCCGACCTGGCCGTCCCCGCGAGGCCTCCGGCGGTGCCGACCACATGGGCTCCGACCTCGGGACCGGCCGGATCGCCCGCGATTCCTCCCCCACCCCCATCGCCGATGACCGGCACTCCCCCAGTCCTCCCCCTCGGGAGGAGGGATCGACCCCATGCCATCCGAGAAAGACCTGTTCGCCGAAGAAGAGTCGATGGTCTCGATGAGCTTCGGCGACCACATCGAAGACCTCCGCTATCGACTGGTGCTGGGCCTCGTCGGGCTGTTCGTCGGGATGGTCATCACCTTCATCCCGATCCCGATGCTCGGCCAGAGCATCGGCATGTACGTCTTCGACACGATGGAACGCCCGGCCCGGATCACCCTGAACGAGTTCTACAAGAACCAGGCCATCAACGAGTCGGCGAAGGCCAAGCAGGAAGATCGGCTCACCCCGACCGTCAAGAATTACATCCCCGCCGGGGAATTCCTGGCGCAGATCGTGGCCATCGCCCCCAAGCTCGCCCCGATGCTCCCCGACCCGAAGTCCGAGGAACTCAAGGGGAAGAAGATCGCCCTCTCCCTGACCGCCGAGGCCAGCGACCAGATCCTCAGCCAGGTCACCTCGACCTTCCGGAGCCCATTGATCTCGCTGGCCCCGCTGGAGACGATCACCATCTATTTCATGATCTGCATGGTCTCCGGCCTGGTCCTCACCAGCCCGTTCGTTTTCTATCAGGTCTGGGCGTTCATCGCGGCGGGGCTTTATCGCCACGAGCGGCATTACGTCAAGAAGTTCCTGCCGTTCTCGCTGGGCCTGTTCCTCTCGGGCGTCTTCCTCTGCTTCTTCGGGGTCCTGCCCTACACCTTGATGTTCCTCCTACAGTTCAACGTCTGGCTGGGGATCGAGCCGACGATGCGGATCACCGACTGGATGAGCTTCGCCACGATCCTCCCGGTGGTCTTCGGCGTCTGCTTCCAGACCCCCCTGGTGATGCTGTTCCTGGAGCGGGTCGGGATCTTCACGCACGAGGACTTCCGGTCGAAGCGGAGGATGGCGATCCTGATCATGGTGATCGCCGCGGCGATCCTGACCCCGGGGCCGGACGTCTTCAGCCAGCTCGCGCTGGCGGTGCCGATGGTCGGCCTTTATGAGCTGGGCCTGCTCATGATCCGGTCGAACAAGAAGAATCCCAGTCGAGCGGCGGCCTGAGGCCGATGACGAAGCGAGGGGTGGGCAGACGATGGGCGTCTCGGTCGGGATGGTTCACCTCGTGGGGGCAGGTCCGGGAGACCCGGGCCTGCTGACGCTCCGGGGTCGCGAGGCCTTGAGCCGCGCCGAGGTGGTCGTCTATGACCACCTGGCCAGCCTCCGACTGCTCGACCTGGCCCCGCCCGGAGCCCTCCGGATCTCCGCGGGCAAGTCGATCGGGCATTGCACGCTCTCCCAGGACGAAATCAACGACGTGCTGGTCGAGCACGCCCGGCTCGGCCGACGGGTGGTCCGGCTCAAGGGGGGCGACCCCTTCGTCTTCGGCCGGGGGGCCGAGGAGGCCGAGCACCTCCGGGTCTCCGGGATCCCGTTCCGGATCGTCCCGGGCGTGACCGCCGCCCTGGGCGCAACCTGCTACGCGGGCGTGCCCGTGACCCACCGCGACGCCTCCTCGGCGGTGGCCTTCGTCACGGGGCATGATGACCCCGAAACACCCGGCCGGCTCGACTGGCCCGCCCTGGCCCGATTCCCCGGGACCCTGGTCGTCTACATGGGAGTGACCCGGCTCCGGTCCCTCTGCCGGACCCTGATTCGCGAGGGGAAGTCGCCCGAGACCCCGGCCTCGATGATCCAGTCGGGGACCTTGCCCAATCAGCGGACCGTCGTCGGGACGCTCGCGGACCTGCCCGACCTCGCGATCGAGGCCGGGATCGGCCCCCCGGCCCTGCTGGTGGTGGGAGATGTGGTAACCCGAAGGCCCGCCCTGGCCTGGTTCGAGGAACTTCCCCTGTTCGGCCAGAGGGTCGTCATCACCCGGCCGGTCGACGAGGCCGACCGTTCGAGCGAAGTCCTCGAAGCCCTGGGGGCCGAGGTCCTCGTCGCCCCGACCGTGGAGATCCTCCCGCTGGAGGACTTCGGGCCGCTGGACGACGCGATCGAACGACTCGAATCGTTCGACTGGCTGGCGTTCACCTCCGGCAACGGGGTTCGCCATTTCCTGAACCGCCTCGAAGCCAGGGGCCGCGACCTCCGGGCGCTGGGCCACCTGAAGCTCGCGGCGATCGGGCCATCGACGGGCGAGGCCCTGGCGAGGTTCCGGCTGAAGGCCGACCTGATCCCCGATTCCTATCGATCCGAGGCGATGGCCCAAGCGATGCTCCCGCTCGTGACCGGCCGGAGGGTCCTCCTCGCCCGCGCGGATCGCGGCCGGACGATCCTCAAGGATGAGCTGGGGAGTGTCGCACACGTCGAACAGGTTGCGGTCTACCGGAACGTCGATGCCGGGTCGATCCCCCCGGAAGTCCTGTCCCGGATCGATTCCGGCTCGGTCGACTGGATCACCCTGACCAGTTCCGCGATCGCCGAACGGCTACACGGCCTCTTGCCCGAATCAGCCCGAGCCCGGATTGGTCAAGAGATCCGGCTGGCGAGCCTGAGCCCGGTCACGTCCTCGGCCGTCGCCCGGCTCGGTTGGCCGGTCGCCGCCGAAGCGGCCGAATTTACCTGGGATGGGCTGGTCGAGGCGATCGTGGGACGGGTGACCAAAGCGACCTGATCGCGTCGTTCAAGCGGATGAAGACAACCCGGCTCAGGGGGGAGGGGCGACCTCGCCATCGGGGCTAGGGACCGATCCGAGTTCGTCGGTCAACTCTCCCGAGGTACTGGCGGGATAGGTGATCGGATTTCCGGTTTCGGGGTCGATCGGAACCGAAGAGAGATAGGTGGGGACCAAGTCCTGGAGGGATCGCGGCCAGGTGCCGGTCTCCCGATGGGCGAGGTGGATCGCGATCTCGGCCATCAGGAATCGGAGGGTTCTCGCGGCCTCGTGGTGAGACTTCGTCGCCTGGAATCGCTGGGTGGATCGTTCGGTGGCCTCGGCCCCATTCGCCCGGAGCATCAGGCGAGCCGCCGGGTGGAACGCCCCTTGATACCATCGAGCCCACCGATCCACGATTGCATCGGCGTTCACTCGTCTGTGATCGAGCGCGTCGAGTTCCCGGAGGATCGACCGGCAACGATCATTCGAGAGACGGTCGCAGAGCCTCCGGAGCCGAGCCGAGGCATTCTTCTGGAAGTACCAGCCGAGCTGGGCCCCGGTGTACATCTCTCCCTGGGTTGTGGCCTGTCCCAGCCTCATCAGTTCGAGGTAGCTCCGGGAGGCATCCTCGAACCGCCCGCCCGACTCGGCGACCAGGCCCTGGGCGGTCAGGAGCCGGTCGACCTGTTTCAGGTGATTCCAGGCTTCGATCTGGGCGGCGATCCCCCCCTGGTCGTCCGAGAAATGCGCGAGGATCCCGCGACCCAGGCCGACCTTCACGAGATCCAGCGCGGGGCGGTTGATCGCCACCAACTCGGCCAAGATACCGGGATCGGTCTGATCGATGTCTCCTCGATCGGGCCAATCCCCCTTGATGATCGTACCGGCCCGGGTCAGGTCGTCATAACCGTTGGGGATGGGAAGTCGAGGGGTCGGGGTAGAATCCCACGCGATCAGAATACCGGCGACGATCACGATCGACGCGAGAATCATCAGAACGGTCCCGGCCCACCAGCCTCGACGTTGGGGGGGAGTCTCGCTCATCGGGGAGGCCCGGACGCGACCGCACCATCAGGCCTCGCGATCGCCGAGAGGTCGTCGGTCAACTCGCCCGATTGGTTCCGCGGATAATCGATCGACCGGCCCGTACCCGAGTCGATCGGAACCGAGGCGAGATACTCGGGCACCAAGTCATCGAGCGATAGGGGCCAGGCGTTTCGATCCTGGTGAAAAGCGTGGATGGCGAAATCCACCAGGGTGAATCGGAAACTCCGCTCGACCTGATCTCGAATGGGCTTCGCCATCGACTGCTCGCCGGTGCGTGCCTTTTTCTCGATGCCGCTCAGGCGATACATCGCCCTCACGCCGAGATTGTTCGAGCCCCGATACCACGAAGACCAGTTCGCCACGACATCGTCGAGGGAGACACGTCTCCGGTCGAGAGCTTCCAGTTCCTTGATCATGGGGACGATCGAACCGCTCGGGAGTCGATCCTTGAGGTTCTGGAGGTCTCGGAGCGCCAGCTTCTGGACGACCCACCCCATCGTCACGTCGATCCCCATGCCGCCCTGAGTCATGGCCTGCCCCAGGGACATCTCATCGAGGAGACTTCTCGACGCCTCGGCGTACCGACCGTCAGTCCGATAAACCAGGGATTCACCGCCGAGCAGTCGGGCGACCGATCGGATCCCGGAAACGGAGTCCATGTGCTGGGCGAGCCAATCCGAGGAATGCGCGACGGGGACGACCGACTCGCGACTCAGCCCGACTCGGGCCTGATCGAGCGCAGGCCGATTGGACTCCACAAAACTCCGAACTTCCTCGATGTCGGCCTCGTCGAACTTCCCCTGGTTGGGCCATAGTCCTTTGATGAGTTGACCGGCTCTATCCAAATCGTCATAACCGTTGGGATCAGGACGTTCTATTGTGCGAGGCGGGCCCTCGTGATTAGTCCACGCAAGGCCCCCAACGACGAGGGCAAAAAATCCACCGATCGAGACGAACCATCGTTTTCTGCGATTCGAGGGTGGAACAGACTGTTGGTTCATGGCGAGGTCTCGTGGGGAGGAGTGAGGGCTCTCCATCTCTTCGCCAGGTCAACCTCGTCTATTTCGAAAGGCTCATGATGGATTCCGGGGTGGTGGTCCGCAAGGGCCACTCAGTGGATACAATCGGTCTCCTCGGTCGGGCGATCTGTCCGCCCCGCTGATCCCGACTTCCCCGCCCCGAGGCGTCGCACGATGGTCAACATCCAGGATCTCTTCGACGACGCCAAGTGCTTCGACACCATCCGGGACATGCGGTGGCCTGACGGCGTGACCTGTCCCAAGTGCTCCTGGGACTCGGTCATCAAGAACGGCAAGGACGACACTCAGCCACTCCGTCAACGCTACGAGTGCCGGGGCTGCCGCCGACGCTTCGACGACCTCACCGACACCATCTTCGCCGGCCATCACCTGCCGCTGAGGACCTGGATCGCCTGCCTCTATCTGATGGGGCTGAACCTCTCGGGATTGCAGATCGCCCAGGAACTCGACATCAACAAGGATGATGCCCGGGCCATGATCCAGCGACTCCGACAGGGGATGGTCGACCGTTGTCCTCCGGTCGTGCTGGAGGGGGAGGTCGAGTGCGACGAAGTCTATGTGGTGGCCGGACATAAGGGTCATCCCGAGGCGGTCAAAAAAAAGGCCGCCTCCCCCGAAGGCGACGCCTGAGAGGCGAGCGAGGTCGGGGCACCCTGGCCAAGGAGAAGCCGCCGATCTTCGGGATGTTGCAGCGTGGAGGCGAGGTCGTGATCCGGATGCTGGAGAACGTCCAGCAGGTGACCATCAAGCCCCTGATCGATCGGATGATCGCCAAGGGGACGTTGGTCTACACCGATGAATACGACATCTATGGCCGCCTGGTGGAGTGGGGTTATGGCCACAAGACGGTCTGCCACGGGGCGGGCGAGTTCGCCCGGGACGACGATGGCGATGGCTTCTGCGAGGTCCATGTCAACACGCTCGAAGGGTTCTGGTCGCTGCTCCGCTCGTGGCTGCGGCCTCACCGAGGAATCCCCCAGGAGAGCCTACCGCTGTACCTGGGTTTCTTCGAGTTCGTGCACAACATCCGGGCGAGAGGAAAGCGGCTACTGGGTGCCCTGATCGGCCAATTGCTGGCACCACCCCGGAATCCATCATGAGCCTTTCGAAATACGTGAATGCTCGAAGCTCAACGAAGCTCGCGAGAGGTCTCGAACCCTTGCCAGAGGACGAACACGGCACCCACGATGAACATGATGTCCAGCACGAGGCTCTGGCCGCCGAAGATCTTCACCACGATATCCAGGAGGAAGAGCACGGCCACCAGGCCCGCGATGCCCATCGCTCCGTAGCAGAGTAGCTTCTCGGTCTCCATCGAAATGCTCGCTCCGGCCGGCATTGAGATCCCCAATACAACCCAGCTTATCACACCCGAGAAGGGTGGGAGAGGGGGGACCTCGAGAATGCCCCGACTTGATCAAACGGGGGGTTGAAAGTTCGCGAATCCGGATTTCAGGATCGCCGCAAACTCGCGGGTACGATCCGGGAGGTCGAGGCATCCCGCGATCGGGAAGGACGAAATCCACGAATAGTGCCCCCCGTTTGCCCCCGCGAATCAACCGACCGCGGGCTGGATCGGGATGGTCCGGGGCCGGGCCGCTTCCTGCTTGGGGAGCCGGACGGACAGGACGCCGTTCTTTGATTCGGCGAGCACCCGGTCGAAGTCGACGGCCTCGGTCAAGGTGATCTGCCGATGGAACGAGCCGAGAGACCGCTCGCGGACCCGGTTATGACCCTCCGGGACTTCGGGCGCCGGCTTCTCTCCTCGGAGCGTGAGTACATTGCCCGTCAGCGAGAGGTCAATCGAGGCGGGATCGACCCCGGGGAGGTCGACTTTCAGGACGATCTCCGAGGGAGTTTCGAAGAGGTCGATGGATGGGATCCACGAGGCCTCGGCCATATCGGTCGGGCTCGACGGGCTCGAGACTCCCGAGCCCGGCTGCCAGTATTCTTCGAAGAGGCGATTCAACTCGCTCTGGAGCGATTGGAGGGGGACCGTCAGTTCCCTCCGCCAGGTTCCGGGGCGCATCATGAGTGTCGGTCCTGGGGCCTTCTGGGGCCGCCGAGAGAGGGTGTGGGGATGCGATCGATCGGGGAAGTCCGGCCGGTCTCCGACGATGGGACGGGCCTCGGGCTCCCCCGAGTCATTCGGCTTGGCTCACGAAGTCTTGATCTCGATCCGCCGGGTCTTGGCTCGCTCGGCCTTGGGGAGGTTCAGCCGGAGGACCCCGTTCTTCATCTCGGCCGAGATCCGGGACCGCTCGACTTCATCGCTCAGGATGAACGACCGATAGAAGTCGCCCGGCCGGTATTCTTCGTGAACGACCCTGGCCCCTTCGGGCGCTGGGGTCCCGACCCGAGCGTGCAGGCTGAGGACGTTATCCTCCAACTGGATCGAGACCTGTCCTTCGGAGACTCCCGGCAGGTCGGCTTCCAGGACCAGGCCCTCGGGCCCTTCATGGATGTCGATCGGCGGCGTGTGATAGGTGGTCGACCCGCCCGGCACTGCGGGGTGAAGCCCCTTCGGATCGTCGCCGATGGCCGGGTTCCGGCCGATCGGTACCGAGATCGTCCCATTTTCCTGGTTCATCGTCGAGTCTCCTTGGTTGATGGAATCCCGATGGTTCAGACGCCGGATGCGGCCGGGGTCACGCTGATCTGTCGAGGGCGAGAGTCCTCGGCCTTGGGCAGCGTGACGGTCAGGACGCCGTGGGCGAAGGTGGCCGAGACCTTGGCCCCGTCCACCCGATCGGGCAAGGTCAGGGTCCTCGTCCATCGGCCGAACTGCCGTTCCTGCCTGCGGAAGCTCTCTTCCGCGACCCCTTCCGGGCGCTTTCGATCGCCCCGAATCGTCAAGGTCTCCCCCGTGATCGAGAGGTCGACCTCTTCGGGACCGACGCCCGGCAACTGCGCGGTCAGGGTATAAAACTCTCCGGCGTCATAAAGGTTGATGGGCGGGACGCCCTGGACAACCCGCCAGTGATGCGTCGGTTCGAGGCTCTCGAAGAGGCGACCTACTTCCCGTTGAAAATCTCGGAATGGGTCCCAATGTCTCTGCCAATTCACTCCGCTCATGCTTCAACCCCTTCTTCCCAGTGATTGATCGTGACGATCATGGGCTCGAAATGGGAAAGAAGCACAAGACGTACCAATCACCAAGTTGGCCGAAATGGCAGACCAATACAAACGCACAAGCCATTTCCAGCTCAAATCTTAGAGCGTCCTGCACCAGATAGAAATAATTCGATCCTCACGGACGACCCCGGTCGAGATGCCAATTTGGCAGAAACCCGAAGATCCGACTGAAAATTCTCGATGCCCTGCCAAAATGACATCACCCTTCATTTTGGCAGGACGACAAGCGGGAATGAGTCGTCGTCGGATTGGATCCGGAGTCGGCTCTCCAACTCGGGAGAGTTCGAAGCCGTCGGCGACAGACCGACCGCGCCTCCGGCTCGGATGACAACTTGGGGGAACATTCGGGCCAGCCTCGGGAGTGCCTCGTCGGTGAAGGAGACCAGTTCATCGGAGGAGACCAGGCCGTCGAGGTTGAGATCGGCCGAGATCGGGCCGGGGAACCCACCGAGGTCGGCGGGGATCGGCTTGAGGTGGTCCGCCCCCATGCCACGGAGCAGGGTGTAAGTCAGCAGCCCGTGTTCCAGGGCGTCGACCTCGTTGGCCGGCTCGCCCCGACGAGCGGCCAGGAGGTACGAGTTCCGGGCCTTCCGCGAGCCCCACTCGACATTCTTCCGGACCCGGGCGACGGCCGGGTCGTCGAGGATTGCGCCCGCCTGGCAGGCGTCGACGATGACGAGCCGCTGGAGCGCCTCGAGCCGGGCCAGGCGGTTGTACAGGATCACGTAGGGCAGGACCTGGGGATCTCCCACCTTGACCCCACCCTGGGCGTCGCCCACGTTCCCTCGGACGCCCACACCGTTCCCTCGAGCGACGACGTTCGCGATCGCCGGGGGCCCGACCGGGAAGGGGAACCGGGGCAAGAGCAGGCAGAACTGGTTCGCGGCCTCGTCGGTGTCGGTGTGCCCGGCCAGGAAGAGGACCACGGTATCCTCGGGATGGCCCCGGACGGCATCGCGGAGCCGTCGGAATGCCTTCTCGATCTCCGGTTCGGTCACTTGGTCGTCGATCAGGACGATCCGCTCTCCGGGACGATCGGCGTTGCGGACCCCCTGAGCCTTCAGGAAGTCGGCGATCCCCGACGCGTCCAGGTGGGCGTATTTCAAGGCCCGGTTCTTGTAGTTGCTGATGCCCAGGGCGAGCGTATGAAGCCGGCCGGCGGGCTCGGGACCGTCGTAGAGAATCGTCAAAGCTTCCGACTTTCCGTCGGACGAACCGGGACGGGAGGCCATCGCGTAGAGCTGATTTTCCCCTTTACGGAGCACGACCTTGGTCCGGGCGAAGTGGGGGGTCTCGCCGGGCTCGAAGTCACCCTCGCCCCGGATCGGCACGCCGTTCTGATAGAGGCGCAGGCCGGATGGGCGGGGGACATCCGTCCAGAGCGTCAATTCGACCTCGCGAGGCGTGACTCCCGGCTCGGTGGGCGGGGCGAAGATCTTCAAGGAGGGCCCTTCGGCCTTCAGCTCGGTCGGTTGCTCCGGTTTCTCACCGCCGGCGATCGAGGCGGCGACCCGGAAGGCATAGTGGGTGTCCTCGGTCTGCTGGAGCGTGACGATTCTTTCACCGACTCGCCACTTGACCATCGACTCGCCGGGCATCGAACCGTCGAATCGGCCGTCGGGCGTGTAGGCCAGCCAGTCGAGGGTCAGGGGGTTCCGGGACTGAGCGATCAAGGTCCCCTGGAGCGTCCGGTCGTTCAGGTCCCAGAACCGGAGCGCGGCATCATCGCCTCCGCTGACGATCATCGAACCGATCGGCCAGCCCGCGAGGGCCCCGATCTGCTCGTTATGGTGGACCCGTGGGTTGAAGGCGACCGGCCGGGGCCTCCCGACTCTCGAGATGTCCCAGAATCGAACCGATTTATCCCGGGAGGCCGAGGCGGCCAGCCACCGACCATCGGGCGAGAAGGTCAGGGCGTTGACCTCGCCATTGAGCGGGAACGGGTCGCCCTGATGCTCGGGCCGTGCTCGCCCCTTCTCCCACTTCCAGAGCGAGACCATCCCCCCGCGCGTGCCGGTGGCCACCCGCTGAGGATCCGTCGGGCTGACCCGTGCCACGGTGAAGGCCGGAGAATCGTCGTCGATGCTGAAGAAGGTGGTCGAGGATCGGAGATCGGTCGCCGGATCCGCCAGGGGCCAGAGCTTCGCGGTCCCGTCCTCGGAGGCGGTCAACAAGTAGGCCTCGTCGCCCGAGAAGTCCAGCGAGGTCAGCCCGCCATCGTGGACCCTGGCGGTGTGGATCAGCCGACCGGTCGCGACTTCCCAGACGCAGGCCAGGGGAAGCTGCGACTCGTGCGATGCCGCCGCCGCCCACCGGCCCGACTTCGAGACCACCACTCGCCCGAACGCCGCCGTGGAAGGTTGACCGGCCACGTCCACCGGTCGGGCGAAGGAGGTGGAGGTCGCCGAGCCGGTCGAGCGATCGAAGAGGACGAGGTCGCCCCCTCGGTCGGGGCGGTTCGTCAGGATCAGTTTCGACTCGTCCGGCAGGAATGCGCCGGAAGTCCATGATCCCGGGAGCGGCTTGCAGCCCCGGCCATCCTCCAGGTCCCAGATCAGGGCAAGATCGTCCTTGGTGATCTCCAGGAGGAACTTCCCCGATGGCGACGGGCTCAACGCGGCGACCTTCCCTCGGGCCGGGTTGACCCTCGCCAGGAGCGTGGCTCGCGGAGGAGCCTCGGAGAGCACCCAGGCGCGAATCCCGCCATCCGCCTGACCGACGACCAGGGCCTTTCCGTCCGGCGAGAAGGCGGGAGTCAGGCCGATCGAGCCGTGATCGGGCAGCGTGACCGGGCCGGGCCGGGCCGGATCGTCCAGACTCCAGGCCAGGATTCGACCTTCGATCGGCGTGCAGGCCGCCAGCCATTTGCCATCCTCGGAAAAGACGGCTCGCTCGATCCGGCCCGGGACCGGGTGCTCCTCGGCATCGGTCATGGTCAGGTCGGCTCCGCCGGGCCTGGTCTCGACCAGCCGGAGCGATCGTTGGTCGCTCACCAGGAGCATGCCCAACTTTGATAGCCGGGCCAACCGGATCGGCCCCTCGAAAGTCCGATCGAACTCGACCGATCGACCCGGTAATCCCAGGACCATGACCCGCCCTCGATCGTCGCCGACGACCAGTCGCTTGCCGTCGTCGGAGAGTTCGAGCGCGGTGATCCGCCCGCCCGGCCCATCGAGCCTCGCCGCCGCCAAACCCTCCGCATCGAAGACGAGGAAGAAGTCGGGCCCGCCATCGGGGGAGACGATCGAGGCAACGACCGACGGTGCTCCGGGTTCGGGCCGGCTCGCGGCGACGATCCGGGAAATCGACTCGTCGGAGAAGTTTCGGACCTTTCGGATCGACCCCCCGGTTCCATCCCAGAGGACCGACCGGCCGCCCTCATCGAGCGAGAGGAATCGGAGGCTCTCGGGCAGGAAGCAGAGCGAAGCGACGGCCTCCTCATGTTCGGGCGGTCCGTAGATAGGCCGGGGGCGATCCTCGGCCATGTCCCATCCGACAATCCCGCCCGACCCGTCGCCGGCCAGCAGGAGCCGAGCGTCACGGTCGATCGCGAGCGTCCTGACCCCGATGAACGGGTCGGTCAGGACCCGGACCATCGCCGGGTAACGCTCGCCGAGCTTCCAGACTCGGACCGTCGAGTCCATGCTCGCGGAGATGATCCGCGAGTTGTCGGCGGAGATCAGGATCGAGGTCACTCGATCACCGTGCCCGGACTGGACGATCAGCTCGGGCTGGGCCTGCTCGACAATCCTGGCCGCCCCGGTCCAGAGCGAGACCGTCGGTCCGACGCCGCCCATCGCACGGAAGCCTCGATCGACCAGGATCTTGTCCCGATTCAGGGCATCCAGGCATCCAATCAGGTTGTGGGCCCGGGAGGGCTGTCCCATCGCCTCGCGGATCGCGCGGACGAAGGCCCCGTCCTCGGCGGCCCTCGTCCCATCGGCGGCCAGCCAGGCGGTCACTCCCTCCCACCGGCTGAGCGCCCGGAGCCAGTCGAGGCTCGAAGGCGAGCCCGCTTCCAGGTTCATCCCGCGATCGCCCCGACCCCGGAGCGAGCTATCGAGCCAGATCACGACCCGGGCCTTCCGGGCGATCCCGCCTCGGTCGAGCGCGTCGTCGAGCGACCAGCCGGTCCCGTCGACGTCGGCGGCCCGGGCGTCGATCGGCAGGAGGTAGGCCCGGCCGGCAGGGGCTCCCCCACGGGGAGGCCGGGCGGTCGACTGGCCCGCGAAATAGATCAGCACCACGTCATCGGGACGGACCCGCTCGCCCAGCCATTCGGTGACGGCCCAATCGAGGTTCTCGCGGGTCGGCAGGAGGTCGGTCATCCTCTCCTTCGCCTGGCCGTGGGTCGGCCGTCCCAGGTCGTCCATCCTCAGGAGCCCGGCCTCGCCCCAGCCAGCGGTCCCGGCCACCCAGTCGGCGACCAGCCGGGCATCGCGGACCGACCCGGTGCATCGGGGGATCAGGGTATCGGCGTAGTTGTTGATCCCGATCACGACCGCCCAGACCTTCCGGGCGTCGGCCGCCCCGGCCTCAACCGGCCCGATCAGGTGGAGCGATCCGATCAGTCCCAACCAGGCGCAGATCGTCGACGTGTAACGTCTCATGGGGTTCGACCGCCATCGGGGTCCGAGGTCCGGGGCTTTTCGCACCTGGATAAAAATACGACACCCCGGACCGACGGTGACAGTTTTCAACGCGAGGGAGGCCGGGCGTCGGGGCACTCGACGACCAATCGAAACCCGATATTACCCGCGGCGCATTCCTCGTCCCGTCGCTTGGTGTCGCGATTGGTGGTCTTGCAGTTATCGGGGATCTCGTTGAAATCACCGCCCCGGATCACGTACTCGACTCCGGAGCTATCCTCCGCCACCTCGCAGGGATCGACCTGCACAACGTCACGCTTCTGATAGGGCTTCCAGGCATCCCGGCACATTTCCTTGACGTTGCCGAGCATGTCGAGCAGGCCCTCCTCGGTGATATCGGTCTTCGAGAAGGAGCCGACCGGGAACGTTGATAGCGAATCGGCGGCGTCAATCCGGGCGACGTCGCGGCTCGGATACGGGGAGTCGCCCCAGACGAAGCGCTTCAGCATCCCGCGCGACCTGGCGGCATATTCCCACTGGGCCTCGGTGGGTAGCATCCCGGAAGCGTATCGGGCGTAAGCGATCGCCATTTTCCTGGGGATCTGGACGGCGGGATGCGAGGCGGCCTCGGCCCCTCCGATCCTCTGTCGGGCCTGATCCCATCCCGATGGCCCTACCCTCGAGGTCAGTTCGAGAAACGCTTCGAACTGGGCGTTGGTGACCTCGGTCTCCTGGATGTAGAAGCCGGAACGGAGGAGAACCCGATGCGCCGGGGTGTCGTTCTGGGCCTGCGGCCCCGTGGCGTCGGTGGCATCCCAGGCCCCCATGGTCCAATCCCGATTTCCCTCGATCCGGACGAGCCGGGTGTAGGTGGGATCATTGTCGCGCGTGATGAGACGAGGCCAGCCGTCGACGAGGTCCTTCGGGTCGACCGGCGTGTAACCTCGGGGGAGGTAGATGCCCGGGGCGAACCGGCTGAACTCGACGTCGTCCGACTCCCGGATGAGCCGCTCGGGATATCCCGCCTGGTCCTTGAGGACCGGCTTCGGCGCGCTGTACCCTTCGGGCAGGGCAACCGGGCGGATCGGGGGGGGCAGCTCGACCTTATCCCTATCGGAACGCTTCTCGACCACCGGTGGCCTGAAGTAGACGAACAACAAGATGAGCAGGGCCAGGCCGAGGATGGCCGAGCCGATCAGGAACGCTCGTGGCGGCCCGGAGGTCTGGACCTCGCCGCCGAAGGTCGAGGGAGAGTCGGCGGGAGTCTTGGCCGATGTGGGATGGGTCGGGTGGCTCGTGAGCGTCTGAGGACCTGTCGCGAAGCTCGGCGATCCGCTGTCGTGTTCGGTCTTGAGGTCGGCGAACGAGGCGGCCGAGGGGGGCTTCCTGGGTAGGGCCCAGGCCGAGTCGGGCGGCGCCGTGCCGGTCGGTCCCTGGATGGCCTCGATCGCCTCCAGGACCTCGTCGAATAGCTCGCGGGCGGTCTGTTGCCTCTGGTCGCGATCCTTGGAGAGGGACCGGAAGATCGCGTGCTCCAGCTCGGGGAGGGGGCGAAGTTCCGGGTTGGCCTCGTGGAACGGGGGGGGTGGGACCGAGGCATGCTGATGCATGACCTGGAAATGAACCCCCTTGAACGGGAGTTTCCCGGTGACCATCTCGTAGAGGATCACCCCGACCGAGTAGATATCGGACCGGCCGTCGAGGTCCTGACGATTCATCGCCTGCTCGGGACTCCCGTAGGAGGGCGTCCCGATGAACCCTTGCGTCAACGTCATGTTGGCCGCGTTGTCGGGGTCGTCGCGGATCTTGGCGATCCCGAAGTCCAGGACCTTCAGCGATTCGCGGCCCGGCTTCCGGCCGTCCAGGAGCATCAGGTTGCTGGGCTTGAGGTCGCGGTGGACGATCCCTTTCTCGTGGGCTTCCTGGAGGACGTCGGTCAGCTGGTCCAGGAACCGGACGATCCATCCGAGGGGCATCAGCGGTTTCGATGGGTCATAATCGGGGCTCGTCCGGGCCGAGGCCAGGATCTCGTGGATGGTCCGGCCATCGACATATTCCATGTCGATGTAACCGCCATCGTCGTCGATGGCCGCGTCGTAGATCTGGACGGCGTGATGATGCTTCAGCGAGGCCATCACCTTGAATTCGCGCTGGAATCGCCGGAGCGCGACGTCGTTCGAGGCGATGTTGGAGACGATCAGCTTGAGGGCATGGAGGTCGTCCATCGCGACGTGGCGGACCAGCCAGACGTCGCCCATCGCCCCGCCGCCCAGCTTCCTGATGACGTGGTACTTCGAATAGAGAACCTGCCCGGGAGCGATCCGCCCGGAGACCCCTCGAAGCGAGGTCCCCCCCGTCCACGAGCCGAAAGAGCTGCCGCCCGGGCCCGAACCGAGCGCCGAGGCCCCCGAGGACTGTTCCATCCGTCGGGTATCGTCTTCGAGCGTCCCCTCGGAATCACCAGGCCCGAAATTCGAGGGGGCATCCTCGTCGTCCGGCTGGAACGCCCGGGTCATCGGGGGTTCGGCTTCCTGGGGTTCGTCGGGCGAAGGCTTCATCGACTTTCCCCCGAAGCAGGCCTGAAGTCGTAGGAGGTTCGGACCATTCCGCGCCCCCCATCCTACGGCTTATCCGACGGCCCGTTAAGTCGCCAGTCCGACGATCCAACTCCCGGCGCGGAAATGAGGCCGGCTTCCCCGAAGGCGTCGAGCAATCGGTCGAGATCGTCCCCATCGTGGGCCGCGGTCAAGCTCACTCGGAGTCGTGCGGTGCCTTCGGGGACGGTCGGGGGCCGGATCGCCGGGATCATCAGGCCCCTTTCGAGGAGCCAATTAGCCATCTCGACCGCGCGAGCCGGGTCTCCGAGGACCACCGGGACGATCGGGCCACCCCGTCCCGCCCCGGGAACGGCCCCTCGAAGCCGCTTCGCCAAGTCTAGCACGCGAGTTCTCCGCCAGGTCTCCTCTCGGGCGATCTCCAGGGCCCGAAGGGCCGCCGAGGCGACCGGGGGGGGCATGTTCGTCGAGTAGATCATCGTCCGGGCGTGGTTCACCAGCCATCCGATCAGGCGACTCGACCCGGCCACGAAACCGCCCGCCGACCCCAGGGCTTTCGAAAGCGTCCCGACCTTCAGATCGACACGCCCTTCCACACCCAGGGCCTCGCAGGATCCCCTCCCCTCGGCGCCGTAGACTCCGGTCCCGTGGGCCTCATCCACCAGGAACATCGCCCCGAACCGACCGGCCAGGTCCGCCAGGTCGCCCAGCGGGGCGAGGTCGCCATCCATGCTGAACACACCATCGGTGGCGATCAGGGAGCGGCGGAATCGACCTCGATCCCGTCCGAGAATCGACTCCAGGCGGTTCGAATCGTTGTGCGGATAGACCCGGAGCCTCGCCCCGGAGAGTCGTGCCCCGTCGATCAGGCTGGCATGGTTGAGCCGGTCCGAATAGACCGCGTCCCCCGACCCGACCAGGGCGGCGATCGTCCCGAGATTCGCCGCGTATCCCGAAGGGAAGAGCGCGACGGCCTCGGAGCCTTCGAACCGGGACAGGGCCTCGACCAGCGCCTCGTGGGGCTCGCGCCACCCCGAGACCAGCGGCGAGGCCCCCGCACCCCAGCCGAATCGGGAGGCGGCGAGGGTCGCCGCCTCGATCACCCGAGGGTCGCTGGCCAGCCCCAGATAGTCGTTCGAGGCGAAGTTGACCAGCGATCGGCCCTGCCGATCGACGTGCCCCGGGGTCGATCCCCCGAGCGCGATCAAACGCCGCTCCAGCCCCTTCCGGGACCAGGCTCGTGACTCCTCATCAATCCAGGCGAGAGGGTCGATCATGGTAAGAGGAGACGAATGATCTCGCCTTATTTCAGGCCCGCCAGGAACTCCACGAGGTCGCGGAGTTCCGACTTGCTCAACTTCTTGTAGAGATCCTCCGGCATGGCCGAGCCCCCTCGCTTGCGTTCCTCGATTTCTGCCTTGGGGATCTCGATCAATTTGGCCTCGGCGGTCATCAGGCGGAGGGTCTTGTCGTCTTCCGACTTGAGGACCCCGGTGACGACCGTCCCGTCGGTCTTGGCCACGACCACAGACTCGAAACCCTCGGCGATGGCCTGGTTGGGCGCGACGATCGATTCCAGGAGATACGTCCTCGGGTGCTTGGTCCCGATGCCGGTGAGCTCGGGGCCGACCTCACCCCCCTCCCCCCTCACCTTGTGGCATCGGACGCAATAGACGGCGGTATTGTCCTGATAGATCTTCCGGCCCCGGGCGCGATCGCCCCCTTCCAGGGCCGCATGATAACCGGCGAGCGGGCCATCCTTGGGCAACGACTGCTCCAGACGAGCCAGCCGCTCGGCGACCTCGGACGACTTCCGCTTCGAGGCGGCGTCGATCAGTTCCAGCTCGATCGCGTTGTCCCCCTTCGCAACCTGACGATCGAGGGCTTTCGCCAGGATCGCGTCGGCCTCGGGGCGGTCGGACGAGCCGAGGACTTCCAGGGCCTTCTGCTTCTCCTGGGCCGAGCCGGTCTCCATCACGTTCGCCATGATGGGGATCGCCCGGGCCGGGTCGAGCCGGGCGAGCAGCCGGAGTCCTTCCGAACGGACCCGCCCGTCGTCCGAGGCGACCGCGGCCTCGACGGCCTGATTCAGCCTCGGGTCGTTCAGCTTCTCCAGGGCCTGGATCGCATCGACCCGGACCGCGCTCCTGGCCTTGCCCTCGACAACGAGGGTGAGCAGGGTTGGACCAGCCTCGCGAATGCCCAGTTCCGCGACCGCCTGGATCGCCTCGCGTCGGACCTCGTCGGGACCTCCGACGAGCAGACGGTCGACCACCGGGCGGAGCGCGTCGGCGGCGACCTTGGGGTCTCGGACCTCGATTGGTCGCCAAAGCCCGTTAATCCGGTCGCGGCCCGAGGGCTTGGCCCAGGTGGCGAGAATGCTGAGCGCCTCGACCCGGAGGTTCTTCGAGGCTTCGGGTCGGGTTGCGACCGAGGCCAGGGCCGAGGCATCCTCGGGACGACCGACCCGGTTGGCCGCATTGATCGACCGACGACTCAGGGCCTCGGTCAGTCCCGGCTTCTCGGCCAGTTTGGCGAGCGCGGGGAGGGCTTCGGGGATGGGGGCTTCGTAGATCGCCAGTCCGGCCTCGGTGGCGATCCCGGGGTCCTTGTCCTCCAGGAAGGAGGAGACCTCGGGCCGGGCCAGCCGACGGAGGGCTACAACCACCCCGCGTCGGACGGCGGGAGAGGGGTCGGAATCGGCGAGCTTCAGGCCCGCGAGATCGGCGATCCCGACCAGGCCCATCACGGCGGCGTGGCGGAGCGTGGGGTCCTGGTCGTCATTGGATCGGAGGAGGTCCAGCAGGGGCTTGACGCCTTCCAGGACGGACTGCTTGCCGATCGCGATCGCGGCGAAATACCGGACCCGAACATTCTCATCGGACACGAGCGGCAGGAGGAGCGGCCCCATGGTCAACTCGGCCTGGTCATCGAGCCGAGCGGGCGGGATGTCGCCGATCACCCGGGCCACCTGGGCGCGGATCTCGGGATCTTGATCCCGGGCCAGATCGCCGAGGACCGCGAGATTGACCGGGGTCTTCCGATCGACCTGGCCGAGGCCCCAGATCGCATGGACCCGGGCCAGGGTCGAAGCCCCCGAGGCGGCGACCTTTCTCAGGGTTGCTAACGCCCCACCCTTCCCTTCCGGGTCGGCGATCGACCGCCCGGCCAGTTCGAACTGGGCTTCCTGGCGAATGCGCTGGTCGTCGTGCCCGAGGAGCTCCGCCAGCTCGTCGACGGGCCGGTGCTCCATCCCCTCGGCGATCAGCGACTTGACCTCGGCCGATCGGGGATCGGCCTTGGCCCCGGTGATCTTCCAGATCCGGCCCTTGCCGGTCTTGTTCCAGCCATTGACCCAGTCCGAGACATAGACCGCGCCATCGGGTCCGAAATCCACGTCCGTCGCCAGGACCGACCAGGCGAACTGCTCGGCGTCGACCAGCTCGAACGAAGCCCCCTTGGGCTTGTTGGCGAACGACCGGATACCGCTGGAGCCGGCACCTCCCCGGAAATCGGCGAGGAAGAAGTGGTCGCGATATTGTTCGGGGAGGCCGGTCCCCGGGTCGTGGGCCAGGCCGGAGGGTCCGTCGGAGATGTTCAAGATCGGCGGGACGATGTAGGCCGCCTGGCCTTCCCATCGGGGATACCAGAGCTTCTCGGCATTCCAGGGGCCTCGCGAGGTCGGGAAGTCGAGGTACTGATAGCCCATCCTCCAGCCGCTATCGCCCGCCTCGACGACGTGGACCCATCGGGCCTTGTCGCCGCCGTCGGAGTTGTTATCGCCGGTGAACAGGTTCCCGAAGTTGTCGAAGGCGAGTTCCTGGGGGTTCCGGAGCCCAGAGGCGAAGATCTCCAGGTTCGAGCCGTCGGGCTCGCAACGGAGGACCGACCCGGTGTCCGGGGCGAACAGATGGACGCCTTCCTTGTTGGTGACGTTGAGCCCGCGGTCGCCGATCGAGAAGTAGAGTCGGCCATCGGGCCCGAGTTGGAGCCCGTGGAGGTCGTGGCCCAAGAACGCGACATGGACCCCGTAGCCGGTGCTGAGCGAATCCTTGACGTCGGACTTGCCGTCGCCGTCGGTGTCGCGGAGCTTCCAGAGGTCGGGTATGCAGGTGTAGTAGACGTCCCCCTTGCGGGCCAGGAGCCCGGCGCCGATCCCGTCGGCGGCCTCCTTGAACCCGTCGGCGAAGACGGTCGAGGTGTCGGCCTTGCCGTCGCCGTCGGCGTCGACGACCCGCCGGACCCGCTCGTGCTCGACCTGATAATCCTTGAAATCCTCGGGGCTGAGGAACTTCTCGTACATCGCCACGCGGTCGGCGACGGTCCGGCTGGCCATGTCGGCGTCGAGCCAGTTCATGTGGCTCCGGTTGTCCGTGACCCCCGCATGGAGGCGGAATGTCTCGGCGACGAAGAACCGGCCGTGGTCATCGATGCAGAACGCGACCGGGTTGGCCAGCAGGGGCTCGGCGGCGAACAGCTCGATCTTCAGCCCCGGGGCCAGTCGGATCGACTGGATCGCCTGGGCCGCCTCGGGCGAGGCTCCCGCGACCTGCGGCTTGTACAGCTCGTCCTCGGCCCGGGCCGGGAGGCTGGAAATCGACGAGAGGGCGAAAGCGGCCAGGGCCGCCCGGATGATCCATCGGTGCATCGGTTGATCCCGCTTCGGCGAAAGGGGCGTGAGCGGCCCCCCTACCGTATCCCATGGGCGGCCTGACGACAGCCTTCAGGGTAGCGGACGAACAGTGCCGAATGCAATGTCATAGGAAAGAGGTTGGACAGAGAGCGCGATGACGCCACTCGATGAACCAGCCGGTGACGGTCAACGGATCAAGGTCTCCAGCGCCTTGTCGAGCGCGGGGCCTCGGAGTTCCAGGCGGATGATCTTCCCGCCGGGGTCGATCAGGAACGTGGCGGGGATGTTCTTGACGCCGAAGGCCTCGACCAGGTCGCCGTCGGCGGTGGCGTTGTGGACCTGCCTCCACGGGAGCTTGCGGGCCTTCACGAAGTCGAGGACGGCCGTCGGGGTCTCGTCGAGGCTCACCGAGACGATCTCGAATCCCTTGCCCTGATATTTCGCGTAAGCGGCCTGCAAGCGCGGCAGTTCTATCACGCACGGGGCGCACCAGGTGGCCCAGAAATCCACCAGGACATATTTACCCCGATAATCATCGAGGCGGACCGTCGCTCCGACCAGGTCGCGGACCGTGACGCTCGGCGCCGAGGTGCCAACCCGATCGATCCGCGCGATCTCATCCTTGATCCGCTGGGCCAGGTTGGGGCTTTCGCCCCCGTACTTCCGGAGGAGCGAAAGATAGACCCGACGGGCCACTTCATTCTCGCCGGCCGTCAGGGCCGAGGTGGCCAGGGTGTCGGCGAATTGGGCCGCGAACTCCTCCTGCTCGGCCCCCCCCAGCCCGCTCATCAGGTCGTCGAAGATCGCCAGGGCCTCCTGGTATTTCCCGGCCTGGGCGCGGGCCATCGTGCCGACGATCTGAGCCAGCGACTTGACCGGACCTTCGGGATGCTCGGCGAGGTACTTCCGGGCGACGGCCTCATTGTCGGCGAACCAGTCGTGCTCGATGACCTTGTCGAAGATCTTCATGTAGGCCTGATCGATGTCATCGGCCTTGGGATTCTTCGAAAGATAGGTGACCAGGTCGCCGATCAGCGCCTTGTCGTGGACCGACTGGATCTCGCCGACGGTCTTCGGCTCGTCCGCACTCGCCGAGTCGGCCGAAACGAGGAGAATCGAGGCCCAGATCAGTCCGATCGTCGAGACTCTCGCCATCATGCGTCATTCTCGGATGGGGTGTCGGTTCGGAGGGTCAGGCCCCGCGAAGGCCGGCCGGGCGTTTCAGCGGGCCAGCGAAGCCTCGGCCTTGCCGCTCCAGCGGGCCGGGATCGAGGCCGAGGGCTCGGCCAGGACATCGCCGATCATCAAGGCCCACTCGGAGCAGCAATGGTCCTTCTCATGATGGTCGAGGAACGCGGCGCGGCCTCGACGGCCCATCTCGGCCGCGGCATCCGGGGCGGAGGCCAGCGAGCAGAGGGCCTCGACCAGCCCTTGGGCGTCGCCCAGCCGGACGGTCGGGCCGCAGTCGGCCTTGCGGATCGTGTCGGCGGATTCGCAATGGGCCGGGCCGACGAAGCAGGTGGGACGACCCGAGGCCATCGCGCCGTAGAGCTTCCCGGGGACGACCACGCCGGTCATCTCGGACCGCATCGAGATCAGGTGGACGTCGGCCACCGAGAGCGAGGCGTGGAGCTGCTCGCGAGGGAAGTAGTCGAGGATCTTGATGTTATCCAGAGACTCATCTTCCTTGGCGAGCCGGACCTCGGCCATCCTCGGGCCATCGCCCACGAACAGGAAGACGATATCCGATCGATCGCGGAGCCGGCGAGCGGCCTCGATCATCTCGGTGAAGCTGTGGGCCAGCCCGAGGTTCCCGGAATACATGGCCACGAACTTGTCGGCCAGACCCAGCGAGGCCCGGAGGGGATGCCCATCGCGCGGGAGGGGATAGATCTCGTCGCGGCGACTCCAGACCGGGATGGTCGCCAGTCGATCGCGGCGGACCCCCTTCGAGGCGATCCGATCGGCCATGTAGGGACCGAGGACCACCACCTTATCGGCCTGCCGATAGACGGCATCGCTCAGCCAGGCCAGCCACTTGACGACCGGATGCTTCGGCGACATCCGCCCCAGGGCGATGCTGGCGTCGGGATGGAGATCCATGCTCCAGTAGAGATGCCTGGACCCCTTCAAGCGACGCAGGATCGTCCCGACCAGGCCGATGATCGGCGGCGTGGTGAGCGTGGCCACGGCGTCGAATCGCGGGAGCGAGACCGCCAGCAAGAACGCCCGAGCGTAGAAGCTCAGGTAGTCGACCATCCGGTGGAGCGTGCTTTTCCGGCCGAGCGAGGTGGCGGGGACCCGGTGGATCGTGACGCCATTGCGGACTTCGCACGTCGGTGGCCGCTCCACGCCCGGCTTGTAGGTCCCCCGCGAGCAGAGGACGTGGACGTCGTGCCCTCGGCCGGCCAGATGCTCGGCGAGGTCGGTCAAGTGCTGCGCGGTGGAGGCGTGATCGGGCCAGTAATACTGGTTGACGAACAGGAGCCGCCGGGGCTTCGTGGTCACGACGGAGTCGACCCGAAGCGTCGATCGTTCCGCGATCGGAGCCGGGATCGACCCGGGCCCCTCGGTGGCCCGCTTTGTTGGCCAGATCGTCCGTCGGGTGTTCACCACTTGGCGTCCGCCTGGGCCTTGTTGGCCCGGTACCAGGCCACGGTCTTGGCCAGGCCGTCGCGGAGCTTGGTCGGCGGGGTCCAGCCTTCCAGGACTTCCTTCATCCGGGTCACGTCGAGGACCTTCACGGGGGCCCCGTCGGGCTTGTCCACGTTCCAGTGCATCTTGCCCTTGTAGCCGCTGACCTCGTGGACGGTCTCGGACAGTTCCTTGATCGTGGTGCCGATGCCGGTCCCGATATTCAGGGGCTTGGCGGCGTCGTTGTACTTCTCGGCGGCCAGGACGATCGCATCGGCGCAGTCTTCGACGTAGATGAATTCGCGGACCGGCTTGCCGGTGCCCCAGACCTCGACCGAGGGGGTCTTGTTCAGGTCGGCCTCGACCCACTTCCGGACCAGGGCCGCGACCACGTGCGACCGCTCGGGATTGTACGAATCGCCCGGGCCGTACAGATTCGTCAGGATCAGGTGGATCGAGTCGAGCCCGTACTGACGCTTGTACGCCTGGGCCTGGACCGCCATCATCTTCTTGGTCAGGCCATAGTTCACCACGCTGGCGTGGCAAGGGCCGGCCCAGAGGTCATCTTCCTTCAGGTGGCCTTCCAGATAGCCGGGATAGCTGCAAGCGGTGCCGATGGCGACGAACTTCTTGATGTCGGCCAGTCGGGCGGCCTCCATCAGATTCGCGCCCATGACGAGATTCGTGTAGTAGAGCGTGGCCGGTTCGGTCTGGTTGATCCCGATCCCGCCGTAGTACGCCGCCGCGTGAAAGAGGACGTCGCAAGGGTGTTCCAGGACGCACCGGAGGCAGGCATCCAGCGTCGTCAGGTTGTAGTCCCGCTGTCGGGGGACGTAGACCTCGGCCCCGAAGCTCTGGAGTCGCTTGACCAGGTGTTGGCCCAGGAACCCGGCCCCGCCGGTGACGGTGACTTTCTTGTCCGACCAGAATCCCTTCATCGTGCGGTCCTCTTGATGTCAAATAGCTCGGGAAGGATCAAGCGACGTCGAGCCGTCCGATCTTCCTGGGTCCGGAACCGTCATCATGCAAATCATGGGCAGATCCCCGTAGGACAGGGCTTGTCCTGCCAATCCCGCATGATCGGCAGGGCGAGCCCTGACCTACGGGGGGATCATCGTAGAGCCAACGGTCCGCAGAGAGCGGACCCTACGGAAGCTCAGACGTTGGCGAAGGGGTTCTGGAACTCGATCAGCTTGGCGGCCCGGACGAGCTCGGCGACGCCTCGGTCGAGGTCGATGGTGGTTTCGAAGCCCTTGGCCCGGATCTTCTCGTAGGAGACCTCGTAGTTCCGCTTGTCGGCGTCGGTGCCGACCTCGGCGAAGTGGAGGTAGTAATCGACGTGCTTCAGGACGGTCCGGGCGACGTCTTCCTTGGTGAAGTTCATCGACTCGTGGCCGACGTTGTACACGTCGTCCTTCATGGTGTCCCACTTGTCGAGGGCGAACATGATCGAGCGGGCCATGTCGCGGACGTGGACGAAGGTCCGCTTGAAGCCGCCCTCGTAGACGATCAGGTTCTTGTTCTTCACCGCCTGGTAGGTGAAGTCGTTAGGCATCAGGTCGAGACGCATCCGGTTGCTGACGCCGAAGGCGGTGGCGTAGCGGTAGGCCACGCTGTTGCCGGCGGCCAGGATCATCTCCTCGGCGGCGGCCTTGGTCTCTCCGTAGAGGGTGATCGGCCCGACCGGCGAGTTCTCGTTGCAGATGTAGTTGGGGATCGACCCGTAGACGCTTCCGGTCGAGGCGAAGATGACCTTCTGGTCGGCCGTCCGGAGATTCAGGAGGGTCCGGGTCCCCTCCAGGTTGGTGGCCTGGGCCAGCTGCGGCTCCTTCTTGCAGGCCGGATAGCCGACGATGGCCGCCAGGTGGACGATGGCGTCCATCCCGTCCAGGGCCTTCTTGAAGCCGTCGGCGTCGGTCACGTCCCCTCGGACCAGTTCGAAGGAGCGGTTCTGGCAGCAGGGCAGCAGGCCATGTCCGCCGAACTTGAGCGAGTCGTAGACCCGGACCCGGTGGCCCTGCTCCAGGAGCATCGGGACCAGCGTCGAGCCCACATACCCGGCGCCGCCGGTGACCAGAATCTTCATGGCAATCCCATCCTTGGTGGATCTATCGACGCGCCTGGGGCGTCGGTTTCTGGGTCATGGATCACGCCGAAGACGGACGGGATCGAGGGCCAGGCCCCGTCCGTGTGGCCTTCCGAGAAATTCAAATCCAGGGGAGAGGGCGAGCCTGCTCGCCGATCGGGACGTCGCGGGAATCCGACTCCGACACGTCCACCCGGAAATCCTGTCGAAAATCCGCCCGGATCCCCGACCAGCCTCCGACGATTTTCTCGATTCATCCGTCATGCGAAGGGAGTCTCGGGCGGGAGATTTCGCCCGAGACTCCCCCCTTCGGTCGGAGCCAAATCGTGAACCTGAAATCCTTTACCGAGCAACTCGTTCCTCAGGTCCGGATCTCCGATCATCCACTCCGGCTCAGGAAACCTGCGCGATCGAGATGGCGTCGAGGAAGGTGGAGTTGTCACCACCCTTCGAGTTCAGCCCCTGGAACGTGATCGTGTGCGCCCCCGCCGTCACCGCGAACGAACCCGTCGTGTATCGCTGGTAAGTCTTCCCCGTCGGGAGGATCGTACCCACCGACACACCGTCCACCAGGACACGGATGTCGTTGAACCCGCCATAGTTCCCACGGCCGGCCGCCAGGAACGAGATCGTGCAACGACCCGCCGACCAGCCCGAGACCGATTGCGAGATCGAACCGTTCCGCTGGATCACCGCCACCTGCACCCCCTCGGGGGCCGAGGGATTGCCCGAGGTATACGGCGAAGCGTTGCCCGAGAGGCACGCATTGCTCCCCGAACCCGATGGGCCCGCCGAGAACGCCCAGGCCGTGCCCGAAGGCCGGGCCACCTTGCCGGCGCCCACCGCCGGAGCCTCGAAGCCCGCGAGGGACGGCGAAGGGCCCGAGGTAGCGACCGCGATCGAGATGGCGTCGAGGAAGGTGGAGTTGTCACCACCCTTCGAGTTCAGCCCCTGGAACGTGATCGTGTGCGTCCCAGCCGTCACCGCAAACGAACCCGTCGTGTATCGCTGGTAAGTCTTCCCCGTCGGGAGGATCGTACCCACCGACACACCGTCCACCAGGACACGGATGTCGTTGAACCCGCCATAGTTCCCACGGCCGGCCGCCAGGAACGAGATCGTGCAACGACCCGCCGACCAGCCCGAGACCGATTGCGAGATCGAACCGTTCCGCTGGATCACCGCCACCTGCACCCCCTCGGGGGCCGAGGGATTGCCCGAGGTATACGGCGAAGCGTTGCCCGAGAGGCACGCATTGCTCCCCGAACCCGATGGGCCCGCCGAGAACGCCCAGGCCGTGCCCGAAGGCCGGGCCACCTTGCCGGCGCCCACCGCCGGAGCCTCGAAGCCCGCGAGGGACGGCGAGGGGCCGGAGGTGGATGTCGGCTCCGGCAATCTCTGGATCCGGACCGCCTGCCCCTCCACCTTGCCGGTGGGGGAGGATGCGAGTCGGACCACCAGCTTGTTCCCGGTGATCCGGACCGATCCGCTGAGGTCCTGATAGTTCGCGGACCCGTAGGAATAACCGGCCGAGGCGATCGTTTGATTGACCGCAACGCTGGCGACCACGCTGGAACCGTCGGAGATCGTATAGGGAGCCGCCGTGGAGAAGCCGGTGCCTCCTGGCCAGAGGGTCGAGACCTTGTAAATTCCGGGAGTCACGGTGAAGGTCCAGGTGAGGAAGGAGCTTCCGTCGCCGGCGGGAGAGACCCATCCCGAGGCCCCCGGGATGTAGGAATAGTCGCCCACCCGATTCCAGGTTCCCACCCTGGCGAATTCCGTGTCGTTGTTGGCGTTGATCACCTCTGGTGAGTTGATCGACATAATTCGTTCGATCCGGACCGATTGGGCCGAGACCGTACCGTCGGGGGCATTCGTCAGCTGGATCTTCAGCGTGTTCCCCAGGACGGTGACGTCGGAACCCAGGACCTGCCAGGTGGTGGAGCCGGACGAAACGCCTTGAGGCGCCAGCTTCTGGTTAACCGGTAGCCTGGCCCTGAAATTCGAACCATCGTAGATCGAATACGGAGCGGCCGAGGAGCGGTCCGACTGGGCGACCCAGGATGCAGAGACGCGATAAGTGCCGGGCGTCACCGGGAATTCCCAGACGGCCGTGGCGCTTCCGCTGCCGGCCGATGCGACCGACTGGTTGCTCAGCGGGGTCCAGGTCCCGGTCCCCGATGTCGATGGGGATCCGAAGGTAGACGTCCGGACGACCGGCATGAGCCAGAGTCCGGTCGGCATGAACTGATAGTGGTAGTTATACGAGTTCGACGGGTCGAAGGAACCATGGACGGTGTGGATCACCAGGACATTGAGTCCGGCATGAAGCTCGACCGAACCGAGCCCGAAGACGTCGCCCTGGGAGACCTTGTAGACCCCGACGGACTGCTGATTCGCGAGTCGGACCTCGACCTCGCCCGAGACGTATCTCGCCGCAAAGTCGACGTTCACCCCGGTGGACATCCGAAGGTCGTAGGTCCCCGCCGTGGCGACGTTGAGCAACCAGTAGTTGTCCTGCCCGGTCCTGTTGTTCAGGAATGACTGGCCCAGGGTATCCGAGGTGACCGACAGGCTTGAAGTCTCGGTAGCCGAGACCGAGAAGCCCGAATTCGGCGTCAGCGGAAGCGCGGCGGCGACATCCTGGAGCCCTCGATACTTCGGCGAGAGGCCGGGATTCGCCCGCTGAGAGAGCTCGGCCACCGGGAAGAGGCCGTACTTCGGCGACCAGATCTCGTAAGGGCCGCTGTAGAAGTTGGCGACATCGCCACCCGCATTGAACCAGTTGAGGTAATGTTGCCGGACCACCGCCTGCATCCGTGGGTCGCGCGAGGCCGCCAGCGCGATCGATGCCGAGGCAGCATCCGCCCCATAAAGGGCGGGCCCTCCCTCGTAGGAGACGTTCTTCAGCCCGTAATAATCGGCGATCGCCGTGGCTGCCTTCATCGCGGAGATCACGCCCGCCTCGTTCGCGATCAGCGAATTGATCGTCGAGTCGACCGAGGAAGTATCGGTCGCCTTCCAATAAATGGCGTTACCCATCCCGTAGAACGACTTGCTCGGAGCCCCGTAAGTCGCCTGGAACCAGGGGAACATCTTCGTGTAGAATTGCCAGTTGTATGGCTGCCATCCGAGCACCGGGCGGACCGTCTGGTAGTCGGCATCCCCGCCGTAGGCGGCCCGGAAGATGTTCCCGATTTCCATGGTCCGTTCGAGATAACGTCGCTGCGACCAGAGCACGTGATCGTTGACGTTGTCGTTATTGACCGCCGTCGCGTTCGCCGCGACCTCCTGCTCGGCGGCCGCCAGATTGTAGGCGTAGGGGTTGTAGATGCCGCCCCAGACCTCGTTCGAATACTCGAGATAGACCTTGAGACCCGGCTTGAGGCCGGCGTAGGTCACGCCGTCCACGGTATCGCCGTTCTTGATCAGGTCGGCCAGCCTGGCCACGTAATCGTCGGTCGCCGGGCCAGGCACGGTAATCCACATGTCGGTTTCCGTGGCGTTCGCCAGCGCAACCAGATATTCCCACGCCTGGCCACGATGCCCTTTCGAGAGGTCGCCCTGCGTGGCCTCAGAAGGGAGCCTTCGTTGCGACCACTCCAACGGGCCCGAGTTGTTCGTCACCGGGCCGAAGTTGTTCGCCTCGATCACGTCCATGTAACGCAACGTGCCGAATGGCTTCAGAGCGTTCAGATATTCGTTGGTGAAAACCTGCGTTGTATTTGCCGCATAGCCGGGCTTGGTCATGCGGACGTCGGTCACCCCGGCGCCCGTCGGGCTCCGCGGGTTGACCGTGCTCGTGAAATAGAGCTGGAGGAACGCCATGGCGTTGTGCTGGACCGCCACATCGGCCGTCGTCACATTCGTCGAGGCGTCGTAGACCTGATTCTGGACCGTGAAGATCTTCAACCACGACGGGGGTGAGACCGTCGCCCGGCCGTGGAATGAGAGGTGATACGTGCCGCCGATGTCGGGCGGAGAAGCCTTGGGATCGGGGCCGTTCCAGGGCTGATTCACCCGCTGGTCGAGCAGGAGGATGTTCGCGTCCTCGGTCGGCCAACCCTCGGCGTCGCGAGTCAGGGAAGTCGAGTCGTTCGAGCCCCAGTTGCCGGTCGGATCCTTGAAAACATCAACATAGTCGATCGAGCTAAGGTTGAGGCCGAGAGGCCCGGCGGTCAGCAACTTGCGTGATTCGAGACTTTCCGGCGAATCCGGGATGAATCGAGTGGCGCGACGCAGCCGGGACGGCCTGGCGAGGCCGCCTTGCGCGAGATCCCACATGAGTTGATGGTCCCCTGAGATCAGAAGTTGCGAAATCGGGACAGGAGTGTCATCCAAGCAAGATCGGTCATGCGAAACGGGGGGGATCGCAGTCGATTTAAGGGCCACCCCGACGAAATGTCAACCCACTGTTGCGAAATCGAAATTAATTAGCTCGATTTTGAAATTTCCAGGCGATATTTCACAATAATTCGACGAGATCAGGCACTTACACCGAAGACGACATCGAAGCTTACGCAGACATTATCCCGCATAAGCATTACCCCAATGAAGCACGAATACCTCAATTCCCCCTTGCAGTGTTGCATGTATGGGATCTGAAGGGGTGTTATCGGCTCGTTTTGCCGATTTTGCGGGAAGACACGAAGGCTAGACCTCGATCCTTCGGACGGGATCAACAACGCATCAATCACACCATTATTGCGTCAGTGCAACCATCGCATATCATCGGCATCGACTCATGCGAGGTTCAGGGCCGATCGACTATCCAAAGACTCACCATGTTCGACTTTCGGGCGAAAGACGACGATATCCGGCGGGGATCACCCGAGGTCGACCCGCGAAGGCGGACGAGCCGACGTCGTCCGCCGATCGATCAACGATGCTTCAACTTCCCCCGGCGATCGGACGGCCGGCCGATGAAAACCACACTCTTATCTATACAATAGAACGAATTGTTCGAAACAAGCATCCGGATCGATGAGATTCCCTCGATGATGACCCGGCCTACCAGGCGAGTTCGAGGTTCCGGATCCGGATGACCCGCCCGGGCGCCGGTCGGATCGTCAACCAGGCGTGTAGTTTGGCGAAATTGGCGGGGTCGATCACGGAATTCCCGTCCACTTCGACCTCTTCGGAGTCGCCCGAGCGGAGAATCTGGACCCGGTGCCAGGCGGGCTGTGGCTCCGCGAGCATCCGACCATCGAGGGGAGATCCGAGGCGGTGCCCCAGCAGCTCGATCGAGGGGAGATCCGACGGTTCGGCCATGATCTCGAGCGTCAAGCGGAATCGATCGGGCAGCCGGAATCGGAGATTGAAGGGAGGATCATTCCCGCGGAGCGGGCCGACGTCCAATCGGGCGAGCTGGAATGATCGAGATACCTCGGCCCTCGATGACCGGTCGGATGACGACCATTCGACAAGTCCTCGGATGGTCAGGCTGGAGGCCCCGAGCGTGGCCAGCCCGAGCGACAGGGCGGCGGCGAATCGCCACCAGAGTGGGGCCTGCCGTTCGATCGCGAACGGGCATCGGAGCAACATCAGGACGCGCTGGGTGAGCGAAGAACCCGTCGTGGGGTCCGCCGGGCCTCCTCGATTCGCGTGCGGAAAGGACCGCTCGGGGAGCCCCGACCAGGCCAGACCGACCAGCGACGAGGCATACTGGCTTGAGGTCCCGAAAGACTCGACCGCTCGCTGATCGGCCAGGAATTCCTGATCGAGACGCATCTGATCTCGGATCCACCAGACCGGCGGGAGGAAGAACCAGACCGCTTGAGCTAAATTGGCGACCAGGCTAAAGAAAGGGTCGCAATCCTGGGCGTGGGCCAGCTCATGCATCAGGCTCATCGCGAGTCGCTCGGCGGCCTCCGGTCGGTCCAGTTCGGGCGGGATCAGGATCGCCGGTCGAGCGACCCCCAGAAGGACCGGTCGTCCCACCCTGGAGGAGACCCGGAGCCTCGGCCGGGGCATCTTCGAGAGCGAATTGATCCCGGCGTACAGGCCCAGTGCCCCCTCGGAAGGTCCGGAGGAGCGACGGATCAGGAGCCAGGTCCCCCAGATCCCCAGGCCGAGATATCCGGCCCCGAGGCCCAGCCCCGCCAGGTAGATGAGGACGAGAACGCGAACGATACGATGGGCCGGACTCGGAGAAGTCTGGGCCTCGATCCCCTTCCGAGAGCGGTTGGACTTGGGATTCCGCCTCGCGTGGTGGTTATCTCGGCGGGGGTTCCCGCCCAGGTCCTGGGTTGGTTGGCGTGCGACGGTGTTACGATCGTCGTGATCGTCCCACAGGATCGACCGGAGCGGACGATGCAAGTCGATACGTTCCAGGGGATTGAAGGCGACGAGAGGGAGAAGAAAGAGGATCGAGACCAGCCCAGCCCGAGCCCAGACCCGTCGCCGGCTGGGTTGTCGACATTGGACCATCGCCAGGACGACCACACCCGATAAGGCGGTCGCCGCCAGGGCCGCATCCAGGAGCGCGGCCCCCCAATGGTCGACGATCTCCGGCATCCGGTGGGTTCCCGAATCGAGAGCGGCCCGGTTCCACGCCACAGTCCCCGATCAATCGGCCTCGACCGTCGGCAATGCCCCCCCCTCGGCCTGTTCGTCGGATTGCCGCTGCGCCTCGTCGATCATGGCCCGGAGCCGGTCGAACTCGGCGGCGCTGGGCGGCTTGGTATCGAGCAGGGCCACCATCATCCGGTCGATCGCCCCATCGAAGACCCGGTCGACGAACCGTTTGGTCAGTTCGCGGATCGTCCGATCGGAAGACTTCTTGGGGATGTAGATGAAAGTCCGACCTTCGACGACGTGGCGGACCAGCCCCTTCTTATCTTCCATGATGTTCAGGAGCGTCTGGACCGTGCTGTAGGCGACCGGACCGGCCGACTTGTTCAGGTCGTCCTGAACTTCCCTGACGCTGGCCTTGCCGCGAACCCAGAGGACCTTGAGAATCTCGAGCTCGCGGTCCGTCACCATCTGGACTTTTCGCACCGTACGTCTCCCTGAAAACGACAAACCTCGTTGACGTAAGGTAACGCCCAACCGGCCACTTGGCAACATGGTCTCCCCGAATTCCGACAAGCCGATTGGCAAATATCGATCAACCCCGGTCCCGGTGTTTGAGAAATGACAAATCAATCGGATTGCCAGGCATCGTGGATGAACGAACCATGATTTCTACCAGGAAGTCCTCCAGGCTCGAGGGGAAGCACCGCGCCTGAGGCGGTCGGGAGTTTCCCCCAAAATCCAAGCGATTAGCTGCCGAACCATACCACGAAGTCACCGAGCCCTCCTCTGCTAGGAGATCCGATCGACGAACGGCACGAGTCGATCGACATCCCGAACCGATCGTCGGCGATCGTGTCTGAGACTCGCCCGAACTCGAATTTCTTATTATGATGGTTGGGATACGATTGCAAGGGCTCTCAAGGGCGAGCGGCGAGCGGCCCCGGGGGGGCATCGAAGGGACAACCGGCCATGACGCGGATCGCGATCTACGACACGACCTTACGCGACGGGAGCCAGGGCGAGGGGGTGAACTTCTCGCTCCAGGACAAGCTGCGAATCACCGAGCGGCTCGACGAACTCGGGGTCGACTACATCGAAGGGGGATATCCCCTCTCGAACCCCAAGGATGAAGCTTACTTTCGCGCGGTCCGCGACCTGGGGCTCTCGCACGCCAAGATTACCGCCTTCGGGATGACCCGCCGGAAGGACATCGCCGCCGAGGACGATACCGGGATGAAGGCCCTGGTCGCCTCGGGTGCCCCGGTCATCACGATCGTCGGCAAGAGCTGGGATTTCCAGGTCACCGAGGTCCTGGGCGTGTCGCTCGAGGAGAATTGTCGGATGATCGCCGACTCGGTCGCCTTCTGCGCCAGCAAGGTCTCCGAGGTCGTCTACGACGCCGAGCACTTCTTCGATGGATTCAAGCGGAATCCCGAATACGCACTCAAGACCCTCCAGGCCGCCGTCGCCGCCGGGGCCCACTGGCTGGCCCTCTGCGACACCAACGGCGGGGCGCTCCCCGAGGAGGTCGCCGAGGCCGTCCGGCAGGTCACCCGTGCCGTCTCGGTCCCCGTCGGGATCCACACCCACAACGACGGCGAGTTGGCCGTGGCCAACACCCTGGCCGCGATCCGCGAGGGGGCCACGCAGGTCCAGGGGACCATCAACGGGATCGGAGAGCGTTGCGGGAACGTAGACCTCGTCGCCGTCGCGGCCAACCTCGGGCTCAAGTACCGGGGGTATGAGCTGCTCAAGCCCGGGAGCCTGGCCCACCTGACCGAGGTCTCGCGGTTCGTGTACGAAACGGCCAACATGAACTTCCGGACCGGCCAGCCCTTCGTCGGCTCCAGCGCCTTCGCCCACAAGGGGGGGATGCACGTCCACGGGGTCCGCAAGAACGCCAGCAGCTACGAGCACATCGACCCCACCCTCGTCGGCAATGAGCGGCGCGTCCTCGTCAGCGAGCTCTCGGGAAAATCCAACATCGCCGAGAAGCTGGGCGAGCACGGGCTCGAACAGGATTCGGCGCTGCTCACCAAGGTCCTCGACCGGGTCCAGGATCTCGAAAACGAGGGCTACCAGTTCGAGGCGGCCGAGGCCTCGTTCGTCCTCCTGGTCGAGAAGCTAGCCGGTCGCCACCAGCCCCGGTTCGAGCGGCTGGGCTACCGGGTCAGCGTGGTCGGGGAGCCCGAGGAAGGCCCGATCACCGAGGCCACCGTCAAGCTCCGGGTGGGATCGGCGACCGAGCACACCGTCGGCGAGGGGGACGGCCCGGTCAACGCGCTCGACCTGGCCTTGCGGAAGGCCCTCGAACCCCACTTCCCCCGACTCAAGGAGATGAGGCTCGTCGACTTCAAGGTCCGCGTCATCAACGACCGGGCCGGGACGGCCGCGAGGGTCCGCGTGGTGGTCGAGAGCCAGGACGGCGAGGACGTCTGGGGGACCGTGGGGGTCTCCGAGAACATGATCGAGGCCAGTTGGATGGCCTTGGTGGACGCCTTCGACCACAAGCTCGCCAAGGATTCCCGGGCCGAGTCGAGGGTCAAGCTGGCCGGGGCTCGGGCCTGAAGTCGTGGAAGATCAAGCCGCCGAGCCATCCCCGAAGAGGAAACGCCCGATCGGGATGATGGCGGCGGCGATCACCTGCTGGCTGATCGGGACCCACCTGGCCTTGCCGGTCCCGGGGGTGATTCTCTACCTGCTGGTGGATGCCTGCCTGGACGATGGTTGGCGGAATATCCTCTCGACGCTGCCCGGACGGCTGCTCCTGCTCATGATCGTGTTATCGACCGCCTCCACCGTGGCCTGGATGACCGCCGGCTGGCAGTTCTTCGGGGTCCGAGGCCGCCAGGGCAAGACTCACGTCCTGGTCGCGATCGGCTCGGAAGTCCTGGCGTGCCTGCTCTTCTTTTTCCTGTAACCGCCGGATCGCATGCGGAGTGAACCCGCCGATTCCTGATAGTATGCTGAAAGCTCCTCGAACCGACGGCGACGATGGGAAGCGGCGTGACCGAGATGACCGAACGAACCCTCCATCCCGCGACCGAACGAACCCATGATCCGGGTGGGAACGAACCCATTGCGCCAAGGTGGGAACGAACCCATTCTTACGTCGACCTGGATGAGGCGACCTCCCGTAGGGCAGGGCTTGCCCTGCCGAGTCAGCATTCAGAACGAGGCCATCGTACGATCGCGAAACGAACCCATTCCGAGATCGCGAAACGAACCCATTGCGGAGACCATCGGCAGGGCAAGCCCTGCCCTACGGCTCAACCGCCAGAACCAAGCCATCGTACGATCGCGAAACGAACCCATTGTGGAGACCATCTTTTTAAGGGGCTAAGAAGGATTCTCTCATGATCGATGAAGAGAATCCGTATCGAGCTCCCGAGGCGGTTTGCGTAACACCTACAGCAAGAACGAAACGTTCTTTCCTTCTCGTCGGCCTGGCCTCGACATGTTGGTTTCTGGGATTCTGGATATCGTTGGCAGCACTGGTATTGTCCGTCGACCTGGGCCTTGCCTTGAACCAGGATGGCTGGCGGAAAATTATGACGATCGAGAGCTACCGATCTCTACTGATTCAATGGTTGATGGCCACAATCGCTTCTGTCGTCTACCTCGTCGGCGGTCGGTCGTTCTGGAACGGACACATGATTCGCGGCTCGGTTTCGTTCCTCTTTTGTCTGATCCTGGCATACTTGGGCGTCTGGATGATCTCGAATAGCTGAAACGCTTCCTTATCGATTCGCCCTCAATCGGTCATTCTGACGATTTTTGAATCGAACGCCGTTGCCTTCAACATCTCGGACCACGCATGAGCACCGCCGAACTCCCCAAGCAATATGACCCCAAGGAAGCCCAGGACCGTTGGTACGGGTTCTGGCTCGAAAAGGGGTATTTTCATGCCGACCCGGCCAGCGATAAGCCCCCCTTCACCATCGTTATCCCGCCGCCCAACGTCACCGGGGCTCTGCACCTCGGGCATGCGCTGAACAATACGATTCAGGACATCCTGATCCGTTGGCGACGCATGCAGGGGTTCGACGCCCTCTGGATGCCGGGCACCGATCACGCGGGGATCGCCACCCAGGCGGTGGTCGAGACCCGGCTCCGGAAGGAAGAGAACAAGACCCGCCACGACATCGGCCGCGACGAGCTGGTCCGGCGGATCTGGGCCTGGAAGGACGAATACGAGAAGCGGATCCTCGGCCAACTCCGCCTGATGGGCTGCTCGTGCGACTGGGACCGGACCCGGTTCACCCTCGATGAGATGTGTGCCCGAGCCGTCCGGACCACGTTCTTCCGCCTGTTCCAGGACGACAAGATCTTCCGAGGGAAGCGCCTGGTCAACTGGGACGCCCACCTCCGGACCGCAGTGGCCGACGACGAGATCGAGTATCAGGACACCGCCGGACAGCTCTGGACGATCCGCTATCCGGTCGCCGATTCGGACGAATCCCTGCTCGTCGCGACGACCCGGCCCGAGACGATGCTGGGGGATACCGCCGTCGCCGTCCACCCCTCGGACGAGCGATACAAGCACCTGATCGGCCAGTCGATCGCGCTGCCCCTGACCAATCGCCTGATCCCGATCATCGGCGACGGGATCCTCGTCGACCCCAAGTTCGGGACCGGGTGCGTCAAGGTTACCCCCGCCCACGACCCGAACGACTACGCCTGCGGGCTCCGCAACAACCTGGAGATGATCAACCTCCTGAACCCCGACGGGACCTATAACGAGAACGCCGGAGCTTATGCGAACCTCGACCGTCGCGAGGTCCGCAAGCGAGTCGTCGCCGACCTGGAGGCCGGCGGTCTGCTCGTCAAGGTCGAGCCTCACGCCAACCGGGTTGGGCTCTCCGACCGGAGCAAGACGCCGATCGAGCCCTATCTCTCGGATCAGTGGTTCGTGCGGATGGACGAGCTGGCCCAGCACGCGATGGATGCCGTGACCGCCGGCCAGGTCGCCATCCACCCCGAACGCTACGCCAAGAGCTACCTCGACTGGCTCGGCGAGAAGCGCGACTGGTGCATCAGCCGGCAGCTCTGGTGGGGGCACCGGATTCCTGTCTGGCGGTTGGATCATCACGGCGAAAATCTCTCGCGACTCCGTGACATGAAGACCGGTTCCGACCATGATCCCGACACCAAGGATGTCGTCGCCTACAAGATTGAAGCGGAAGTCGCTTACGCCTGTGTCGTCGACCCCGAGCGGGAGACGAATATCGTGCAGGGCCTGGAGCGAGACGGCTGGGTCCAGGACCCCGACGTCCTCGACACCTGGTTCTCCTCGGCCCTCTGGCCCCACTCGACCCTCGGCTGGCCCGAGGAGACTCCCGAACTCAAGAAGTATTACCCGACCAGCGTCCTCTCCACGGCCCGCGACATCATCACCCTCTGGGTCGCCCGGATGGTAATCTTCGGCCAGTTCAACCGGCATGATGTCCCGTTCAAGGACGTCTATATCCACCCGGTCATCCAGGACGGCAACGGCAAGCGGATGTCGAAGTCGGCCGGCAACGGGATCGACCCCGTCGACATCATCGACCTCTACGGCGCCGACACCCTCCGGTTCTCCCTGGCCATGCTGGCCACCGAGACTCAGGACATCCGGATCCCGGTCGAGAAGTCCAAGCTCCCCGACGGCCGGGAGGTCAACACCTCCGAGCGGTTCGAGCAGGCGCGGACCTTCCCCAACAAGGTCTGGAACGCCTCAAGGTTCGCCCTGATGAACCTGCAAGGGTACGAGCCCGCCCCCGTCGCTCGCGAGGACCTGACCGTCGAGGATCGGTGGATCCTCAGCCTACTGGCGAAGACGACCGCCGAGGTGACGGCCGACCTCGAAGCATTCCGATTCGCCGAGTCGACCAAGCGGCTCCGCGACTTCACCTGGAACGACGTCTGCGACTGGTACGTCGAGTTCCTCAAGGGGAGGCTCCG
Organism: Tundrisphaera lichenicola; assembly: GCF_051175385.1. Classification (GTDB taxonomy): domain Bacteria; phylum Planctomycetota; class Planctomycetia; order Isosphaerales; family Isosphaeraceae; genus Tundrisphaera; species Tundrisphaera lichenicola. The sequence continues at coordinate 1,457,155 of NZ_CP195106.1, read as the reverse complement.
CGACCCGTCCACCAAGCCGGTCGCCCAGCGCGTCCTGGCCTCGGTCCTCGACGGGCTCTGCCGGCTCCTCCACCCGATCGTCCCGTTCCTGACCGAGTCGATCTGGCAGGCCCTCGGAGAAGTCGCGCCATCCCGAGGACTTCCCGAGCCCCAGCCCGCCGCCGAGAGCGTCTGCATCGCCCCCTGGCCGAGCTATCCCGAAGCCTGGCACGACCCCGAGGCCGAGTCGATCGTCGCCCAGTGGCAGGAGAAGATCGCGGCCCTCCGGAACCTCCGGGCCGAGCGGAATGTCCCCGAGAAGGCCAAGGTCCGCCCGATCATCCTGGCCGACGCCGCCGTCGTCGCGATCCTCAAGCAGGGGGAGGCGTTCCTCAAGTCGTTCACCAACGCGGAGTCGATCACGATCGCCGAGCATGCCGAGCGGCCCCCGGACGCCGCATCGACCGTGCTCCCCGACGCCGAAATCCTCCTGCCGATGGAGGGCCTGATCGACAAGGAGGCCGAACTGGCCCGACTCCGGAAGTCGGAAGCCGACGCCACCCGACAACTCGGAGCGGTCCGTGGCAAGCTCGGGAACGAGGGGTTCCTGAGCCGGGCACCGGCCGAGGTCGTCGAGCAGCAGAAGTCCAAGGAATCCGAACTCGTCGCCCAGATCCAGGCCCTCCAGGCGGCCATCCGGTCTTTGATGGGCGGGGATCAGACCGGTACGATCTCGGGATGAAACGATCCGGCTTGGCCCGCAAGTTGACGCTTCGCCGGGAGGGCTTTATCATCGATCGTGTTCGATCGACCAGCGAACACGCAGAGAGTCAGGGCCGGCGCGGCGGACGGGCCGACTCCGGCGCGAAAGGGGCGACCGACGTGGCCGTGCAGATGGAACTCACGAGGATCATCATCAGTGAGAATAACGAGCAGCAGATCATCTTCCTGAAAGAAGTGGATGGCGAGCGGACCTTCCCGATCGTGATCGGGATTTTCGAGGCGACCAGCATCGACCGGAGGATCAAGGGGGTCCTTGCCCCTCGCCCGCTCACGCACGACCTCCTGGCCAGCACGATCGAACTCCTCAACGGGGAACTCCAGGACATCTTCATCAGCGAGCTTCGCGACCATACCTACTTCGCCAAGCTGAGGATCCGCCATCAGGGAGAATTGATCGAGGTGGACTCCCGGCCCAGCGACGCCATCGCCGTCGCCGTCACGGTCGACGTGCCGATCTACGTGGCCGAGGAAGTCCTCAACGAGGTCGGCCAGTAGAAGCCGACCCATCGAAACCGGAGGGGTGCCAGAGTGGCCGATTGGGACGGTCTTGAAAACCGTAGGGCCCGCAAGGGTCCCGGGGGTTCGAATCCCTCCCCCTCCGCTTCCGACCGGGGCCGACAGGCCCCGACTTGTTGCGTCAAACCTTTGCTCTTCAATGGTTTCGGACTCGCTGCAAGCCGGCTCGACTCTTCGGGATGTCATGTCGGTCATCTCGTCACCATCCGACACGATCCGTCCCCTTCCGTCCCCTCCGTAGGGGTAATATAGGGTTGGATGTTTGCTCACAGGTCCATCCGTCCCGGTTGCGGCTAGTGTCGCGGCAACTTCTTGGGGCGAAGCCGGGATCGGACCCGGTAGGGCGTCCAGGGCAGCCGACTGATCGAAGAGACCGACATGGGCGTACACCCCAAGCGTTAGGGTCGGGGTCGAGTGCCGGGCGAGCGACTGGATCAGCTTGACCGGGGCGTTGCTCGTGGCCAGGGCCGTCACGAATGAGTGGCGGAGGGCGTGGAAGTCGGCGACCCGGTCAGATCCGTCACGATAGGGGATCCCGGCGGACTTGAGGTCGGCCTGGATGATGACGTTCGTGTTCCGAGTCAGGTTGCCGAACACCGGCTTTCCGTCTGCCTTCGACTCGAGCCAGGGGCGGAGGACCTCGGCCAAATCGGAGCGGATCGGCTGGATGTCATCCCGGCGGCGTTTCGAGTAGGCGGCAGCCACCGTGATTGTGGGCGGGTGATCGCTGAGGTGGAACGCCTCAGGGGTCAAGGATCGCAATTCGTTCGCTCGGAAACCAGTTCCGAGAGCCAAGCGATACAGGGCGGCTCGATCGGGCCCGGTCGTCTTCAGGACCACGGGGCCGAACTCCGCGGCCCGGATCAGTCGTGATTGCTCCTCGGGGGTCAGAGCGCGCCGCTCATGGCGTCGGTCGGCATCGGGGTTCGGGCTGGTCAGGTGGGCCAGGATGTCATCTCGTAATCGCCCGTCTCGCCTGAGCCACTTTGAGAAGCCTTTAATACTACTCCGTTAATATCAACGGCAATTGCAATGAGCGATCCTTGCAATAGGGGCAATTGTGCCGACAGATCGGGGCCAGCAGCCTCTGCAAGGCACGGCGGATCGCCGGCACCGTGATCACCGGGCGGGTCCCCCCCTTTTTCCCGGCCGGGCCGGGTCTCGTTCCTCGCGTTCTCGCTCCAACGCCAGGAACCCGAAGGACAGCATCACCAGGCAGGCGTGATGATGAAAGCCACGCCAGGAACGCCCCTCGTGATGGTCCAATCCGAGTTCTTCCTTCATCTGCTGATAACCTTGCTCCACCGGCCAGCGGCTCTTCCAGAGCCGGACCGCCTTGATCCGGCTGGTTCGGCCCGGCAGGTTCGAGAGGGCGTACTTGATCTTGCCGTCGGCCTGCTCCTCGATCAGCAGCCAGACCGGCTCGGCCCCGGCGCACTCGCCGGTGGCCCAGCCCCCGCCGGGCCAGACCCGAAGCCAGGCGAAGCGGCCCGACAGCTTCCCCTTGGTCCCCTCGCGCCAGGTCACCTTCCGCAGCGGTGTCGAGGCGGCCAACTCTCGCAGGCTCACCGGCTTCGGGGTGCCGGCCTTCAGTCGTGATCGCCGTCGCGGCCGCCCGCCGGACCCCGGCGGTCGGATCGCCGGCCCGGGGACCTCCCACGACGGCTCCTCGGTGAAGACCACCATCTCGTCGGTCACGCCCACGATGTAGGACAGGCCGCGCTCGGCCAACCCCTCTCGGAAGAGCCCGGAGACGCCGTAGCCGGCATCGGCCACCACGAGCCGGCCGGGCAACCCCTCGGCCCGAACCAGATCGAGAAGCTCCAGGGCGATCTGGCCCTTCGTCAGTGCTCGTCGTTGCTCCCGGGGCACGCCCGCCTTGTCGAGCCGCTTGGAGTCATCGAGCCAGGCCTCGGGCAGGTAGAGCCGCATCGCCAGCGGGTAATGGCCCTTCGGGGCGACGTAATGAACCGAGGGTGCGACCTGGCAGTTAGCCTTCTTGCCTTGAGCCCCGCAGTACTGACGCTGCACACCGACGGAGAGCTTGCCCTGCTTGGGGAAGCTCGTATCGTCAATGACGAAGATGCCGGCCGGAGAAGCGAAAGACTCGGCCATGACGGAGCGATAACGCTTCCAGACGGCCATCTCGTCCCAGGTGCTCTGGCCGATGAACTGCTGGAGGGCCTGGTCGAGGTCGGCGACGACCAGGCCGGTCGGGAGGGTGACCTTGCGCGAGAGCGGCTCGATGCTCTTGCGGTCGCCGTCGAGGATCAGTCCCTGGAGGTAGACGCCGGAGTATTGGGCCTGTCGGGGCCGGTTGAAGTCGTCGCGGAAACGGGCGGCGTAGGCGTCGAGCCGTTCGAGGACTTCGGGTGCGAGTTCGGGGGTATAGGTGCGATTCATACCCTGCATACGAACCGGCCAGGCGTTCCGTTCGTATCAGATAACGGAGTAGTATTAATGACCCTCGTGTAATGGTGGATCGATCGGAGAGAAGCGCCCCCATCACGAACGGCCTTGATGGCGGCCTGGACACGAGACGGGATCAGATCGGAGAGCTTTCGGATCCGCCCGAGGTCGACGAGCCGAGCGGCCCGGTTACGGCTCAAGGTGGCGTGCGTCTCGGTCGATCCCTTGTCGATCAAGTACGCGTGCCAATCGGCCAGATGATCGGCCACATCTCGGGCCTCGTGTTCCCGGTAGCCTCGGGCCTTGGGGTCGACGTAGCCTCGCCGGATGTTCTCGGCCTCAGCCTCGGCTGCGGCGGCCATCGCCTCCGTCTGGCGCCGGTCGGGACACCCCTTACGCTCGCGTTGCTTGCCTTCGCCGTCGATGTATCGGTAGGACCAGTTTCGGCCGATCTTGCGAAACGATGCCATCGGTTTTTCCTTCTTGGCTCGGACTCTCACGGACCCATTGTCGCATACTGACCTTTACTGGCGCAATCTGTCGTGGATTGAGTTCGACACAACCGCGGGTTCCTACCCAACCCTCAGGGAAGCTAGGGCTGCCATTCGGAGATCCGGATTGGGCCGGTCGATGATGATGCCCGGTTCGGGATCATGCTCATCTGAGCCCCATCGCAGGGCGGCTAGATCGGGCCAGGAGAATGCTGGCGGGGACCCGATCCCCGCCAGGCGACTTGCCCACCATCGGCGGAGGTCCACCCCACCATGGCGCGCCTCGGTCCAGTCGTTGAAGGGGCCGGGGGGACGAGCACGCCGGGATCGGGGACGAGGCCAAGCCTCGGCCGCCTTGTCACCTGCGTCGTCGGCATCGGTGCCGATGTACCAAGGAGCGGCAGATCGCAGCATGGCTCGGGTGCGGGACTCAAGCCGTCCGGAGGCGCTACCCAGGGTCACCACTCCGGCTAATTCGTTCAGTTCCTGGACGAGCAGCAGCGCGTCAAACTCGCCCTCCGCAACGACCAGGGGGCGGCCGGCGAAAATAGCCTGACTTCCAGGGTAGAGAGATGGTCGATCTCTGTAGGCTTCGGCGTACTTCGGCCTCGCCCCCTCGGGCTGGCGGAGTTTGACCAGGGCCAATCGATCGCCATCAAACCACGGGATGACCACACCACGAGCGGTGTAGGTTCGGCCGCCCTTCGCGGCGAGCCGGACGCCAGGCGTCCAGCCCAGACGAGCGGCCCGGATCGTCTCGGAGTCCAGATACCTTGTACCGGTTAGGTAGTTCAGCGCCACCTCACCCTCGGAGGTCGTCCACAATCGGTTCTCGGCATCCTCCACGAGGGTCAAAGCGTCGGCCAAGAACAGACCTTTAGGATCCTTCTGTGTGCACTCCGCTTGTTGTCTAGGAAGTGGGCTCGGGCGGATCATCGTCCCACGAGAGGGTGATTCGTTCACACAGAGGAGCGAGGCCACCGCCTCTGGAAAGCTTACCCCCTCTATGCGTCCCACAAGCGTGGCCGCGTCGCCGCTCGCCCCACACCCGAAACACCTCCACCAAGGTTTGTCGGGCTCAATGGAAAACGAGGGATTACGATCGTCGTGGAATGGGCACGGCCACCACAGCCGTCTCCCTTTTTCACCTAAGCGGCCCGGGGCGGGACCAAGCAGGCGGGTCGCGACGGAAGCCAGGTCAATTCGACCTCGCTCGGCCTTCCAGTCAACCCTGCGGCCAGCCTTCGTGGATGTGCTCACAGTCAGTTCCTCCGCTGTCCGGACAATATCCCAGAATTGAATTCTGTCCATTCCGGCCTTCTGTCCCGAAACGGGACAAAACGACAGAACCCTAGGGGACTGAGTGTTCTGTCCCAGATCACGTAGGCTCGTCGGGCTCGGGATGGGCCGAGTTGAGATGCAACATCTTCTGCTTCTGGGTGCCCGAACCCCCGTCGCTAATCAGGTCCCCGGTACCTTCCATGTCCTTCGCGGCACGCCAGAACGTCTTGCCGGAGCCACCCGTCGATTCCCACTCCTTTGCCAGTTCGTTACCGATGCGATCGTTCTGGCGGGTCAGGGTTTCTCGGAGGAATCTTTCGGCCTTTTCGCGTTCGCCGGGAGGACGGCCAACCCTGCCTGGCTCGGCCTGGTTTGGCGGGTTGGAGTCGTAGTGGTTGCCCATGTCGTCCATCGTCACCCCTAAAGCAGGAGGCTTAACCGCAAACGACTTGGAGACGCTGAGCCTCAATCTATTCGATCGATTTGGGTCCGGGCATTCGAGCTGGAGAATAGTCCGAGTGATCCCCTTGATCCTCCTCCCAAGCGCCTGACCGTCCTTCGCGACGTGCAAAAGGGGAAAGATGGTTGTCTGAGTACGCTGGGCGATGTCCCGGAGCGGGGTCATCAATGCTTGGACCTGGTTCGCCTGGCATAGGTCCTTGTCCGTGGCGTAGGTCAAGCTATCGACAAACACAAGGCCGGGTCTGACCTGGACGATGAACTCCTCCAGCCGGGCCAGGCATCCGGAGTCGTCCAAGTCATTCCCTCCATAGGGGTCGTCGGGCATGGCGTTGAAGCAGATGGACTCGTCGGGCAGGCCGCACGCGGTGGCGATGCCAGCCAGATCGTCTTGCTGCCCGTCGGAGCAGATCCACAGGGTTGGTGTGTTCGCGGGGAATGAAGGAGGTTGTCCATCCGGCCATGGGAGGGCGAACCAGATCCGTCGAGCCAGGTCCATCGCGAGCCGGGTCTTCCCCACCCCCTCGAAAGCGGCGATTCCCGAGATCCGGGATGCCGGTATCCATCCCTCCCAGACCCATTGAGAGCCGCTCATCATCCTGCGCAGATCGGCCAGGTTCGCCGGCCTGGTCAGCTTCCCGGCCACCTCGGGCGGAGGGCCCGAGGGGTCGGTCGAGTCGATCGCCAGGTACGCCGCATCCCGGTCAATCCCTGGGTAGAGTAAGAAGCCATCCAAGGCGAACTGCCGGGCTTCGGCAGGCAGGGTGAGCAGATGGGCGGCTATGGTCTGGAACATGGCGGATACGGCTTGCATTTCGCCATTGACCGGCATGTCGGCCACGACGCGGGCGATTACCCAGGCGTCCAGGTCGTTGAGCCTCATCGGCCACCCCCGTCGATCCATTTGAGAATCGTCTCGGGTTTCCATAGCGGGGCCTTACCGACCTTGATGTCGGGGGCCGGGAACCGCCCGGCGGATCGCTCGCGCTCGATGGTTCGGCGACTGACCCCGATCGCCTTGGCCAGTTCATCCAGGCGGAGCGTCAATCGACCCGCGAGGTGCGAATCGAGGATGCCCCTTACGGATCGGTCTCCCGATTCCGCTACGGGGCCTTGTTTCGGGTGACGGCTCATTGGCCACCCCTTTCCGACCGGCGGGCAGTCGTGTTAGCCCCGAGGTCTCGAAAGTGGCATTGCTCCTGGTTTGCCTTGATAGCCAGGCGGAGGAGGGCACGGAGCAATCGGGCTTCGCGAACATTTCGGGCCAATCGTTCGCGGACGACGGGCGGAGACGGGATCAGCTTCGACTGTTCGGACATGGTTACCTCCCGAGCGAGTTATTGGCCGCTCTGAGGGAACTATGCTCGGAGGCAGTGACTGCAGCGTGACTGCAGAGTGACTTCTCCGTGACTTCTCCGTGACCGCAAGGCCCTAACCTTCAAGCCTGGGATTTCTCCCGATACACTCGGCCACCGCCCACCCGAAAGCGTGTGTCAAACCCCTCGCCTTCGAGAAATCGATTGATCTTGGAGACGTTAGCGCGAACAGCTTGGTCGGAAGTCTCCTTGTCGCCGTGGACATCATGGGCGATATCAATGACCAAGGCCCACTCCCGCTCCGCCATGAACTCCAGGAACCGAATCTGGATGACGGCCTTGGGACGTTGCTTCCTCAAGAGTTCGGCCAACTCAGCAGGCGGAGGAGCCCCAGGTTTCGACAATTCGGAGTCGTCTATCGTAGCTCTGGTCGGGCTCGCCTCGCCTTCGCCTTCGCCTTCGGCCAACCCGTTCCGCTCTGGCGCAGGCTGGGGGAAGCGTTTCAGGGCCTTCAGGAAAGCGTCAACCGAGTTGGAATCGAACTGGTCCCAATCACGCTTGTCGGCGAACTTCGCCACATGATGGAGCACATCCTGCTTTTCCTCGCCGGTTGCCTGCCTCCAGCGTTGGAAATTCGTCAGCAGGACGTTGAGCAGCATCGGATGGAGCCTATCCACCTCGATCGTTGAGAGGCCAAAATCGACGCTCAGCCGATGGAACAGTTTCCGGATGCTCGGCTCGTCGCCGATCTCTTGGCCGATGTATTCCTCAATGGCGGCCCGGAGTTGCTCATTGGCGGCGATTCGCATTTCCGCTTGATCGCGGGGGATGGAATATGCTTCGGCAACTAACCGGATCACGTCCGCTGAGGGTGGCCAGGTAGTACCAAAGCGATACATCCGAAGGAACATGGCCAAGCTACGACCCGGCTCGGTTGGTCCACTTCCCACATTTTTCCCCTAATACCGAAGGCGACCCCGGTAACTTGACGCGACAGTGGCATGCTCGTCTATTGGGATCTAATAGCAGGTAATCGGCCGGCCATCCTGCAATGACTATCGTCATCTCACTATCGGATCGGCCCACCCCCCGCTTGATGCAGTCGGGGGGTGGGTCTTCAGCCGACGGCCATGAGCCCGAGCAACCATAGCTATATTTCGGATCGGGGACACATACAGGTCCTGAAAGTCTGAAGATTGAGCGTGAACGGTTGTACTCATCGGTTAAATTCGGGGTAACCGTTCACCTAGTTAGTCCCCACTACCCTCCCGAATCCCACCGGCGGGTAACCCGCCGGTGGTGTTTCGATTTTTACCTCGTTGACAACCACCATCAAGGGTGCCGGTAAACAGTTGAATCGGGCGTGGTATTCTTTTTTCTGTACGGCGAGTAGTTTTTCTGCTCGAAGTCGGAGACCCACTTATCCCCATTATACATTTGAATATGACCTGATGGGTGCTGCTTGTTCCCCTCGAAGACGGCGACGTCACCGGCTTGGGGTTGGTAGTTGCTATCGCGCGTGACGGGTTCAAATCCCGCATCCTCAAGGCTGCTGTCATAATCCTTGGCGTGACGATGACGTTCTAAGTTGATCCCCCCAGCCTCTATTGCCTCCCTGACATACTTCGCACATTTCCCGCTCGACTTCTTGTTGGCGTTGCTATTCAGGTGGGCAACGGCATCCTCGACGTTGAATTCCGGAGCCGGAGTGGGAGGTTCGGGTTTCGGGGGCTCGGGATTGGGCTGGGGTTCGGGTTTCGGGGGCTCGGGATTGGGCTGGGGTTCGGGTTTCGGGGCCTCGGGGTTGGGCTGGGGTTCGGGTTTCGGGGGCTCGGGGTTGGGCTGGGGTTCAGGTTTCGGGGGCTCGGGGTTGGGATTGGGAGGTGCCGGTTCCGGCGTGGGAGCCGGAGTCGTTGAACCCCCTGTGATCGTCACCGTGGCCGCGAACGATATCGTCCCGCCGCTCGGTAGCTCGCTGCCGCCGCTCTCTATCGCCTCGCCGACCACCTGATACTTGCCGGGAGCCTGATATGTATGCGATCCCGAGACGAGGAATTCAGCCGGATCTGTGTGGCGAAGCCAGTCATTGATCCAGGTCCACCCGTTCGAGATTGTGGTGACCTTGGCCGCCTCATAGGATTTGTCGCCCCAGTCGATCTTCGCAGTATAGCTGGGCCCCCGGGCCGTATAGCTGTTCGACTCGTCGTCCCCGGAGAACCGCAGGATGCCCGATACGTCGACCGGCTTGCCGACGCTACCCGAGAATTCGCTGATGGATTCAAGCGACTTGAACGGGAAGTGGGCATTGAGGAGGGAGCGGCCTTCCATCGTGTCGAGACGCGGGCGGAGAAGCCTTCCTCCCCGACTTGATCTCTTGGGGAAGAGACGGCAACACATCGTTGCGAGATGGCGTCGGGGAGCGAATCGCGGAACACTCATCGTTCCTCCAGAACTAGATGGGCCACACTCGTCAGTGTATTCGTCGCGCATGTATCCCGGAGGAACAAGCCAGGATCCTACATTCGTCGCGACCTGATACTCTTTCGGCCAAGCATCGGGTGATCTTAAATCTACAGGACACTGTTGGCGAATTCGTGACGATGCAACCTGCTCTGCCACCTCCCCTTCAGCGCCTTGGGCCGTTAACCTCCCGGGATGGACACCGATGCCGGAGGGAACTCATGTCACTCCAACCGACGCCGATCGAGCCCGTCCCAGGGATGACCGCCCGAGTCGCGACCGCCTCGTTTCCCAAGGGGAACCCGTACCTCCGATTGCTTGACGAGTTCGGCACGATCTTTAGCGACGGCGACTTCGCCGACCTCTTCCCATGCCGTGGCAAGTCGGCACTGGCCCCTGGCGACTCGCACTGGTCACCGTCCTCCAATTCCGCGAGTTCCTCTCCGATCGCCAAGCGGCCGAAGCCCTCCGCGCTCGGATCGACTGGAAGTACCTGCTCGGTCTGAAGCTCGACGATCACGGGTTCGACCTTTCGGTGCTCAGCGAATTCTGCTCCCGACTCCTCGCCGGGGATGCCTCGGAACTGTTGCTCGCGACGCTGCTCGATCGCTGCAGGGCGATGGGGTTGCTCAAGGCCCGGGGCAAGCAGCGTACCGACGCGACGCATGTACTGGCCTGCGTGCGTTTGATGAAACGGCTGGAACTGTTGGCCGAGTCAATTCGTGCGGCTCTCAACGAACTGGCCGTGGCGTCGCCGGAGTAGCTGCGTGCACTGACGCCCGCGGCCTCGCTCGAGCGTTACGGCCGACGCATCGAAGACAGCCGCCTGCCCCATACCGAGCCGCAGCGTCAGGCCTAAGCCCGCGCCGTCGGCGAGGACGGATTCCTCGTCCTAGATCGGCTGGAGGAACCCGGTGTCGCCGCGGGTCTCCGCGAGTTGCCGAAGGTGCAAGTGCTCCGCAACCTCTGGGGGCGGCACTTCCTGAGAGGCCAAGATCCTCCCGACGGTAGCCCCGCGGGTCGTTCGGCCTGCGGCTCCAGGCGACCATCGCCCTGCTCGGCGGGGCCTATCGCCTGAGCAAGCGGCGGGTCGTGGCGATGCTGGCCGACCTGCTCGGCATCTCAATCTCGACCTGGATGATCTGCAAGGCCGAGCGGGCCTGCGCCGAGGCCCTGGCCGAGCCGGCCCGGACGATCTTCGATCACGTCAAGGCCGCCCCGGCCGCCGGCGTCGATGAGACCTCCTGGAAGTAGGCCGGCAAGCGTTGCTGGCTGTGGGCGGCGGTCACCGCCGGTGCCACCGCGTTCCGGATCGCCGCGACGCGGGGGCCGAGGCGTTGCACGCCCTGGTCGGCGAGCCGATCACGCCGGTGTTGACCTGCGACCGTTACTCGACCTATGCCAAGGCCCGGATCGACAAACTTGTTGGTCGCATCTTCGCCGGGATTTCCAGTCGATGATCGACCGCGGGACCGGCGGCCAGGAGGTCGGGGCCAAGCTGCTGCGGTCGTCGCGGTTCGTCTTTGCCTGGTGGCGGAGGCACGAGGCGGGTTCGGTGCTACGCCCCACGCTCCGGTCGTATGTGGCCGGGCTGAAACCGGTGGTCCGCCTGCACCTGGAGGCGGGTGCGACCTGCTCGTGCAGTTGGACGGCCAAGGTCTGCCGTCGGTTGCTGAAGGTCGAGGCGGCCTTGTGGCGGTTCGCAACGGCGGAGGGTGTGCCGCCGCACAACAACGCGTCGGAGCGGACGTTGCGGCACGGTGTGAGCTGGCGGAGGACCAGCTTCGGGACGGACTCGGAGTCGGGCAGCCGGTTCGTGGAGCGGATGCTCACGGTGGTGGAGACCTGCCGGCAACGGGGCCAGAGGGTACTGGGCCTCCTGGAGGGCTGCCTGCGGGCGAGGCTCAACGGCAAGTACGCCCCGCCGCTGCTTGCCTGACCAGGGGGGCGATCAATGTCACACCCGGCAACGGCCGTGAACGGTTACAATTCGGGAAATCTCTCCTTCAGCCGGTCCACGGTGTGGCGCCACTTGGGGGCCGTAGGCTTGCAGACGGTGTTCTGGTTACCGAACAGGCCGATCTCGGAGATGGCGGCCGGGATGGGGACCGTCTGGAGCCACTGGACGGGCACGAAGTACTCGCAGCGGATGGGGTCGTCGACGAATTCCCGGTGGTAGTCGCCCTTGTTGGCAATGTCGAGCACCGGGACCTCGCCCTGGGGTGTCTGGACCTTGAAATCGCTGGCTGGTTGGACCCGTCCCGTCACCCGGCCGACCCCGACGAAGCCGGCATTGGGCACCTTCACCCAGATCCGATCCCCGGGTCCGAGGAGCTGGAGGGTCTTGCTGTACCAGGCCCCTCCGCCGGCGCTGAGGAATCCGTATTCCACCCCGTCCTCCCAGGAACGGGAAGGGCCGTGGCCAAAGGAGGCGTAGAACTCGCCGTTCCAGGGCTCGTTCGGCCCCTCGGGCGTGGCGGCGGCGTTGACCTGGGTCCGGACCGGGTCGAGGAGCTAGGCTCGGCTGAGCAGTTGATCCGGGCCGTTCGAGAAGACCTGGAAGAACAGGACGTTGATCGCGATGTCACGGGCGCTGAGGTAGGCGACGATCCGCTCGGTGCTCTCGTCGAGGGATGCAGCCACGATGATGATCTCGTGGCTCAGGTTGAGCGAATCCTCGGCGAGATCCTGCCCGAAGCGCCCCCGGAAATCCTCGGCGAGGCTTCGGTTGGGCGCGAACCGGCCGTAGATGGCGGCGATCTCGTCAGCCCGGAGGCCCTCGACCCAGCTCGCGTAGTCCAGCGCCTGGGCCACCACCTCGCGCGGTGTCCGGTCGCGCTTCAGATCGATCAGGACCAGCGAGCCGTCCGGGGCGACCGCCAGCAGGTCGATGCGGCCCCCGAAGCCGGTGTCCTCCTGTCGCCCGATCAGCATCCACTCGTCGGAGAACATCTGCGGGGCGGAGACGATCATGTCCTCCAAGAGCTGCTCGCTCAGGAGCGACGACTCGGCGAGACGCTCGGGCTGGGGGGCGACCTTCCAGGTGGCGTGGCGGATGGGCATGATGGGCCGTTGTCAGTTGGCGGTGTGGAGAGCCTGGTGCAGGACGGCTTCGAGGAGGCAGCGGCCTTCGTTTTGGGCGGTGGTGAGCTGCGCCTCAAGTCGATTGCAGATGCTGAAGAGTTCGTCGACCTTGGCAACGATGCGTTTTTGTTCCGAGAGCGGAGGCAGGGGGAACACGAGTTTCGAGAGGGCCACGCCGGTGAAGTGAGGAATACCGACTCCGGTGAAGTACCTTTGGAGGATGCCGGAATGGAAGTAGACTGACATGCAGAATGCGAAGAACTTGCCGTTCAACGCAGAGCCGGGGCGGACCCGGTGCAATGCTTTCTGGAAGATGATATCGGGTTCATCTCCCTCCCAAATGGCGGTCCTCCCTATCCCGTGTCCTCCCTCGCAGATCAACACGTCGCCGGACCTGAGCGCGAATTTTTCGACCTCTCCGGGCTCGACCTGCATTTCCTTCCAGCCGTCCATCCGAATTTCAAACCAATGCACATTTGTATTACGAAGATAGCGGACGTGTTGGCCCGCATTCTTGGCCTTGTCTAGCATCTTCCCCAGCCGAGCTTCAGCGACATTCTCGACCCGCGCCCAACTCCAGCCGGTGGGGAGGCTCAGGTCCAATCGATCGTCCCGTTGCTCGCAATCTTTGATTCCAAAGTACGGCGCGGGTTGGTCATCCAGATTTTGTGAGAGGAGCCGGCCTTGGACGGCAATATTGAGGATCGTCTGGCGAAGTTGGGTGATTTGCTCAGACCGGGCTGTGAGGTAGGGGAGGTGTCGAAGGTGAAAGCGGGCATGCTCGCGGAACATGGAGGCGGCAGCGGTGGGCTGGTTCAAGCGATGGAGCGACGCCGCCGCCAGCCGATCCCGCCGCCGCTCACGTTTCTCTTGAGCCGAACCTAGTTGGTCGCAGGCCGCGGTTAGCTTCTCAACGGTTTTAACTAATCGTCGTTGCTCGTCGACCCCGGGAATCTGAATCAGGGCCTCCTCGACTTGCTTCGACGAGATATGCGGTACTCCATTGCTCCTACCCGGATCTATCTGGTCATTGAAAAGGGAAGATCGAAGCCACATATAAAGGTAGTCGGGCAAGAGAAGCTTCGGATCGAATCGAAATCTGCCAACCCGTTGAAGCAGTAGGCAAGGTAAATCTCGCTGTCGGACCCAAGCCACTTTGGTACCGGTTGCGATGAAGGGTCGGTCGAGAGACAGAACGATATCCCCTGCGTCCAAATTAAAACGCTCAAACTCGCTAACTCTCTCGCTTGGAAGGCAAACCAAATCGTCCCAGGCAAGTACTCCATGTCCAACGTTTGCGTTTCGTAGCAATCTTACACCTTTTGATGCGAACCAATCGCTTTTGAAAGCATAGCCGTTCTGGAGGTTAGCAAAGTCGCGGAGGGGTTGGGTTTGCTTTGGCCATTCGGTACCAGGGCTCAGTCTCCCTCGAACGGCGCTATCTAATATGTACTGCTGTAGTGTTGGAATGGCGTCCGGCATTCCGGCAAGCCGATCGAAGTTGGCGAGAAGTTGCTCGGCGCTCATTAAAGCAACGCCTCTTCCAAGATGGCCTTGAGCTGATCGCGGAGGTTGGCGACTTCCGCCTCCGCCTCGTTGAGCCGGTCTAGCAACTCCTCGGGGTCACCGTGGTCGTCGGCGACGGTGTGGGGGTTCTTGAAGTCGAGGTTGTAGCCCCGCTCCTGCACCGCGTCGGCGGACACGCGCCAGGCGACCTCGGTCTCCACCCTGCCCTGCCGCTCCGCACCACCCCACCAGTCGACGCAGGGCTGGAGATGCTCAACGCGGATTGGTTTGGTCATCGAGTAGGCTTTTTGCCCCGCGGGGACGCGGTGCTCGTAGAACCAGGTCTCCCGGGTCGGCTCCCCCTTCTCGAAGAACAGGATGTTGGTGCCGATGCTGGCGTAGGGCTTGAAGACGCTGTTGGGCAGGCGGACGACCGTGTGGAGGTTGCACTCCGTCAGCAGATGTTCCTTGAGCCGGGTCTTGATGCCCTCGCCGAATAGGGTGCCGTCGGGCAGGACCACGGCGGCTCGCCCGCCCGGCTTGAGCAGGCGGATAATCAGTGTGAGGAACAGGTCGGCCGTCTAGCGGGTCTGGAACGACTTGGGAAAGTTGGTCTCGATGCCGTCTTCCTCAAGCCCGCCGAACGGGGGATTGGAGACGACCACGTCCACGCGGTCGGCGGCGGTGTAGCTGATGTAGGGTCGGGCCAGGGTGTTGTCGTGGCGGACGAAGCCGGGGTCCTCGATGTTGTGGAGCAGCATATTCGTAACGCAGAGCATGTGCGGCAGCGGCTTCTTCTCCACGGCGCGGAGGCTGGCCTGCATGGTCCGCTCGTCCTCCACGCCCTTGACGTAGTTCGTCCGCATGTGGCGGATGGCGCAGGTCAGGAAGCCGCCCGTGCCGCAGGCGGGGTCAAGGAGGATCTCGCCGGGCTTCGGGGCGATGCGATCGACCATGAACGCGGTGACGGCCCGGGGCGTGTAATACTCGCCCGCGTTGCCGGCGTTCTGGAGATCGTTGAGGATCTGCTCGTAGATGTCGCCGAAGTGCTGCCGCTCGGCCAGGTTGTTGAAGTCGACCCCGGTGATCTTGTTGACCACCTGCCGCATGAGCTGGCCGGACTTCATGTAGTTGTAGGCGTCCTCGAAGACCGAGCGGACCACGCGGCGCCGGTCCGCCTGGCCGGTCCCCGACGGGGCGAGCGCCTTGAGCTGGGGGAAGAGCTTGCCGTTGACGAACGCGAGCAGATCTTCGCCGGTCATCCCCTCGGGGTTCGCGGCCCAGGCGTTCCACCGCAAGGGCTCGGGGATCGGCGAGCGGTAGGCCGGGTCCATCATCTCGAACTGCTGGTCCTGGTCATCGATGATCTTGAGGAAGAACATCCAGCAAAGCTGCGAGATGCGCTGGGCGTCGCCATCGACACCAACATCCTGACGCATGATTTTCTGGATCGACTTAACGATGGTGCGGGCGGACATGGATGTCTCGACGGTCTCTTAATACAGGGCGGCTTGCATCGAATGGACGGCCTGCTCGAACTCGGAGCGGGAGCCAAACTCGCGGATGAGCTGGATCGGGGTGCCCATGGTATCAAACGGGGCGACCTGGAGGATACGCGGGTCGTCGAGCCCGGCGAAGTCCCCGTCCTGATACTTCTGGAGCAGGGCTTCGAGCACGGCGCGGGCCTGGGGACCATACTGGGTGAAGACGTCGCGTTTGAGGACGTTCTCGGCCCGTTCGCGCCGGGTCAGTGGCGGTCGGTCGAAGGCAATATGGCAAATCAGGTCGAAGGGGTCGAGGCCAGTCCCCAATTCCTCGGCGACGGCGTCAAGCGGGATCTCCGCGCGAGCCAGCTCGTCAAGCACGGCCTGCTTCCGACCGGGGGCGTTCCAGCGGGAAAGGAAGGCATCCAGGCTCTTGTAACGCTTCAAGATCGCCTTCTTGGTGAAGTCCTTCAAGCTCACGGTGACGAGCTTCCCGTCCTCGTCGAGATACTCGACCCGCTCGGCGACGATGTTGGCCCGGACGCCATCGACGTAGACCTTGCGCCAGCCCCCGCCACCGGGCCGGATGGAGACGTCGGGCGTCGGGTCGTCGACCACCACCTCGCCTTCCCCGGGGACGGGGTCGAGGGGGTCGCCCTCATCATCCGTGGTCGGCAGGTCATCGGGAGGGGCGACGGGGTCGTCCTCGCCGGGCTCGTAGATCTGGACGGGCTCGCCATCGAAGTCGGGATCGGCGAAGTGGTTGGTTGCCCCCCGGAAGTCGATCAGTGTGAAGAAGAACTTCTTGGTATCCTCGTGGATCCGAGTGCCTCGGCCAACGATCTGCTTGAATTCGGTCATCGACTCGACGGGGCGGTCGAGGACGATCAGCCGACAGGTCTGGGCGTCCACGCCGGTCGAGAGCAGCCGCGAGGTCGTGACCAGGACCGGATACTTCGACTCGGGGTCGATGAAGTTGTCGAGCTGGGCGCAACCGTCCGCGTCGCCGCCGGTGATCCTCATGACGTATCGGCTGTTGTCGCCGTACAGATCCTTGTTCTCGTTGACGAGGGCCTGCCTCATTCGGGCGGCGTGCTCCTGGTCGACACAGAAGATGATCGACTTCTGGAACCGGTCGCCGCTCTCGCGGAGGAACTCGGAAACCTTCCTGGCAACGAGCTTGGTCCGGTTGTCGATAACGAGGGTCCGGTCGAAGTCCTTCTGGTTGTAAATCCGGTCCTCGACCTCGACCCCATCGCGGTCCACCTTCCCTTTCTCCGGTCGGTAGCCCGAGACGTCCACGTCGATGTGGACCTTGATGACCTTGTAGGGGGCGAGGAACCCGTCGCGGATGCCCTGGCGGAGCGAGTAGGTGTAGACCGGCTCGCCGAAGTAATCGATGTTCGATATGTACTTCGTCTCCTTGGGAGTCGCGGTGAGGCCGATCTGGGTGGCGGCGGAGAAGTACTGGAGGATCTCCCGCCAGGCGGAGTCCTCGGCCGCGCTGCCCCGGTGGCACTCGTCGATCACGATGAGGTCGAAGAACCCCGGCGAAAACTCGCGGAAGAGCTTTTGCCGCTCATCGGGCCCGGTGATGGCCTGATAGAGCCCCAGGTAAATCTCGTAGGCGGTGTCGATGCGCCGCTTCTTGTCCAGGGCCAGGGGGAGATCGACGGGCATGCCGTCGGCCCGCTCGATGGTCTTCGAGTTGGTGCTGAGCTTCGCCATCGCCGCCCCAAAGGGCCGGAAGTCGTTCACCATCGTCTGGTCGATCAATACGTTCCGGTCGGCCAGGAACAGGATCCGCTTCTTCCGACCGGCCTTCCAGAGCCGCCAGATGATCTGGAACGCGGTGTACGTCTTGCCCGTGCCCGTCGCCATCACGAGCAGGATCCGATCCTGCCCCCTGGAGATGGCCTCGGTCGCGGCGTTGATCGCGTTGCACTGGTAGTATCGCGGGGCCTTGCCGCTGCCGTCGTCGTAGTAGTCCTGGAGGACGACCTGCTCTGCTTCGGGCGTTAACCCCTTCCAATGGCAATACTTGGCCCAGAGAGTTGCCGGCGAGGGGAACTCCGCGAGGGTGAGGTTCGACTCCATCTCTTCGCCGGTTCCGGTTCCGTCGTGGAAGACGAAGCCGTCGCCGTTTGAGGAGAATATGAAGGGGATCTTGAGGGTCCCTCCATACTCCAGAGCCTGCTGGAGGCCGTCGCCGACGCTATGGTTGTTGTCCTTGGCCTCGATGATCGCGAGGGGGACGTTCGGCCTGAAGTACAGGATGTAATCAGCCCGCTTGGACTGACCGCGAGTGACCAATTTCCCCCGAACGATCACTCGGCCCTTCGTGAAGCTGACCTCCTCACGGATCTGCGACGTAAGGTCCCACCCCGCCGACACAACAGCCGGGGTGATGTACTTGGTGCAGATGTCGCGTTCGCTAAGGTCTTTCTTGTTCATCGACCGAGCATCGTGTTGATTCGGGAGTCAACTTGCCATCCACCCATCATTTCAGAGGAGAATCCTAATCGAACGTCGAGCGACAATAAAGGCCCGAGGCTTCCTCACATCCTGGCTTCGGTGCCATAGATTGCGATTTCGCACCAAATCTCTGATGGGTTGACTACGCCAGGGCTTGGCGAGTTGGACCCTTCATGCCGATTGCCGAATGATTTCTCGTAGGCTCGACCAATATCAAATAATGACAATTCGTTAGCAATGAGATCCGCCGAAAAGTGACACCTTAGCTTCCCGTTTTTAGCTATCATAAGAATGGGAGACGGTAAAGCCGGATGCTCGACTGAAGGTCTGATACGAGTCGGCTATCACCTTTCGAGCGAGGCGGATCTCTACGGCACCTAGTTCGATCGGACCTCAGGAACCGACCATGCAACGTCGCGACCCGAGCGGCAAGAACTGGCAGCGGATCAAGAGAATTGGCCGGGCCGATTGGTACGGTGAGCGCGAGGCATTGGCTCGCGTGGCGAGGCGCGAAATTTCTACCGGCATCAACCTCGACGACGAATTGCTCGACGCCATCGAGAACGTCGTGGCGCTCTTCCCAAATGTCACGGTACTAGCGGGCTTCCGCCGGGCGGCCCGGCCCGACGACATGGACGTCAGGATCTACCTACTGCGTCGGGCGACCATGCTCCCTCGGCGATCGATCGCCCAAGCGTTGGGGACCAATCCCGAGAGGATACACCGTGGGATCATCCGGGGTAAAAAGCTCATGGACCGAGCGCTCCTCGACGGCCGGCTCAATGAGCTTGAGTTGGCCCAATGAAGACGCGCAATCCATACGTCTTGCAAACTCGAAACGATCGCTAATCTTCGACATAACCCAACCGCAGGCCGTTCAAGATGGGGGTAAGGGGGGAGAGTTCTCAACTTAGGTAAGGGTTGAGCTTCTCGCGCGGGGGTCATCCCCCCCCCGCCTCTCGCGGTCGGGGCCGGGTTCTTTGGGAAGGGGTCAACCCCTCGACCAACCGGACCAAGAATTCGACTCCAGCCCTTTATCGCCACGAAGGCGAAGCTGCATTGTTCGCGGCTGGTGGTCACTCGCGGGCAGAAAGACTGGCGACTCCTCGCTAGCTCTTAAGCCAAATCGATTCTTGCCGAGGCGATTCAAAGAATCGGCCTCCGCTAACAGGCTCAAAATCTGAGCAATCCACTTCTAGAAGTTCCGCCCTTGAGGCACATGCTCGACTTCGCCATTCCGAAGTAGGTGCGTCGGTCGAATTCCTGCGCCGTCTGACAGCTGACTACATGCCTCGTCGGGTGTTCCTTTTCACCTCGATGGACGATTGATCCCAACAGGCCCGCCAGATCGACCGACATGCGGCCATTTTGCAAGAACGTCGAGTGTCGGGATGCATATCGGCAGACGGCGGCGATCGAGACCGAAGCGCAGCTCCCAGTTTGTGGAAGCGAATCATTAGGCGACGAACTTCGGCCATCAACGGCCGCCCTCGCCGTCCGAGGCAGAGCGAATCATGGCCAGAATTCCAGCTCGGATTGCTCCGGACAAGTTGGGCCAGGATTCGATCACTTCGGCCAACTCGGGAGATAGGCCGAATGGCCCAAAGGGGTGAGGAAGGGATGGAGCGTCATCAATATGATCGCTTTCCTTTACGGCATCGGGATTTGCGTCGCGGGCATTGACGGTCTTGAAAACCGTAGGGCCCGCAAGGGTCCCGGGGGTTCGAATCCCTCCCCCTCCGCTTCCGAGAGAAACCAAAGCGGGCCGTCCGACTCCTTCACATTCCCGGGAACCGGATGGTCGAAGCGTCGAACGGCCTGCACATTCGCCGAAGCCGGCCGTCCCAACCAGCAAAGGCCGGGACCTTCCCCAGGATCGAGCTGATCCGTCGGAAAAATCGCGCCATCACGCCGATGCTCGTCCGGGATCAAGGGCAAAAGCGGTGAACTTCGCTCCGAGTAGCTCGCGTCGATATGGACGCGATAGGCGTCCTGCTCGATCGTGCGCAACTGTCGCTTCTCTCACGATCAGACTCCCCGGCAGAGACGGCCAGATCCTCGGCGGTAAGCCTGGAGAATCGAGCTCCACACGTTCAAAACGCGAGCTATCTGATTTATTAGCCGCCTCAGAAAGGAATCCGTACGGGTCCGTCGGTGGGGAGATCCGCGAGGTGTCCTCCCCATCCGGGAGAAAGTGGTTCGTATGCAAGCCTACGTGATCTCAGACGACGACGAGATTGGGCGAGCCGCCCGTCAAATACTCATCAAGGAGGGGATCGACTGCCCTCGATCGTCGCTGATCGAATACTATCAGGCCAAGCTTCGCCTGGACTCCGACCCGGCCCAGCTGATCGTGGCCGTCTTGCCGCTCGACCCGATCCGGAGCGTCGAGGCCCTGGAGATCATCGGATCGATCTCCCAGGAGCATCATCCCCTGGTGATCGCCGTCGGGCCGGCCGCCGACACCAAGCTGGTGATCCGGGCCCTTCGGGGCATCGTCGACGACTATGTGGACGTGGACGACATGGAGGTCGAACTGATCGAGGCACTGACGAGCTGGCAACTTCGCCGGGTGGCGGACAAGCCGGAGGGTCGCCTCATAGCGATCCTCGGGCCGAACGGGGGAGCGGGCTCGAGCACGATCGCGGCCAATCTGGGAGTCCTGATCGCCAAGGAGCAGAAGTCGGCCGCACTGGTCGACCTGAAGCTGGAGACCGGCGACCTGGCCTCGCTCCTCGACCTGAAGCCCACGCATTCCCTGGCCGACCTGAGTCGAAACATCGACCGACTGGACCAGGTCTTCTTCGAGCGAGCACTGGCCGAGCATCCCGGCGGAGTTCGCCTCCTCTCCCCGCCCAAGAGCCTGGCGGACATCGAGATGGTGACGCCCGAGGGTGTCCTCCGCTCCGTGGGGATGGCACGTTCCTTGTTTCCTTATGTCCTGGTGGACATGGATCACAACGTCCGCGCGGAGCAACTCCAGATCCTCCGCCAGGCGGATCTGGTCCTTGTGGTCTTCCGGCTCGATTTCACTTCGTTGAGGAACGTCAATCGGTTCCTGGATCACTTCGACGGGCTTGGGATCCCGATGGACAAGATCCGACTGGTGGTCAATCGCTCGGGACAGTTCAAGGAAGTCCCCCCGGCGAAGGCCGAGGAGGCCTTGAACACGAAGATCTTCCATCTTCTGCCCGACGACCCCAAAGCGACCAATCGAGCGACCAATCACGGAGTCCCGGTGGTCCTGGACGCCCCGTCATCCTGGATTTCCAAGAGCCTCGTGAAGCTGGCTCAACAGATCCAGACGCCGGCAGCCGGAGGAGCCGTCCCCCAGCCTTCTTCCCCGGGAAAGGCCAAGCTGCCACTCCGTCGATCGACCGCCCCTCGCGGTGACCTTATCGGGCGATTATGATGACTTGCCAACCAGTTGTTCCCGACCGACCGCGACCGTCGCGGCGAGGGTCGGGAGACTGGAAGGACAGGGAGTCGACCGATGCATGAGGACCTTCTGAGCCTACTTCCGAAGATCGAATTCAATCGTCGGCAGTTCGTCGTCACTTCGCTGGCCGCCGGTTTCGCCCTGGCGGTCCAGCCCGTCGAGGCCGACACGATCACGACCGACGCCGAGGGGCTGATCGCCGGAGAGGTCAAGATCCCGGTGACCGATGGTTCGATCCCCGGATATCGGGCGATGCCCGCCACGGGCGGCCCGTTCCCGGTCGTCCTGGTCGTCCAGGAAATCTTCGGCGTCCACGAGCACATCAAGGATGTCTGCCGGAGGTTCGCCAAGCTCGGGTATTTCGCCATCGCTCCCGAGATGTACGCCCGACAGGGAGACGTGTCGAACTTGACCGACTTCCAGGAGATCTTCAAGATCGTCGCGAAGGTCCCCGATGCCCAGGTCATGTCCGATCTCGACGCCGCCGTCGCCTTCGCCAAGGCCTCCGGCAAGGCCGATACCGCGAAGCTGGGCGTCACCGGCTTCTGCTGGGGCGGAAGGATCGTCTGGCTCTATGCCGCGCACAATCCGAACCTCAAGGCGGGAGTCGCCTGGTACGGCCGGCTGGCCCAGACCCCGGGGCAGGAGAATGACCTGCAGCCGAAGTATCCGATCGACCTGGTCGAATCGCTGAAGGCCCCCGTCCTCGGACTCTACGGGGAGGCCGACCAGGGGATCCCCGTCGCCTCGGTCGAGAAGATGCGGGCGGCCCTGAAGGCGGCCGGCAAGCCCGGCGAAATCATCCTCTATCCTGACACCCCACACGCCTTCCACGCCGATTACCGCCCGAGCTACCGCAAGGACAAGGCCGAGGACGGCTGGAAGCGTTGCCTCGAATGGTTCAAGAAGAACGGCGTCGTCTGATCCTCCAGGAGCCATGACTTCCCCGACCCTCCTCGGCGAAGAGGGTCGGGGGAAGCTCAAAACGTCGGTCCGAATCAGAGAATCCCGAACGTCTCGTAAGCCTCGGTCGCCTTCATCCCTCGGTGGATGGCTTCCCGGACCTGATCCTCGGCCTTCACCTTGTTCCAGGCCCGACGGATCACGGCCGATTCGACCGCCTGCGGCACGACGACCAGGCCATCCAGATCGGCGAAGATCAGGTCTCCCGGCTCGATCCGGACGCCTCCGATCTCGACGGGGACATCGACATCGGTGACCCGCTGGCGATCCTTGCTATCGAGCGGGCTGGTCCCTCGGGCATAGACGGGGAAACCCATCTCGGTCATCCGAGCGACATCGCGGACCGCCCCGTCGACGATCGCGCCGAGGCATCCGGCGTTCCGCGCCGCCGTCGAGAGCAATTCACCCCAGATCCCGGAACGCATCGAGCCTCCCGCCGCGGCGATCAGGACGTCGTCGGGTCGGCAAGCGTCGACCGCCTGAAGTTCCAGGTCATAGGGCCGGGGGTCGGGGTGAAACAGGTCCGACCAGAGGGTCGTCCGACACCGCCCGACCAGGAGCCGAGCGGTCGTCAAGGGCCGGAGGGACACCGTGGGCACCTGTCGGGTATAGCCCTCCTGATCGAGGGCATCGCTGACGACGGCGACGCTCAACTCGGCCTGCATCATGGCCAGGCTGATTCGAGAATCGGAGGCGTTCGAGCTGGCGGTGTTCGAATGGATCACGCTTCGCTCCGGAGGGCTGCGGTGACTTCCTCGGCGGTGCCGAGAAGTAGGCCGACGAAGGATTTCCTTCGATCCTCGGTATCTCGGACGGTCGGCAAGGTGATGCTGATGGCCCCGGCGACTCCGTCCCGGTCGAAGACCGGGGCGCCGAGGCACAGGACTCCGATGTCCGTCTCGTTTTCCTCCATGGCAAAGCCGGATCGGTGGACATTCTCGAGCAGCGCGAGAAGCTCAACCGGATCCACGATCGTGAAGGGTGTCCGCTTCTCGAGCACCGTATTACGAAGCAGGTATCCGCGACGTTCCTCGGGCAGATGGGCCACGATCGCGCGTCCCAAGGCCGTGCAGGCGAACGGGTCGGTCATGTTCGGATTGACGATCCGGCGGAGCGGCTCGGGGCTTTCCAGGACGGAAAGGTAGACGATCCGCCCCTGCCGGAGCACTCCCAGATTGATCGTCTCGCGGGTGACCTGGTGCAGTTCTCGGAGTGCGGGCTGGGAGCAATGGATCAGCCGCTGATCGTCCTGGCCCGAGATCACCCGCCGGAGTCGATTGGTCTGCCGGTAGTAACCGGGGCGGGTCCGCTCGATATAACCGAGCGAGGACAAGGTCTTGAGGATCCGATGCGCGGTCGGTTTGGTCAGGCCGACCTCCGCCGCCAGATCGGCGAGGGATCGCCCCTCCGCCTGGCCCGCGGTCGCCTCCAGTAGTCCGAACAGCTTGATGACCAGGCTCGATTCCATGGTGGACCGATCAGGGACTGAGTGGCTTTCTGGCGTCGATCAGAAGTCCGGCCACCCCCGAGACGGCGAACGAGGCGGCACAGGCCACGAAGACCGACGACCAGCCGAAGGATTCGCGAACCGCCGCGAGGACCACCGGCGAGAGGGCCGCGCCGAAGTTCCCCCACATATTCCCCCACCCCAGGGCCGAGCCGACGTCCCGGCCTCCGATATCCTGGACCAGGGCCCAGGTGGATGGCACCGCAAAGTCGATCGCCATCGCGACGACCACCAAGGCAACCACGACTCCCCAGGCGGTCGGGATGAAGGGGCAGCTCAGGAAGGCGATCGCGCTGACGAACGGCGCGACTCCGATGGGTAAGGCCCGCCCCCATCGGAGGCCCAGGCGTCGGGCCAGCACGTCGGTCGCCCGACCACCGGCCAGCATCCCCAGACAACCCAGGAGCAAGGGTATTGACGACATCAAACCGCGTTCCTCGATCGGGACCGCGAAGGTTTCGTTCAGATACGCGGGGAGAAGAGTGACCAGGAACGCCCATCCCAGGTTGATGCAGAACTGGGCCAGCGACGACAGGGAAAGGTTCCGGCTCCGCGCCAGCCGGCCCCAGGGAATCCCACCACCAGGATTGGGAATGGCCAGTTCAGAATCCTTGTCGCTCTGATCCTTCTTCTCCCCTTCGATTAACCGCACCTCGGCCTGATTGCACCCCGGATGAAGGTGGGGCCAGTCGCGGACGATCAGCCAGTAGGCCAACGCCACCAGCATCCCGAGGAAAGCATAGCTCAGGAGGACCGGACGCCAGGCATTGCCATACATCTGGCGGATCGCCCCGGGGAAAGCGGCCTCGAGAACCAGGCGATTCAATCGCCTCGACCCTTCGGTAGTCCGATCTTCCAGGCCCTTGCCCAGGATCGACCGCGCCTCGCGAGGCAAGGAGAGGCCCGAGAGGTCGACCCCGTCGACTAAGCGAGGGTCGGCGATCAGGACGTCGAGCCATCGGGCGAGGGTCGAGACGGCATCCTTCCGAGCAACTTCCGACGACGCTCGATCCGCCACCGTGGCGGCGGCCCCGAGGGCGGGTTGACCCGCTCGCTCGCGGAGTCTCGTTACCAGGGCCGGGCTCGGGTTGGGCTCGGTCCCGAGGATCTCGCGGGCCAGCTTGGGGGCATCGAGCAGGTCGCGATCCTGGAGGTTGGGAGCCGTCGGAGAGGTCGTGAAGGCGACCAGCAGGAGCGAGGTGATGAGCGGGGCGGTCGCGCCTCCGATGCGGCCACCGAGCGCGACGAGGCTGTTGGCCACCCCCCGGCTCCGCTCGGGGACCCATCGGCCCAGGAGCGAGGCGGCCGTCGGGTACGCTCCCGACTGAGCCACACCGAAGGCCAATCGGGCGGCCAGCAAGCTGACCAGTCCCCAGGCCAGCGACGTGCTCGCCGTGAAGAACGACCAGGCCAGGATATAAGCCGTCATCATCGACCGGGCGCCGACCCGATCGCCCAGCCACCCCGAGGGGACTTGAGCGAGTGCATAGGCGAAGAAGAAGGCCCCCAGGACGTAGCCCATCTCCTGGAGGCCCAGCCCCAGGTCTTCCCGGATGTAGGTCCCCGCGAAGGAAATGCAGACCCGATCGAGGTAGAGCAGGATCGAAGCCAGGGCCGTCACCGCGACCACGGCGTGTCGGACGCCGGTCGGAGTTGAGGAAGAAACACTCGATTCGGGCGGCTCGTCCGGGTCGGTCACTCGATCGTCATCTCCCCTCTTTGGCGGGCAGGACCTCGGAGAAGAAGCGAAGCCAGTTGCCGTGGAGGATCGCCGCCACGTCGGCATCGGAGAACTTCCGTGCCAGGAGGAGGTCGGGGAGCTTCCGGAGGTCGGCGATCGTGTCGAGATCGGCCGGGGTCTGCTCGCTCCCGAAACCCCCGTCCAGGTCGCTCCCGATCCCGACGTTCCGGCAGTTGCCCGCGATCTGGCAGATGTGCTCGATGTTGTCGATCCCTCGCTCCAGGGTCACCTCGGGCCGAGTTTCGCCCCGGACCCAGCCGGGTTGGAGCATGATGGCGTCGAGTGCGAGGCCCAGCACGCCGTCGCGCTCGACCACGAATCGGATCTGTTCATCGGAGAACTGCCTCTGCCAGTCGCAAAACTTCCGGGCATTTTGGTGACTGGCCAGAACTCGACCCCCGAATCGGTCGGCGACCTGCCGGAAGGAGCGATCCGAAAGGTGGGTCATATCGAGGGCGATCCCCAGCCGTTGGATGTTCTCCAGGAGCGGCAAGGCCTCGACGGCCAGGCCAACCTCGGAGCGAGTCCCCCCGCCATACCGGTTCGCCCCGTAGTGGGTGATCCCGATGGCGCGGAGGCCCAGGTCATACCATTCCTCGATCTGGTCGGGATCGAGGACCGGGTCGGCGCACTCCATGCTCAGGATGTATCCGAACGGCGATCCCTCCGGGTTGGCCTGATACGCCGAGACATGCCGGGCGAGAGCGTCCCGATCGCGGATCATCTTCATCGCGCCAGATCGTTCCATCGCCCGGTAGTAGGCCAGGTGCGACATCGCGACGGCGTAGCAGGTTTCGGGCGTGGTATAGCCGAACGGGTGATTGATCGGCTGCTCGATCCGGGCCAGGACGGTCGCCAACCCGACGCCCACGCCGGCCTTGCGTAACTCGGGAAACGAGACGGTGTTGGTCCGCCGGCCCGGGTCGGTCATCCCGAGCGTCGCCTCGGCCGCCCGGATCTCCGAGACGCTCATCCGGAGGTCGCGATTCCAGTCGACCGCATTCAGCCCAAGGTCGAGATGGGCGTCGAAGATCAGCATGGAAAAAGCTCGCGGCTCGGACGGTCGGCATGGTCCATTATATCGCTTGTTGACGTGGAATTTAGCGATCCGTATTCTGAAACGCAAGCACTATGTCCCTGATTGATAAAACGAGCGAGTCCACCGATGGAATCGATCCAAGGCAAGGTCGTCCCGGCGAGACTCCTGCCTTTCAGCCCGGGTATCCGCTCGGGTGGTTTCGTCTTCGTCTCGGGGCAGGCTTCGACCGACGCGGATGGTAAGATCGTCGCCGACTCGTTCGCCGGCGAGATGCGTCGGGCGATGGAAAACCTGAAGGGGATCCTGGACGCGGCCGGGCTGACGCTGGCCGACGTGGTCCAGGTCCGGGCTTACTTAGACTCGCCGGCATTCATCCCCGAATACAACCAGATTTATCGAGAATACTTCCACGAGCCGTATCCGGCCCGGACGACCTTGTCGGGTTGCCTGGGCGGGGTGGTCAAGTTCGAGATCGACGTGGTCGCTCGCGACGCCCGATGACAGGGAGGTTTCTGCCGATGCGTGTCGGGATCGTCGCCTTGCTCCAGGAGTCGAATACCTTTCTCGACCGGCCGACGACCCTGGAGGACTTCGAGCGAGAAGTCCTGGTCGAGGGGGAAGAGGTCCGCGAACGCTTCGCCGGTGCGCACCACGAGGTCGATGGATTCTTCCGGGGACTGGACGCGGCGGGCCTGGAGGCCGTCCCAATCTTCGCGGCTCGGGCTTGGCCCTTCGGGCCGATGACCCGCGCAACCTACGATGCGCTCCTGAACCGGATGATGTTCCACTTCGACCGGGCCGGGCCGCTCGACGGGCTGCTCGTCGCCCCTCATGGGGCGAACGTGGCCGAGGGCGTCCCGGACCTCGATGGGCACTGGATCGGGCAGCTTCGCCGCCGGGTCGGTCCCGACACGCCTATCATCGGCACGCTCGACCTCCATGCGAACGTCTCACGAGCACTCGTCGAGGCCTGCGACGCCCTGGTCGCCTATCGGACCAACCCCCACCTCGACCAGCGAGCCCGGGGCCTGGAGGCGGCCGATCTGATGGCGCGGACGCTCCGGGGTGAAGTCCGCCCCACCATGGCGGCCGAGTTCCCGCCGATGGCCGTGAACATCGAGGCCCAGGCGACGGCCGAGGAGCCTTGTCGATCGCTCTACGAGGCCGCCGAGTTGGCCCGATCGGAGCCGGGAGTCCTCTCAATCAGCCTGGTCCTGGGATTCCCCTACGCCGACGTTCCCCAGATGGGGCCCGCCGTCCTGGCCGTGACCGACGCCGACCCGGTGGGAGCCGGGCGAGTCGCGGCCAAGCTGGCCGGGACCTGGTGGGAGCGACGGGCCGAGTTCCGGGGCCACCTCGTCGGAGTCGAGGCGGCGGTCGATTGGGCTTCGAATCGGGCCGGGCCGGTCTGCCTGCTCGACATGGGCGATAATGTCGGGGGGGGATCGCCAGGCGACGGGACCACGATCGCCCACGCGCTCCGGGCTCGAGGACTCGGTCCGAGCTTCGTCTGCCTCCACGATCCGAACTCGGTCCAGGCGGCCACCCAGGCCGGGCCGGGAGCCCGGCTCCAACTGAGCGTCGGAGGGAAGTCGGGAGAACTCCACGGCCCGCCACTGGAAGGTGAGTTCACCGTCCGGAGCCTCCACGACGGCAAGTTCACCGAGTCGGAGGCCCGCCACGGCGGGATCTCGAAGTACGACCAGGGGCCTTCGGCGGTGGTCGAGGACGACGGCGGCCTGACGATCCTGATCAATAGCCGACGGGTCGCGCCGATGAGCCTCAACCAGATCATCAGCACCGGCCTCGATCCGAGTCGGTTCCGGGTCCTGGTCGCCAAGGGAGTCCACGCTCCCGTCGCGGCCTATGCCCCGATCTGCCGGGACCTCATCCGGGTCGACACCCCGGGAGTGACCTCCGCCGACCTCCGACGCTTCGAGTACCACCATCGTCGAAGCCCGATGGACCCGTTCGAACCGGAGACCAGATGGCATCCCTCCACGCCCCAGGCCGAGCCCCGACGATGAACGAAACCGCCTCCAGCCACCGCTACGCCCTGGCCGATCCCGGCGAGGTGTTCAGCCCGTCGCTCCTGTTCTACAAGGGCCTGATCGACCAGAACCTTGCCGAGGCGATTCGGATCGTCGGCGGAGACCCCTCGCGGCTCCGTCCCCATGTGAAGACGCACAAGACCCGCGAGATTGTCGAAGCGGGACTTGGATTGGGCATCACCAAGCATAAATGTGCCACGATCGCCGAGGCCGAAATGCTGGCCCGGTCGGAGGTCCCCGATATCCTGATTGCCTATCCGATGGTCGGCCCCAATCTCGGGAGGCTTGCCCGGCTCGTCGCGCATTTCCCGGGCACCCGTTTCCGGGTCCTGGCCGACCACCCCTCGACCTTGAGGGGGATCTCCGGGGCGATGGCGAAAGCCGGAACCGAGGTCGATGTCCTGGTCGATCTGAACGTCGGGATGCGACGAACCGGGATCGTGCCGGGACCGGGGGCCATCGATCTCTATCGGATGATCGAAGACCTGCCGGGGGTGGTCCCCGGTGGCCTCCAGGCTTACGACGGGCACAACTTCCAGAGTGAGTTGGGCGACCGCAAGGCGGCCGTCGCCGAGTTGATGGGGCCGGTCCTTGCCCTCCGCGCCGATCTGGAGTCGATGGGCTTGCCGGTCCCTCGCCTGGTCTGCGGGGGCACGCCGACCTTTCCTGCCTACGCGAGCCTGAACATCCCGAGCCTGGAGTGCTCGCCCGGGACGTTCGTCCTGAGCGACCATACCTTCGCAACCCAGTTCGCGGACCTCGGGGGGTTCACCCCCGCCGCGGCCCTGATCACTCGGGTCATCAGCCGGACTGGCCCGGACCTGCTCACGATCGACCTCGGCCACAAGGCCGTCTCGGGCGACCTGGCCCTCGATCGACGCCTTTCCCTGGTCGGACTGCCCCAGGCCGAGATGATTCAACAAAGCGAGGAACACCTGCTGGTCAGGACACCCGAAGCGGATCGATTTGCCCCTGGCGATGTCCTGTATGCCATTCCCGGACACGTCTGCCCCACCGTCGCGTTGCACAAGCAGGCTTTCGTGGTGGAGGGTGGTCGGATTGTCGGGGCCTGGGACATCGCCAGCCGTGACCGGTTCCTGACCTTCTGAGGAGCTTCGATGGCCCGCGATCGGTGGAGCTTCAGGACGAAGGGCTGAGTTTCTTGATCAATGCGGGGAATTGATCGAGGGAGAACTGAAAGGAAACCCCACCTTCGAGGAACGCAGCCTTGTTCATCCCATAGACGGCGGACGAGGCTTCATCCTGGCCGAAGGTCATCCCCCCGACCTCCAGGATCGCCTTGCAGCCAATCACGCCGTCACGGCCCATACCGGTCATGATGATCCCGGCGACGTCCCCTTGATAGACCCTCGCTGCGGAATGGAAGAGGACGTCGACCGAAGGTTTATGGCTGCTCACGGCGGCGCCGTCGCTCAGGGCAATCCGGACCAGGGGGGGGCGTCCGGTCACGGCCATATGGCGTCCACCGGGGGCGATCAGGACGCGGTTCGGCATCAGGCGATCCCCTTCCTCGGCTTCCTTCACGGATAGTGAGCAGGCGCGGTCCAGCCGCTGGGCGAAGACGGCGGTGAATTGCGCCGGCATATGCTGAACGATCAGGATCGGCGGGGTTGGGGCCGTCACCTGGGCCAGGTACTGCCCGAGCGCCTGCGGTCCTCCCGTGGAAATCCCGATCACGATGCATTGGGGCCGTCGAGCCTGGGGAATCTCGACCTCGGCGCGTAGGTCGTGCTCCCCTGACCGGGAGGGGGCGGAAGAGGGGGGACTCGGCCGGGAGCGGAATCGAGGGATCGAGGATTCGGTGCTGGTCCCCTGGATCGGCTCCCGGCGCTTCCGCGTCGGCAGGTGATGGGCAGCGGAGAGGATCTTGGCGACGAGGACGTCGCGGCTCTCGCGAACATGGGCGAGCTGCTGGCGTTCCGGCTTGGGGAAGAAGTCGATCGCGCCTCGTTCGAGGGCAGCTAGCGTGATATCGGCCCCTTCCTGGGTGAAGGCACTGACCATGATCACGGAGGCGTCGTGGGCGGCCTGGATCAAGGGCAGGGCCTCGAGCCCGGACATCCCCGGCATCTCGACGTCGAGCGTGACCACGTCGGGCCGGAGCTGCGCCGTCTTCTCGATGGCCTCGGCCCCGTCGCGCGCGGTCCCGACGACCTCGATTTCGGGCGCGGTCTTGAGGACGTCGCCCAGCAATTTGCGCATCAAGGCCGAGTCGTCGACGATCAGGACCCGGACTCTTTCGCTCGATCGATCACTGGTTGTCACCAGGCGCCTCGGAATCTGAGCTGTGGTCCGGCAGGCTGGCCCGGACCTTCTTGAGGAATCCGATGATACGCTCACGGTCGAAAGGCTTGACGATGAAATCCAGGGCACCGTCGCGGATTGATTCGGTCAGGGTCTGCTTCTGGTCGAGGGCGGTCACCACGACGACCCGGGCATCAGGATCGGCGGCCCGGATCCTCCGGAGCGCCTCGTTCCCCCCCATGACGGGCATCACGAGGTCCATCGTGACGAGATCGGGCCGGAGCTTCTCGTAGAGATCGACCGCCTCGGCGCCGTTGCGAGCCTCCCCCGCGACCTCCCAGCCGGCCTCGATCGCCACGTCCCTGATCAGCTTCCTCATGATCATCGCGTCGTCCACCACCAGAAGGCGACCCATTTCAGCTCTCCCCTCGGATCGTTTCGTCCGAACCGCGTCGATCAGGTCGACGGGTCGCGGGTCGGGTCCCATCCGGTTAAATCTCGTAGTCGGCGCCGCCGGGAATCTTCACGGCGACCATCCCGGTCACGGTCGAGAAGGTCAATCGGCGGCCGGTCTCGCCTCCCATGTCCCGGGCGATCACCGCCACTCCCAGCCCCGACAAGATCTGCTCCACCGCGAGTTGATTGGATCGACCGATGTCGATCGAGGCCCCCCCCTGGAACATACTCGCCCCACCGAATAGCTTGGCCGTGATCCGGGTTCGAAGCCTGCGGCCGGCCACGCGTTCCATGTCCGCGATCAGGGCCGGGATGGCGGTATCGGCGTATTTCCCGGGGTGGTCGGTCACTCCCCGCGAGTCCGGCAGGACGATATGAGCCACACCTCCGAGCCTGGCCAGGCGATCGTAGAGGACCACCCCCGCGCAGGAACCGAGCAAGGTCCGGATCCCGACCGGTGCCGACGCCACCGCCCAGCGTCCCATCAGGACCGAGATCAACTCGCCGGGCGGTCCGGGCTTGTCGGTGTTAATCACGATTCCTGGCCCCTGCTTGAACGGGAATATCCGCCGAGAGATTCGACCAACCGACCGACAAGATCCACCCCGATTGTCGAGATCCCATGCCATCATACGACCCCGAGCGAGTTCCGGAGCGTTTCGAGGGATACGCCGCTCGGGACGAACAAAAGCGACCAGTCGAGCCGGGTCTCCTCCGTGGTGAAGGTACTGCGGATCACCAGGAGCTGATCGCTTTGCATCGCCTGGTCCATCAAGGCAAATTGGAGGAGACTGGCGGCGAACTCGTGGCGGAAGCCCGGCGGACCCGGCAAGAGCCCGGCGGTCGTGTTCCCCGAGTCCGATCGGATCGGCGGGAGATGGGCAGCGAGCGAATTCAGGTAGGCACAGCCGACGATATTGGCGGTCTCACGAGCCGCCGACTGTTCAAGTTCGCCCCAATCCTGGGTCGTTCCGACCGGTTGGTTCAGCAGGAGATCCACGGTCGCCAGCCCGGAGCGGTCTTCGAACACCAGGATGAGCTGCCCGGTCAGTACGCCCGATAGCTCCATCGGGCAGGCGGCGACGAGAGTCTCGCTCGGCCCGAGTAATTCGCAGGCCTCGCTCAGGTCCACTTGATCGACCTCGCCCGCGATCACCTCGACCGGCCGGCCTAGCCAGCGCGAGAGGGCCTCGGAGGCGTCGGCCGCGCCTCGGCCGAAGATCGCCCCCAGGAGTCGCTTCTGGTCGTCGGAAAGGGTCCAGTCCAAGGTACTACTCCTCGAAGGTCCGGGCAGCGTCAATCTCAGCCCACCTGTCGCGAGGCCTCCCGCACGACCATCGCGATCAGGGCGTCGATGTCGAGGATCAGGGAAACCCGACCGTCGCCCAGGATGCTCGCGCCCGAGAGGGCCGGGACGGGTCGGAAGTTCTTCTCGAGCGGCTTCAGGACGATCTCTTGCATGCCGATCAGGTGATCGACCAGCAGCCCGACCGTGGTCTCGCCATTGTGGGCCACGACGACCGTTCGCTTGTCGGCCTCGATGCCCGACTTGTTCCGGGCCACCGGGTGCCGATCGCCCCCCCAGACGAGGAGGTCGTCGAGCGCGACCAGCGAGACGAGCCTGTCTCGGATCTCGATCATCCGCTTGCCCTGCACGCGATTGACGCTCCGGGTCTCGACCTCGACGATCTCGTCGATGTGGTCGAGCGGGATCGCGTAAACTTCCTCGAAAATCTGCACGAGGAGGCAGGGCATGAT
Organism: Tundrisphaera lichenicola; assembly: GCF_051175385.1. Classification (GTDB taxonomy): domain Bacteria; phylum Planctomycetota; class Planctomycetia; order Isosphaerales; family Isosphaeraceae; genus Tundrisphaera; species Tundrisphaera lichenicola. The sequence goes on along the minus strand of NZ_CP195106.1, from coordinate 1,423,693 downwards.
CGCCAGGGTCAGCGGCAGCCGGATCGTGAAGGTCGTCCCGCGCCCCTTCTCGGACCGGACATCCACGGTCCCGTTCAGGTTCTCGATCCGGCTCTTGACGATATCCATCCCGACGCCTCGACCGGAGATATCGGTGATCGCCTCGGCCGTGCTCAGGCCAGGGTGCCAGATATAGCCGACGAGCTGCCGATCGGTCAGGCGGCGGGCCTCCTCCGCCGAGAGCAACCCCTTGGCGACGACCTTCTCGCGGACCCGTTCGGAATCGATCCCCCGTCCATCATCGCCGACGATGATGACCACGCTGTTCCCCCGGTGGGAGGCGTGGAGCGTCACGGTCCCCGATCGTGGCTTGCCGGCCTTCTCTCGCTCGTCGGGCATCTCCAAGCCGTGATCGACCGAGTTCCGGACCATGTGGATCAGGGGGTCGGCCAGCTCGTCGATCATCCTTTTGTCGAGTTCGGTCTTCTCGCCTTCAATATGCAGGGTGACTTCCTTGTTGGAGAGGACCCGAAGGTCGCGGATCACTCGCTGGAATCGTTCGAACAGCGGCCCGATCGGGACCATCCGGGTGTCGAGCACCCCCTTCTGGATCCCGTCGGTGACCCGGGCCAACTGGTGGATCGCCTCGGAAAGGGCGTTGATCTGATCGCGACCTCGACGCATCGCGTCCAGTTCATCCTGGATGACCTTGAAATTCTCTCGGAGCCGTCGGAACTGCGCGATCCAGCGATCCAGAGCCCCCCCGGAGGTCCCCGTACCGCCGTCGACCCCGGCCCGGCTCGGCTGTTCGGCGAAAGCTTCGAGATCCCGGGTCAAGCTTTCCAGGCGGTCCTGGGTGTCGGCCGTCAGGAACGAGGCGCTTGAATCGCGGAACAGCCCTTCGAGTCCGCTGGCGATCTCGTAAAACCTCGATCGATTGATGACAAGCTCGCCAGCCAGATTCATCAACTGGTCGAGCCGGTCGACGTCGACCCGGAGCGTCTCCCCGACCTTCTTCGTCGTCGGCTTCATCCCCGGTCCGGGAAGGACCGTCGGCTCGGGCTGGACGACAGCGGGAGGTTCGGGCGCAACCACGGGAGCCGGCTCGGGCGCAACCACGGGGGCCGGCTCGGGCACAAACACGAGGGCCGGCTCGGGTACAACCACGGGGGCCGGCTCGGGCACAACCACGGGGGCCGGCTCGGGCTCGAAGACGGGAGAGGGCTCCGCCTCGGGGGAAGGGCTCGGGGAGACCAGCTCGGCAGATCGAGCGGAGGGAGTCGACTTGGGCGGGTTTTCGGGCTCGATGACGATCCGCGTGACGCCCTCGACATCGGCCAACGATCGGAGGGTTTCCAGGTCACACTCGGGGATCAGCCAGGTGGTGAATTCGGAGAGTTGCTCGATCCCATCGATTGACTCGGCCGAAGGTTCGGTCGCCAACACCCGGGAGCGGCCGGAGAGGCGATTGAGGACGAGCTTGGCCTTCATGTCGGCCCAGGCCAGTCCGGCCGAGAAATGCACCGTCACCCGCAAGCATTCGGGTTCCTCCACCACCGGGGGGGCCGTCGGAGTGTCGAGTGCCGGGATTCCCTCGGGAGGAGGGGCGGCCACTTCTCGATTCTCGAGCGAGGCGAGGACGTCCCGGGTCAGGCCGGAGAGGTCGACGGCATCCTGGTTTCCGCTCCGGAGCTGGAGGTGATAATCGCGGAGTCCGTCCAGGCAACGGAAGCTCAGATCGAGAGTGGGCCGGTCGAGCGTCCGCTGGCCCGCCCTGAGCTGGTCGAAATAGGTCTCCAGGTGGTGGGTCAGGCGCTTGACCTGATCGAACCCCATCACAGTCGACGAACCTTTGATCGAATGGACCATCCGGAACGCCTCGCGGAGCACCGCATCGTCGGCGGGGTCCCGTTCGAGCTTCAAGAGCGCCTCGTTGAGCGCCTCGATCTGCTCGTCGGTCTCGTCCAGATAGTACGGGAGCAACTCGCTCAGGTCGAACCCGGCCATCGATGGGGAATCCTCCGCGAAACTGGGGTCAGGAGTTGGCTCGCTGGTAGAGCCACGCCTGCCGCTTCTCGAGCGGTTCGAGCATGTTGTAAATCCCTTCCGTGGGCCCGACGACCAGATATCCGCCCTTGGCCACCGAGTTGATCAGGTGCTTCGTCACGGCCTGCTTCGACATCACATCGAAATAAATCAGCACATTTTTGATGAAGACACAGTCGAACGGCTCCTCGTTAAGCGGGCGGAGCAGGTTATGCGATCGCCAGGTCGCGAGCGATTTGACCTCGTCCTTCACGGTCCAACGTTGTGCCTTCGGATCGAAGTCGAAATACCGGGATCGATCGGCCTGGCCCACGAGTCGGACGGCCCGCTCATCGTAGGTGCCGATCCGTGCGGCCTCGAGCGCGGCCCCCGAGAGGTCGGTGCCGAGGAACGTGAGTTTCCACCCGGCGAACTGCGATCGGAACGGCAGGAAACGCATGGCGATCGAGTAGAGTTCCTCGCCGGTGCTGGAAGCCGCCGACCAGATCCTCAAGGTCCTTGGACGCTTCCTGAGGCGCGCCTGTTCGGCAATCCCCGGGAAGAAGGACTCGCTCAACCAGTCAAAATGATGCACATCTCGATAAAAATAGGTCTCGTTGGTCGTGATCTCGTTGAGGAACAGCGGCATCTCGGCGACGCCGGCGATGGAGGTCAGGAACGTGTAGTATTCGGGAAAGCCCGCGATCCCCGTCGCCCGGAGGCGCCTCCGCAGTCGATTCGAAACCATGACCTTCTTCGTCTCGGGGATCTGGATCCCGGCGGCCTTGTAGATGAGGGCGCGAAACTTCGCGAACACCTCCTCGCTGAGATCGCCGCCATGCATCGTTCAGAGGCTCCTCGGGGACGGGCCAGGTCCGGGGATAGGTCGAAGTCAGGGCGGAATCGCGGCTCGATCGTCGCGGCCGCGGGCCGCCCTTCCTGGAATCGGTTCGAGATCAAACCTCGAACCCGGAGATGACGTTCTTGAGCGCGGAGGCCTGCGCGCCGAGTTCCTCGGCGCTGGCCGAAAGTTCCTCGGAGCTCGAGGCCGAGGTCTCGGTGATGCTGGAAACGTCCTGGATCGCCTTGCTGACCTCCGAGGCCGAATCGGATTGTTCCTGGGTCGCCCTGGCGATCTTGGCGATGCTCGCTGCCGTCTCATCGACCCCGTGGACGATCTTGGCGAGGGACTGCCCGGCCTTCTCGGAGAGCTGGGCTCCGTCGGCCACCCGGCGGGTCGACTCCTTGATCAGGGCGGTGATCTCCTTGGCCGCGTTCCTCGATCGCTCGGCGAGCTTGCGGACCTCGTCGGCGACGACCGCGAAGCCCAGGCCATGTTCCCCGGCGCGAGCGGCCTCGATCGCCGCGTTCAGGGCCAGCAGGTTGGTCTGACTGGCGATCTCGCTGATGACCTGGATGATGTCGCTGACCTGTTCGCTCGACTTCTTGATGAGGACCATCGCCTCGATCGCCTGGTCGACCGACTCGCCGCCCTGCTTGGCCAGGAGCGACGTCCCTTCGGCCAGCTCTCGGGCCGAGGAGGAGTTCTGGTTGATCTCGAGGATGGCCTTGCTCAGATGCTCGATCGAGGCCGACATCTCCTCGACGGTGGCCGCCTGGTTCTGGGACGACTCGCTGAGATAGCTCGCGCTCTCGGCGACGACGCGCGAACCCTCGGCGAACTGGCTCGCCGACTCGATCACCTGGCCGATGATATTCTTGAGGCTGGCGATCATCCGGGCGAGGGCCTCGCCGAGTCGCCCCATGTCGTCATCCCCGAGGGAGGGGACTTCGACCGTCAGATCGCCGGCGGCGGCGATTTCCGTCACCTTCATCAAGGCGGAGATTTTCGCCTCCAGCTCCCTCTTCGAAGAGTCGATTTGGGCCTGTTGATCGGCGCGTTCCAGGGCGGTGCTCACCAATCGACCGGCATTCTTCAGGGTGTCGATCCGATTCTCCGAGGGTCGAATCTTCTGGCTCCCGAAGAAGTCGAGCGTGCCGACGACCGATCCCCGAAGCATGATCGGGATCGAGACGCCGGAGACCAGCCCGCTCCTGGCCCCCGCCCCGGCTCGCGAGCAGCCTCGGACCTCGCTCAGGTCCGGGGCAACGACCATGTCGCGAGCCCGCCAGGCCTGACCGTTGAGCCCTTCCCCTTCGCGGAACTTGCCCTCGCGGGTGGCTCGGCGGAACTCCTCCGAGGCCGTCCCCGAGTCGAGGGCGAACTTCAGGGCATGATCCTTCGGGTTAACCTCGAAGTAAGAAGCATAGGGCCAGCCGAAAGACTCGCGGATCGTCGAGAGTGCCGCGGCGCCCACCTCGGAACTGGTAGTTGCCTCGCCCAGTGCGACCAGCAAGAGATTCAGCGCGGCGGTATCGGCCGCGGTCTCGGCCTCTCGCTCCTTCGCCCGGAGTTGGTCCGTGACGACTTCCCAGGTGAGCATCGGTCCGACATAGTTACCCTTCTTGTCGAGGATCGCCGAGACGAGCAGATTGAGAGACTCCGGGCCGAGTCGGATGACGGCCTCGTGGGGGAGGTTCTTCGGATCGGCCAGGAGCCTCCGCTGGTGCTCGGGCGCCTTGTGGAAGATGTCGATCGACTTGCCGAGCATCTCGTCGGCCTTGATCGGGAGGTAGGACTCGAGCCTTTTCAGGGTCCGGACCGAGGCCGGATTCAGATACTGGATTTTGAGATCCAGGTCGCAGTACATCATGTTCAGCGGAGCATTCTCGATCATCCGCATGATCCGATAGAGCTCTCCCTGGCGGGCTAGCTGCGCGATCTTGTCGGAGGAGACCCGGGCGAGGGTCCGCAGGACTTCGAGTCGTGCGTCCGACATCTCGACGCTGGACCTGGCGAAGAAGTCCATGGTGCCGATCACCCGGTCGTCGCAGATGAAGGGCAGGCAGACGCCCGATCGAATCCCCTCGCGGAGGGCGATCGGAGCCCGCGAGCAATCGGTCAAATCGCCGAGATTCTCGGCGAAGACCAGGTCTCGCTGACGCCAGGTCCGCCCATTGAGCCCCTCCCCTTCCTTGAATCTCGAGGCTCGGGTGAGCCGCTCGAATTCGACGCCGACGCTGCCCGATTCCAGCGAGAAGACCAGCGAGTTCAGTGTCGGGTCAACTTTCCAGTACGAGGCATAGGCCCACCCGAACGCGTGACGGATCGTCTCCAGAGTCGTCTTGACGATCGCATCGATGGAATCGGCCTGGATCACCGCATTCACGGTGTCGATCATGGCCCGAGCGTCCGAGGAGTCGGCGTGGCCGTTCAGGTCGCCCCGACCCCGAGGCGGGTCGAGACGCGAGACGCCGGGATCGACCGACGCGACCGAACCGGAGATCGGCCCGTCCAGGAAGCTCGACGTTGCCTTGCGTTTTTTACCGAATTTCATCGCGGCGTCACCCCCCTCGATCGGTGCAGTCTCATTCTTGGATGTCAGGCGGAGAAGACTCGCGAGAGGTCGGGCGTGGCCCCCGCTCGCTCGATGATCGCTCAGCGATCGGAAACGGCTCAGATCGGGACAATTTCCAGGTCTTCCGGCTTGAGGAGTCGCTCGATTTCGAGGATCACGAGCAGGCGATCCTCGAGCTGGGCCAGCCCGGCGATGTGCTGCTTGGACACGGCCGTGATCGAGACCGGTGCCGTCTGGATCTGATCGCCCGCGATCCGCATGACCTGGGTGACCTCATCGACGATATAGCCGATGGTCCGATCGCCGACGTTGACGATGATCGTCCGGGTCTCGTCGTCGAGTTCCCGACGCGGCAGGCCGAAAAGCGTCCGGAGATTCACGACCGGGATCACCGAACCTCGAAGATTGATCAACCCTTCGATGAAGCCCGGGACCTGAGGAATGCGCGTGATCGGCTTCATCACGATGATCTCCTGGATCTTCGTGATGGCGATCGCGTAGTCCTCGCCGCCGAGTCGGAACCCCACGAACTGAAAAGTGGCCGACGTTCGAGCCGACGAGGGGCTCGACTCCTTATTCGCGGCGATTTCGGCCGGGATGCCTCGGCTCATGGCGATTGACTCAAGATGTGAGAATTCGAACCGATCGTTGACGGGACGGGAATTCGGCAGCGATCCCCCGGGCAAGTACTTCCGGCCGGAAAAGGACGTAATTCGATGAAAATCAACCCTTCCGGAAAGACGTGAAACAAACGCACGTCTAGGGAAAAACCGCCCCCGACGGATCGATCACCGATCCTTCTCCAGCTTGCTTTGAGATTTTGATTTCGCAAACAAGCGACATCCAAAAGATACCAGACATCCTGCGCGGAGAATCATGAATAATTGCAGGAGGAGCGAACTCCTCGGGGAATTTATCGCATACGCGAGAGAAATGCATTTTGACGATTGAAACGACGTGCTTCCGACGTGAGGCCTCCGAGTTCGGATCCCATTGGGCGAGCGATCGTCGGTGAGGGCTAAAGTGGGAGGCATCAGCCCGTTTCGGAGTCGACGTGAGTTCGTCGGCTATTCGCGAGATTCGTTCACTCCAATTTCCGTTCCTGCTTCTTCGCTTCCCGATAATCGATGTACTGTGCGCCTGCCTCCAACCCTTCAATGATGTGAGGGATGGCCCCCAGGACGCCGAAGAAGCCGATAATGATGATGCCGTGTCCCACGCGGAGTCGCCCGTGCGCGATGTCCTCGCGGAATGTCTGGGATACGTCGGACAGCCCGATCAGCAACAGGGCCAACCCTTTGACCAGGTTGGTGACGGGATTCTCCACGAATGCCAGGATGGCCTTGCTCACCCGATCGGTGTGTCTCTGCATTGTCTCCCCCGGACTTTGAAAACTCGCCCTGAAATTCGACCCCATGCCCGATTACGCACGAAGATCGAGCGTCCGTGGTCGAGCATCAATCGAGTTTTTAGCCTCGAAAAGGAGAGTTCGCCGAACTCGCTCGTCGCGCCAGGGCGGTCGGATCTCGTTTTGAAGTCCGAAGTACCGTCGAGATCGCCGCGCATCCTTCGACTGACGATCGGTCGACCTTCCGACCGATAATAGGATATGAAGCCTGGCGAAGGCCAAACTCTCGAGTTCGGGTTGCCTGGTTTTGCCTCCTGGATTAGGATCCGCCATCCTGACATCGCCCGGTCGGTATCGGCAAGGACTTTCGAGACACTTCCGAGTCAACCGGCCCCCGTCAGCTCCTTTCAAGGAAGAAGGGAAGTCGCTAGTGGCTGCCACGGTGGAACAACTCGCAGCCCTCATCCGGGGCCGGCTGGACGGGGACGGAAGCGTCCCGATCAACTCGGCCCGCCCGGTGGGCGAGGCTGGCCCTGGCGACATCACGTTCATCGAGAGCGAGCGTTATGCGAAGCTCTTGAAGGCGTCACCGGCCTCGGCCGCGATCGTAGGGCCTCATTTCAAGTCGCTCGGCAAGCCCGAGATGCCGGTCATCGAGGTCGACGACCCGATCACAGCATTCCTCACGGTCCGGACTCACCTGGTCGGCGCGGGCAAGCCCCGATGGGTGGGCGTCCACAAGATGGCCGCCGTCTCCGATTCGGCCGTCCTGGGGCAGGATGTCGCCGTGCACGCCTTCGTCTCGATCGGCGATGACGTCGAGGTCGGCGAAGGGACCACCCTGCACCCCGGCGTCGTGATCGGCGATCGCTGCAAACTCGGCCGGGGCTGCATCATCCACCCCAATGCCGTCCTGTACGCAGACGTGATCCTGGGCGATCGGGTCGAGGTCCACGCCGGTACCGTCCTCGGGGGCGACGGCTTCAAATATCACCTGGTCGACGGAAAGCACGTCAAGGTCCCGCACTCCGGAAAGGTCGAGGTGGGTGACGACGTCGAGATCGGCTCGAACTGCACCATCGACCGAGCGACTTTCGAGACGACCCGCATCGGCGAAGGGACCAAGATCGACAATCTGGTCATGATCGGCCACAACAACCAGATCGGACGCCACAACCTACTCTGCGGCCAGGTGGGGATCGCCGGAAGCTGCAAGACCGGAGATTATGTGGTGATGGCCGGTCAGGCCGGTATCAAAGATCACACCGAGATCGGCGACAAGGCCATGGTGGGCGCCCAGGCGGGGGTCCACCGGAACATCCCGGACGGTCAGAACGTCCTGGGATCGCCCGCCATCCCCCTCCGCGAACAAAGGCGAATCTTCCAGATGATCGCCCGGCTCCCCGAGATGCACAAGCACCTCCGCGAGCTGGCCGCACAGGTCGCCATCCTGACCGCCGTCTCGCCACCCATGTCGAGGACGGACGACGACCCTACGGGTTTTTGATCAAAGGACGCCCGACCCTACCCGTCGGGCGAAGGAAACCAGCCGGTTCCAACGGATCTGGACCGACCAATTTCACTGGAAAGTGGATTCGGAACATCGGTCTCGATCGGTTCGGCCCCGAACTGGTCAGTCATGGGGAGGATTCCTGATGCTTCCGAAGCGGATTGTTGTACGGCTCGCGCTGGCACTCGCCTTCTTGACGCTGGTCTCTCTGACTCCGACCCCGGTGAGTGCCGGCGGACCGATCTCGGAGATGCTCGCTCGCCGCAAGATGCAGCGACAGATGAAGATCCCGCCGATGGATCAGCCGTTCTCGACCAAACCGGTCAGGGACATCAGCCCATCGAACCTGTCGAATCGATTTCGTCAACGATTCTCCCTGAAGAAACCCGATGGGAGCTCGATCCTATCGGGCGGATTCTTCGCCCCGAAAGACCAGGGAGTGGCCCGGACGTCACGCTGACTCGGGAAGTCTAGCTTCCCCAGTTTCACTCGGACCCCATCGGAGATCGGGTGTTGCCTGTCCTATCCTCGAAACGACCCGGCCATCGGGATCGGGTGGCCCAGGCCGAGCGGATCGGGCTCCTGGCCGGGAGCGGGCGGTTCCCGATCCTGTTCGCCGAGGCGGCCAAGCGTCAGGGCTTGAAGGTCGCCTGCGTCGGGATCCGCTACGAGGCGCCCGAGGTCCTCAGGGATCTCTGCGACTCCTTCGAGTCGGTCGGGGTCTCGAAACTCGGCGGGATGATCCGCTCGTTCCGCCGTCAGGGGGCTCGACGGATCGTCATGGCGGGGAAGATCACCAAGAGCGTGATGTATACACCCGGTCGAATCGTCCGGCTGATGCCCGACTACCGGATGATCCGGTTCTGGCTCCACTCGCTGAGCGACAAGCGTGACGACTCGATCCTGTTGGGAGTCATCGCCGAATTCGAGCGGGACGGGATGTCCTTCGCCTCGGCCCTCGACTATTGCCCGGAGTTGCTCGTGAACCACGGAGTGCTGACCCGCCGGCGCCCTGTCGCCGCCGAGATGAAAGACGTCGAGTTCGGCTGGGGGCTGGCCAAGGAGATGGGAAGACTGGACGTCGGCCAGTCCGTCGCCATCAAGGAGAGGGCAGCGGTGGCCGTCGAGGCGATCGAGGGGACCGACCGCTGCATCGAGCGGGCGGGCCAGCTCTGCCGGGCCGGAGGCTGGACCCTCGTCAAGGTCGCCAAGCCCCAGCAAGACATGAGGTTCGACGTCCCGACGATCGGACTGACCACGATCGAGAATCTTCACAAGGCGGGCGCCCGCGTCCTGGCCATTGAGGCCGGCATGACCATCGTCATCGACCAGCCCGAAGTCGTGGCGCTTGCCGATCGTTACGGAATCTCGATCGTGGCCCTCGACCCGATGGGCCAATAGTGGATGACCTCGCTGAATGTTCGGTTTCGGCATTCTCGACGGAGGACACGCTTCGGGCGCTGGTTAACCTGCTAAACTGAGGGCCGATCGAACGTTTGACGAGCATCGAGCAAGGCCCCATGACCCGATTCCGCCTCAGGACTCCCAGTCGCCTCCACTTCGGCCTGCTCTCGTGGGGGGCGAATCCCCCTCGTCAGTTCGGCGGGGCGGGCCTGATGATCGAAGCCCCGGGCCTCGAACTGTCGGCCGAGACTTCGAGACATTGGCAAGCCGATGGTCCGATGGCCGGCAGAGTCCTTGCGGTGGCCTCGAAAGTCGCCGATCAACTGGCGTCCGAAGGATCTGAAATCGAGCCGGCTTCGTTCAACGTTCTCCGGGCCCCTTCGGAGCACGTGGGGCTCGGCGTCGGCACGCAGATCGGGCTCGGCGTGGCGCGACTCCTGATCGAGCGGGCGGGCAGGCCAACCCCCACCGTGGACGAGCTGGCCAGGCTGACCGGCCGAGGGCTCCGTTCGGGAATCGGCCTCCACGGATTCGCCCTCGGCGGCCTCATCGTCGACGGCGGCCGGAGGGGGCCGGTCGGCATCCCTCCCCTGCTCTCTCGCGTGGAGATCGATCCCGACTGGTCGGTCCTGGTCGTCATCCCCCCCCGAGAAACCGGGCTGCACGGCCCGGGAGAGGTCCAGGCCTTCGCGGATCTCCCCCCTTCCTCCGACGCCTTGACCGATCGCCTCTGCCGGCTCGTCCTCCTCGGCCTCCTGCCGGCGGCGATCGAGCGCGATCTCCTCCGGTTTGGCGAGGCACTCGAAGAACTTCAACGGAGGGTCGGCCAGGGTTTCTCCCCTGCCCAGGGGGGGATTTTCGCACGCCCAGAAGCAGAATCGATCGCGGGAGTCCTCCGAACCGAGGGCTTGCACGGGGTCGGCCAGAGTTCCTGGGGACCAACGCTTTACGGCCTCACGGACGCGTCTCCCGACCATCGTACCGACATCCTCGGTCGGATTCTCCGAAGAACCGGGCTTCCCCCGGCATCCGCATTCTGGACTTCGGCGAGCGTCAGGGGGGCCACCCTCGATACCGAGACATCGATGTCTTGAACTCCGGCCAGCTTTTCGGCAAGCCCGATCATTCGGCTCCGCCCCAATCGGACTTCCCCGAAATCCCTCGGCGCGATACAGAAGGCCCGGATTCTCGCCGAGGGCGGAACGTTCGTTGGCCGGGATAGGTGGCTCATGGGACCTCGATCGGCCAGAACTCGACGGCAATCAGGGCTCCTGGTGTGCTGGCTCCTGGCCCTGGCGAGCGGTTGCGCCGAGGTGACGACCCGAGATAGCTTCGTCCGGAATGCCCTCCGCGATCGGGTCGAGAGGCACGAGGCGAAACGCACACCAGTCGACCCCCTGGCGTCGATCCTGGCTCGCGATGGGTTGTTCGAACTTGCCCTCGAAGATCCTGCCGCCGCCGCGACTCGATTGGAGGCTCGGCTCAGCAATCGACCCGAGCCCGGTGGGGCCCTGGCCCTGGCCGAGCTGTCTTATCGGGCGGGTATGAGCAAGATATCGAAGGCTCCCGATCAGGCGATCGCCTGGCTCCGAGACTCGGCCGCACTCGCCACGATCGCCCTGAAGGAACCGGAAAGTCCTGTCCCCGACCTGGCCGTCCAGGTTCATAACCGGGCCTTGGCCCGTTTGGTCCGGATCGCCCAGACCGAGGGGAAGCGAAACGACCTGGGCTGGCAGAAGGTCCTCCGTCGTCACGGGGTTGTCCTCGAGGGAGCCTCGCCGGATCTCGCGCCGGGGCGCTTCGAGGATCTCCTGATCGTGGAGGACATCCGGGTCTCGGGAATGCAACATGTCTACCGCGAGGCCGGGATCGGCGTACCTCTGGTTGTCCATCGACGGGTTGACCCAGCCGGTTCGCCGGACCCGCTCGATCGGTTTCACCCGAGAGAACTCCGAATGGCGGCTACGGCAATCGTGAGTCCCATCGGCGATATTCAGGGTGGTGCCTGGCGACGCTACCCTATCACGCTCGCGCTCCTCGACCCCTTCGTCGATCAGTCGATCCAACTGGGTTCTCGAGAACTCTCCGTGGCGTCGGATCGGACCTCGCCGCTGGCCGTCCAGGTCAGCCAGGGTCAACTCTCAACCTTGGAGTTCACCGGCCTCTTCGATTCGGACTTTCGCCGGCCGGGAGTCGAGGCGGGACTCTATCTCCTCCGCCCCTACCAGCCCGGAAAGATTCCCGTTGTCCTGGTCCACGGCCTCTTTTCCAGCCCTAGGGCCTACCTCCAGACCATGAATGAGCTGGAGAACGACCTCGAGATCGACTCTCGATATCAGTTCTGGGTCTATCTGTACCCCACCGGCCAGCCGATCCCCGCATCCGCGATGGAACTTCGCGCCTCCTTGAACAAGGTCCGCGACGCACTCGATCCCAACCACGATGATCCATCGATGAATCAGATGGTCCTGGTCGGACATAGCATGGGCGGTCTTCTCTCAAAAATGATGGTCCAGGACTCTGGCTTGAAGCTCTGGGAGGCCGCGTTCCGCCGACCCGTGGCGGAGCTGAAGGCTTCCCCAAGGACCCGAAAAGCCCTAGACGATGCCTTGATCTTCGATCCACTCCCGTTCGTGAAGCGGGTGATCTTTATCGCCACCCCGCACCGCGGGAGTCCGATCGCCGACCAATGGTTCGGGAGGACGATCGCCAGCATGATTCGAAGGACCAGCGAACAGGCCGAGATCGCGAAGGAAATCGTCGAGCTCAATGGGCCCGATCTGATCGCCCCGGAACTCCGCAGAATGCCCCTGAATGCCATCGGAAATCTGAGAACAGACAGCCCGATCCTCCAGACTCTCGACAAGATTCCCATCGACCCGAGCGTCCCCTATCACTCGATCATTCCCCAGATCGGCAAGCTCCTGCCCACCGATGGAGTTGTCGAGTATCGAAGCTCGCATCTGGAAGGATCCGAATCGGAATTGGTCTTCCCGGGCACTCACTTCTCGCAAAAAGATCCGGTCGTCACGGCAGAACTGACCCGGATCCTCCGAGAGCACATAAGACAGTTTTGACCAGGGATCTCCCCCGTGCGGGATTGATGTTACCTGCTTCGCGCCGAAAGCCTACGCCCTGTCCAGGATGGAATCGACGACCCAGCAACCTCGCACGTGCTGTCCCTTCTCACGGCAATGAGCGAGCAAGGTCGCGTCGTTGCAGCCTGCACTCCGCAAGGCGTCAGCCAACTCGGGCAGACGGTCGAGCACACGCGAGTCGTAAATCGCGCGGGCGAGCGTGACCACCTCGGTTGTGAGACAAGAAGGCGACAAGTTCACGGAACGGAAGGGATATCCGAAGATGTCCCGGATGTCGCGGCACTGGCGGATGAATTCGATCCGGCCGCCGTTTCTCCAGCCGGACGTGAGACGGCCCAGGCCGTAACAATTGTCCATCACGTCATCCAGCCCCCGATAACATTCCTCCGCTTCGGTCCAGCAGGCGCCCGCCACCGCCATCGCGGCCGATTCCTGACCCGTGAAGCGGCTGCACTCGTCATGGTCGTCGTGGTTGAAGTAGGAAAGCATGGCCCCCCGACGTGCCTCTCGGAGGGACTTCAGGTTCGCCAGCCCGTCGGCGAATAGCTCGGCGGTCTTGAGGGCCGAGCGGCACTGCTCGTCGGGGAGCAGGTCCCAGATGCGCCGGCAGCACGCCGCCGCGAACAGGCGTAGCTTCCGGTCGCTAGCCCCGCGGCGCAGGGGGCCGAGCATCGGCCTCGGATCGGTGTATGCCAGCCACTCGGCTTCGATCATGGCTCATCAGCCCGGCGATGAGGGGGAGGGAGGGGTGCAGTTGGACCAAAAGCCCTGGCCCTGGGTAGCGGAGCAACTCGAAGAGCTCACCCAGGATGTTGCGGTCCTGGAGTCGGCAAGTGCGCAGGAGTCTGCCAGGACCGGGTGCTTCTCCTCTCCCGACTCGGTACTATTCCCCGTCGATAGCTTCCGAGCGATCGCATTCGGTCGGATCTCTCGCTCGACCAAGTTGACCGTCGCGTCCACCTCGTCGTGGTCGAGCCATAGCTGCAAGAGCTCGCGCTGCATCGACAGCTTCGCCTTGGCCGGGTCGATATAGGACCCCGCCAATAGGCGATCTAGTTCGGCGTGTAGCGCGTCGATCTGACGGACTTGACGCCGATTCAGTTCAACGAAATCTTCATAGATGGGCGTCTTGGCTTCCATGCGGAGAGTTTTACACGACAAGACACGTGAGACGCTACACGGCAGCGTTCGAAGAGCTGGTATCCAAGTACCCCAGCGGATTATTCGAAATGGCAGAGATCGAAAGGATCACGGGAACCCTCCTGGGAACCGCTCTCGGCGATGCCCTGGGGCTGGCCACCGAAGGGATGTCCGCCCGGGATATCGCAAGACGCTTCGGGAAAGTAGATCGATTTCACCTGATCGGACGACTCGGGATCGTCTCCGACGATACCGAACAGTCCGCACTCATAGCTCAATCCCTGGCGCGTTATCCCGACGACGTGGACCTTTGCGTACTCGCCTTTCGACGATCCTTACTCGGATGGTTCTGTCGGCTACCTTGGGGGGTAGGAATGGCGACCATCCGAGCCTGTTTTCGGATTGCGTTGGGATGCCGCCGAAGCGGAGTCATGTCGGCCGGAAATGGTGCCGCGATGAGAGCAGCAATCGTCGGTGTATTCTTCGACGATTGCCCCGATCGTCGTGAAACCTTCGGGCGGGCCCTGGCGGAGGTGACTCACCGAGACCCACGAGCGGTGGAGGGTGCTCTCTACGTCGCGGAATTGGCGGCTTGCTGCGCCCGGAGTCCTCTAGGAACTTCACCCGAGTATTGCCAGGAACAGGCTCGGCGAGTCGTGACCATCGAGAGTCTCGGAGAGGCAATCGACCGAGCCCGAGAGCTTGCCCTCAATGAAGCCTCAATCCAAGAGGCAGCTGAATCTTGCGGAACATCGGGCTATGTTGTCCATTCCGTGGCCTTTGCCACATTTGGACTACTGAGATATGGGGCCGATCCACTGCAGGCGTTGAGTGAAGTGATCGGAGCAGGAGGGGATACTGACTCGATCGGAGCAATCCTCGGAGGTTGGCTTGGTGCCCTCCATGGTGAGGGTGGATTACCCCTTCATCTGGTCGAGAGAATTCAGGACGGTCCCTTCGGTCCTACGCATTTACGAGCCCTGGCCAACAGGTTGGGAAGTCATCAAAAAAATAGTCCATCTCAAGTCCCACAGTACTCAGCGATCCTGGCACTCGCACGAAATTTGGTAATCATACCGATAGTTTTATTTCATGGTTTTCGGAGACTTATTCCCTTTTGATTCACGTCATTGTCCCAACATGAGTCCAATCTCATGCGCGTCAGCGCAACGAAAAAAGGCCCGCCATCCCCGGTTGGGGATGGCGGGCCTGGTTGGAAGGATCCGGCGATGACCGACTTTCGCGCTTGCGCACTATCATGGGCCTGGCGGGCTTAACGGCCGTGTTCGGGATGGGAACGGGTGGGACCCCGCCAGTATCGTCGCCGGAAATCGCCCGAGGGGCGGTCAGGCCCCCCGGACGCGGTGGTCCGGGTGTGGGTCACACTCGCAGTTTCATTCATGGTTGGTGGGGTCGTGGCGTCCATCCTCGACGAGGCCTCTTCGGAGGGGTCGTCGGATGATGAGATCTGGCTCGCACTCGGATCGGGGTCCGCGCCTTGGGGGGCGGGGGCCGATCGGGGTGGTCAAGCCGCTTGGCTGTTAGGACCGGTCGGCTGCGACGGTCGCCCGCCGTGCACTCCCGGCCTATCGACCTGGTCGTCTTCCAGGAGCCTTCAGACCCTGCGGGTCATGGAAACCTCGTCTTGAAGAGGGCTTCGCGCTTAGATGCCTTCAGCGCTTATCCTTTCCCGACCTGGCTACCCGGCGATGCCCCGAGCGGGACAGCCGGCACACCAGAGGTCGGTCCTCCCCAATCCTCTCGTACTAGGGGAGACCCTTCGCAAGTTTCCTACGCCCACGGCAGATAGGGACCGACCTGTCTCACGACGGTCTGAACCCAGCTCGCGTACCGCTTTCATTGGCGAACAGCCAAACCCTTGGGACCTTCTCCAGCCCCAGGATGCGATGAGCCGACATCGAGGTGCCAAACCTCCCCGCCGCTGTGGACGCTCGGGGGAGATCAGCCTGTTATCCCCGGAGTACCTTTTATCTGTTGAGCGACGGCCTTCCCATCCAGCACCGCCGGATCACTAAAGCCGACTTTCGTCCCTGCTCGAGCGATCGCTCTCGCAGTCAGGCACCCTTGTACTTTTGCGCTCGTGTTGCCCGATTGCCGACCGGGCCGAGGGTACCATGGCACTCCTCCGTTACGCTTTGGGAGGAGACCGCCCCAGTCAAACTGCCCGATGAACACGGTCCCGATCCGGGCCACGGATCGGTGAGGGCGGGCGCCATTTCAGGGTGGTATTTCACCGATGGCTCGCCGACGGCTGGCGCCGCCGGGTCGTTGCCTCCCACCTATGCTACACAGAAATGCCGACCGACCAGTGTCAACCTGCAGTAAAGGTTCACGGGGTCTTTCCGTCTGACCGCGGGTACGTGGCATCTTCACCACGGCTACAATTTCACCGGGTCCCTCGTGGAGACAGCGCTCCAGTCGTTACGCCATTCATGCAGGTCGGAACTTACCCGACAAGGAACTTCGCTACCTTAGGACCGTCATAGTTACGGCCGCCGTTTATCGGGGCTTCGGTCGCCAGCTTCTCTTGCGATCACCGGCTCCCTTAACCTACCGACACCGAGCAGGCGTCAGACTCTATACGTCCTCTTGCGAGTTGGCAGAGTCCTGTGTTTTTGATAAACAGTCGCTAGAGCCGATTCACTGCGGCTCGGGTTGCCCCGAGCACCCCTTATACCGAAGGTACGGGGTCATTTTGCCGAGTTCCTTCACGAGGGTTCTCCCGAACGCCTTCGGATACTCGCCTAGCACACCTGTGTCGGATTGCGGTACGGGCCGATGGATCGTCCATGAGGGGCTTTTCGTGGCCGGGTGAAGAAGGGCTTCCAGATCGAATGCTGTCGCCCTTGCGGGACGGGGGCGTCTATCACCCCGACCCTTCAGTTCCCGGCGTCCTCCTCATCTCAACCTCACCATCGGGTGACGGAATATTAACCGTCTGCCCATCGGCTACGCCCTTGGGCCTCGCCTTAGGACCCGACTGACCCTGGGCGGATTGACCTTCCCCAGGAAACCTTGTGCTTTCGGCGGATGGGCTTCCCACCCATCTTGTCGTTACTCATTCCGGCATACGCACTCGCCCACGCTCCACCGGTCGTCTCCGTCCGGCTTCACTGCTGAGGGCGACGCTCTCCTACTACTCGGATAAATCCGAATCCGCGACTGCGGCGCGACACTTGAGTCCCCGTCATTTTCGGCGCGGGATGGCTCGACCGGTAAGCTGTTACGCACTTTTGAAATGGTGGCTGCTTCTAAGCCAACATCCCGGCTGTCACCGCGATCCCACTTCCTTTGCCACTGAGTGTCGTCTTGGGGGCCTTGGTCGGCGGTCTGGGTTGTTCCCCTCTCGAGCACGAAGCTTATCCCCCGCGCTCTGACTCCCGGGGTACGGCACGCGGTATTCGGAGTTGGGTTTCGGCGGGTAGGCGGGAAGCCCCCCGGCCGAATTCCGTCGCTCTACCCCCGCGTGCTAACGCCCGAGGCTGGCCCTAAAGCCATTTCGGAGAGAACGAGCTATCTCCAGGTTTGATAAGACTTTCACTCCTCCCCACGGGTCCTCCCCCGATTTTTCAACATCGGTGGGTTCGGTCCTCCACGACCGGTTAGGGTCGCTTCAACCTGCCCATGGGTAGTTCACCTGGTTTCGCGTCTACTGCGCCCGACAATCTCGCCCTATTCAGACTCGGTTTCCCTGCGGCTCCTCCCCTGAAGGGATTAACCACGCCGGACACAGTAACTCGCCGGATCATTATGCAAAAGGCACGCGGTCAGGCCGGCCGAAGCCAGACGCCCTCCCACCGCTCGTAGGCACGGGGTTTCAGGTTCAGTCTCCTCCCCTGGTCGGGGTTCTTCCCACCGTTCGGTCGCCCTACTGGGTTCGCTATCGGTCGTCATCGAGTACTTAGCCTTGCGGGAGGGTCCCCGCCGATTCAGGCCGGGTTTCACGTGCCCGACCCTACTCGGGTACCGGATAGGGGAGGTCGCATTGTCGCCTACGGGACTGTCACCCGCTCCGGTGCCGCTTTCCAGCGGGCTTCGGCTAACGCTCACTCATCCCACGACTCCGGCCCCACGACCCCGGGTGGTGTCCCACCCGGTTTAGGCTGATCCCCGTTCGCTCGCCGCTACTGAGGGAGTCTCGGTTGATTTCTTTTCCTCCGGGTACTGAGATGTTTCAGTTCCCCGGGTCTCCAGCGGGTATTCCGGGATCGACGCTCGTTGGGCAGCTCCCCCGGACCTTTCGCGGCCTTCCACGCCCGCCATCTGATGACGCCTAGGCATCCCCCCCGTGCCCTTAGGAGCTTGACCACGCCGATCCGAACCCGCCCCATCTCGTGCTCCCGAAGGAAGACGATCCGCGACAGATCCCGACACGGCATGGACCATGATCCCATCATTTCGAGGCCCCGCGCGTCTCGCGACGCTCCATGCGGCCTCTTGAGTAACGACCCCTGGGAGAGCGGTTTAAACTCTCCCGAGATCCGTTAAGGTCCACGTTCGTTGATGAACTATGCCACTACCACACTTCGCATAAACTTGCTGCGTGTGTGACCAACAACCGAATTGTGAAAGAGCCACCGGGATCGAGATCCCGGCCTCGCTGGCCACCGGCCAGGGGGCGGGGCAGCACCAGAAGGCCTGCCACGCCCCGCGATCGGGGGCAATCGAGATGCGACGCCCGGCCAGGCAGGACAGGTCCTGCCCGACCAGGAGTCATGGTCGATCGTGCTGCAAACCAACGAATGAGAGTGATGAACCCCCGTGGGGAGCCGGCGTGTTCGCGGCCGACTTGATCCGGGCGGGGCCGATGTCACCTTCGCGTCCGGCACCCTCGCGTTACGGGAACTCGAGGGCGTGTACTCCGGGGCGGGTGAATTTCCAAGGTATCCTTAGAAAGGAGGTGATCCAACCGCAGGTTCCCCTACGGTTACCTTGTTACGACTTAGTCCCCATCACGGGTTTTATCTTCGGCGCCTGCCTTGCGGCTCCGGCGACTTCGGATACCCCCCGCTTTGGTGGCTTGACGGGCGGTGTGTACAAGGCTCAGGAACACATTCACCGCGGCATGCTGATCCGCGATTACTAGCGATTCCAGCTTCATGCGGGCGGGTTGCAGCCCGCAATCCGAACTGAGGGACGGTTTATGCGATTGGCTCGACCTTGCGGTTTGGCTTCGCTCTGTCCGCCCCATTGTAGTACGTGTGCAGCCCCAGGCATAAGGGCCATGAGGACTTGACGTCATCCCCGCCTTCCTCCGGCTTAACGCCGGCGGTCTGTCTAGAGTTCCCGGCTTTACCCGCTGGCAACTAGACACAGGGGTTGCGCTCGTTAGGGGACTTAACCCAACACCTCACGGCACGAGCTGACGACAGCCATGCAGCACCTGTGCACGTTGTACCTTGCGGCCTCGCCGACGTTTCCGCCGGCTAATCCGTGCATGTCAAGCCTGGGATAAGGTTCTTCGCGTAGCCTCGAATTAAGCCACATGCTCCACCGCTTGTGTGAGCCCCCGTCAATTCCTTTGAGTTTCAGCCTTGCGACCATACTCCCCAGGCGGAACACTTCACGGTTTCCCTACGGCAGGGAGCCCATCGGCGAGCCCCCTACCCAGTGTTCATCGTTTACGGCCAGGACTACCGGGGTATCTAATCCCGTTCGCTCCCCTGGCTTTCGCGTCTCAGCGTCAGTAAGGGTCCAGGGCCTCGCTTTCGCCACGGGCGTTCCTTCCGATCTCAACGCATTTCACCGCTCCACCGGAAGTTCCAGACCCCCCTACCCCCCTCGAGACCGCCCGTATCGGTGCCCGTTCCCCGGTTGAGCCGGGGGATTTCAGCAGCCGACGCGGCGATCCGCCTACACGCGCTTTAAGCCCAGTGATTCCGAATAACGTTCGCACGGTTCGTCTTACCGCGGCTGCTGGCACGAACTTAGCCCGTGCTTCCTCCAGGGATCGGTCAAGGTTACCCCTTCCTCCCCCTCGACAGGAGTTTACAACCCGAAGGCCTTCATCCTCCACGCGGCGTCGCTCGGTCAGGCTTGCGCCCATTGCCGAAGATTCTCGACTGCAGCCTCCCGTAGGAGTCTGGGCAGTGTCTCAGTCCCAGTGTGCCGGGCCACGCTCGCACGCCCGGTAGGCATCGCAGCCTTGGTGGGCCGTCACCCCGCCAACAAGCTAATACCACGACGGCCCGTCCCGCGGCGATGAATCTTTGGTGACACCCTGATGCCAGGTCGTCACATCGCTGGGAATTACCCGAAGTTTCCCTCGGCTATGCCCATCCGCGGGGTTGGTTACCGTCGCCTTACTCACCCTTGCGCCACTGGCCTTGCGGCCCGTCCGACTTGCATGCCTAATCCACGCCGCCAACGTTCATTCTGAGCCAGGATCAAACCCTTCGAGATTGGGGGAAGCACCGAGGTGCCACCCAACCCTCAAGTTTGAGGATTCTAGCTAACTAACTGGTCGCCGCGGAGTCATGTTCGAGGGGGTCACCCCCCTGCCCCACGCCCCGCGACAGCATGAACCGCCCGACCTGGCTCGTCGCGGATAAGGCGAGTCTGCCAGGCATCGAGCCGCATCCACGCCGGCTCCCCTCAAGGGCTCATCATCTATCACTTGCGTGTACGCAAACGATCGACCGAATTGTCAAAGAGGACGCCGGGCCTCGACCCGACGCGATCGGCCGGAGCAGGCCACCCTTAAAAGGATGAAGCTCCGGCCGCTTGTTCCCATCCTACGCCCCGAAACGTGAAGAGGTTCGACAACCTCATCCCATTTCGTCGGCCTCAGGAGAAACCGCCGCCCGGGTTAGTCGTCCGACGCGATTCGCGTCGTCGTCATCCCCAGGCGACAAGGGTTATCTTAACGTGATCCTCGCGGAGGTCAATAACCTGCTCTCTTTTTTGGTGAGAATTGCGAGGATCATTTGAAGAAGGTTGCTGCTTCTTCGTAGTAGTCCATGTTCAGGGTCTTCGAGGCGGCCACTCCTTCGGCCAGAGTGGTCTCGATGATCTTAGTGCCGGAGAGTGCCACCATCGTCCCGAACTTCTTCTTGAGGACCAATCGGGCGGCCCCCAATCCAAGTCGGGTGGCCAGCACACGATCATACGCGCTAGGAGCGCCTCCTCGCTGGATGTGGCCGAGGACCACGCAGCGAGTTTCGTAGCCGGTCTGATCCTCGATCAGCTTGGCTACGGCGTTGCCGATCCCACCGAGGCGGACATGTCCGAAAGCGTCGGTTTCGGCGGCGATGGTGGACATTCCCTTGTCGGGGAACTCGGCCCCTTCCGAGACGATCACGATGTTGTAGTTCTTGCCGTCGGCCCTTCTCCTCTTGAGGACTTCGACGACATGCGCGATATCGATGGGAACCTCGGGGACGAGGATATAGTCGGCTGCGGTGGCGATCCCCGAGAAGCAAGCAATCCAGCCGGCGTGACGACCCATGGTTTCGACGACGATGATCCTGCGATGACTTTCCGCGGTCGTCCGGAGGCGATCAACGGCCTCGGTGACAATGTTGATCGCGGTGTCGAATCCGAATGTGAAATCGGTCACCATCAAGTCATTGTCGATGGTCTTGGGTACGCCGACCATCGGCATCTGGAATTCGTTGTAGAGTCGATTGGCGACCCCCAATGTGTCATCGCCACCGATGGCCACGAGGGCATCCAGTCCCAGCGCTCGGAAGTTCTCTCGAACGGCGGGGATGTCGGTCTCGGCGTTCTTGAAGGGGTTGGTCCGGGACGAACCGAGGATAGTCCCCCCTCGAGCGATGATCCCATCGGTCTCGCTTACGTCGAGCTCACGGCTCATTCCCTTGACCAGGCCCCGCCACCCTTCGAAGATCCCGACGCAGGTACCACCTTCGTTGGTCACGTTCTGGACGACCGCCCGAATCACCGCGTTGAGGCCGGGGCAGTCTCCCCCCCCGGTCAATAAACCGACTTTCATGGAATTTTCCTGAAGCGAGGCCAGCAGTTCCTCACACAATCGCCCCCGACCCTTCGCACGAAGGGTCGGCGATAGAGTCGAGGGATTCCATAACTAGCAATTCTCGGTCGTCGCGACTAGGGTCGACCCCGCCCCTTCGCGGAACGCGAAGGCCGGAGGCGGGTCCGATTAGAATGAATCGGCACTGACGACTTCGTTGCCTCGCATCGAACCGATGGCTCGCCATGACTCGCCGTTGACAGAGTCCTTGATGAACTTGACGCTCCCGTCGCCGAACAGGACATTAACCCCTCCCGGGTGATAGCTCCGAGAGTTGACGGCGGCGAACGTGGGGCCTCCCTTGTTATAGCCGAGGCTGACCAGATCGAGATCCTGGCCCGGTTCCCCATCGCGCGTAATCCGCTTGTTTGGGGTCCAGGCGGTCGTCATTCCGGTCTCGTGGACCGCGCCATCGACCCATTCGGTGTGCCCGGTCAGGCCCAGATTGCAGCCGGAGTTGTACTGGGGAACCACGGTGGCTGGGTTGGCCGAGGTGGGGGGAATGTTCGTCGCGGTGATCCCATTTAGGGGGCCGCAGGTCCCCAGGTTGGGTTGATAGGCCTTGACCTCGGCCGCCAGGATCGTATTGCTCAGACCATCGGTGAATTCGGCGAAACTTCGACTCCGGTTCACCTCGAAAGGGGCGCGGTTCGCAGTCCCGGCAAATCCACCCCAGGCGTACCAGTCGCCCTGATTCCAGCCATAATTGATGACGTTGTACCGGGCGGTAGTCGTGGCTCGTGGCGTCGGATTGACCTCGCTCGGGCAGATCAGCGTGGCGATGTTGACGGCCGCCACTGTCGTGTTCTGGGCCACGCTGTAGCGAAACGTGAAGTTGATCGAATTGAAGACCGAGCCCTGCTCCATGAAAGGGAGTACCCGGGCCGGGATGCTCCATCCATTCGACCAGGTGATCGTGGAACCGGTCCCACTCTGCACCAGGGGCGGAGGCAAGGCTCCTGCGATGCTCTCGTAATTGTGGATCCCCAGCCCGAGTTGCTTGAGGTTATTGGTGCACTGGATGCGTCGTGCAGCTTCCCTTGCGGCCTGGACGGCCGGGAGCAAAAGGGCGATCAGCACCGCGATGATCGCGATGACGACCAGAAGTTCGATCAAGGTGAAGCCGCGTCGCCGATGATTCATCGTTGTTACATCCCGGAAGGAAATCGCTGATCCTGAGACTCAGTCTCATTACGTTGGGCATTTTGCCATGGATTGATGGTGCCCACAAGAGCGTTTCGGGATAACAACGTTGCTGAGGGGAGACGGAGAGGCGGGTTTGAGGCGGGATTCAGGGGGCCTGGATGATCGGGCTGGCTTCGAGCAGGCGATGTCCGCGTTGCTCGTCGATCTCGAGCTTATTGAGCAGGCGATGGCGGATTTTCCGCAGAGTCTCTTCGATGGTCTCGGGCTGGAGATCGGGGAGGGGAATGGCCCCGCCGGCCCGTTTGTCGTGGCCGCCGGCGGTTCCCAGCCCATCCACGACGACGCGGAGGACCTCGCCCGAATGCCCTCCGAGATAGGCGGCGCGGATGGAGAGCTTGAGAGTGCCTTCGAACAGCCCAATCGAGAGGGCCCAGCTCACTCGATCGAAGCGAATGAAGAAATCGGCGAGTTCCGCGATGATGTCGGGTTGGGGGACGAGGCCGCACCAGCTCACCACGACATCCTGGTAGAGGAAGGCGTTGGCCAGGGCATTCTGGAAGGTGGCGAAATAACTCTGGGGAAGCTTTGGATTCTTGATCCGGGCGAGCAAGTCCTTGTCTGCCCTGGGATAGAGCCAGACGAGCGCACCATCGTCGAGAGGTCCCGATTCCCGAGGGTATCCGGAGACCTCGGAATCGATCCCGTAGAGGAGGGCGGTGGCCAGGATCGGCGAGACCGTGACACCCTGCTCCAGCAGGTAACCGGTGACCATCGTGCTGGTCGCGCCAAGGTTGGCCCGGATATCGCGAAACGCAACGCCTTCGAGATCACCTCCGGTCTCATGGTGATCGAGGACGGCGACGGGGAGGATTTCCAGGGCATGCCTCCCGGTCCCGGGCTGGGAGTCGACCATGACCAGGGCGGCATCGGGAGTTAGGATCGCTTGTTCGATCGGCACGAGGGGGACCGGGATCAGATCGACCATTGCCCGATTCTCGGCTCGGGCGATCATGCCGTCCACGGTCAGGATGACGGGCTTGCCCGGTTGCCGATGCTCCAGGAGAGCCTGGAGCCCGAGCATGCTGGCCAGGGCGTCGGGGTCGGGATTGACGTGCGAGACGAGAACGACTCGCGGATACGGGGCGACGGCCGCCAGGAATCGTTCGGATCGGTGTTGCCGGGCCAGAACCGGCTCCGAGTCGGACTCAACCCTCATTGCGGTCGGACCCCGATACATTCGGTGGTAGAGGGGACCGAGCCGTCCAAAGGCGTTCGATCTCGGCGAGCCCCGATCCATCGAGCTTACGCGAGTAGGGCCGACCATTCCAGACTTATCGCTTCTCGGACTTCCGGGAAGCGGCCCGAGTGCCCGAGGCTTGACTAACCCCCGGATCCTCAACCGGGGCGGCCAGCGCGACCTCGACCTCGTCGAGAATCGCGCGGCTCATCTCGGGATCGCCACCGGGGCCGTAGAGCAGGCTGACCTCGGCATTGGACTCTCCCTTGAGATAGACCACCGCACCGACGGACAGGCCGTCCTTCGACTTGGCCTTGATGTTGTAATTCTTATCCCGAGCATTCACGGCCAATCGGGAACGTCCGAGCCTCTGTCTTTCGGCCGCGGAGAGAGGCCGCGACTCGTTGGACTGGGGGTCGACCGCAACCTGGACATCTTCGAGGATCGGATCTTGTGACATCACCCGGCCCATGGCCTGGGCCACCCTGGTGGCCGAGGCGGGGAAGACCCGCGTGACCGCCTTGTCGCTCTGATCGGTCGCGCCTGGGTGGCGATCTTCGGCCGACCTCATCGTCGAGCATCCGGCCAGGACGCTGGCGACGATCGCATAGCGGAGAGTGACAGCCTTGCTCATCGATCGCCTCCATCCGGGAGGGAAAAGGGGTCGTCCATGACATCGCCGGGCAGATTAGGCGATCCCCTGAAGGAGGTCAAGGTGGGTTCCGAACCGGTCACGATCCCCCCAACGAGGCTCCGTGAAGTGAGTGACCTCGGAGGAACTCGGCGGCGGAGCAGGGTTTCTTGCCTTCAAGCTGGACGGTCAGGAGCCGAATGGCCCCCTGTCCAGCAGCGACCACCAGCCGGTCGCCGAAGGCCTCCAGGACCTGGCCGGCAATCCCTCGACCTTCGGCCGGCTCGGCCTGGTGGATGATCAGGCGGGCCGGTGCCCCGGGGCGTTGCCAGGTCGTCGAGGCGATCGGCCAGGGTTGCATGGCCCGGACCAGATTGTGGATCTCGGTGGCGGTTCGCGACCAGTCGATGACCGCGTCTTCCTTGCGGAGCTTCGGGGCTTTGGTGACCTTCGACCGAGCTTGCGGGAGGATCTCGGCGGTCCCGGCGGTCAGGGCTTCGATGGCCCGAGCGACCAGCGGCGCCCCGATCTCGGCGAGCCGGGCTTCCACTTCGCCGGAGGTTTCGGTCGGTCCGATCGGGGTCCGGGCGAAGGCCATCATGCCCCCGGCGTCGATCCTCGGGGTCATCCGGATCACGGTGACGCCGGTCTCGATCTCGCCCTTCTGGATCGCGCGGGCTACCGGCGCCGCTCCTCGATAGGCGGGCAGGATCGACCCGTGGAGGTTGATCCCACCCATCGGGGGTATCGAGAGGAGTTCGGCCGAGAGGATCTGGCCGTAGGCGGCCGTGACCAGGAGTTCGGGTGCGAAGCCCCGGACCATCTCGAGAGCCTCGGGGACATTCACGTCCTCGGGTTGCTCGACCGGGATCCCTCGGGCCAGGGCCGCTTCCTTGATCCGGCTCGGGATCAGGAGTTGCTTCCGACCTTGCGGTCGGTCGGGCTGGGTGATCAACGCGACGAGATTATGGCCGGTCTCGGCCAGGTGCTCGAAGGTCGGCAGGGCAAAATCCTTGGTGCCCAGCATGACGATCCGGGGCGATTTCGGCACGTTCGGCCTCCGATCGGTCGGGGTCAGGCCGAGGCGGCCGATCGAGCCATCTCGTCGAGTTGACGACGGATCTCGTCATCGTCGGGAAAGGTCCCTTCGAGCTGGGCCTTCCGATAGCCCGCCTCGATCTCCTTGACCTTGGCGTTGGTCGTGGTCTTGGCGATCGGCCCGAGATAATCGATAAATAGCTTACCGTCGAGATGGTCATTCTCGTGCTGGATGGCCCGGCCGAGGAGGTCCTCGGCCTCGACCTCGACGGGATTCCCGGCCAGGTCAAAGGCCTGGACCCGGATCTTGCGGGCCCGACGGACCTTCCCATAGAGCCCGGGCAGGCTCAAGCAACCTTCCTCGTTCTCCTCGGAAGAGTGCCTCTTGACGATCTCGGGGTTGATGAAAACCTGCTCGTGCTCGGGCTGTTCAGCGTCGGCGGTCAGGTTGAGGATGAAGAACCGGAGTGGGATACCCACCTGATTGGCCGCCAGACCGATCCCGTTGGCCGCGTACATCAGCCCGAACATCTCGCGGACGGTCGCCCGAAGTTCGTCGTCGATCCGCGTTACCGGCCGGGACTCATAGCGGAGGGCGGGATGCGGGTATGGCACGATCCGAAGCACGACGAAACTCCCGAGCAAAGTACGCGGTCGAGTGGAATCCTTCCAGTATAAGAAGATCGGGCCGGGGTCGCCAACCCGGCCTGGGCATGCCTCCCGATGGATGATCGATGCATGCAACTTTGAGGATCTGAGGCGTTATAGCGGTGTATCTGGTATCCTGCGGCCCGATCGATCACCGGCCTGGAACCTTAACCATGAATCCCGGACGACGCCACCTTCGCTTCACCAGCTTCGACGATGTGATGCCCGACGTGGATCGGCTCCTCGAAGGCCATACCACGGCCGGCGACTGGTCGCTGGCTCAGATCTGCCGCCACCTGGCCACCGTCGCCCGTCGGGTGGTCGATATGCCCGCCTCGACGCCGTCCGACCCATCGCAATGGGTCGGGGAGGAGCAGAAGCGGAAAGTCCTCGAATCCGGCATACTACCCGAGGGAATTCCTGGACCTCCGGAGATCATGCCCCCGGCGGGCCTCGACGACCGAGAAGAGGTGGAAGGTTTGCGACGGGCGATCGCCCACTATCTTGCCTCGCCCGGCCCCGTGATCCCGCACCGGATCTTCGGCCCGTTGACCAAGGCGGAATGGGATCAGCTCCAGCTCATCCACCTCGCCCACCATTTGAGTTTCGCGGTGCCCAACGTCGGGTGAAAACTGTCGTTAGAATTCGCCTAATTACGAAGAAGGCCGGGGTCGTGCCCCGGCCTATCGCGGCTTCCTGCTATGGTTGTGCCGATCAGGCCGGTAGCCACTGGCTCTCGACATCCTTGTGATCCTTGCTCAGGTGGACGTGGTCATGCACCTTGGCCACCCAGGAAAGCGGGATCAGGTGGTGCATCCCATCCGGACTGTCGCTCTTGGTGAGTTTGAGGCTATTACCTTCGACGTGGTCGACCTTTCCGACCATCTTGCCGCACGAGGCGTAGACCGCCATGTGCTCGCGGATGTCGGCGACCGAGCCGGTCGCGCCCGTGCTCTCGTGCAGCGTGGCCCCGGTCTTGTGTTCGACCTTCTGAACGGCCTCGCCGACCCGATTACCGACCTCGTGACTCTTCTCCTTGGCCCAATCCGCAGCCTGCTCCGCCTTCTCCTCGATCTTATGGCCCACCTTGGTAGCCGTCTCGGAGATCTTGTTTCCGGCGTCCTCGAGCTTGTCCTTGAATGATTCGGCCATGATCGACTCCGTTGCAAAAGGGAAAGGAGCTGCCCGCCTTGGACAGCTTGATTATTGATTTCCCTGTGAAGCAAACGGCGCGCCACTCGACGATCAATCGGCCTGCTCTCTTCATCCTCGTCATTCGATCGTCGAACGATCGCTCGATTTCACCTCGCCGCCTTCGCATTGAAGCTGGTCATCAGGTTCTTGTAGGCGGGGAGATGATTCGCCAGGAGCGAGGCCAGGCCCTCGCCATTCTTCCGCCAGTCACGCTGAAGCTCGCAAGCAACCGCGAACCAGTTGGTCATCTCGGCCCCCGCCTGCGCCATTCGCATCAGGGCGGCGTCGCGTACCGACTTGTTGAACGTGCCCGAGGCGTCCACCACGACGAAGACCTGAAACCCCTCGGCCAGGGCCGAGAGAGTCGGGAACGACACGCAGACGTCGGTGACGACGCCGGCAATGATCAATTGCTTTCGGCCGGTGGCCTTGATCGCCGCCACGAAGTCGTCATTGTCCCAGGCGTTGATCTGCCCAGGTCTGGGGATGAATGGAGCCTCGGGGAAAAGATCTTTCAACTCAGGCATGAGCAAGCCGTTAGGCCCCGACTCGAAGCTGGTCGTCAAGATGGTGGGGAGTTCGAAAAGCTTGGCGATATCGGCCAGGGCCAGGATGTTATTGCGGAATTCCTCCGGGCTATAATCTTGGACGAGTGAAAGTAACCCAGCCTGGTGATCCACGAGGAGGACGACGGCATCCTCGACCGAGAGACGCTTACCGACGACGTGGCTTCCGGAATTCATATCGACGATCCTCGAATCAATAAAACCTGATCTCATTGCCCGCGAATTCTAGGAGCGATGGTCGACAACAGCAATCCAGGACGCATGTACCGAGCCTCGCCGAACGGAGGAGCCTCGGTGCCAGCGTCGTGAAACGCGACGATACAGACCGCCTCGACGGGCGGGTCGAATCCTGAATCGTTTGAGGCTCATGATGGATTCCGGGGTGGTGATCCGCAAGGGCCACTCAGTGGATACAATCGGTCTCCTCGGTCGGGCGATCTGTCCGCCCCGCTGATCCCGACTTCCCCGCCCCGAGGCGTCGCACGATGGTCAACATCCAGGATCTCTTCGACGACGCCAAGTGCTTCGACACCATCCGGGGCATGCGGTGGCCTGACGGCGTGACCTGTCCCAAGTGCTCCTCGGACTCGGTCATCAAGAACGGCAAGGACGACACTCAGCCACTCCGTCAACGCTACGAGTGCCGGGGCTGCCGCCGACGCTTCGACGACCTCACCGACACCATCTTCGCCGGCCATCACCTGCCGCTGAGGACCTGGATCGCCTGCCTCTATCTGATGGGGCTGAACCTCTCGGGATTGCAGATCGCCCAGGAACTCGACATCAACAAGGATGATGCCCGGGCCATGATCCAGCGACTCCGACAGGGGATGGTCGACCGTTGTCCTCCGGTCGTGCTGGAGGGGGAGGTCGAGTGCGACGAAGTCTATGTGGTGGCCGGACATAAGGGTCATCCCGAGGCGGTCAAAAAAAAGGCCGCCTCCCCCGAAGGCGACGCCTGAGAGGCGAGCGAGGTCGGGGCACCCTGGCCAAGGAGAAGCCGCCGATCTTCGGGATGTTGCAGCGTGGAGGCGAGGTCGTGATCCGGATGCTGGAGAACGTCCAGCAGGTGACCATCAAGCCCCTGATCGATCGGATGATCGCCAAGGGGACGTTGGTCTACACCGATGAATACGACATCTATGGCCGCCTGGTGGAGTGGGGTTATGGCCACAAGACGGTCTGCCACGGGGCGGGCGAGTTCGCCCGGGACGACGATGGCGATGGCTTCTGCGAGGTCCATGTCAACACGCTCGAAGGGTTCTGGTCGCTGCTCCGCTCGTGGCTGCGGCCTCACCGAGGAATCCCCCAGGAGAGCCTACCGCTGTACCTGGGTTTCTTCGAGTTCGTGCACAACATCCGGGCGAGAGGAAAGCGGCTACTGGGTGCCCTGATCGCCCAATTGCTGGCACCACCCCGGAATCCATCATGAGCCTCGTTTGATTGGCCCGGAATATCTATGCCCCGGATGCGGATCACGGCCCGTTCAAGGGGCGAAGACGTTCTCCGGCAGGTCGTCGTGTTGCCGAGGGGTTTTCAACCAACCGCCGAAGAGGGCCTCGGGCAGGAGAAAAACCGGGCCGTCGTCCGAAATGGCTGTCGAGGCGCAAACCAGGCCATTGCCGGCGGGGACGCCGACCCTGACCATCAGGGCGGACGTGGCCTCGGTCTCGACCCGAATCGAGAGCCGGGGAGAGGTAATCCCGGTGTCCTTCGGTATCTCCCCCTGGTACTGGAGAAATCGCGAGGTGGAGAGCCTGGACAGCTCGTTCACGAGCGGTGTGACCCGACTGGGATCGAACTCGGGTGCGACGACCGGCCCCTCGACCAACCATTCGCGACGGGCCACCGGACCGGACGGCATCAGGGAAAGTGAGCGATCGGGCCAATTTAGGCGCAACCTGGTCACGCGGTCGGGATCGAAGGCCAGGACCCGCTGCTCATGATACTCGGCGTCCAGGATCCCGATCGTCGCCGGGCCGATCGTGAAGACGAGCGGACGATCGGCCACCTTCGCGAATCTCAGGCCCGAGCGACCCGGCACCGAACTCCCGACCAACAGCGAACCCGAGTCGAACGGAGGTTCCCCAGAATCTGGACCCCTGGAAGGCTCGACCATCGAGAATTTGGCCGGGACCGACCAGGTCACCGTCATCACTGGCTCGTCGAGTCCGTACGACTTCAGTTCGCCCGGGTCCTTGATCTCGAGCACCAGCCCATCGGCCCGGAGTCCGGAGAGTAACTTCAGGAGCTTGCCGACCGAAGTAGGCTCGGCGGGGGCCTCGACCGGCTCGACCATCCACCAACCGATCGGGGCATTCATCAATGGGTCGAGCTTG
Source organism: Tundrisphaera lichenicola (assembly GCF_051175385.1). GTDB lineage: Bacteria > Planctomycetota > Planctomycetia > Isosphaerales > Isosphaeraceae > Tundrisphaera > Tundrisphaera lichenicola. The sequence continues at coordinate 1,392,957 of NZ_CP195106.1, read as the reverse complement.
AGGATGGGGGCGCGGAGCTCGATCTTGCGGTTCGATCCCGAGAACTTCAGGTGCTCGATCTGGCCCGACTCGATCGAGAGGACCACGCGATCGCGGAAGCTCAACGCGTTCCGGAAGAGCAAATCGCCCGACGTGTCGGGCAGGGCCAGGATCGTCCGGTCTCCTTCGAGTTGCGCATAGATCGACCGCTTCGACGCGTCTCGTCGACCGATCTTGAGCGACAAGGCCAGCTCTCCCTCCGTGTCAGCCGAGCTGGAACCGGTTGAGACTCGCGGGTCGGGCGACTGCCAGATCTTGATGATGGTCGATGGGTGGTCCAGGCCCGAATCGGGCACGGCGGCGGGAGTCGGGTAGATGCTGGTCTGAAGATCCCCCAAACCTTTGAGGAAATCCTCGACCGCCCTGCGATCGGCCGGCGCCCTGGAGGGCTGGGAGATCATCCAGTCCCGGCCCGACCTCGCGAGTTGGAAGGCCCCGGCCTCTCCCTCGAAGCCGATCCCGAGAACGCGGGCCGGATTGATGTCGGCAACCTTGGGACTCCGGTACGCGGCGAGATCGATGCCCAGGCCCTTCAGGACCCGGGAGTCGATGGCCAGGATGTCGTCCTGGTCGCCCCTCCGGACGTAGAACAGCGCATCGTTCCCTTCGACGGATTTGCCGATCTGAATCGACTGTGTGGGCCTGCGCCTGCCTTCCCGACCCGCCTCGACCTCGATGGTCAAGGCGGGTGTCTTCAAGCCATACCGATCGAGATCGGCCGCCGGCACGTCCAAGGCTACGAACCGGGAGTCGTCTAGGACCCGAAGCGAGCCGAGGTCGGCGATCAGGCCGTCTACCCTCTGTTCGGCCGCCAGGGTCCGGATCGGCGCGACGATTCGCCAGGAGTCGGGATCGCGTCTCAGCTTGATCTCGCCCTGGGGATTCGCGATCCGGACCGCATCGACCTCGAACGAGGGGACCCGGAAGAGTTCGCGGTCACGCCAGCGAACGGGCGGGAGTCGAAGCAGGTCGAGCCCCCGGGCGTCGACCACCTCGACTCCTTCCGAGCCTGCGGAGCGGACAAACCTGCGATCGAGGCTGATCTTGCCCACCTGGAGAGTGGCCAGGGGTTCGTCGGTGCTCGCTCCCCAGAGTCGGATCGTCCGCTCGGGCGGGGCCAGCCCATAGGTGGCCGGGTCGGCTTCCAGGGTGCCTGCCTCGGGCTTGCGCGTCAGCTCCTTGAGGTTGAACGCCAGGGTCTCGACCATCGACGGGTCGGCCGCCACGCCCTCCGGGGCCGTCATCTGCCAGCGGTTCCCGTCGCGACGCTCGAACGCCATCGGGGCCTCGCCGCCGAGGATCTCGATCTTGCGTAGGTCGTCGGGCTTGGTGTCGATCAACTCGTGAAGGATCCGACTTCGTTGTCGAGCTAAGGTGCGGCTGGTGGGCAACTGGGCGTAATCGGCCACCCAGAGGCCGCAGAGGCCGGCGAAGAAGAGTGCGAGCAGGGCGTATGTGCCTCGGTGATTCATCGCAGCGTTCGCTTTCGGATCGTGGGACAGGGCGATCCCCGGCTCTCGGTCATGCCGCGTTCAATCCCGACGGGCGACGTAGGTGGTCGCCCCCAGGCCAATGATGAGGACCACGGCCATCAGGGTCGGGACCATGACCAGGCGAAACTGGAGGCCGGGATCGGCGGCGAAGACCAGGCTCTCGTGGGTCTTGGCGGCGATCCCGATCAACTCCGGCCGACCCTTGAGCCAGAAGATCGCATTCATCAGGAGATCGAGATTGGTCGGCTCGATCTGGATGATGGAATTGTCGGCGACGTGGGGGCTGGAGAAGACCACCATCCGGGGCGTGGGCGGCTCGGTGACGACCCCCGGTCGGATCGAGACGGCGACCCCGACCGCGAGCGGACCGCCGGGCTCCCTGGCCGGATCGCGTGCGAACGGGGGCTTCCTCGGGTCGGATTCGGCCCAGGCCTGGGGGCTCGTCAGGAGGAACGGCGTCGCGACGACGCCCGGATTCGAGGCTTTCTTCGCCGGTGGGCTACCCGGCTTGGGGGGGCCGCCCAGGACCTCGATCGGGGCTGCATCCTGGACCAGGGCCGCCCGGCCAGCGAACGGCTCGACGATCGGATGGGCACCCCCGCCGACGATCGGGGCGAATACCATCAAGCCTCGCCTGAGGTAATTGTATCGGGGATCGACGATCACGCCGGTCCCCAGCTCGATATTGTACGTCCTCAGGAGGTCATCGAGGCCCGAAGGGTCGGCATTGCCCAGCAGGATCAGGAGTTGCCCGCCTCGGGTGACGAGTTGCCGGAGACGGTCGATCTCCCCGGACTGGAACGGCTTCTTCGGCGCGCAGATCACCAGCAGCGAGATGTCGGCGGGCACATCCTCGCGTTCCAGATTCACCTCGGTCGGGTCGGTCCCCGCCGAGATCAGCCGGGCTCGCCAGAGGCCCAGCCCCGGTCGAGCCGGGTCGATCTCACCCATCGGGGTCTCGCCGTGGCCGACGGAGAAGGCGATCTTCGAGCGTTTTCCTTGCTGCAGTCGCGTCAGGGTCGAGGTGATCACATCTTCGCCGTTGAAGGTCGAGACGAACCGATTGGGCCCGGGCTCGAATCGAGATCCCTGCCCTTCGAACAGCTCGCGGGTCCCGATGACGACGGGCTTGGGATCCTCGCCATCGCCGTAGGTCACCACGATCCCATCGCCGGGCGCGGCGACGATCGACGGGACTCGCTCGACCAGGGCCTCGAATTCCTTCACGTCGAGGTAGGGATTCAGATACTCGACCCGGACCAGGGAGGGATTGGCCGCGTGGTAGAGGTCGAGCATCTGCCGGACCCGGTCGAGCTGGCGGGCGGAGTTCTCGGAATTGCCGAAGAAGACGGTGAACGAGACCGGCCGATCGAGCGCCTTGAGCTGATTGATCGTCAACGATGAGAGGCTGAAGGCCCGGTCGCGCGTCAGGTCGATCGCACGGCCGCCATACTTGAACGCCGCCACGTTGCCGACGACCAGGATGCCCGCCAGGAGCGAGACGGTCAGGGCGGAATTCGAGAACTCGACCACCCTCCGGAGGGTGGGACTGACGTGCCGGTATTTCCGGTTGAACCGGAGGACCGCCAGGACGGTCCCGAAGCCCGCCGCGAACGCCGGGAGCGACCACGGGATGCCGACCGCCGCGGCGAGATACGCCCCGACCAGGACCAGGAGGAAGCCGATCACCGACACCGCGACGACCCGGTCGCGATAGCCCGATCCCGGCGATTCCTCGGATTCCTCGCGGGTCGCCCGCCCGATGGGGGCCCCCCGAATCGCCCAGGTCAGCGTCAGGAAGCCGACCAGGGCCGAGGCAATCGCCCAGACTTCGGGCCTCGACAGGAAGTCAATCAATCGTTGCGACATGAGCTTCGATCAAGCCTCTCTGCGATATTGCAGGACCTTGACGGTCAGGTAGAGCATCAGGACGCAGGCGGACAGGTGCAAGGCCAGGAATCGGAGGTCGAGCTGACCAGAGCCGAAGGTGTTGACCTGATGCAGGACCGAGACGAATTGCATGGCCTCGGCCCAGCTGGCCCGCCGGGCCACGGCGAAGGTATAGCCGACCGATGAGATCAGGATCAGGAGAAAAAGGACGGCGAAGGTCGAGATCGCCGCGACGATCTGATTCTTCGTCAGGGCGCTGAAGAACAGCCCGATCGCCACGAACATCATACCCAGGGTCGTCAGGCCCAGCCCCATCGAGAGGACCGGGCCGAGATCGAAGCGGTATTTCGCCTGGAAGTAGAGGAAGGGCAGATACAGGGCGAACGGGATCAAGAGGGCCAGGTACATCCCCAGGCCCGCCAGCCACTTGGCCAGGACGATCTCGGTCTCCGTCACCGGGGCGGTCAAGAGAGGCTCGATCGTCCCCGACCTTCTCTCCTCGGACAGGAGCCTCATCGTCAAGGCGGGCAGGGCAACCAGGAGCCCGATCCAGAACGGAGTACTCCCCGAGATATAAGAGTTCAACGGATCGCGAAGGCCCGAGAAGGCCCGGGTGTTCCGCGCCAGGCCGTCGATCAGGTCCCAGAAATTGAGCCAGGCGATCGCCTGGAATGCCAGGAGGATCAGGAAGGCCATCGGGCTCAGGAAGTAGGAGGCCAGCTCTCGGCGGAATAGGGTCGGGACATGTCGCATGGGTCAGGCGGCCTCGGTCTCGGGGTCGGTCGTGGGCTCGGCGTCTCGGGCGAGGGCGGCTTCCCGGACGGCCCGGACGAACCGCTCTTCCAGCGACGAGCGCCGGAGATCGAGCTGGCGGAGGGCCCATCCCTTCTCGAAGATCCGATGCGCCAGGGTCTCGCGGAGATCAGCCCCGTCGCGGGTCAAAACCTCGAACTGGGCAATCTCCCCTCGATGATCGGTGAGACCGACGCGATCGACCCCGGGCGTCGAGGCCAGGACCTTGCGGACCGCCTCGAACGGCCCCCGAACTTCCAGGACGATGGCCCCTTGAGTCTGGAGATTGTCGAGGCGATCGTCGAGGGCGATCCGTCCTCCCACGATCATGATCACCCGGCCGCAGACGGCCTCGACCTCGGGCATGATGTGGGTCGAGATCAAGATCGTGTGCCGTTGACCAAGCTCACGGATCAGGTCGCGAACCTCGCGGATCTGCATCGGGTCGAGCCCGGCTGTCGGCTCGTCGAGGATCAGGATGTCGGGGTCGTGGACCATCGCATCGGCCAGCCCGACGCGCTGGCGGTACCCCTTGGAGAGATGGCCCAGGATCCGCGACTCGACATCCGCTAGCTTGCACTTCTCCAGGACTCCGTCGATGGCGGAGCGTCGGAGCCTCCGGGGGACGTCCTTGAGTTTGGCCCGGTAGGCGAGATATTCGCGGACCCTCATCTCGGGATAGAGGGGGACGTTCTCGGGGAGGTAGCCGACTCTCCGCCGGACATCCAACGGCTCATCCAGGACGTCGTGACCGGAAAGCCTGGCCCGCCCGCTGGAGGGTGGCAAGTAGGTGGTGAGCATCCGCATGGTCGTCGTCTTGCCCGCCCCGTTGGGGCCGAGAAGGCCGACGATCTCACCTCGACCTACCGCGAAGCTGACCCGGTCCACGGCCCGGACCGAATGATAGTGCTTCGATAGCCGTTCGACCTCGATCATGGCAAGAGTCTCGATCGCGATGGACGGAAGGAATGGTCGAGGCACGATGACCGATCTTCTCGGTCACCGGTCCTCGACCATCGAAGTCGTCGGCCGAAAGGGGACTGACCCGGTGGACGTCAATGCCTCCGGGGCCGGGTGACCCAGACCAGGAGCGTCAGGGGGTCGCTTGGTTCGAGCCGCCGAGACGGGGACGGCGGACCGATGATGGGATCGAGCGAGGACGGCTCCGCTTCGGTTTCGGCGACAAGTGTCTCGCTCGGCTCATCGGTCGGGGACGGCCCAGCCCCCGGTTCGACGACCGGCTTGATCGCCAGGTGGGGCGGTATCGGGATCGGGGAATCCACGAGCGACGAGGCCCGCGTCCCCTCGAAGATCGCCACCTGGCCGACCTCGGTCAGTTGCGTGACCAGCTCGGGGCTGGGGGTCGCGTCTTCTTCCAGGTCCTTGAACCGGCCCCGGAGCTGATTGACGAACGAGTTCCGCCCCCCTTCGTTGATCGGGACGACGAAGACCTCGGCCGAACCCGGTCGTTCGGGGTCGACCACGATCCCCGTCTGGATCGTAATCCGGCCGAATTCGGAGAAATCACGGGCATCTTTCCGGATCAGGTTCCGGATCTGGTCGGAGGCGTCGATCACGTCGGTGGTGATCAGGACCAGACGAACGTCGGGCCGTTCCAGCATCTCGCCGATTCGCTGCCGGTCGGCCCGATCGCGGGCCTCAATGTCCGAGGCGACCTTCACCGGGGAGGGCGGCGAAGCCTCGGGAGCCTTGAGGACCGGATCGTTCGAGACGATGGCCGGCGTCGGAACCCGGTCGGGGTTCGGAATAAGATGAGAGCGATCTGCGGGAACGACCGGTTCGACGTGGACGGCGATCTGAGTCTGGGGAGTCTCGTGCATCGATCGGTGGAGCTGGAGCAAGGCGAAAAGGAGGCTCGCGGCCATGGCGGAGAGTCCGGCAACGGCCATCGCGACTCGACCGGGCCGGGCCAGGGTATGAAGCCGAGCCCGCCGGCGGTCGGCCGAAAGCCGGGCGATGATCGAAGGGGCGAGGTCGACCGGGAGGTCGGGGCGACCGAGATTCGCCACGATTTCCCGGGCCGAGGCCAGGGATCGGAGCTGATCGGCCAGGGGAGGGCTGGATTCGACGGACCACTCGACGGCCAGCCGGTCGGCCGGGTCGAGTTCGTCGTCGAGATACGCGGACAGGAGCGATTCGTCTTCGAGGTTCATGAGGTTTGGCGGGGTTAAGGCCGGTCGGGCTCAGGCCTCTTGCCTAAAGGGACACGTCGAGTCTGGGGGCCTGGCGGGCGGTCGTCCGGGCGGTCTGGCCCTCCTCGACGACGCCCTGGAGTCGCTCGCGAAGGTCGAGTCGCGCCCGGTGGAGTCGGCTCCGGACGGTCCCGACCGGGACATTCAAGATCGAGGCTATCTCCTCGTAACGAAGTCCATCGAATTCCTTCATCACCAGGACGGCCCGGTGGTCGTCGGCCAGCGAGTTCAGGGCCGACTGGATCAACCCGTCGCGTTCGACACGTTCCAGGGAAAGCGTCGGGTCGCTCAGGGTCGAGTCGTCGGCCGGGTCAATCGGCTCTCCTCGTCCGCCGACCAGCCCGAGTCGATTCGAGACCTTCCGGCGTCGTCGGCCGCTCAGGGCCAGGTTCACCGCGATCCGATACACCCAGGTATAAAACGAGCTTTCCCCATGGAACCGGTCCAGCTTTTCGAACGCCTTGAGAAAGGCATCCTGGAGCAAGTCCAGCGCGTCATCGGGGCTGCCGGTCAGCCGGAGCATTGTGGGGTAAAGCCGGCCCTGATAACGCTGGACCAGCACCCCGAATGCCTCCGTCCGACCCGCCCGACACGCCTCGATGAGGGAGTTCTCGTCGTTGCACCCGGTCATCGGTAACCTTTGACGCTCGGTGGGAGGGCGAAGTTCCCGAGAACTCGGGCTCGCCGCGAATTCGCTCGCGAAGGGATATCCCAATCTTAACCGAAGGGGGGCCGGGTTGCGACCTCCCGGAGCAGCCCTTTCCGTCGAGCTTGCCCCGGCGGGGGTTGCGGCCCTATCATGTCCAGTCGGGACGGAGGGACGGTCTGAGTTCGAGGACGGACGGGCATGAGGATCGCGGTCAACTTCCACGACGAGCATCTCGATTTCGAGATCGAAGACGAACGACTCGTCGCCTACTGGACCGGCCCTGACCCCGAGGCGAGGCCGGACATCCGGGCCATGACCTTCGATGCGCTGGCGAATCCAAGGGAATTCCCCCCCTTACTCCGAGCGGTCGTGCCCGGCGATCGGGTTACGATCCCGATCGACCCGAGCCTGCCCGACCTGGACCGGGTCCTGGAGGCCGTCGTCGGGGTCCTCCGCCAGGCCGAGGTCGACGCGATCACGCTGGTCGCGGCGGCTCCCGCCCCGTTAGAACTCCCCGAGGGGGTCGTCTGGAAAGTCCACGATCCCGATGACCGGGCCGAACTCGCCTATCTGGCGACCACGACCGATGAGAATCGGATCTACCTCAACCGGCTCCTGACCGATGCCGACATCGTGATCCCGATCGGGACTCTGGGGTATGACCCGAGCTTGGGATATCGAGGGCCCTGGTCGACCATCTACCCCGGGATGAGCGACCGAGAGTCGATGACCCGACTTCGCAAGCTGGCCACGGAAGAGTTGCCCGATCGTGAAAGACCGAGGGCCACGCTCCGCGAGTCGTCCGAGGTCAGCTGGCTCCTGGGCTGCCAGTTTCAGGTGGGAGTCGTCCCCGGCGCGTCCGGGGCAGCCTCGATGATCGCGGGATTGGAGTCGGCCGTCCAGGACGCCGGCTCCGAGGCGGTCGACGACGCCTGGTCCTTCCGGGTCGATGATCGGGCGGACGTCGTGATCGCCGGGATCGGGGCCCCGGGCCGCTCGACCACGATTGAAGAACTGGCCGAAGGGCTCGCGACCGCCGCCCGGCTGGTCCGTCGCGGGGGCAAGATCGTCGCCCTGACGCGTGTCGAGGGAGAGCCAGGCCCCGCGCTCCGTCGAATTATCGGGACCGAGGACCCCGGGGCCGCGCTCGGACGACTCCGGGGACATGAGGGTGATCCCGATTACTCGACCGCCCGAGCCCTGGCATCGGCCATGGCCTGGGCCGATGTCTACCTGCATAGTCGGCTCGACTCCGACCTCGTCGACGACCTGGGAATGATCGCCGTCGACCGCCCGGAGGAGGCCCGGAGGCTGGCCGCCAACGCTGCCTCGTGCACCCTACTGAGCCAGGCCGACCGGACTCGAGTCGTGGTGACCGGGGAGGATTGACATTCAATTCAGATCGACCGAAATTCTCTCTTGAAGATTGGCCATCCCATGCCCCTCCCTCATGCTGACCAAAGACTGATCGTCGACGGTGGATGGTTCGACCGTTCTGGCCGTTCTCGGCTGGAGATCTCCGGCCCGGACCGCGCCAAGTTCCTCCATAACCTGGTCACCTCCGACGTCAAGCGGCTGGCCGAGGGGTCGGGGTCCGAAGCTTTCGTGACCAGCCCCCAGGGCAAGACGATGGCCTACATCACGATCCTGGCCACCGATCGGGCCATCTTGCTCCGGACCGAGCCCGAGTCGCTCGAAGGCATCTTGCCCCACCTTCGGAAATATGGCGTCTTCGACGATGTTTCGATCGACGACATCTCGTCAACGACGTTCGAGTTCCACCTGATCGGATCAAAGCTCGGGCAGGCTCTCGCCGGTCGAGGGTTCGAGGCGATCCCGGACAGGCCGCTTGCTCATGCGGGCGTCGCGATCGAAGGGGCCGAGATCCGATTCGTCCGAGAGTCGCCCACGGGCCGTCCGGGCCTGACCCTCATCGGGCCGATCGAGGCCGCAGGTCCGATCCGGGCGCTCCTCGAAGGCGAAGGCCTGCCCGAACTGGATCCTTCGACATTCGAGGCCCTGCGGATCGAGGCGGGGACGCCGGTCTCGGGCCGGGACGTGACGCCCAACCATCTGCCCCAGGAGGTCGGTCGCGACGCCCAGGCGATCAACTTCGTGAAGGGGTGCTATTTGGGGCAGGAGACCGTCGCCCGGCTCGACGCGCTCGGGCACGTCAACAAGATCCTCAAGGGGTTTCGAGTCGAGGGGGAGATTGTCCCGCCTCCCGGTTCGTCGCTGATGGCTGAGGGTAAGGCAGTCGGGACCGTGACCTCTTCGGCCTGGTCGAGCGGATGGGGCGGCCCGGTCGCGTTGGGCTATGTCCGGGTGGCCCAGGCAGAGCCGGGCACTCGACTCGATCTGACCTTCGAGGGAGGCGAGGCGCGGGCGACCGTAGCCGACTTACCGATGCTCCCGCCGACGGGTTGAAGAGGGTCAGCGAGGGGAATCGCCCGCGAGGAATTCGACCGCCTCTCGGATCGCGGGCAGGAGATAGCCCGCCGAAGAGTAGTGACCGCAATCGAACCAGCGGATCGGCGGGCGGCCTGCGGCTTCCCAGAGGGCTCGAGCCGACGAGGGGGGGACCACCTCGTCGATGTTCCCGGCCATCATCAGGATCTTCTTGGATTTGAGCCGATCGGCGTAGGTCAGCGGGTCGAGCGGTCGGGTGATCGCCGTCAGGTCTTCTCGGGTCCGGCCCGAGGCGAGCCACATCTTCCGATACTGGCGGGCCTCGGGCTCATCCATCTGCCAGAGGATCTCGTCGAGCCCGCCCCCGGCCAGCAGGAAGACCCCACGATTGAGGACCGGGTCGATCGCCACCGCCAGGGCCGAGGTGATCCCGCCCAGGCTGATCCCGGTCACCCCCAGTTTCGTGGCGTCGACCTCCGGCCGGCTCGCCAGCCAGGCCGAGCCCCGTCGGATATCGGCGACCCCCTGACGCATGGCGAGGGTGGACCGTCCGACGTCGGTCGAAAGGAATTTCTGATCGCCGGGTCCGCGCCTCTCCCCATAGTAAGGAAGCTTCAGGAAGAGGGCGGCCACCCCTCGGTCGGCCAGTCGGGCCGCGTAGTATCGGGAAAGGGCGAAGTCGGCCCCCAGGATGTGGAGGACCACGACCGCGGGCCTTCTCCCTTCGACCTTCGGTCGAAAATACTCGCCGTGGACCGTGTTGTTGGCCGGGTCGGGCGTGACCACCGGCGAGGGGAACCGGAGCCTGGCCACGGAGTAACCGGGTGTATCGAGGACCTGCTCCAGCTCGAATGAGAAGGTCGATTCGGGAAGCTGGAAAAGTTCGGGGACCCGGGCCTCATCGGGGGTCGGGTGGAATGTCGCCTCGCCCGATTGCAGGGTCAGAAGGACGGCCAGGAGGAGAGGATGGGTCATGGTGGGGTGGGGCCCTTGGCTCGATTCGGGTCGCGGTTGCCCTCCGGGCGGGTCTTGGCTAGGATACCCCGCCGCGATCCCGGAGAGGAAGGGAAAGGGAGTTCCCTCGATGAGCGTCGACCGAATGGCCGCCCTGCGCGACCTCCGCCCCGAGCGGGTCTGCCTGATCAAGCCGAGTTCGCTGGGGGACGTGGTCCACGCCCTGCCGGTCCTGTCGGCGTTGAGAACCCACTGGCCCGATGCCCACCTGGCCTGGGTGGTCAACCGGGGACTTCGCGGCCTGCTCGACGGCCACCCCGACCTCGATGAAGTGATCCCGTTCGATCGCTCGGCGATCTCGCTCCGACCGCTCGGGATTTCCGCGGTCTCCCGGTTCCTCCTGGAGTTGCGCCGGAAGCGGTTCGACCTGACCATCGACCTCCAAGGGCTCCTTCGTTCCGGGATCATGACACGAGCGACGGGAGCACCGATCCGGGTCGGCCTGGAGACGGCCCGCGAAGGGTCGAGGTACTTCTATACGCACCGGATCGGCTCGCCCGGCCCCGAGGCCCATGCGGTTGACCGACTCTTGAAGGTCGCCGAGGCCTTCGGTGCCGAGGTCACCCGACCTCGGTTCCGGGTGGCCTTCGGCGAAGAGGACGCCGCCTGGGCTCGCGCGATCCTGGCCCCGCTCCCGAGGCCCCTGCTGGCCGTGAACGTGGGGGCCCGGTGGCTCACCAAACGCTGGCCTCCCGAGCATTTCGCAGAGGTGGCCCGGCGAGCGGTCACGACCAAAGGGGCCGGGCTCGTCCTGGTCGGGGCGCCCGAAGACCGACCGCTGGTGGAGGCCCTGAAGGCCGCCCTTGGCCCGATCGGGGCGTTGGACCTCTGCGGTCGGACTTCGCTCCCGAGGCTCGCGGCGCTCTCTTCCGAGGTGGATGTCTTCCTCTCCAACGACACCGGCCCCCTGCACCTGGCCGCCGCGGCAGGTCCGAGGGTCGTCGGGGTTTACACCTGCACCAGCCCCGGCAGGACCGGCCCCTACGGGCCGGGGGCGATCGCCGTGACCAGTTGTGTCTGGTGTGCCCCGAGTTACGTCCGGGAATGTGCACGGCTGGAATGCATGACCGAGCTGACCCCCGACCGGGTCTGGACCGCCGTGCAATCGCAGCTGGAGCCGGGACGACCGACCCTGAAAATCGCCTGACGCGGTGGACTTCCGCGGGATATCCGGGCCGGTCGATCTGATAGGGTCGCTCAGCCCATTTCGGTCCTGACGACCGGGAATTCCCTCGCGTCGACTTCGACGATCTGGGGCTGATGTCGGGTCCGCGTGACTTCCGAAACACCAGGAAGTAATCACCGGCTCTCGGCACACCGCGAGGTTTTGCCCCATGTCGAAGCTCCGTACCTTCGCCTTCCGGGCGGGCCTCCGGTTCGCCCCTATCTTCCTGATCGGCACCTCGATCGCCCGGGCGCAGGCCCCAGCCCCTCCGTCCGAGGGACCCCCGCCGATCATTGCCACGACTCGCTCGATCGATACCTCACCGGCGAGGTCCCTGACCTCTCCGATCGCGGTCAAGGCCGTCGTCCGGGTCGAAGGGACACCTTCACCGGGGCTCCGAATGACGCTCAACGGCTCGGGCTCATCGGGGGGCAGGCTCTGGTATCGGTGGCTCCAGACTCAGGGTCCGAGGGTCAAGATCGAGGACGCAGACCGGGCCGAAGCGCATTTCCTGGTCCCGCTCGACGCCTCGTTCCTGGCCTTCGTGCTGGTGGTCGGGGAGGCTTCCGGGATCGACGTGGCCCCGGTAGCGATCGAGGTCGAGGGCCCCGAGCGGGATGGCGAGAGTCTGGCGCTCCGGGCCGATGCCGGGGACGATCAGTCATCGGTGGTCGGTCGGCGCATCCTCCTGAATGGGATGCGGAGTGAGCCGAAAGGGCAGATCCGATTCCGATGGATCCAGTCGGGAGGACCTTCGATTGAACTTCCCACCGGGGACGCACCCACGAGTTCGTTCGTCCCGACCGTACCTGGAACCTATCAGTTTGCCCTGATCGTCGCTACGCCGGACGGCTTGATGTCCGAACCATCTGCGGTGAAGGTTCAGGTCAAGGAGCCAGTTGGTTCGAGAACCGGGACGGCTGGGGAAATCCCGATGGCGATTGACGAGTTGGCCCGGTCCGCGATCGACTCAATCGAAGGGGGCGAGCGGTACGCCGAGGGCCTTTCGGACGCGTTCGACCTGGTGGCCAATCGGCTGGAATCGCTCCCGACCTATCATGACGCATCGGCCGAGTTGACTCGAAGGCTCGAATCTCTCGTCCCCAGCGATCGAGAACGTCGGTCGGTCTGGACCGAGCAATTTTTCAGCCCGCTGATGGTTCGGTTGGTCTCGGAGATGAAGTCGGAGGAGCTGGACCTGAACCAGCCCGAGGCCATCGCCCGACCGATGACCCGGCCGCAGCGGGCAAGGTTGGCCGAGCAGTTCCGGATGACCGCCGCCGGACTCCGGGCCTCGACGATGCTCCGCTGAGGTGAGCCGATCGGGACCGACCTCAGCCGCTGGCACCCACGCCCTTGAGGTCGGCCCGCTTCCCTTCATAGGTCTCGTCGAAGGCCAAAACCTTGGGATCGGGCTCGATTCCCCAGGTCCGGCAGGCCTGAAGGTAGATCGAAGGCCACCAGTTGGCGTGTTCGGTCAGCCCCTGGTCGCGGACCTCGGCCCAGTTGCTGGTGATCCTCGCCCAGCACTGATCCCCGTACGCGAGGGCCTCCTTCCACTGGCCGACCTGCGGGATGTACCACTCTCGGCCGATCTGGGCGTGCAGAACCTCGTCGGCCCAGTCGTAATCCTGGATCGTGGCCATCAAGGGGTCGCCGGACCGGACCCCGGTCTCCCACTCGTAACGCTTGCCGGTCTTGGGCATCAAGCCCTGCTCGATGAAGTAGAGGACGGCATGACGCTCCAGCGGGCTGCATTCGGTGTTGAGCCGGAGCGACCAGTTGTGGGTGATCCGGGCCTCGGTCCAGTCGACACCGAGCGCCACGAAGCCCACCTCGCCCATCATCGAGTGCCGGGCCTCGTCCCAGAGTTGCCGGGTCATGTCCCGATAATAGCCCCACGGCTTGCCGGTCGTCTCATGGATCACGCTGGCCATCATCTCGGGGACGTCGATCTCGCGGATCCGCTTGAACAGCATCATCAAGGACTTCGATCGGGCATCGAAGTCGGGATGATAGAGGAACGATTCGGCGTTGACCCCCTGATTGTACAGGTCCTGATACCGTTCATCCCGACGAGGGACGGGGTCGTAGATGTAGGGCGTCTTCGAGGAGATTCGCTCGATCGGCCTCCCCGATGGCTCGTCGGCCCCGTCCAGGTCACCGGCCGAGGCCAGGAGCCGGGCCAGGTTCGCGAACCAGCCGGAACGGGCCACCGTCTCGATGTCGACCAGGCACTCGATCGCCTTGTCGCCGAAAGCGAGCATGTCGTCGACCTCGATCCCGGCGAACCGGCAGACCCGGACCGAGGGGGCGTCGGTCAGCGGGTTGGTGTCGGCTCGGTGTCGGGCCAGCGCGGCCCCGAGGGCCGGCAGGGCCGCGACGTAAAGCCCGGCCAGCAACTCCTCCGTGCTCGGGGCGGCCAGGATCTCGTCGAAGAAGACTTCGAGGGCCGGGTCGGGCACCACATCCAGGCCCAGCGGGGGCTCGCGCATCTCTCCAACCCGGACCCGGAGCGCCTCGACGTGTTCGGAGCAAAGGTAGGCATGATGCGAGAAGGCGGTCTTCAATTCGTAGATCGGCTCGGCGGTGATCCTCGCGGTGAAGATCTCGTGGAGTCGCTTGAATGCGTAGTGATAGCGCTTGAGCCTGGCCACGCAGGCCTCGACCCCCAGGCCGGGCCGGGCGGCCTGTTCGATGGAGGCCAGGCCGGCCAGCGGGGGCAGACCTCGGTACGATTGGTAATCGCCGATCGCTCGGGCGTCGCTCATCGGGTCAGTCCTGGGTGGCTTGCGGCTGGTGGTCGACCTGCCGGACCGGGGCGGACGTGGGGGGCTCGAACTTGGGGACGGTCGACTCGGACAGGTCCGACGGGGTGTACGTCGGCTCGGGCTTGCTGTAGTAGTTCTTGGGCTGCTCGTCGAACCGGAACTCTTCCTCCAGGCCGCGAATCCCCTTCTTGAACTCGACGATCCCCTTGCCCAGGGTCCGCCCGACCTCGGGGAGCCGCTTCCCGAACAGGAGCACGGCCAGCCCGAAGACGACCATCATTTCCATCGGATTCAGGTTGCCGAACATCGCGGGGCGTCCTCCTCTCTCGGCGCCAAGGGGCCGGTCACTGGTGGTCGGTCGGGGCCTGGGCGGTGGTGGCGGTGGTGGTGGCGGTCGGCTTGGCGTCGGCGGTGGTCGCCGTGTCGAGGTCGTCCTCGATCCCGGCCACGCCCTTCTTGAACTCGGTCACGCTCTTGCCGAGCGACTTCATCACGCTGGGCAGGCGGTTGCCGAAGATCAGCAGGGCCACGAAGGCGACGACCAGGAATTCATAACCACCGGGCAATCCGAAAGCGAGCGGCATCATCGTTCAGGCTCCTGGGCGGGCGAGGGCAAAAGAGAAGTTGGGAACGTCAAGCCTGTTTGGGGTCATCCTCGATGCCGTTGATCCCCTTCTTGAACTCGGTGACGCCCTGGCCGAGCGAACGCATCACGCCGGGCAGGCGGTTGCCGAAGATCAGCAAGGCCACGAAGGCGACGACCAGGAATTCATATCCGCCGGGTAGTCCGAAGGCGAGCGGCATCATGGGGTTAAGCTCCAAGTTGGGGAGTGGAGGGACGATTCAAGGCGCCGGTTGGTGAACGATTGTCATCCAGGTCACGACCCAGGCCGCCACGGCCGCCGCGGCCGAGACCGCGACCACCAGGAACCATCGATCGTTGAGCCAGCCGGGAGTCGCTTGCCCCGTCGCCCCGGGAGGGCGGGTCGTCCAGGGGCGGAGCACTCGGGCGAAACCGCGCCGGGCCACCTCGGATCGACCATACAGGGCGACGACGACCATTGCCACCAGGACCCACTCGCGAGGGCCGGGCAACAGACCCCAGAGCCATCCCAACAGGACCGGGTTATTCATGAGAGAATGGTGCCCGGATGCGGGAAGGCGCCGGGGAGACCGGTCGCGGATCGCGCAATCGTGACCAATGAGGAGGGCCGACAGGTCGGCACCGACCGGGGGATGCGTCTCGACAGGGACGACGCGGAGGAGGGTATCTATTTCCATCCTATCGCCTGCCCACCGACCGTCAACCATTTTCCGGGCCTCCGACCACGAATGCTGGAACCGGGTCGGATCCTCGTTTCGGGGCAAGCCTGGCCCGGCTCGTCTCGGTCCCCTCGCCCGATGGGCGAGTGGCCTTGTTTCGCACCTGGGAACCAATCGACCCGCGACACACTGGCTTCGATTGGTTTTCCGGATATGGCTTTGTTTCGCGAGCCTCCCAACTCTCCAACTCGATCAAGCCGTCGCCACCATCTCGCAAATCGAATCTTTCCAACAGCTTACGACACATTTTCACCTCCGTTTCGGTCCAAATCCGCTTGCCAGAATGGCTTCGTTTCGACAGGGAGAATGGCTTCGTTTCGCAACTCGTGAATGGCTTCGTTTCACAAAACAGGTAGGTCTGGGAAGGTCGAGGCGTATCGCTCGCGGCTGAGGTCGTCATCCGGACATCTCACGATCAATGGTCCTGAATGGCTCCCGTTGAAATCGCGAGTCTATCCCAAGAAGGATCGTGGATTCCGGGGGTGCTTAAAGGGGTGAACTTTCGCGGATCGGTCGGTCGGGATTGCGGGGTAGGGTCAGGAAGCGTTACACCAGGGATGAGGCGATGATCCGTCGAGAGGGGTCGGAGAACGAGCGTGGTCGATCTGAACGTGAAGCTGGGCCGCCTGAATCTGGCCAATCCGATCCTGGTGGCCTCCGGGACGTTCGGCTACGTCCGCGAGATGGCGGGCTTCGTGCAACTGGAACGTCTGGGCGGCGTGATCCCCAAGACGGTGACATTCCACGCCCGGGCGGGAAATCCGACGCCCCGGACGGTCGAGACCCCTTCGGGACTCCTCAACGCGATCGGCCTGGATAACGACGGGATCGGATACTTCATCGAGCACCACCTGCCCTATCTCCGGACGGTCGGGACCTCGGTGATTGCCAACATCGCGGGCGAGGACGAGGGCCAGTTCGTCGAGATGGCGGCCATGATCGGCCGGGAACCCGGTGTGGCCGCCGTCGAGCTGAATATCTCGTGCCCGAACGTCAGCCACGGCCTGGACCTGGGGATCGATGCCGGGGCCGTCGAGCAACTGGTCGGGCGCGTCCGCGCAGCCTGCCCACTGCCGATCATCGCCAAGCTGACGCCCAACGTGACCGATATCGTGGCGATCGCCCGAGCCTCGGCGAATGGGGGGGCCGACGCGGTCAGCCTGATCAATACCTTTCGAGGGATGGCCGTGAACTGGCGGAAGCGGCGGCCGATCCTGGCCAACGACATCGGTGGGCTGAGCGGGCCGGCCATCAAGCCATTGGCCCTCCGGATGGTCTGGGAGGTGTCGAGGGCCTTGCCCGACCTGCCGATCATCGGCGTGGGGGGCATCTCCGAGGCCGAGGACGCCCTGGAGTTTCTGGTCGCGGGCGCCTCCGCCGTCCAGGTCGGTACCGCCACCTTCGCCGACCCGACCGCCGCCGGTCGGATGGTCGAAGAACTGACCGAGAAGCTCGAAGCCGTCGGAGTCACCAGGGTGACCGAGATTGTGGGGACCTTGCGATCGAATCGCGAGCCGAGCCCGCCCCCGGTCCGCTGAGAAGGGCTCCCACTCCATCGGTAAGGTGAGGCTCAGTACCGTTCGATTGGCGAGATCGGTGCTCGCCGGATTCGGTAGATCGTGCCTCGGATCGGACCATCCTCAGCTCTGGCCTCGGCGGGCGTGGCTTCGGCGTCCAGGCCTCGTTCCCGGAGGGCCTCGACGAAACCCTGAGCCGCGACCCGGTCGGGATCGGTGATCAGGGCCAGGCCTCCGGGTTCGAGCATCGCGTCGATGACCCCGACCACCAGCGGGATCAGTCGCCGCTCGTAGGTCACGTCAGCCCCGAAGATCAGCGGATACTGTTCGTCGGGAGGCACCTTCCAGTCGAGGAGTCCGGTCGAATAGTTCACCGGGTCGAAACCGTTGGCCCTGGCGCTCCGTTCCAGGAAGCGGAGCGGGGTCAGGTCGCGATCGGTGAAGTGGACGTGCAGTCCTTCCGAGACCGCCACCAGGCCGGGGAGCCCCAGCCCGCATCCGATTTCCAGCGCCTTAGTACCTCGGGGCCAATCCCCCTCCATGATCGCCCCGGACAGGAGGAACGCGCCGGGCCAGAGGTAGGCCCAGTAGGGCATGTAATCGTCCTCGACGTTCCAGGCGACCACCTCGGGGTCGTCCATGAGGCGATCGGGATCGCTCGGCCGGACCAGGACGATCGACTTCCCGGCGACCTCGATCCTCGATTCCTGGACCGGCCCGTCGTACGGGCTCTCGACTCGCTTTCCTGACTTCATCCCATCCCTCGTTGACCCACGGCGACACCGCCGAGAAGTTCGTTGACGACCACGGTGGGCCTGGATACAATAATGCCGTTGAGACTGAATCTCAATAACGATTCACTGCCAAGATCCCCCGCCGCTCGCCCCCAGATTCACCGACCTCGATGGAACGCCCCATGTTGCGATCCCTGTTGCTGGTCGCCCTCCTGGCCGCCTCGTCCTCGATCACTGGCGCCGCCGAGGTGAAGGGGCGGGTGGAGATGCCCGACTCATGCTCGCCCACGGTCAGCCCGGCGGTCGTCACGCTGGAGCCGGCGGATGGTGCGAAGCTTCCGGAGGCCGCCCAGGTCCCGGCGAAGGTGGCACTCGTCAATCAGCATGGGCTCCAGTTCGAGCCGAGGGTCCAGGTGATCCGCGTTGGGCAGACGCTCCGATTCACCAATCAGGACGCCGAGACGCACAACGTCCACATCCTGACGCCCGGCTTCCCGTTCAACCGAAGCATGGCCCCCAACGTACCGGCCGACTTCGTGCCCGACAAGGCCGGGGTGATCCGGCTGGTCTGCGACATTCACACGCACATGCGGGGTTACGTCGTCGCGACCGATTCTCCCTGGGCCAAGGTCTGCAAGGGGAGCGGGTCCTTCCACTTCCGGGATGTCCCGGATGGCCGCTATATCCTGAACGCATGGCACGAGATGGGAGAACCGCTCCGCCGCGAGGTCGAGGTCAAGGACGGCCAGCCGGTCGACCTGGGAGCTGTCGTCCTGAAGGGATATCCGGTCCCGGCCTCGACTCTAACCGCCGCCCCCGTCCGTCCCTGGCCCGAGGTGATTGACCGGATCGGGGTCTTGCTGTCCGAGGCCCGCGAGTGCGCCGGGAAGCCCGAGGGGATGGCCCGGGCCCGGAAGCTGGCCGAGGATGCCTACTGGGGCGAGTTCGAGACATCGGACATGGAGACCGCCGTCCGTCGTCATCTGGGTTACAAGCGGGCCGGGGCGATCGAGAGCCAGTTTCTCAAGCTTCGATCGTCGATCAAGTCTGTTGCGCAGAAAAAGACCCCCGCTTCGAGCCTGGTGACCACCTCGCGTCAACTCCTGATCGACCTGTCCCGGGCGTCGGACGACCTGAGGCGTTTGAACGTGGTCGATCGTCGTGATGTGGGGAGTTCGGTCCAGCAGGAAGAGGCGGTGGTCGTGCCGGGCGCCTCGGAGCGGGACGCACAGATCAAATCGCTCTCGGCCTCGTTCGATGGAGTCCGCTCCCTGGCCGACGCGGGGCAGTCTTCGGACGCCTCCTCGGCGATGACCGACGCTTATTTCACCGACTTCGAACCGCTGGAGCGATTGCTCAACGTCCGGAGGCCGCAGGAAGTCCGACCCCTGGAATCCCGGTTCAACACGATCCGGGGCCGGGTCGACTCGGGCCTGAAGGGGACCGAACTGGCGAGCGAACTGAATGGCCTCCATCAAGACGTGGTCGCCGCGCTGGATCGGGCCGACGATGCCGTGGCCGGGTCGTTCGGCCTGGCTTTCGTGAACTCCCTGGTGACGATCCTCCGCGAAGGGGTCGAGGTCATCCTGCTCCTCACGATGCTGTTCGCCCTGGTGGCCAAGGCCGGCCAACCGAAGGCGAAGTCGGCGATCGTCTGGGGGATCGGCGTCGCGGTCCTGGCGAGCGCCATCACGGCTGTCGGCCTGAACCTCCTGGTGGGGGCCTCGCAGGGTCGGACCCGGGAGATGGTCGAAGGCGTGGTGATGATGGCGGCCGCCGGAGTCCTGTTCTCGGTCAGTTACTGGCTGATCTCGCAGACCCAGGCCAAGAAGTGGGCCGAGTTCCTCAAGGGACGGATCACCGAAGGGGCGAAGGTCGGCGGCCTGGGGACCCTGGCCCTGACGGCCTTCCTGGCGGTCTACCGCGAGGGGGCCGAGACCGCCCTGCTCTACCAGGCGATGATCGCCGGCCAGGGCGGGTCGAGTGACGGCCTGATGGGGCTGGCGACGGGCCTCGGCGTGGGCCTGGTCCTCCTGGCGGTGATCGCCTTCGCCATCCGGACCACCAGTGCCCGGCTCCCGCTTCGTCCGTTCTTCAAGGTCACGGGATTCGCCCTCTTCGCGATGGCGGTCGTCTTCGCGGGCAGCGGGGTGTTCGAGCTTCAGAGCGCGGGCTATATCAAGGTGACGCCGATCGAATGGATGGGCACGGGCCTGCCGGCGATCGGGATGCATCCCAATGTCCAGGCGGTCTCGATCCAGGGGCTCCTGCTCCTCGGGGCGTTGCTCGCCCTGGTGATCCCGTCGCTGGAAGGGACTGCCATCCCGCCCAAAACCAAGGTTGTACCGCCCGCGGCGGGGGTCGGGGCCTGAGACTTTATCCAGACCCGGTCCCCTGGGATTCGGCGTCTCTGCACGGGAGGTGGGTCGTGGTCAAGTCGTGGACGGGTCCCCTGATCACCGGGCTGATCGTCGTCGGGGTGGGATTGGTGCTCCTGCTCAACATGCAGTCGCCCAGCGTACCCGAACCGAAGGCGGCTCCCGATCTCGCGAAGGAGACCCCGCAAGCCCCGGCTGCCGTCGGTGGCCAGGAACGGCCGATCGGCGACCCGGTCGAGAAGAACCACATCCAGGTCGCGGCGGTGTACCTCTCGGCCGTGGCGATGGACGGGACCGATCCCGGCGCGGCGGACGGTTCGGAGCTGATCCATCTGGAGGCCGACATCAAGGCCACCGAGGGGAACCCGAACGGATTTGCCAAGGATGAATTCGTCCCATACCTGAAGGTCGGATACGAGATCGTCCCGATCGGCGGAGGCCCCGCGATCGAGAAGGGGGACCTCTATCCGATGGTCGCCTGGGATGGGCTTCATTACGGGGCGAACGTGCTGATGCCGAAAGCCGGGGAATATCGCCTCAACTACCAGATCCAACCCCCCTCGGCCGGCGGGCTCGGCAGGCACAGCGACAAGGCCACCGGCGTGGCCCCCTGGTGGGAGCCGTTCCAGGCCTCATTCGAGTGGACCGTCGAGCCCAAGGCGGCCAGCACTGCGCTGGCGGGTTCTCGCTGATCGAGAAGTCACTCGCGTACCGTTTGCCCCTTCCCGATCGATTTGACTCCCCCTACCCATCTGCCTAGCATAAGCAGGTCAGGCTGCTTCATCGCGCCCTGCCGGACTTCGCGGCCGATCCTCCTCGCCCTTCCCCGCCGGCCGCGAGACTCTTCCACCTGGAGATCGCATCGATATGGCGACGGATCGACCCCGGACCCTCGGCGAGTTGAAGGCCAGCGGTTACAGGAGCGAGTCGGTCAAGGATGAGATGAGGCGGAACCTCGTCGCCAAGATCCAGTCGGGCACGCCCCTATTTCCCGATATTCTGGGCTACGAAGAGACGGTCGTCCCCCAGATCCAGAACGCCATCCTCTCCCGGCACGACATGCTCTTCCTCGGCCTCCGAGGGCAGGCCAAGACCCGGATGCTCCGGCAGTTGGTCCATCTCCTCGACGATGCCCTGCCGGTCATCGAAGGGTCGGAGGTGAACGACGACCCCTACGCGCCGCTCTCGAAGGACGCGCGCGACAAGGTGGCCACGCTGGGGGATTCGACCCCGATCGACTACGTCGGTCGCCAGGATCGCTATCAGGAAAAGCTGGCCACGCCCGACGTGACCATCGCGGACCTGATCGGCGAGGTCGACATGATCAAGCACGCCGAGGGCCGCTACCTGTCGAGCGAGCTGACCATGCACTTCGGCCTGATCCCCCGGACGAATCGCGGGATCTTCTGCATCAACGAGCTGCCCGACCTCTCGCCGAAGATCCAGGTCGGACTGTTCAACGTCCTGGAAGAACGAGACATCCAGATCCGGGGCTACCCGATCCGCCTGAACCTCGACCTCTGCATGGTCTTCTCGGCCAACCCCGAGGATTACACCAACCGAGGGCGGATCGTCACACCGCTGAAAGACCGGATCGGGTCGGTCGTCCGGACCCACTACCCGCTGACCCGCGAGCTGGGGATGGCGATCAACGACCAGAACGCCTGGCTCGATCGCGACGGCGGCAAGCTGGCGGTCCCCGTTTATATCAAGGAAGTGGTCGAGGAGATGTCCCGGCTCGCCCGGTCCAGCTCGCACGTCAACCAGGCGTCGGGCGTCTCGGTCCGGATGTCGATCGCGAACCTCGAGAACGTGATCTCCAACGCCGAGCGACGGGCCTTGCTGAACAAGGAGCGTTGGATCGTCCCGCGGGTCTCCGACCTCACCCACGCCGTCCCCAGCTCGCGAGGGAAGCTCGAACTGACGATGGCCGAGGACGAGGGGCACGAGGACAAGATGATCGGCCGACTGGCCTCCGAGGCCGTGAAGAACGTCTTCGACAGCCACCTCGACATCAAGGACTTCCGGGCTTCGGTCGATTACTTCGAGGGGGGCAAGGGGATCGAGGTCGGCGACACCCAGTCGGCCCGGGAGATCCTCGACCGGGTCGAACGCGTGCCAGGCCTGAAGAAGAAGGCCGACGAGCTGGCCCGCAAGCTCCTGCCCGAACTGGCCGATGCCGACGCCCGCGATGCCGCCACGGCCAGCGTCGCGGAGTTCATCCTGGAAGGGCTCCACGTCCACAACAAGCTGAACAAGACACCCAAGGCGGGAGGCTCCTCGTATCGTCGATGACCGGAATCGCTCTCCCATCGTCAAAAAGATGTGGTTGACACCCGTGCGCTTTTCCGATAAGGATATGGCCGTTTGGAGTGTACGCCCATCCATTGACCCTAGGGAGAGCAAAAGTCATGGATCACCCCATCGTCCATTTCGAGATCCCGGCCGACGATCCCGAGCGAGCCTCGAAGTTTTATCGGGATGCGTTCGGCTGGGAGATTTCCCGGATGCCCGGCCCGATGGAGTATTACGGGGTCCGGACGTCGGAGACCGAAGCGAACGGGATGCCCAAGGGTCCGGGAATCAATGGCGGAATCTGCCGGAAGATGAACCCGGGGCATATGCCGACCAACTACGTCGCGGTGGCCGACATCGAGGCCCACACGGCCCGGATGGTCGAGGCCGGGGCGACCTTGATCCTTCCCAGGATGCCCGTCCCGGGCATGGGCTGGCTCGCCCAGTTCCTCGACACGGAGGGAAATCCCATCGCCCTCTGGCAGTCCGACACATCCGCGACCATGGACGGCTACACCGAGGCGGAATGCTCGACGGCCTGAGCCTCCGGGCCGCGTGGGCCGCGAATTTCCCCATCAGAACACCAGGCGCGACCCACGCGACCCCATCGAGGTGACCGATGTCCTTCCATGAATACACGAAGTGGGACGGATCGCAGCAATTCCAGCCCCAGTCGGCCGAGAAGGCGTTCGACCAGATCTCCGAATACCTGATGCAATACGGGGATCAGGTCCTCCGAAATCTGGAGGACGTCGACGACGAGGACATGCAAGACCTCGTTGAGTTGATCCAGAAGGAAGGGTTCATCGAGGAGGATGGCGAGGGGAAATACCGGGTCAGCCCCAAGGGGCTCCGTCGGATCCAGGACTCGGCCCTGACGAACCTCTTCCAGACCTTCCAGCGCGACGCGATCGGCAAGCACGAGACCCCGCAGAAGGGGGACGGGTCGATCCGACACGAGGACTCCAAGCCCTACGTCTACGGCGATTCGCTGGCCAACCTGAACCTCCACGAGACGCTCAAGAACGCCATGAACCGGCAGGGGGGCAGTTACCCGATCCGCCTGAAGATGGACGATTACGTCGTCCATGAGGTCGAGCATCAGACCCGATGCGCCACGGTCGTCCTGATCGACATGAGCGGGTCGATGACCCGTTACGGGAAATACGCCACCACCAAGAAGGTGGCGATGGCCCTCCAGGCGATGGTCCGGGCCCAGTACTCGCAAGACACCTTGCAGATGGTCGGATTCTACAGCTTCGCCAACGTGATGACCGAACGCGAGCTGCTGAACTCAGCCCCCAAGCCGGTCAGCATTTACGACAGCCGGGTCAACCTCCGGTTCGACCTCGACAACCTCCCCAAGCGGGTCCCCCAGCACTTCACCAACATCGACGCGGGCCTCAGGCTCGCCCGGAACATCCTGGGGCGGTCGGGGGCCTCGAACAAGCAGATCATCGTCGTGACCGACGGCGAGCCCACCGCGCACATCGAAGGCCGCGAGGTCTGCCTGATCTACCCGCCCTCAGAAAAGACCGCGCGATTCACCCTGAACGAGGTCCGTCGGTGCGCCGCGGCGGGCATTCGGGTATCGAGCTTCGCGCTGATCGAGGATTACTTCTACCTGGGCCTGGTCAACTTCGTGGAGGAGATGGCCCGGGTCTCGCACGGGGTGGCCGCTTATTGCTCGGCCGACGACCTGGGCAAGTACGTCTTCGATAGTTTCGTTAGCGGGCGGAAGGTCCGGCGAACGGGCCATTGATGGCTGAATCGAGCCCACCGGCGGCGTGTGGCGGCCTACTTCGATTCCAACGTCCACACGTCGCAGAAGGCCCGGCCGTCGCACATGGCGTTGACGACGCGGGCCAGGAGGGTGAGCGAGGGGCCGTCGTGGGGGTAATTCACCTGGAGGGTCCCGAGAATTCCCGCCGCCTGGCGGAATGAGTCGGGGTCGTTGGACAGGTAGTAGTCGAGGGCCGACTCGTAACCGGATTGCAAGGCCTGGTGGTCGGGATGTTCCGCGGGAAAAAGTTCATAGAGTTCGACGGGTTCATCAATATTGATGACGCGAACCTTGCCCAGGCGTCGGATGGAGAAGCTATCGTCGATCGCCTGCCGGGTCCCTTCGGTGATCAGCAGGTGAGTCTTGAAATGCTTGGTCGCCCCCTGGACGCGGCTGGCCAGGTTGACCGTGGTTCCCAGAGGACCATACTTGAACTTCCGGGCGGTCCCGGTGTTGCCGACCTGGGCCAATCCGGTGTTGATCCCGACGCCGAGTTCGAGCGGCTCGCCCAGGATCTCCTCCCACTTCTTGCTCATCTCGGGGAGCCGGTCGATCATCTCCAGCGCGGCCCGGCAGGCCATCGAGGCGTGTTCGGGCTGTTCCGAGGGTGCCCCCCACATCGCCATCAGCTCGTCGCCGATGTAGTCGACGAGGACTCCCTGGTGCGCCAGGACGCATTCGGAAAGCGCCCCCATCACGTCGTTGATCCAGTCCAGGGTCTTGGCCGGACCGAGCTTCTCGGAGATCCGGCTGAAACCTCGGATGTCGCAGAAGAGGAGCGTGACCTCGGACTCGCGACCCTTGAGCAGGTCGGGATTTTTTTCGAGCTGGAGCGCCAGGTCGTGGGTGAAGAATTGCTCGAACTGGACCCGGGCGGCGACGGCGGCCTGTTCCTGCCGGAGCCGTTCGAGACCGGCGGCGATCCCGCTGGCCAGTAGCTCGACGAGCATCGCCTGCAATTCGGTGATCTCGCCCCGCTGGCGTGTGATTGAACTGACGATGGAGCGATCTCCATAGAGGGCCCCGATCACCCGTCCCTGGCGATTGAGGATTGGCGCGGCGACCACGGCGGAGATCGAGTCGAGGCTGGTGGTCGCGTTGGCGCTCCCCTCGGGCTTGTCCCAGAGGGTCTTGGCCCGCTCGCGAACCCGGTTGAGGACATGCCGGCTGGCAGGGGCCTTGGCGGGCTGATTCAACCTGGCCGACGAGGTGTAGGCTTCCTGGACCCACTCGTCCTCGTGGAGGAGCCAGACGCTGGCCGAGTCCAGTCCGACCAGATCCGAGGCGGCCTGTGCGGCCTTCTCGAAGAAATCGGTGGAACTGGCCGCGGCCTGGAGGACTTCCATCGCCATCCGGAGCGAGCGGACCATGCCCGCGGTGTCGTTGCTGGGGAACGGGAGGCCGAGGCCCCCGGCGCGGGTCGCCAGCCCCTCGAAGGCCCCGGGAGGCAAGGTCGCTTCGGGCAGCTCCTGGAAGATCCCGCCGGACACGCCTTCGGGCTGGACCACTCGGATCAACTTACGCCCGATCATGATGTGCGACGGGATCGGCAGGTCCTTGATCTCTCCTGGCCTGACTTCTTCGCCCGAGGTCAGCCGGATCGGGATCGCCTTGCTGCCGTTCTTGATCCGAAATCGACCTTCGTCCAGCGGTTCGAGCCAGAGGTGGTGACGAGAGACGGTGTCCTCGGTCAGCGGGGCGATCACCAGCCTCCAGCGGTCCGCCTCGAATTTCTGGCTATAAGGTCCGGCCTCGCCTCGATCTTGCCGCCCAATTTCGACCCGCTTGGAGTAATCGTGGACGAAAACCTTCTTCTTTTCCTCGTCGATCACCTGGAGCTGAAACGCGGCATTCATGGAGGCCACCCCGGTCGGACTGCTTCGCCCCGATTACTTCATCGTGATGCGCATTGTAACGAATCTCGGGGCGAAGTCGCACCCGACCTCCCCCAGTTCTGGAATTCGAGAGGGTCCAGGGATGTCCTCGCCTGATCCAGGGAGTGATTTCACTCGGGATGGTGATGCTCGTGGACCGATTCCCGGAACTCTTCGATCGGCTTGGGCCCGTCGGTGGCGTAACCTCGGGTTCCACCCTGGACCTTACGACCATGCGACCAGTTCAGGAAGATCCGGGGCGACAGGGGACGGAACGGGGTATAGTCCCATCCCCAGGTCCCCTCGTTGGCGCACCGACCACGACCGCCGTGTGAGGTCCCCCCTCCCACATAGCCCCCGCTGTAATGCTCGTTATAGGACGGATGGGCAATCGCCGAGACGCATTCTGGGTGCCCCGCCTGGTGGAACGTATGCGGGGTGGCCACGTTCGATTTCTGGTGTTTTGACTTGTAGATCAGTCCATGATCCGCGAAGTGATCTTCAGCCAGGCTCGTCCCGGGAGCCAGGACTGCTGCGAATCCCAGTGCCATCAGGCCCGCCGCGATCCGAGATCGGCAAGTCATCGGACGCTCTCCTTTCCGGTCATGACTCGGGATAGGCCCGAGAATCGGGCCCTTGCCGTCCTATCTCGGATATCCGGGCCTGTCCGGGACAATCCTTCCGGAAAATTTGGGAATTCCGCGTCTCGATCCGGTTCGATCAGACCTGCGGATTGCGGTTGAATTTCTGATAGGGTAGGCGGACCCCTCGGACGAAGACCTGGTCGGCCCTGGGAACGTTCGGCGGGGTCCGGTATCCCAGCGAGGCGCTGAAGGTCACCACGTCGTCCTGGTCGACACCGTCGCCGGAGACGCCGAACCCGCCCACGAGCACCTTATTGCCGCTACCGTCGATATCCTTGTAGAGCGGCGTCGCCCCGGGGAAGAACACGATCCCACTCTGGTTGAGCGGATTGCCCTGCTGATGGAAGTTCGTACCCGGGTTGAAGGCGTCGTAGCCCCCGACGCTCTGGAACGCCGAGGCCGGGAGCGGTGCCCCCGTGTTCAGGCCGGTGAGCGGGTCGCTCCCGCCATCGGTCAGGATCGAGAAGGGGCCAGGCGGGAATCCGTCGATACCCTCGGGGAATCTCGGCTCGGCCAGATAGCGGAAGGTCCGGCTCGTCAGCGCCGTCCCGGTGGGGACCGTCGAAAGCTTGTCGATCGGCTGGAGCTGGTTGGGATCCGCATAGTACACGACGTTTCTCGACTTGGCCGTGGCCACGTCGATGGAGAAGATTGTCGAGTCTGGCATCCGATAGACGCCCAGCAGATTGCCGTCCTTATCACTCACCGAGAAGACCATCCGGACGTGCCGGTTAATCGGCAGTCGGATCGCGGCACGGGTGTTATTCGCCCGGAAGATTCCCTGCTCGACGATCTTCACCACGTCGGCCGCGGTCAGGCCGGTCCCATCGTGCGGGGCGACCAGCCACCCATCGGGGACGATCCGACCGCCCCGAGTATTGGTCGTCAAGTTGACGGTCTGATTCACGTCGACCTGCCCGGTCGCCGGGGTGGTGACGATCGTCGTGTAATTGGGATAGACGGCCGTATTCTGAGGGGCGGTCGTGAAGCTGAAGATCTGGTTGCTGATGTCGTTGCTGACGGCGATGTTCGTGCCGGCTTCGGCGTTTCCGGTGCCGATCTTGAGAGTCTTGGCGGCCTTCAGGGCGATGGTAGGCCCCTGGTTTCCGTGCGGCCCGAGGACATCGAGGGTGATACCGACCAGGTCGATCCGGCCGAACGGCTGGAGGTCCAGCCCCTTGACCGGGGGGACCCCGTCGAGCTTGCCGAATCGGAGCGACTTGCTGCCCACTGGGGTCAGCGTCGAAGAGCCGTTGACCGCCGCTGCGGCGACGAGCTCCGCCGCCACGGAGAGGTCGGGCTTGTCTGGGTTATAGAGCGAGTCATTGAGGGCCGAGTTCTCCTCGGTGGCGAACCCCGTCGTCCCGGGATAGAAAACGCCAATCCCCCCGATGACGATCGGGACTTTCTTTCCGTTGACGACCTTGACTCGCTGGATCGGGATGCCCCCGGGCAGGGTGCCGAGACCCCGGGCCTGGGCATTGGGCGCGAGCCCCGAGACGAAGCCATACGACTCTGGCGGGGTCAATTCCGTCCCGGCGGCCTGGATGTTGGCCGGGATGAATTGGGTGGGCACATTAAATCGGCTGGGGAGCGTGACCTGGGTGTCCGAGGTCCGGATCACCCCGTTGGCGATGCTGTGGAGGATGCTGTCGCGATTGGTGTGCTCGATCTGGAAGAGGTCGACCTGCGGAGTGAATGGAACCCCGGGCGGGAAGTGGCCCTTGATTCCCAGGGGGGAGACGGTGCCCGGCCCGCGGTCGATGGAGTTGGGGTCGGTGATGCTCGGGTTGGATTGGATCTCGCGTTGGGTGATGGTCGACTGGCTGAGGCTCTGGACGGTCCTCGACGTGAGCGGGGCCTGATTGTTGCCGAAAAAGGCGCCGGTCCTGGCCAGGGCCAGGGCCCCATCGACGGCGAAGACCAGCTTGTTGGGATCGGAGGTGATCTCGGTGGAGACTCCGTTCTCGACCCGAACCCCGAGGACCCGGCCGCCCCGATCGACGACCGCGATGATCGCGCTGTTGAACGGATCGGCGGCCGTCGCCCGTTTCAGCAACTGGTCGACCTCGGCGGAGGTGAGCTGAGCCTTGATCGTCGCGGCGTCGATCGCCGGTCCACCCACCGGGTCGATCGGCGAGGGTTTCTTGGCGGCCATGAGGAGGCGACCCTCCAGGCACTCGACGGCAACCCGGGCCTTTCCGGCGGCTCGATGGCGACGCCCTAGTTCGGCGTCCGGACGCGATCGGTTCGATCGGAAGCCTGGCAGGTGCATCGCACTCCCTTTCCTGGGCGGCATCGGGGTCTGGCGACGGCTACGCGCCCCCCTAGGTCGGTGATCTCGATCGACAACGTGCCATCGGCAGGCCGCCGGTCCCGTCCCCCCGACTCACCTCGGGGTACTCGCCGTCGGCCTTGCCTCGCTCTATTCGTTCGTTACTTTCGGCACAATCGATCGGTCGCATTAAGCAATCCTTTCCCAACCCAAAAAAACCACCGAGCCCGACTTATCAATACAACCGCCAACACTAGCCATGCCGTCAAAACCGGCGAATGCGACAAATACCTCAAGGTCTCTCATCGGTCGCGACGATTACGATGTTGCCGCAGGAACGTGGGTCGATGCGGCGTGGATGACGGTAGAGATCCGGACCTCCGCGGTAGCGTGAGGTTTGCCCCCCTCGGATTCCCCATTCTGGGAGATCGACCTGCCTAGCTAGGCCGGGGCGTGCCGGACGATTCCAGGAATACCGATCCTTCGGGAGTGGATGCAATGTCGCGAGCCGCCTGGGCCTTACGATCGGTCGGAGTCTGGGTCGCGGGCCTGGCCGTCGCCGGGACCGCCTCCATCGCGGCCGAGCCGTCGATGCCCGGCTTGCCTCCCCTGCCGATGGAAATTGCGCCCGCCGTTCCGGTCAATCTCTCCGATTCCCCGATGCCGGCCCCGTCGCCAACGATGGATGATTCTCGGATCGCTCGGGTCCAGTTCCCGCCGATCGAGGAGCCGGCGCCGACCG
This sequence comes from Tundrisphaera lichenicola, assembly GCF_051175385.1. Taxonomy (GTDB): domain Bacteria; phylum Planctomycetota; class Planctomycetia; order Isosphaerales; family Isosphaeraceae; genus Tundrisphaera; species Tundrisphaera lichenicola. The sequence continues at coordinate 1,362,957 of NZ_CP195106.1, read as the reverse complement.
GCCTGAGGCCCCTGAACGAACCCAGCTATCCCGGGCCCGTCGTCTCGCCGATGGGTGACCTCGGGGCTACGTTCCGTCAGGTCAAGATGGAGCCGCCGATGGGCTTCGCCGGGAAGTCCGGCATCCTGAAGACCGAACCGCAGGTCTCGGCCGACTTCGTCCCGATCGAGGACCGATGGCGAATCGGCTACCCCGAGTGGGACCGCTATGGAAGGGGACACCCGCTCCTGGACGATTATCCCTATGTGCCGGGACGAGCGATCAACCCATTCCGCCAGAATGTCCTCAAGGGGGACTACCCGATCCTCGGCCAGCATACGTTCATGGAACTGACGGGCAGCACCCTGTCGTTCATGGAATACCGGCGGATCCCGACCCAGACCACGCCGTTCGAGTCGACCGCGAGGGCCAACCAGTTTCCCTTCTTCGGCCGCCCCAACCAGTTCTTCTACACCCAATTCTTCAACATCTCGCTGGACCTCTTCCACGGCGACGCGGCGTTCAAGCCGGTCGACTGGCGGATCAAGATCACCCCGGTCTTCAACGTGAACTCGCTCGCCGTGAGCGAACTGGCCCAGGTGAGCCCCAACGTCAAGCAGGGGACTTACCGGAATCGGACCTTCTTCTCGCTCCAGGAATTCTTCGGCGAGGTGAAGCTGGCCGATACCAGCCCCTATTACGACTTCACCTCGGCCCGCGTCGGAAGCCAACTCTTCGTCAGCGACTTCCGGGGGTTCATCTTCGCGGATGTGAATCGGGGGGCTCGCATCTTCGGGACCCGGAACGCCAACCGCGACCAGTACAATCTGGTCTACTTCCGGCAGTTCGAGAAGGACACCAATAGCGGGCTGAACTCCTTCCACGACCGCGGCCAGAATGTGTTCATCGCCAACTACTACCGGCAGGATTTCCTCTTCCCCGGCTACACCGCCCAGGCCAGCATCCACTACAACAACGACAACCCGACGTTCAAGATCAACAAGAATCGCTTCCTGAACCGTCCCGATCCCGCCGGCATCTACCAGCGTCACCAGGTTGACGCCGTCTACTTCGGTTTCACCGGCGACGGCCACTGGAACCGATTCAACGTCACCAACGCGTTCTACTGGGTCGTCGGCCGCGACAGCCTGAATCCGCTGGCCAACCGATCGCAGTTGATCAGCGCCCAGTTCGCCGCGATCGAGCTGTCCTACGACCGAGACTGGATGCGATTCAAGACTGCGGCCCTGTTCGCGTCGGGCGACAGCGACATCAATAACGGACACGCCTCCGGGTTCGACTCGATCCTCGACTCACAGGTCTTCGCCGGCGGCATCTTCTCCTACCTCCAGCGTCAGGCGATCCCGATCTTCGGCGTGAACCTGGTCAACCTGGGAAGCTTCCTGCCCGACCTCCGCTCGTCGAAGATCCAGGGCCAGAGCAACTTCGTCAACCCGGGCCAGGTCCTCTTCAACGTCGGGCAAGAAATGGACATCACGCCCAAGCTGAAGATGGTCAACAACATGAACTTCCTCCAGTTCCAGCAGGTCAACGTCCTGAAGCAGTTCCTCTACGCCGGGCGGATCCACCACGGGATCGGCCTCGACATCAGCAGCGGGTTCGAGTACCGGCCGTTCCTGAACGATGCGGCGGTCGTGGTCGCCGGCGTGAATACCCTGCTCCCCGGGTTGGGCTTTCGGGACATCTACAGCAACTTCGGCCGACGGGTCGACACCCCCGTCTCGGCTTTCGCCTCCCTGGTCCTGGCATTCTGAATCCCGAGGATCATCGGTCGAACCAGAATCCATCGATTTCATCGCGATCGGCCTTGACCCATTCTTCCCATCCTGATTAACTCCCGCGCCCCCCAGCAATCGGTAGCCGGAGTCGGCCCGGGGCCTGGTGCAATCACCCGTGGACACGGAGGTCGGCGGTCCCATGAATCGACAGGTCCCACTCACCGCACTCGTCCCCCGTTGTGCGCGGATCGGCACCTGCCTCCTCGCGGGGCTGGCCGCATTGATCTCGACGGCTAACGACGCCCACGGTCAATTCCACCGCAAACCGGAGGCTCGGCCCTCCTCGGCGGCCTTCCCGATCCCCGAGGCCATGCTCGGAGTCGACCTCTCGGCGCAGACCGACGGCGACGTCGAGCGGAAGAGCGTCGGATGCATCCAGTGCCACCAGGGGTCGCACGACCCCCACTACAAGGCGACGGTCAAGATCGGCTGCACCGACTGCCACGGGGGCAACGCGACGACCGGCGTCAAGGAATTCGCCCACGTCCAGCCGAACTTCCCCGATGCCTGGCGGTCCTCCGGCAACCCGGTCCGCTCTTATACCCTGCTCAATCACGAGTCGCCCGAGTTCACCCGGTTCGTGAACCCAGGCGATCTCCGAGTCGCCCACATCAGCTGCGGGACCACCGGATGTCACCCCAACGAGGTCGACACCAACCGCAAGAGCATGATGACCCACGGGGCCATGCTCTGGGAGGCGGCCCTTTATAACAACGGGGCCTTCCCACTCAAGCGAGCCCGCTATGGCGAGAGCTATAGCATGAACGGCGTCCCCCAGATGATCGTCGCCAATCCGATGCCTTCCGAGGAGGACATGCGGCTTCGCGGCGAGCTCCCGTTCCTGATGCCGTTGCCGAAGTTCGAGAACAGCCAGCCCGCCAACATCCTCCGGGTCTTCGAACGCGGCGGGAAAGGGAGGACCGAGGTCGGGATCCCCAACATCTTCGCCTCGCCGGGCAAGCCTGAGGGCAAGCTAAGCGACCGAGGCCTGGGAACCGGCAATCGGACCGACCCGGTCTACATCGGGGTGGCGAAGACCCGACTGCTCGACCCGACCCTGAATTTCCTGGGGACCAACGACCACGCCGGCGATTACCGGTCCAGCGGGTGCACGGCCTGCCACGTCATGTACGCCAACGACCGATCCCCGGTGAACTCGGGAGAGTTCGCCAGGTTCGGCAATGGCGGGAACAGCTTCAGCATCGACCCGACGATCCCCAAGGACGAGCCCGGGCACCCGATCGAGCACCGGTTCATCACCGCGCCTCCGTCCAGCCAGTGCATCACTTGCCACACTCACCCCGGCACCACCGTCATGAACAGCTATCTCGGCTTCATGTGGTGGGACGAGGAGACCGACGGCGAGTTGATGTACCCCAAGGAGCAGAAGAAGCTCACCGCCGAGCAGTTCGTCCAGGCCGCCTACAACAATCCCGACGAGGCTTCGGCCCGGGGGAACTGGTCGAATCCGCAATTCCTGGCCCAGACCTATGACATGAACCCGACCTTGAAGCACACCCAGTTCGCCGACTTCCACGGCCACGGCTGGGTCTACCGGGGGGTCTACAAGAAAGATCGGCACGGCCAGCTCCTCGACGCCGCCGGCGACATCATCCCCGAGCCAGGAACGCAGGAACTCCTGGCCGCGATGGTCCCGCCCACCGAGAAAGAGCGGATCGAGGGCAAGGACGACCGCCACGGGACACCCCTCCACCTGATGGACATCCACCTGGAAAAGGGGATGCACTGCGTGGACTGCCACTTCAGCATCAGCGCCCACGGGAACGGAAAGCTCTACGGCGAGGTCCGCAACGCCATCGAGATCGAGTGCATCGACTGCCACGGGACCTCGGGGAAACGCCCCACGCTCCGGACCTCCGGCAATGCCTCGCCCGAGGGCGGCCTGAACCTGAATGCCCTCCGGACCCCTTCCGGCAAGAAGCGATTCGAGAAGAAGGGGAATGTCCTGATCCAGAACTCGATGGTCGACCCCAACCTCGCCTGGGAGGTCGTTCAGACTGTCGATACCCTGGATCCGACCAGCCGGCACTACAACGAGAAGTCGCGACTGGCCAAGACCGTCCGCTTCGACGAAACGGGACAGATGGCCTGGGGAGACATGCCCCGAGGGCCCGACGGGAAGATCGTCGAGGAGGCCTGCGCCCACGCCGACAGCAACATGAGCTGCATCGCCTGCCACTCGTCGTGGAACCCGAGCTGTTACGGGTGCCACCTCCCGCAGAAGGCCAACATGAAGATGCCCGAGCTGCATAACGCCGGCGACATCTCCCGGAACTACGTCTCGTACAACTTCCAGACCCTCCGCGATGACGTGTTCATGCTGGCCAGGGACGGCGACGTGACACGGAACCGGATCAACCCGGCCCGGTCCTCGTGCGCCATCCACGTGACCTCCTACAACGCGAATCGCGAGTCGATCTACGTCCAGCAGCAGACCGTCTCCGCCGAGGGACACTCCGGGATCGCCTTCAGCACCAACGTCCCCCACACCGTCCGGGGCGGACCGGCCCGCGATCCCAAGACCGGCCGCTCGATCAACCCCAACACCTATCTGCCCGGCCGGAACGAGACCAAGCAGTGCACCGACTGCCATATCTCGAAGGACAACGACAACAACGCCATCATGGCCCAGCTCCTGATGCAGGGGACCAACTACCTCAACCACATCGGCCGATACTGTTGGGTGGCCGCGGGCGAGGAGGGGCTACACGCCGTGGTCGTGACCGAGCGTGACGAGCCCCAGACCGTCTTCGGCAGCTCGCATCACGAGACCGCCTTCCCCCAGAACTTCAAGAAGTTCGTCGAGGAGGAGGGGAGGATCCTCAAGGACGAGCACGAGCACCCCGGGATCGACATCGGCGACCAGCTCCTCAGCCTCGGTCGCGAGAAGCCCAGGATCCTCAGCGTCCAGACCCGAGGCGAGTATGCCTATGCCGCCTGCGGCGAGCGAGGCCTGAAGGTCTTCGACATCGCGAACATCGACAACAAGGGCTTCTCCGAGCGGATGAACACGGCGTCGCTCTCGCCGCTCGGCCAGAGGTTCTTCGTCAAGACCGCCTATGCCACCGCCGTGGCCTCCCCCTCGACCCTCGCCCCCGACCCGACGCGGACCCATCGGCCCGAGAACGAGGAGACGCCCGTCCACGCGATGTACGCCTACCTTTACATCGCCGACAAGTACGAGGGGCTCATCACGGTCGGGGCCGGGACCATCATCGATGGCAATCCCCTGAACAACTTCCTCAAGCGTGAGGTCACGTTCAACCCGAATGGGGTGCTGAACGGGGCGAACAACATCACGATCTTCGGGACCTTCGCCTACATCACTTGCGACGCCGGTCTGGTGGTCGTCTCGCTGGACGACCCCACCAAGCCCCAGGTGACCTCGGTCATCGGCGGGGACTTCCTGAGGAACCCCCGAGCCTTCCAGGGCCAGTTCCGCTACGGGTATGTCTGCGACGAAGACGGGATCAAGGTCCTCGACGTGACCAACCCCGCCACCCCTCGGCCGATGGGGGTCCTCCCCCTCGAAGACGCCCACAACATCTACCTGGCCCGGACTTACGCCTACGTGGCGGCAGGACGGAACGGGCTGGTGATCCTCGACATCGAGAAGCCCGACGCCCCCCGGATCGATCAGGTCTTCAACGCCGGGGGGTGCATCAACGACCTCCACGACGTGAAGCTCGGGATCACCTACGTCAGCGAATTCGCCTACCTGGCCGACGGCAAAAACGGGATGAGGATTGTCCAGCTCACCTCCCCCGAGACCCCCGGCAACGACGGATTCAGCCCCCGGCCGACGCCCCAGCTGATTGCCACCTTCAAGATCCCGAAGGATGGCGAGGCACTGGCGATCTCCAAGGGGATGGACCGCGATCGCGCGGTGGACGAGAGCGGACACCAGCTCTCGGTCTTCGGACGGATCGGGGCCCGACCGTTCGACCTCGAACAGCAGCGTAAACTCTACCTGCGACCCGGGAGCCCCGCCCCCTGGTGGGTCAGCGACGATCCGCAAGATCCGGTCTATGGCAACGCCCGGCCCTACATCAAGGGCGAACCGCTCCGCTGAGCCGAGTCGAGTAACAATCCGCAACCGATAATGGGCGATGGCCGGGTGGGGATTTCTCCCCCCGGCCATCGCCCATCGTCCATCAAGCATCCGTCATTCTTGCGGGAGGAGCGCGGCCAGTTCCTTGAGATGAGACTGGAAATCCGAAGGCTCGTAATCGCCGATGGCCTGGAACGCCTGACCCAGTTGATCTTCGATCTCGTACTTCCGACCGGCGGGAAGTTCGAGCTTGAGTCCTTCGTCGAACTTGTCGAAGACGACCTTGAACGGATCGAGGCTTCCCAGCTTCGAGCCCGCGTCTGCCGCCAGGATCTTGATCGTCCAGGCAATGTGACGAGCCTCGTCGTAGCTGGCGACTTGACCCTGAGCCCTCGCCACGAGCTTCCGTAGGAGCTTGAGGGCGATGGTCTCGTCGTAGCTCGCCTTGGATAGCTTTTCGATCAGGACGTCGGACCATCGCGCGAAGTTCTCGGCCGCCTGGGCGAGGGGCACCTTCTTGCCGAAGGGTCGGGACGTCGACTCGCCGAGGACTTCCTTCTGGTGGCCGGCCAGCTCGGTCCGGAGAACTCCGGCCGAAGGATCGTCGAGTTCAAGCCGGTCGATCCCCAGCTCGACGATGGCGAGGGGCCATTCACTGATCGGAGGCCGACCCGGCGAGGCGGGATAGCCCCGGACCTGCCGCCAGCTCTCGCGCTTCAGGTCGTGGTGGCACGACCAGCAATCGAATCTCGCGAAGTCGGGCCAATCCAGGCCCGGGACCGAGGTTTCTCCCTTGGCCTTGGTCTCGTCGCCGAGGAGCTTCATCGAAGTCTTCAAGGCGACGGCCGCCCCGACTAAGGCGAGCTTGGTCTGCTCTCGTTCCCCTTCCCGGAAACCCTCGGACTTGCGAATCGCCTCGGGCTTCTCCCCCGTGAGGAACCAGTGACGCGGGATGCTATTGCTGAAGGTCGAGACCTCGATGCTCGGCAGCGGCGGATGGCCGGCGGCATACATCTCGTGAGTGACCAGGCGGCCCTCCTCGGCATCGCCGATGTGGCAGGAGAGGCACTGGCTCGACTGGATCGAGGGGATTCGGACGTCGACCATCCCGAGCTTGGCCCGTTCCTCCGAGGATTTCTTGCGGAAAGCCACCTGGAGATGCTCGCCATACCATGCCGAGATTGGCCCGTGACAATTCTCGCAACTCACCCCTTCATTCGGATCGAACTGATCCCCCTGGCGATTCTTCACTTCCTCTTTACCGGCGGAATGACAGCCGACGCATCCCGATTCGGGCAGGGTCACGTCGATCTTGAGTTGCCTGGCCATGTTCTGACCGCGAGGGCTATTAAGGCGGGCGAACGCGATCGAATGCTTGTCTTCCTGACTCCAGGTCTTGTACTCATCGAACTTGATATAACCCACGAGGCGGGGGAAGGCGTTGGGCCTCTCCGCCGACACCGCGTGGCAGGATTCGCAGCTCTTCGAACCGTAGTAGAGGAATGGCTGGGCGTCCTGCGCCTGCGGCGGCTCGGCCGATTGGCCGGGCCTGGGATGGGCGGTGAACGCGACCAGCCCAGCCAGGGTCATTCCCAGCACCATCAATGACCGCTTCCACCAAGACAGCGTCGCCATGGCGTCATCCTTCAAGGCTTGGGGAGGGCGGACTCGATCGTCCGGAGGGCCTCGGTAACCTTCCCGGGATCATATTGATAGGGACTGTCGAAGATCTCACGGCCTCGAGCCCCGAGCCTCGGGAGATCGAGGCCGGTCCTCAACTCCTGGAGCGTGGAGCGAACTCGAGGCTCCGCGTAGCGGGGGTCGGATTCGACCAGGGCCTTGTCGAGGGCGACGATCGCCAGATATTGCTGGGCGGCTCGATCCCAGTCGGGAGGACGTCCGTCCTCGCCGACCTTCAGGGCGCGAGCCAGGAAGGCACGCGTCTCCGAGGGTGCGATCCGGTCGCGATTGATCGAGTCGGCCAATCGCCCGAGTTCCTCCGAGGCGGCGTGAGCCCTCTGGACCACCAGCGCGGCATCGGGCATGGGGCGGGCCATCTCCTTACGGAGGTCGCCGAGGAGCGACCCGGGTTTATCCGGATCGAAGCCCTCAAACCCGAGCGTCCCGGCCATCGGCAGATACCAGGTCCCCCATTCGAGCGATCCCGGCTTGCCCGCGAGCGAGGGTCCGGATTGTCGCCAGCTTTTCGGGGCCAGCTCGTGGTGGCAGGAGAAGCAGGAATACTCGGCAAATTCGGGCCAGGGGGTCTCGTCGCTGGAGAGAGATCGGATCGCCCGGGATTCCAGCAAGTCGAGGGAAGCTTGCGCCGCGATGATCTGGCCGAGGACCCAGACCTTGGACTCATAGTCGGGATGCCTGGCCCGATCGTCCTCGATCCGCCAATGCTTCGGCAGCTTGGCAAGCTGGCTCCCATACTCGAAGTTCAACCGGGGATGTCCGGCGGCCACCAGGTCATGATTGACCTCGGTCGATCCATCCCCGACGTGGCAATCGGTGCAGACCTTGCCGCGGCTCAGGAGATCCTTCGTCGGATAGAAGCCGAACTCGGCCTGCTTCTGCTCGTCGGAGAGTCCCTTCCACCAACTTTCGGTGTGGGGGACAAGCCAGTTTCCGGCCGGACCATGACAGCCCTCGCACCCGACCCCATCCTCCAGGGCAAAGCCGGCCATCCTGGTCGTCGGGGCATTGGTCTCGTAGCCCTGATAGACGTGACAGCGGAGGCAAAGGTCGTTCGTGATCGGACGAAGGTTTGCGATATTCCTGCCGTTTCGGAGATCCTCGATCGTCTCGACATCCTCCCGACTGTTCAGATTCTTCAGGATCAAGAAGGATCGCTCTTCGAAGAGGACCTGGTAGGCACGAGCATGGGGATCGTAGGCCCCCGAAAATTCATATTCCGACCCCTTCAGCTCGACCGGGTCGGTCCGGCCTTTATGGCAGGCGGTCGCGGAGCAGGATCCGGTCCCGGCCCAGACCGGCGCAGGTTCGCCGGCCGCGAGCGAGCCGGCCTGGGTCATCGACGCCAGGCAGACCATCGGGATCAAGACCCGCCGAATCTTTGGAATGATCTCACCCATGTCGGCAGACCCCAAAAAGGGGACACGCCCGATCTCCGGAGGATGTCGATCCCCCGGAACCCGAGGAGGAAACCCCACCGCCCTCTCGACGGTGCGCGTTCCCCCACCGGGACGGTCCACACAACTCTGGTCGAGTCTAGCATGCCAGATCGGCATGACAAATGAATGCCTTTCCGGCCTGATGGGGGAGGTGATGGACCTCGGTTCGGGGCTCAGGCCGTCGGCGAGACCGCGGCACCGAGGAGTGCCCGGCGACCGAGCGCGTCATAGGTTGCATACTTGTAAATTTCGGACAACGTCGGATAGTTGTAACAGGTATTGATGAAGAGATCGGCATCGGCGCCCATCAACAGGGCGGTCAGGCCGATGTGGACCAGTTCGGTCGCCTGCTCGCCGATGACGTGAACGCCGAGGAGCTTCATCGTCCCTGCGTCGAAGAGGAGCTTGAGGAACCCATCGTTGTCCCCGATGATCTGCCCTCGAGCGTTGGCCTGGTAGGTCGCCCGGCCCACGATATAGGGGACCTGCTTGGCGGTCAGTTCCTCCTCGGTGGCTCCGGCCATCGAGCACTCGGGGATCGTATAAATCCCGTACGGTAGGAAATGAGAGACCGATTTCTTGTACTTCAGGTCGAAGGCGTCGACCATCGCCACACGAGCCTGCTCCATCGAGGTCGAGGCCAAAGCGGGCGCCCCGATCACGTCGCCGGCCCCATAGATGTGATCGATCACGGTCCGATAATTCTCATTCACGGGCAGAAGGCCGCGCTTGCCCAGTGTGATCCCGATTTCCTCAAGGCCGAGCCCGGACGTATTGCTGCTCCGACCGGACGAGACCAGGACGTAATCGCTGGTGAGGACGGCCCCCGATTTCAGGTGGAGTTCGAGGTCCATCTCGTTGCGGATGGCGACGACGGTATCGTTCAACATCATCCGGACCCCCAGCGACTCCATTCCGTCGCGGAGGGCCGAGGAGATTTCATGGTCGAGGAAGCCGACAATCCGCTCCCGTTGCTCGATCAGGGTGACCTTCACCCCCAACGCGGCGAACATGCAGGCGTATTCGCAACCGATCACACCACCCCCGCAGACCAACAGGGTCTCGGGCATGTCGCGGAGGTTCAGGATGGTGTCCGAGTCCAGGATCCGGGGATCGTGGAACGGGAAGATCGGCGGCCGATGGGGAGATGAGCCCGTGGCGATCAGGAATTTTTCGCCCCTGATCCGGATCTCGGGGCTCCCGTTCGGCTTGATGGCGATGATGTGAGGATCGACGAAGGAAGCCGCCCCGGAATAGACGCGGACCTGATGCCGCTTCAGGTTGGCCTGGATCCTCGCCCGCTCGGTGTCGCAGATGTATCGCTCACGGGCCATGAAGTCGCGAACGCTGACCTTCTGCTTCAGCGAAAACTGGATGCCGTAAAGCGACCGATTCCGGAAACCCGACAGGAAGAGCGCGGTCTCGCGGAGAGTCTTGGAGGGGAGGGTACCCGTGTTGGCGGAAGCGCCGCCGAGGCAGGGTTCCTTCTCGATCAGGGCGACGCTCTTACCGAAGTAGGCGGCCTGTGACGCACCCTTTTCGCCCGCCGGCCCCGAGCCGATCACCACCAGGTCGTAAGTCTTCTGTTCCATGACGAACAAGATCCTCGAAATCAGCCCGGTCCGGATCGCTCCAAACTCGAACCTAAGACGCGCCTTGCCGCAAGTCAAGGCGCTGGGGATCGAGGGGGATCGAACCAAGCGAGTACGTCGTTGACGGTTGCGAAAAAGGTGCTAACCTTAATCGAACCGAATCTTGGGGAGCCGACACGTGAAAATCACGCTGATCCCATCATCGATGTCATCGGACGGCGTGGAGCAAAATCAGTATTTGATCTCATATCTGATCAATGATTGCTTCGCGATCGACGCCGGCGGGCTGGGCTTCTACGGGAGTCCCGAGCAGCAGTCGCGAGTGAAGCACGTCCTGATCTCTCACACCCATGCCGATCACGTCGCCTCCCTGCCGATCTTCGTCGAGAACGCCTTCGATACGAATCCCGATTGCGTGACGATCCACGGCAGCGACGTGGTGCTCGACTGCCTCCAGCGCGACATCTTCAACGGCCGAATCTGGCCCGACTTCATCGGGATGTCCGCCGCCAAGATCGGCCCGTTCCTCAAGCTCAATCAGATCGAGGCCGGGCGGCCATTCGATCTCCCCGGGGTCCGGATCACGCCGATCGCCGTCGATCACCTCGTGCCGACCCTCGGATTCCTGATCGAGGAAGGTCCGACCGCCGTGATCGTCGCCTCCGACACCGGCCCGACCGAAGAACTCTGGAAGGTGGCCCGCGAGACCCCGGGCCTGAAGGCGGTCTTCCTAGAGGCCTCTTTCCCGAACTCGATGACCGAGCTGGCCAATCTCTCGAAGCACCTCACCCCGGCCATGTTCGGGGAAGAGGCCCGGAAGCTCGGCCGCGATGAGGTCCAGTTGATCGTCGTCCACATCAAGCCCCGCTTCCGGGTCCAGATCCTCGCCGAACTGGAGGCACTAGGCCTGCCGAACCTGGCGATCGCCCGCTTCAACGAGACTTACACATTCTGATCGCCCAACCGCTCCGACCTTCCATCGATCGTCCGGTTCCCGGCGTTTCCCCCTTGCTTCGTGCCGATTCCCCCCTTACAACGGTGTCTTCCGACGCGTCGAAGGGGTCGATTTGGCGAGATGGTTCGGGACGCGTCGCGGGCCAAGCCCGAAACCGGGGGGAGATTCGGACGGATGAGCGATCAGCATCTGGGAGCCCGCGTCCGCGCGGCGCTCGACGCCGGTGAAGGTATCCTGCGGCTGGCCCCCACCTGGGTCCCGCGATCGTTCCTCATGCCCGGCGGGCGGCTCAAGCTGGCTCCCCAGGATCTCTATGCACTGGGGACCCACCGGGGCGGGATCGACGAGCGGTGGTTCGCCTCGACTACCAATGCCGCCAACGAGGGTGCCCCGTCCGACGAGGGCCTCAGCTATGTCGTCCATGAGGGCAACAAATTTACCCTGAAGGATGCCATCGACACCAATGGCCCCGAGTTGATCGGCCAGGCGATCTGGGACAAGTACAAGAAGTGGCCGGTCTACTCCAAATTCTTCGACAACCTCGGCCCGATCCCGCACCACATGCACCAATCGGCCGAGCAGGCCGCCAAGCTCGGCCGCGAGGGGAAGCCCGAGAGTTACTACTTCCCGCCCCAGCTCAACTGGACCGGGAACAACTTCCCCCACACCTTCATGGGCCTGGAGCCGGGCACCACCAAGGAAGACCTCCGGAAGTGCCTGGAGCGCTGGAATGAAGGGGACAATGGGATCCTCGACCTCTCCAAGGCCTATCGACTCAAGCCCGGGACAGGTTGGCTGATCCCCCCCTGCGTCCTGCACGCTCCCGGTTCGCTCGTGACCTACGAGCCGCAATGGGGTTCGGACGTCTTCGGGATGTACCAGTCGATGGTCGAAGGCCGCCGGGTCCCCTGGGAATTGCTGGTCAAGGATGTCCCCGAGGACAAGCACCGCGACCTGGATTATCTCGTCGAGCAGCTCGACTGGGAGAAGAACGTCGACCCCGAGTTCAAGGCCCACAATTACCTGGAGCCGATCGTCCACGCCGGCTCGGAGGCCGAAGGCTTCGTCGACAAGTGGATCGTCTACGGGACGGTCGACGGCAAGCAGGTCTTCAGCGCCCGCGAACTGACCGTCTATCCCAGGGGCTCGGCCACCATCAAGGACGCTGGAGCTTACGGCCTGGTCTCCACCCAGGGCCGGGGGACGATCGGCAAACTCGAAATCGACACCCCGGTCTACATCCGATACGGCGAGGTGACCAGGGACGAGGTCTTCGTGGCCGACAAGCGGGCCAAGGAAGGCGTGACCTTCAAGAATACCGGCACAGAGCCGTTCGTCAGCCTCCGCTACTTCGGCCCGGACGTCCACTCGTCCCTCCCGGCCGTCGGGGACTACCTGAAGACGCGATGACGGAGGCTCCGACGATGTCCATCGCAGTGCCCGAGGTCGAAGCCGGCGCCGAAGGAGGCGAGCAGCATCTCGTCCTCCACGGAGTCGACTGGGAGCAGTACGTCACGATTAATGACGCCCTCCCCGATCGGAGCGGCTTGCGGATGATCTACATCGATGGGAGCCTGACCTTCTCGACCCTGTCACGTCGCCACGACTGGTTTGAAGATCGCTTCGACAAGATCGTGATGGTCGTGGCGCTCCAGTGCGGTATCGAGTATGAGGTCGCGGGCTCGGCGACCTTCCGCTCCGAAGGGCAGAAGGTCGGCGTCGAAGGGGATCGCACTTATTATTTCGGACCTCACGCCGAGATCATGCGCGGTCCCATCGACATCGACCTCTCGACTCAGCCCCCGCCCGACCTGGCCATCGAGGTGGAACTGACCCATCTCGCCGACGATGCGATCGCGACCTACGCCCGGATCGGCGTGCCCGAGGTCTGGAGATTCAATGTCCGGCGGAAGACGCTCGCCTTCTTGCTCCTCGGAGAAGACGGCGTCTATCACCCGGCCGCCCGGAGTCGGAGCCTTCCTCCGCTCGGGCCCGAGGATGTCCTCGGTCAGTTGCGGATCGCCGAGGAGACCCCATCGATGACTCGGTGGTTCGCGCAGCTCAACGACTGGGTTCGAGTCGCAATTTTGACTCGAATCGCCGAGGGCTGAGAGCGATGGACGACGGACTCCATTCCTCCTTAGCTTCTTCTCTTGAGGAGCTGATACCCTTCTTCAAACCCGAGCTTCGGCCCGGCCATGGATAAACCCTCCGTCTCGGTGCACACCTTGCAGCGCGGCAATATCAAGGCCGAGGTCATGGCATTCTTCACGAAGCTTCGGGCTCCCGAGGTGTTTTCGATATCCGTCGGTTCGAGGAACTTGACGAAGGTTCTTGATCGCCGCTGCATCCGAACTAACTTCTGTCGGTGAGTACCCATCGACCCGGAAAGGCACACCATGAGCGCCAGCCATCCCAATACCTTCCCGAAGCTGCACAACGCGGCGTGGCCCGGCGTCGTGGGCAAGGGTGAGGGGTCGGAGCCTGCGATCGACCTCGACACGATGCTCGACCTGACCGCCTCGGCGGAAGTGGACGGCATCAAGTTCGACGGCGTCGACCTGTTCCTGTTCGCCCCGCATGTCGATATTGACGCGTCCGACGATGACCTCAAGGCCTTGGCCGACAAGGTTAAGGCGAAGGGCCTGTCGATCGGCTCGGTCGTCGCCCCGGTCTGGCCCCCCACCGGCGGCGGCCCGGCGATGGACGAGGGAGAGGGTCGGACGAAATTCCTGGAGCAGGTCCGGAAGGGCTGCCGAATCGCCAAGAAGCTCCGCGAGCTGGGCGTCCGCCCTTACGGTGTCGTCCGGATCGATTCGGCAACGGGAGTCGCCGACTGGGCGGCCGACCCGGCCGAGAACCAGGCGAAGATCGCCGAGACTTTCAAGCAAGCCGGCAAGATCGCACGGGACCACGGCGAGCGACTGGCCGCCGAGGGGGAGATCTGCTGGGGCGGCATGCACTCCTGGCGGAAGATGGTCGACCTCCTGGAGCGGGTCGGCGAGCCCGAGACGGTCGGCTTCCAGGCCGACATGGCCCACACCCTGCTCTATACCCTGGGCGAAAATGCACCCGAGGACCGGATCCTCCCCGATCATTTCGATTGGAAGGACAAGTCGACGTTAGATTCCGCCCTTCGGACCTTGACCACGGCCCTCCGCCCCTGGACGATCGACTTCCACGTCGCCCAGAACGACGCGACGGTCTTCGGCTCGGGATCGCACGACCACACCGGCCGGCACTGTCAGGCCAACGACCCCAACGGCAAGCTCGACATCCCGCACCACGCCGGGTTCTGGCTCCGCGACGAGAACGGCCACCTGACCAAGGCCTTCAAGCACATCTGCTGGGACGGCTGCATGTTCCCCAACGAGGTCATGATGAAGCCCCAGACCTGGAACGACATCCTGGCGAAGATGGTCGCGGTCCGCGATGCTCACGGCTGGTCCTGAGTGAATTCCGTTCAACCCTGAAACTCTTTCGTAGGGCGGAGCTTCTCCTGCCGAGTCACGGGTCGCCGCAGGGCGAGCCCTGCCCAACGGGCCGAGACCCTCCGCCCCAAGTCGAGAGCCCCTCATGCCCAAGAAACCGCTGAATATCGGACTGGTCGGCTACGGCTTCATGGGCCGGACCCATTCCAACGGCTACAAACGCGTCAACGACTTCTTCGATGTCGAGTACCGCCCCGTCCTCAAGGCCGTCTGCGGCCGGAGCGAGGCCTCAGCCAAGGAGTTCGCCGAGAAGTGGGGCTACGAGTCGGTCGAGACCGACTGGAAGAAGCTTGTCACCCGCAAAGATATCGACGCGATTGATATCTGCACGCCGAACAACACCCACGCCGAGATCGCCATCGCCGCCGCCGAGGCGGGCAAGATGATCCTCTGCGAGAAGCCGCTCTCGATGGACCTGGTCGAAGGCCAGAAGATGGTCGACGCCATCGAGAAGGCCGGCGTCCCCAACACCGTCTGGTACAACTACCGACGTGCCCCGGCCGTGACGCTCGCCAAGCAGTTCATCGACGAGGGGCGACTCGGGCGGATCTTCCACTACCGGGCCAACTTCCTCCAGGACTGGACGATCTCGGCCGACCTCCCCCAGGGCGGCACTGCCCTCTGGCGGCTCGACGCCGCCGCCGCCGGATCGGGAGTGACCGGCGACCTCCTCGCCCACTGCATCGACACCGCTCTCTGGCTCAACGGTTCGATCAACTCGGTCACGGCGATGACCGAGACCTTCATCAAGGAACGCAAGCACAACCTCACCGGCCAGGTCCAGCCGGTCGAGATCGACGACGCCTGCGCCTTCCTCTGCCGGTTCGACAACGGCTCGCTGGGTCTGTTCGAATCCACTCGATACGCCCGAGGCCACAAGGCCCTCTACACCTTCGAGATCAACGGCGAGAAAGCCTCGCTGAAGTGGGACCTCCACGACCTCCACCGGCTCCAGTTCTTCGACTACGGGGACGACTCGATCACCCGAGGCTGGCGCTCGATCCACGTCTCGGACGGTGACCACCCCTACATGAAGAACTGGTGGGTCCCCGGCCTCCAGATCGGCTACGAGCACACCTTCGTCCACCAGGTGGCCGACTTCCTCAAGAATCTCGCCGGGGGCCAGTCCACCAGTCCGACCTTCCGCGAGGCCCTGGCCACGCAGGCGGTCTGCGATGCCGTGCTCGACTCGGCCGAAACCAACCAGTGGCAGACGGTCGTCCCGGTCTGATCGAGACCCCTTCCCCGGAGCACTGGCGATGAAGACCGGAATGAACTTACTGCTGTGGACGACCAAGGTCGAGCCCGAGCTCGACCCCGTCCTCGACCGACTCAAGGCGATGGGTTTCGATTCGGTCGAGGTCCCGATCTTCGACGTCGACGATCGCAAGTCGTACGAGCGGCTCGGGAAACGTCTGAAGGAACTGGGATTGGGCGCGACCGCCGTCACGGTGATGGGGCCGGAAACCAACCCGATCTCACCCGAGCCCGCCGTCCGCAAGGCCGCCGTGGCCTATCTGGAAAAGGTCTTCGAGTGCGCCTCGAGCTTCGGTTGCGAGGTCCTCTGCGGCCCGACCCACTCGGCCATCGGCGTGTTCTCCGGGACCGGGCCGACCGAGACCGAGTTCCACCACGGCGTCGATACCCTCCGTCAGGCCGCCGAGAAGGCCCAGGGATACGGGATCAAGATCGCCGTCGAGTACTTGAATCGGTTCGAGAACTACTTCCTGACCACAGCCGCCGACACGGTCAAGTTCGTCCGAGCGGTGGATCACCCGTACCTCAAGATGATGTACGACAGCTTCCACTCGCACATCGAGGAGAAGGATCAGTCCAAGGCCATCGCCTCATGCACGGCCGAAACGATCCACTTCCACGTCTCTGAGAACGACCGAGGCACCCCCGGGACCGGACAGGTGGATTGGGAGGGCTACTGGTCGGGCGTCAAGGCTCACAGCAACTTCGATGGCTACCTGACCATCGAAGCCTTCGGAAACGCCCTGCCCGCGATCGCCGCCGCAACCAAGGTCTGGAGGCCGCTCTTCCCCGACGCCCTCGGACTCTGCCAGGAAGGGCTCGACTTCATCCGGAAGAATACGAATAGTCGTTGAAATTCTGCTGGGTCGATCGCATCGGACACGCCGTCGACCCAGCAGATTGAGAGCATGATCGGGTTACGACTTGCCTGCAAGACGATGAGACTGCAGGGTTACGAGCCACGTGCAGAGACCCAAGAGTAGGAGCCAGGAGGCGATCGAAGGAGCAATCGATCGCCAGGATCGGCGATGGGGCAAGTCCCAGACTTGATAAACCTCTTGCCGACTCCGGGTCACGATGAATCGACCGTCGGGCGTGCAGCTCCAGGCATCACTGGCCCCTCGGGCGAGGATGCGACCCGTGGATGCCTCGATGACCAGATAGGCATCGACCGGCTCGGGCCTCGCCAGCCGACTCAGCCCCGGGATCTTTGCTAGCCAGATGTGCAGGAGGCTCGGCTTCGGTGACTGCGGGGTCCCAGTCGCCAGGAGGAATCGACCGTCGGGCGTGGCCTCTCCCAGATGGAGGCTCGGATTATTACCCGACACCAATCGTACTCTCCGTTCGAGGATCTCGTGTCCATCCGTAAGGTCATGGAAGGCCAGCCAGCAATCCGACTTCGACTTACCGACGACCATCAAGTCGCGACCATCGCGGCTGAAGAGGGAGCTATTATAGTAAATCCCGCTCACTCCAAACCGCCGGCCCCTCTTGGCGAGATCCCACACGTCGCACTGATCGTCCAGAAGCAATTGCCCATCGGGTGAAAAGGACTTGGGCCACCGTTGCGGGGCCGAGAGTCGGGCAACCTCCAAACCTGTGTTCAGGTCGAAGACAACCATCCCGCCATCGACGCTCGCGGCAAGCCGCTTTCCATCCGGTGAAATGCCAATCGGCTCTCGACAATCGGGAAACGAGTGAAGGCGACGGCCGGTCGCGATATCGCACCACTCGACCTTCGGTTGGTCGCCCTGGAAGGTGACAAAAGCCGTCCCATTTCCTCCGGGTGAGACAATCCACCAGATATTGTTTTGAGGTACGTGGCAAGTGAAGGAGGCAACTTGCTTGCCCCCCCGGGCCTCGACCAGATCAAGCGCGAAGTTGTTCGCTCCGTCACCCTTCCTCTGGATCTGGAGGAGGTCGTGATCGCTATCGACGAGCACCCGGTCAAAGACGTCGTCCGGGCCGAAGAGCGAGCCGGTGACTTCCCCGGTGTCGATGTCGCGGAGACGGATCGGACCCGTCTCAGGCGTGCCCACGATCCGGTTACCTGAAGCCGATCGAGGGACCGTCACGAGCGTCCGGCCATCCTTGAGGAAGCCGGAGACGAATTCGTCGGCTGGTGGCTGCCATCCGTCGCGAGCACTCGCCGGACTCATCAGCCAGATCAGGATGGCTCCCACGGCCCCGAGGAAGGCCGAGGCGATCCAGATCGCCTTCGGATTTCTCGGGATGAGCTGCATGGGAGCCTCCAAACTCGGCGATCAGACTCCAACCGTCTTCCCGCCCCCGCGTCCGGCCCGCTTGCGGCCTTCTTCGGAGAGCACCTTCTTGCGAAGGCGGATCTTGGAGGGGGTGATCTCGACGAGTTCGTCGGACTCGATGTATTCGAGGGCGTATTCGAGCGACATCAGGCGGGGGGGCTTGAGCAGGACGTTCTTGTCCGAGCCCGAGGCCCGCATGTTGGTCAGCTTCTTCTCCTTGCACGGGTTGACGACCATGTCGTCGGCCCGGGCGTTCTCGGCGATGATCATACCCGTGTAGATGTCATCTCCGGGGGCGATGAACATCGTCCCGCGCTGCTGGAGCGAATCCATCGCGAAGGCGACGGCCTGGCCGTTAACCATGCTGATCATCACGCCGTTGGCCCGACGAGGGATCTCGCCTCGGAACGGCTGATACTCGTGGAAGTTGTGGTGCATGATCGCCTCGCCCTGGGTCCCGCTCATCAGGCGGCTCCTCAGGCCCAGGAGACCACGCGCCGGGATCACGAACTCCAGGTGGGAGTAGGCCCCCTTCACGTCCATCCGGAGCATCTCGCCCCGCCGAGCACCGACCAGTTCCATCACCGGGCCCATCTGGGCCTGCGGGACGTCGACGACCAGGTATTCATACGGCTCGTGCTCGACGCCGTTAATCCGCTTGAGAATGACCTCGGGCTTGCCGACGGCCAGCTCGTACCCCTCGCGCCTCATGCTCTCGATCAGGACCGAGAGGTGCAACAGGCCTCGGCCCGAGACGATGAACGAGTCTCGCTCGTCGGTCGGCTCGACCCGAAGGGCGACGTTGGATTGCAGCTCGCGGTCGAGCCGCTCCTTGAGGTGCCGGGTCGTGAGGAACTGCCCTTCTCCGACGAGGGGAGAGTCATTCACGGTGAACAGCATGCTCAAGGTCGGCTCGTCGACCTCGATCCGGGGCAGGGCGACCGGCGAGTCGTAAGCCGTGATCGTGTCACCGATATCAACGCCCGCAGCCCCGACGATGGCGACGATGTCGCCCGCGGCGGCCTCCTCGACGTCGATCCGACCGAGCTTATCGAAGACGAGAACTCCGTCGGCCGTGCAGGGCTTGTTCACCCCTTCGGCCTTCATCAGCATGATCTTCTGGCCACGCTTGACCCGACCGCCGACGATCCGGCCGATTGCGATCCGGCCGACGTATTCGGAGAAGTCGAGCGTCGTGCAGAGCATCTGCAAGGGGCCGTCCGGGTCGACCTCGGGACCGGGAACCTTCTCGACCAGGAGGTCGAGCAACGGCTTGATGTCGCCGGACTTGGCATGCATGTCGTGCGAGGCGAATCCCCCCTTCCCCGAGGCGAAGATGTAGGGGAAGTCGAGCTGCTCCTCGTCGGCCCCCAGATCCACGAAGCAATCGAAGATCTCGTTGAGGACCTCATTGGGACGGGCGTCGGGCCGGTCGACCTTGTTGATCACCACGATCGGCCGGATCTTGTTCGCGAAGGCCTTTCGCAGGACGAATTTGGTCTGCGGCATCGGTCCTTCGAAGGCATCGACGAGCACGAGGGCTCCGTCGGCCATCTGCAAAGTCCGCTCGACCTCGCCGCCGAAGTCGGCGTGGCCGGGCGTGTCGATGATGTTGATTTTGGTCTGGCCGTGGTTGATCGCTATGTTCTTGGCCAGGATGGTGATCCCACGCTCGCGCTCCTGAGGATTGGAGTCCAGGATGCAATCCTGGCTGAGCGTGCCGGCGCGAAATTGGCCGGACTGGCGGAGCATCACGTCGACCAGGGTGGTCTTGCCGTGGTCGACGTGGGCGATGATCGCCACGTTTCGGATGTCTTCGCGTCGGATCATGGGATCAAGTCCGCCAGGTGGAAGGGCGGGCCAAGTGAGGAGTGATTGGACGAGTCGTTTTCTGGTGGGCTCGATGCAATCGGGAAATCAAGTATAGGCCGACTGCATTCATTCAGCAAGGGCGATTGCGGCCAGAGGTTCACCCAGCCGGTCGCGGTAAGTCTCCGAATCGATCGATTCGAACCTGAGACGGTCCCCCGGTCGGATCGGGAACAGACCCAGACTCAAGTCTACGATCTTCAGGGGAGTTCTGCCCAGCAAGTGCCAGCCTCCCGGCGATTCGGCCGGATAGACCCCGGTCTGTCGACCCGCGATCGCCACCGAACCGGCGGGAACCCGGACCCTCGGATCCTTCCTACGTGCTAACCCGGCCAGGGGTTCGGTCAAATAACCCGAATAAGCGAAGCCGGGGAGGAAACCCAGGGCGAAGACGGTGAAATCGCCCGACGTATGATGCCGAATCACCTCGGATTCCCCCAACCCGACCAGCCGGGCGACCTCGGACAGGTCCTCGCCATCATAGAGAACCGGCAGGCGGATCGTCCGGCCTTCGAAGTCGACCGGAGCGATCGGTTCGATTTTTTCCAGGACACGACCCAACCGGTCGGGATCGATCGCGTCGGGGTCGAGGAAGATCGCGGCCGAGGCGTAGGCCACCGCGACGTCGACCACGCCCGGGATTGCCCGCAAGCGAACCGCTTCGGCCCACCTTCGCGCCTGGGATTCATCGGCGAAGTGCGAGAGGAACCCATGGTCGCCGAGCGGTCGTAGGTCGATCATCGGAGCTGCGTCCCGTTCCGCCTATCGATCGCGGCAATCACGAGGATGAACTCGGATTTGTCAGAGTCTAACAATTGGGCAAAGCCCGATTGATCCGGATCCGGGTTCTCATTTCGCCAAGTTTTGCGGATCGAAATACCCTGGATCTTCCAGACCGAAGGCGTCGGCCACCCGATTGAAGAAGGCGAAGAGGGCCGTGACGTAGACACATTCGGCGATCTGAGGGTCGGTCCAGCCCTGCGATCGGAGCCTCTCGACATCCTCGTCCGTCGTCCGATAGGCGTGGCGGGTGACCAGGCCGACGAAGTCGAGCAAGGCGCGTTCGGGGTCCGACAGCGGTGCCGCGTCCAGGTCGGCGCGGGCCAGGCAGGTATGCAACTCGGGATTGGTGTCCTGCGACCGCAGGAAGAACGCGTGGCTACCGACTCAGTAGGGGCATCGATTCAGGGCCGAGACATAGGTGGCGATCATCTCCTTGACCCGCCGGGTCAGATGCCCGTCGCGAAAATGGACCGCCTCGGATACCTCGTCGATTCCCCGGAAGAGATCCGGACGGAGACTCAGGCACTTGAGGATTCCGGGGATTTTCGGCCGACCGGGGTTGGCGGCCATCCAGGAGGAGTAGACCGCGGAGACCTCGCCGGTCGCCTCGCCTTCCTCAACCCATCGAATTCGGGCCATGATTCGATCCCCTTTCGAGACAAAGCCGATCATCCGGGGTTAACATGGACTGAGCGAGGATAACGCGCCAGGGCCTCGGATCTCAAAGGGGGGAACGTTCATGGTCGGAATCGGCTGGATTGTCGGACTGATCGCGATCGCCCAGGGACCTTCGCCGACCGCCGCCGATTCGATCACTCTCCGTGACGGGCAGGTCGTCCTCGGACAAATCCTCGACTCCGATCGGAGGGGACCGATCCCGGTCCTGGTCCGTCGGGCCTGGGCCGATGCTCATCTGCCCGATCGATCGGCCCAGTGGCGGAAGGCCGAGGCCCCGATCGTCCAGAAGGCCTCGACCCAGTATCTAGACCGGCTCAACTCCTGGCGTCGCGACAGGCTGGCCAACCCCTCGCAGGGGGATCGGATCCTCGGCTGGATCGACCGAGAACTCGCGAGTCAGGCCGACCCGAAGCGAGTGACCGACACGCCCTTGATGCTCGTCCGACTGAACCGGACCGACCTGAAAGCGGTGGCGAGACGGGACAAGGCCTCGAACCGGATGCTCCGACTCGGATGGCTCCTGGGTTTGCCCGAGGTCGAGACGATGCCGATGGCCGAACTCTCGGCGGCCCTGGAAGGTCGAGGATTCGCGCCGGGACTTGGCGAGAGTGTCTCGGTCGAGAAGCTCTTGCCGCCCCAACCCGAGTCGGAAGAGCGATGGCTGATCCGCCGGGCCGCGACCGAGATCACCAACGACCCCGGCGGGAGGTTCCTACGCTATCAAGGTCTGGTCCTGCCCGAACCGGCCCCCGGCGAGGCCCCGCCCGCCGCGGCCAGCCTGAACGTCGCGATCTCGGGACTGAAGCAACTCCTCGGCGAGGCCCCGGTCGACCCGCTCCCCGACCACCTCCGGGAACTCGGACGGAAGGGACGGATCGGTGCGGTGCTCACCCGGCTCGAAATGGCCCCCGACTTCTCCTCGGTCGTCGTCGAGGCGACCCTGCTGGTCCGCGTCGAGGCCGAACGATGGGTACCGGCCCTCGCCGGATCGGCCTCGGTCCGGCTCGACGACCTCCCCGCCGAGGCCGGGAACGGCCTGGCCGACGACCCGCAGGTCAAATCGGTCTTAGGGCTGGTCGAGTCGTTGGGTCTGGGGGAGATCCCCCCCGATCTCAAACGCCGGAGCCTGGGTATGGGCGCCGCGACCCAGAAGGCCCTCGGCCAGGCCCGAGGGACGCTGGACCAGGAGTTGGGGTTGCGCGCCTTCTCCCTCGAACCGGCCTCCGAAGCCCAAGGCCAGCCGGGGGCGAATCGACCGGGTCCATGATCGATCATACCCCGGTCGCGGATTTCCTCGACTGGAACGTGCTCGAGCGGCGGCGAGAGTATTCGCTAACTCAAGATCTGCACATCGGTTTCTGGTAGCCTCATGCTAGCTCCCGGCCGCCGATCCATCAAGTTGGTCGGTTCGACGCCTGCCGATCGAATTTGAGAGCCATCATGAAACCCGCGCTAGCCCGGATCTCGTCCCTTTTTTCGCGAGAACTGATCATCGCCGCGATCGCCGTAGGAGCCATCGTCCTCCATCTGCTCCTCCGTTTCGCCTGGAGGATCGACTCGAGGATTTATGGGTGGGACTGGTCGACGATCCCGCTCCTCGTGGCCTTGACGATCGGCGGCATTCCGCTGGTCGGAGGATTACTGATCCGACTGACTCGATTCGAGTTCAGCTCGGACCTGCTCGCCGGGATCTCGATCGTTACCTCGGTCGTCCTGGGCGAGTATCTCGCCGGCACTCTGGTCGTACTGATGTTGTCGGGCGGGCAGGCACTCGAGGCTTATGCCGTCCGCCGGGCGTCCTCCGCGTTGCTGGCCCTGGCCCGACGGATGCCCTCGGTCGCCCACAGGAAGCGGGATGAATCCGTCCTGGACATCCAGCTGGACGAGGTCGAGGTCGGCGACTTGCTGGTCGTCTATCCCCACGAGACCTGCCCGGTGGATGCCATCGTGACCGAGGGGCACAGCACGATGGACGAGTCGTACCTAACCGGAGAGCCGTATGTCCTCTCGAAGGCCGTCGGCTCCAGCGTGATGTCCGGGGCGATCAATGGTGATGGCGCGTTGACCATACGGGCGGAGCAGCGGGCCATCGATTCGCGATATGCCAAGATCATGCAGGTCATGCGCGATTCGGAACAGCGACGCCCCGAACTGCGTCGATTGGGGGATCAACTCGGGGCGATTTACACCCCGATCGCGGTGGTCATTGCCCTGATCGCCTGGTTCGCGAGCGGCGATTCGATCCGATTCCTTTCCGTCCTGGTGGTCGCCACGCCCTGCCCTTTGCTCATCGGAATCCCCGTGGCGATCATCGGTTCGGTCTCGCTGGCCGCCCGTCGCGGGATCATCATCAAGGACCCGGCCGTCCTGGAAAAGATCGACACCTGCCGGACGGCGATCTTCGACAAGACCGGTACGCTCACCTTCGGCCAACCGAAGCTGACGGAAGTCTTGACCGGCGAAGGGTTCCAGGAGGACGAAGTCCTGGGCGCGGTCGCGAGCCTGGAGCGTTACTCACGCCACCCGCTCGCGATGGCGACGATCGCGGCTGCCGATCGCGCCGGGCTCAAACCCGCGACGGCCGAGGAAGTCAGCGAGAAGCCGGGTGAGGGACTTCGGGGGTCCATTGATGGTCGAACGGTCCAGGTGACGAGCCGGAAGAAATTCCTGTCCCAATCGCCGAACTCGGCCGGGTCGCTCCCCCCCTTGTCCGGGGGCCTGGAATGCGTGACTCTGATCGATGGCCGGTACGCGGGAACGTTCCGATATCGGGACGAACCCCGACCCGATGGGAGAGCCTTCGTGGGGCATCTGAAGCCCAGTCATCACTTCGGCCGCGTCCTGCTGGTCTCGGGAGACCGAGAATCCGAGGTCCGCTACCTGGCCGAGAAGGTGGGAATCACGGAGATCCACGCGAGCCAGAGTCCCGAGCAGAAATTAAACCTCGTCCGCGAGGAGACCAGGAAGTGCCCCACCGTCTTTATGGGAGACGGGATCAACGATGCACCCGCGTTGACCGCGGCCACGGTGGGGATCGCTTTCGGTCAGGCGAGTGACGTCACCTCCGAAGCGGCCGGGGCGGTCATCCTGGAAAGCTCGCTGGGCCGGGTGGACGAACTCCTCCATATCGGGCGAAGGATGAGGAAGATCGCCCTGCAGACGGCCATCGGCGGCATGGCCTTGAGCCTGATCGGGATGCTCATCGCCTCGGCGGGGTATCTGCCACCCGTCGCAGGGGCCGTGGCCCAGGAAGTGATCGACGTCCTGGCTGTCCTGAACGCGCTCCGGACCTCGCTGCGTCCTTCGGTCCTGACCGACTATCCTCAAGCACCCGGCTAAATGCATCGACCGCTCTTCGGGCGTTGAAACCCTCCCGACGAACGGCCGATGGAACGACTCGTGAGCAGGCTAGACCAGGATCATCCTCTGGCATGGGACCCGTGGAGGATCCGGCTCGGATTGCCCAGGGACTCGGGCAAGTTGGCACCCGACTCCACCCGGTGATAAACCGTCCGGTGCGGGAATGGGATCTCGATCTCAAGTTCGTCGAAGCGATTCTTGATCCGTCGGAGGAGTTCCCGTTTGACGTTCCACTGCTGGAGTGGGCGCGTCTTGATGAAGAACTTGATCACGACCGCGGAATCGCCGAACTGGTCGACCCCCAGCATGGTCGCATCTTCGAGAATCATCGGGGCATAAACGGGATCGGCCCGGAGTTCATTGGAGAGTGTCATCAAGACGGCCATGACGCGATCGACATTCTCCTTGTAGGCCACGCCGATGTCGAAGAGGGCTCGGGACCATCCGTGAGTCATGTTGGTCACGGCGGTGATCGCGCCATTGGGCAGGAAGTGGGCCCTGCCTTCCAGATCGCGGAGGACCGTCATCCGCAAGGTGATCTTCTCGACCTGTCCGGAGAGGTCTCCAATCTGGACCACGTCGTTGAGCTTGTACTGGTTTTCCAGGAGGATGACAAAACCGTAGAAATAGTCGCGGATGAGATTCTGGGCACCGAAGGCCACGGCCAGGCCGAAGACTGCGGCCCCGCCGAGCAAGGGAGCGATCGGGATCCCGGCTTCCTGGAGGATCATCAAGCCGCCGCCGACGTAGATCGCCATCGAGGCCGCATTGTGGCAGACGCCGACCAGGGTCCGCGCGCGGGCCTCGCGTTCGATGCTCGATCCCCGGGCGCCGTTGTGGGCCAAAAGCCGGATCACTCGCTGGCTGAACAACTTCGAGAGCCAGTGGGCGGCCAACATTGCCAGCAGAATCGTCAGGATCCGCGGCCCGTGGTCGATGGACCACTGGAGGATGTTATGAGGGCTGAAGGGATTCTCCAGCCGCTTGATGTCGGCCTCGGCGACCTTCACCTGGGCCCGAGCCTCTTCGACCTTCCTGAGGGCATCGAGCTGCTCGGCCTGGAGGCCGGCTCGCTCGGTCTGGAGCTCCTCCAGGCGAATCGAGTGCTCCTGGACGTCATCACTGGCCGCCTTGAGCCGCTTTTCCAGCTGCTTGACTTGATCGAGGAGCACATCCAGCTCGGCTCGCGGTGCGCCAGCGAGCGACCGGGCGCGGAATGATTCGGTCAGGTCGCGGCGAATCTCGGTCGCGTTATCGCGCTGCTTTCGACCCGTGGTCAGCAGCTGCTGTTCCAGGGCGATCTCTCGGTCGAGGCTCGCCAGCCGATCGGTGACGGACTGTGCGTCGGCCTCGGCTTCCTTAGAGACCTCGGCCTTGGTCTGTGCATCTTGCTGGGCTTCGATCAGTTCCTTGCTGGGCGCCCGCCCCTTATCCGGGCTCGGAAGAGCTGCCTCCACCGCCTGAGCGGGCGTGGGAGCCGGGCTGGTCGATGGGGCCGGAGTCGAAACCGTCGCGACGTGTGCTGGAACTGATGCGGGTCCCGAAGGGAGCGAGGCCGACCCGGGCGGGACGACGACCGGGCCGGCGCTCGTCGAGGGAGGGCCCGCAGGTTGAGCGGCTGTCTCGGTCCCGGCTTTCCCTTCGACCGGGGCGATTGCCGGCGCAACCTCGGGTTCTGCCTTGCCCTCCAGCTTATCGAGTGCCTTGCGGTCTCTTTGAAGCTTCTGCTCGACGTTGACAAGCTGTTCGGCCGAGATCTTGCGATCCTCGATCGCCAGGTCAAATCGTTCCTTGGCCTGGTTGCGGGCCTTCTCCAGCCGGACGACTTCGGCCTGGGCCGCCTCTCGACCGACTTGATCCTCTTCGGCCAGAGCTTTGAGGGCTTTTTTCTGACTCTCCAGGGCCTCGTCCGCCTCTTCGAACGCGGTCTGAGACTGGAAATACTCGCTGGCTGGATTTTCGCGATCGGCCTTCAGTTCCTTGATTCGTTCTTCACCGGCCTCGATCGCCTTACTGAGGTGGTTCACCTGTTCGGCGACGGAAACCGCAGGCTTCGAATTCTGGAGATTTGTGGGACGCTGAGCCATCAAGATCCGAGCTGGCTCTGGGGCGCTCGACCCTGATTCGGCCGTCTGGGGAGGAGCCGGCTTGGCAATCGATCCGCTCGGAGCCGACGGAGTTTGTTGAGACGCGGCGGGAGGGGCACGATGGGGCTCGTCCGCCCAGGTGATGGTGGTGTTGCAGAGCGAAACGAAAACGGGCACCCATAATCGATAAATCAACCCAAGCTCCTTATCGGATCTATGTCGGAGAACGTAGTGATTTGAACGAATTACAACAGCCAGAAATGGAGGACGCAGTAGGCCTGTCTTATCGATTAATCAAACTCATCGCTCAAGGGCAATCTCGGGAATCGACGCGATGAGTAGCGGGCGCAGGATCTATTCGGCGTGACAAACTCATTCGATAGAACCACCAACGGCGAGGATCGATCCGAGGAGAATTCGAGATCGAGAATCACCCCATGATCCCCAAGCAGAAATGCCCGGAAAGAACACCTCGACCATGTGAAACAAAACCCCAACTCATCCCTGTTGACCTTTGCAAGCCTGGGACGGTCGCCGACTAGTCGAGAGGCCCCCACCGAGCCGCCGAGCCGATCTCCCCTGACCTTCATCGAGAGTGAGGTTGAGCGGTCTGGTCCGCCACGCTATCCTCTTGACGCACGGCATGTCGTCGAACTTTGGAACGCGAAACACGTTGGAACGAGCCCGAACGGGCACGGGAAGGATCGGGGCGATGGGCTTGTTCACCGGCAAGAAGGGTATGGTCCTCGGGGTCGCGAACGATTTCAGCATAGCCTGGGCAATCACCAAGAAATTGCTCGATGAGGGGGCCGAGGTCGGTTTCACCCATCTCCCGGGTGACAAGATGGAGCGGCGCGTCCGCAAATTGGCCGAGCCGGTGGGGGCTAAGCTCATCACTCCCTGCGATGTCCAGAAGGATGAAGACATCGCTCGCGTCTTCCAGGAGGCCGGCGCCACTTACGGTTCCCTGGACTTCGTCCTTCACTCGATCGCTTTCGCACCCATCGACGACATCAAATGCCCGTTCGTCCAGTCCAGCCGAGAAGGCTTCAAGACGGCCATGGAGATCAGCGTCTACTCGCTGGCGGCCGTCTCTCGATGTGCGGCAGAAATCATGCCAAATGGTGGCGCGATCGAGACGCTGACTTATTACGGCGGCGAAAAAGTCGTCTCGGGCTACAACATGATGGGCGTTTGCAAGGCGGCTCTCGACGCGGCCGTGAAGTATCTGGCCTACGACCTGGGCCCGAAGAATATCCGGGTCAACGGACTCTCGGCCGGCCCGGTCAAGACCCTCGCGGCCTCGGCCGTCGGCGATGCCGATAAGCTCGCCGGGCTCTATGAAGCCGTCGCCCCTCTGGGCAGGAACATCACTCGCGAGGAAGTTGGAGCCGCGGGGATGTTCCTCCTTTCCGACCTCGCTAGCGGGATCTCCGGCGAGATCATGCACGTGGACGCAGGATACAACGCGATGGGATCGCCCGGTCGGGCGATCGAAGCGGCCAAGGAAGGAAAAGTTTGATCGCAAAGCGTCGCACTTCGAATCTGAGGGAAGATCGAACCTCCTCCCTGGTCCTCGGCCTTCAAGGGTTTTCAACCCGGCAAATCTCGCCACCCTCGTGAGATCTGAACATTGGAAGTCGACGCCCAGGAGCTACCCATAAGAGTTGGCATCGGCTTGATCGGGCGCGATGGTCGATATCTGATCCGAGTCCGGCCGGTGGGCTCGGCGATGTCGGGATACTGGGAGTTCCCGGGCGGCAAGTGCGAGCCGGGCGAGTCGGTCGAAGAGGCAACGGCTCGCGAATGCTTCGAGGAGGTCGGTATCAGGGTCGTCGTCGGTGACCGGCTCCGGCAGGTGATCCACAGATACCCCCATGGGCTTGTGGAATTGAATTATTATCGATGTACGATAGAAGGACCGCGAACCGATCCGGCGGTCCATTCGGGATTCCAATGGGTCCCGGCCGGTCAGCTTCCGAGTTATCAATTCCCCGAGGCTAACGAAGCGGTGATCACGGATCTGGCCGGCGAGGCCACCGATTGATCGAATCCCTTCGAGGCATCCCATGACCTCCGCGATTCAGATCGCACTTACGGCAACCCCTCTCGCAGCCTATTTTTACGTCCTGGGCCTGTTTCACGGTGGGCGGAAACCCATCATGCTGACCGGTCCGGTCGACGTAGGCTTGATGGCCGGAGGATTGGGAGGATTGGTGGCGTTTGGACCCTTCGGACAGTCGGTACTATCCCGGGTCGCTGGTGCCGAAGTCGGACTTCTAGGCTGGTCGATCTGGATCGCGCTGGTGGTACTCTGGTCGCTCGTCCTTGCCGGAACCGCCGCTCTCCGAGTGACGGTCTACCATCTGTCGAATGAGGAACTCGATCGTGCGGTCCGCGAGACCTTGTATCGGATCGACGGACGGTTCACCTCGACGATCTACGGCTTCGAGGATGCCGATCGAATGTCGGGAATCACGGTCAGGAGCCTGCCCAGACTCAGATCGGCGACGATCGAGGCATACGGGAAAGACCCGGAAACCCTGATCTCCGAGTTCAAGCCGAGATTCCGCGAGGAGTTATCGAGATTCCCTCAGGCCCCTTCGGAGATCTCGCACGCGATGTTCGGGCTCGCCTGCCTGATCATGCTCCTGCCCGTCACCGGTTATTTCCTCTCGAACGCCCGGGCCAAGCACGCCTTCTGGGCACTCTTGCAATCGCTCCGATGGTGGTGAGTCTGCACCATTTCGAAACGAGTCGAGGCCGGGCAGGGTGAACCCTACCCGACCGAGTTCGATCCGGGATTCCGATCAGGGAATCGGATTGGGATTCAAGGTGATGGCGGGCTCCCGCTCAATCACATGGTCGATCAGGCCATACTCACGGGCCTCCTCGGGCGACATGAAACGATCCCGATCGGTGTCTTCCTGGAGCTTCTCAAGAGTCTGACCGGTATGCTTCCGGTAGATCCCATTGAGTTGCTTCTTCATCCGAAGGAATTCTTCGGCGTGAATCAGGATGTCGGTCGCGGTCCCTTCCATGCCGGCGAGTGGCTGGTGGATCATAATCCGGCCGTGGGGAAGCGCGTTCCGCTTGTTCTTGGCGCCGGCGGCCAGGAGGAGCGAGCCCATGCTAGCACACTGGCCCATGCAATAAGTGGCGACGTCGCATGGGACGAACTGCATGGTGTCATAGATGGCCATTCCGGCGGTCACGCTCCCGCCGGGGCTGTTGATATAGAGGTGGATATCGGCCTTGCTGTCCTGATGGGCCAGGACGAGCATCTGCGCGACCACCACGTTGGCCACCTGGTCGTCGATGGCCGAGCCCAGGAGGATGATGCGGTCCTGGAGCAGGCGGGAATAGATGTCCATCGCCCGCTCTTCACGACCGCTCCGCTCGATGACGATCGGGATCAATGGCATGGGTAGGTCCCCGGTTGAGAAGCGGTCAGCCTGGAAGTTCTGGACGGACGGCGAGCCGGTTCGGTTCGAATACGCTCGGTTCAGGAGACCGGGGGTTTGTTGGCCTCGGCGGTCGGGATGTGACCGACAACCTCGTCAACCAGGCCATACTCTTTCGCCTGAATGGCCGTCATGTAGCGGTCACGCTCGGTATCGCGAGCGATCGTTTCGATGGGTTGGTTGCAGTGTCTGGCCAGGATCTCGTTGATATCTTTCTTGTTCGCCAGAATCTCTTGAGCCTGGATCTCGATATCGGAGACCTGACCACTGACCTGCCCGTGGGGCTGGTGGATCATGATCTTGGAGTGGGGGAGTGAGAACCGCCGCCCCTTCGATCCGCCCGCCAGCAAGACAGCCGCGCCCGAGGCCGCCATCCCGATGCAGTAAGTCGCCACGGGGCAGTCGATGAACTGCATCGTGTCGTAGATCGCCAGCGTGCTATAGACGCTGCCGCCCGGGCTATTGATGTAGAAGCTGATGCCCTGGGTCTTATTGTCGAACTGAAGATAGAGCATCTTCATGACGACATAGTTGGCCGACTGATCGTTGATCACGCCTTCCAGGAAGATGATCCGGTTTTCCAGGAGGAGGTCCGGCAGGGTCATCTGACGCTGACGAGACATGTCCCGATAACGCTGGAGCCGGGCCGGCTCGAGCGGATGTCCGAAGTCGTTCATGGGTCGATCCTTGGGGACGAAATCCGGCCCGCTGCCCGGTTAGGGCGGCGGGCCGGGCCGGGCCGTGGGAGTTTGCGGTCGTGCGCGAAGGAGAAGTCCGGCCCGTCACGCCGACTCGCCCGAGACCGTCGAAGGCTCTTCGGGGAGACCTTCGGGGGCCGTGGTCGCGGCCTGATCGAGCGTCTCCACCACCTTGTCGTCGACGAGCGGTACTTCTTCGAGCTTGACGAACTCGAGGATCCGATCGATCGACTTCCGCTCCAGGATCTGGGAAGCCAGCGCGTCGGCCAGTCCTTCCTTCTCGACCCGGGCCCGGACCCGTCGAGGACTCTCGTCGGTCCGGGCGGCGATCGCCTCGATCTCGACCTCCATGTCCTCATCCTCGACCTTGATATCTTCCGCCTCGGCGATCTTCGCGAGGACGAAGAACTCCTTGAGGCTCCGCAGGGTCTCCTCGTGGGCGTTGGCCCTCAGTTCGGCCTCGCGGGCGCGGATCTCGGTATCGTTCAGCCCGCCTTGGCGAAGGTCCAGTGCCAGGCGACGGAGGGTCGCTTTCTCCTGCTTGGCCACCAGGTCGGCAGGAAGATCGAACGGCGTTTCGGAAATGAGCTTGGTCAAGATCTCATCGCGGACGGCCTGACGCCTGGCGTACTCGCGGCGCCGCTCGAGGACGCCCTTCAAGGCCGTCCGGAGGTCTTCGAGGTCGTCGAAACCGGTCATCGCAAAAAAGGCGGAGTCGAGCTCGGGAAGTCGGAGGTGCTTCAGGTCGAGCACCTCGAACGTCACCTGCATCGACTGGCCGCGGAGATTCGGATCGGCCGACGAGGAGCCAATCTTGGCCTCGGCCTCGCGCGATTCTTCGGGCTTCACTCCCACCAGGACGGCGTCGAGACCCGGGACGGTCCCGTCTTGGAACCTCAATTCCGTCTGGAGACGGAACTGAATTTCCTTCGCCTCGTTATAGACGACCCCATCCTTGCGGAAGGTCAGGTTGGCCGTGACGAAGTCGCCAATCTCGGCCCCGCCTTCGAGCTTGGGGATCAACTGAGCATAACGCTCGCGAAATGCTTTGACCTGAACGTCGATATCACCGTCCGTGATCTCGCGGACAGGGCTCTTGATGGTCAGGGCCTTGTAAGCCGGTAGCGGGAAGTCGGGCCTCACCTCGACATCCATCTCGAAGGTCATCGGGCCGTCTTCGGGCAGCTCGATCGCTTCGACATCCAAATCCGGCTGGGAGATCGGATTGAGCTTGTGATCCTCGTCGATCTGCTCGAGGCTGGCCATCAACAGGACCGACTTGACCTGCCCGGCCACCTGCTTGCGGAATCGCTTTTCGACGAGTTGGCGAGGGGCGTGACCGGGGCGAAACCCGGGCACGACGGCCTCTTTCGCCATCTCGCCGACCGATTCTTTGAATTGTTTCTCGACGTCCGATCGAGGGATCGTGACCTTGACATGCTTCTTGCACGGGCCGACGTCGCTGATTTGCACGTCGAGATCGAGCTTCACCTTCGTCTCGACGGCAGTGGAAGCGTCTTCGGAGGTGGAGGGCGTTTCGAGATCTTCCCCGGTGCTCATCGACGGCGGTCCTTCAACGCTACGGGCTGGAATGGCATGGGCCGCCATCACGCACCCGACGCGATCGAGCGTAAGCCGCCAGCCAGCCCGGTATGCAAATAGTAAATGGAGCGGGAGATGGGATTCGAACCCACGACAACCACGTTGGCAACGTGGTGCTCTACCCCTGAGCTACTCCCGCCCTGAATCCGGAAAGACTCAAGCGTCAGATCCGGTGCGAATTGTGAAAGACACCCACTTGGTGCGGGTAAGGATCAGTATAGGGAGCTCGTCGAAGAATGCAAGTCGCTTGTCAGGAAATCTTGCCCTCGGACCGCGAGCCTCAATTCGGGTTGACCGTCTCGTCGAACTCTCCTACGATCCGACCGACCTCAGGGATGGAGCCCTGCACCCGTTCGAATTCCCCCTTCCCCCTCCGAGAGCGTCTTCTTATACGAACCCTCTTGGCCCATGGACGGGACGCGAGCCATGCGGATCGGAATCGCATTAACCGTCCTCGTGGCGGTGGTTGTGGCAACTTATTTGGGCATTGAGACCCGTCGGAACCGGTTGGTCTGGGACCACTTCGACGTGGTCAAGCCGGACATCCTCTACCGGAGTGGTCAGCTCAATATGGACCAGCTCGAACAAGCCGTGAACCGGCTTGGACTTCGGACGATCGTCAATTTCCAGAGACCCGGTCCGGGGGTCGAACAGGAGCGTGCTCTTGCTCGACGGATGGGAGTCGACTTTCTCAACCTGCCGATGACCGGAGACGGATTTGGCCAGGAATCACAATTTCGGGAGGTCCTCAAGGCCTGCGATGATCCCGGACGTCGCCCAATCTTGATTCATTGCGCCCGGGGGACCTGTCGGACGGGCGCGGCCACCGCGCTTTATCGCTTCGAGCGAGACGGCTGGACCATCGACGACGTGGCGGCGGAAATGAAGCGGCAATCCTATAAAGATGGCTGGATTCCCGGCTACGTCTTCAACATGGTCCGCAACAGGCCCGGCTATCCGCTCTCCGACCCTCCGGTCGTGCTCGACAGAAACGCCCCAAGTCCCGCTCTCGAGGCCCGATAGGTTCGGTCTCCCCCCGATTGCCAACCTCCACGGAAGGAGCCGACCGATGCTCTCGCAATTGAACCACGCGAAGCGGCCCTCACTCCGGCTCAGGGCTGATGTCCCCGAGCTGCAGATATCCTGGGTGGGTCGTCTCGTCCGACCGACGATCCTGACCCTGGCTGCATTCTTCGTGCTGGTCGGTGGATCGAACCTCGATCTGGGTCCAGCCGAATCTCGACTGGCCCTGGCCTTGTCCGAACCCATCGGACCGTTTGGTCGGGCGTTTGGTTACTGGGACCCTTCCACCTGGCCGGCCTCCATCGGCCTTGGACAGATCTGGTCGTTCTTCGAAGAAGAGGGGCCGACTCAAGGAGCCGTCCGCTGGCCATCGGCGATTGCCGCCGTCCTGATCGGGGTCCTGACGGCCCGGCGAGTTCGCCTGGCCATGGGCTCCAGAGCCGGCCTCCTGGTGGCCCTGGCGTGGTTCGGCTCGGTGGCGGCGATCGACCGTTCGGGGGGGAGCTCGGGCCTTGATCTGATCACCGGTCTGGGCACGGTCGCGGCGCTTGACCGGCTCCTGGGACGTGGGTCGGGGTGGGTGGTCGGCTTCTGGGCCAGCTTCGCATTCTTGGCGGGAGGATGGACGCCTCTGGCGGTCCTAGGACTCTCGACGATCGTCCTCGGACGATCGGGAACGACCTGGAAATGGTCGATGACGATACCGATCGCGGCCACGGTGGCGGGATGGTCGGCCTGGGCCCTCTCGGCGGCACCGGCCGAGGCCTGGGCCTCGGCCCTGGGCCTGCCGATCACCCAGTCCTCGGCCTGGACCCTCCCCCTGACGGTGATCGGCCTGGGACTGCCCTGGGCCCCATTTGCCTTCCTGGCCCGTTCGCGCAAGATGCGCGAGGGCTGGGGCGAGTCGGGCCGACCTCTGGTGATGGGCTGGCTCCAGGTGGCTGGGGCCTCCATCCTGGTCGGGACGATCGTGCCGGGGCTGGCATCTGCGGCGCTCGCGCCGAGCCTGGTGGGCCTGGCGGTGGTCTCGGCCGCCTGCTGGGATCGGCTCTGCGTCTCGTGGCCCGAGTTGCCACGGGGTGTCCGTCGAGGAGCCATCGGCCTGACCCTGGCGGCGGCCACGCTCTGGTTTGCCCTGGTCTTGAGCTGGGGCGGATATGTCGGGTTCGCGGTCGCCTATTACCGATCAACGATCATCGGAGTCGCCCTACTCAGCCTCGCAGGATTCCTCCTGGCCCTGCACGCGTTCAGGAAACGCGAGGTCCTCTGGGCGCTCGGAGGCCTGATCCTGGTTTCGATCGCGATCAAGATCGCCCATTGGGGCTATTACGTCCCCGAATGGAATTATCGGGCCAGTGCCGGCCCCTGGGGTCGGGCTATTGCCCAGTGGGTCCCCGTGAAGCACCCGATTTACGTCCTTCACTCCTGGCCTGCCGAACTCGCCTTTGCGATGGCCCGGCCTGTCCGCCAACTCGCCAGCCCCCAGCACATCGACTTCCAGCCCGGCGAGGGGTCGAAGTTCGTCCTTCTCCAGGATGCGGAATACGCCGAGTATCAGAACTGGTCGGACGGTTGGCCCAAGCTCCTCAAGGTGGCCGAGTTCGAGGATGAGATGGGCCTCGGCCGGAGGATCCTGACCCGGACCGACGCCCCCCTGATCATCCGGCGTCCCTACCGGACCCATGACCCTCGCGAATGACCCGGGCCGATCAGGCTCGAACGCGCGACTCTTTCTCTTCGATCCCACTGACCCCGAACCGCCGGGCCAGTTCGGCCTCCACCTCGGACCAGGGAATTTCCTTGAGGCCGAGCAATACCAGAGTGTGGAAGACCAAGTCGGCGACCTCCTTGACCAGGTGGTCGCGACCGGCCGGGCCAGGCTCGTCGGCGGCCTCGACCACCTCGCCGGCCTCTTCGGTGATCTTGGCGTTGATTTTCGCCGTCCCGCCGTCGAGCAGCGAGACGACATAAGACCGTTCGGCGGGGGGTCGAGCCTTCCGTTCGGCGATCACGTCCATCAATGCGGGGAGTATCGAGGTTTCGGGCATTCGTCGAGCTCCGGTCGGGGGCTTGGTGGAAGAGTCGAAGATGGTAAGTCCACCCGATCTCGACTGACAACCCGTTCGACGTCATCCCCGAATCGAGGCGACCGCCGCCCGGACGTCGTCGCTGTCCACGGGCTGGCCGGCGAGCGCCTTCATGGCCAGGCCGATCGCCATGCCCTCTTTCGGGGCTGCCTTGATCTGCTCGGAGACTTGCCGAAGCGCCTCTGCGATCTGATCCGGCCCGAGCGAAGGGGGGACCCACTCCTGGATCAGGGCCACCTCCTCGGGTTTCCAGGTCGTCTGGCCCGACTTGGCTTCCTTGATGACGCCTCGCATCTTCTTGATGGCATCGGCGTCGGGCATCTCTTCGCCACTTCCCAGGGTGAGCTGGGCAATCCAGTAACGGAGGACGCTAGTCCGCAGGGCATCCTTGGCCTTCATCGCGTCTTTCAGCTGCCCACGCATCCTCTGCACGATCGACATGCCCATCTCCCATTGAAATCGCCGGAATTCCCGCTCAACAGACCTTCCAAGATCGTCCCAGGTTCGGGTCGATTCCCCATCGAAGACCTCCCGAAGGATCGACGGGACGAGGGCCGATGGACAGGAAGTTCCACCCGATGCTGGTCATCCCGATGCTGGTCGTAGACCATCGAACCATTGGCCGGATCTGACTCAATAATTATCATCGGAGAACCCACCCCAGCGGAAGAGTGCCCGATCGCTCAATGGCCCTCGGAGGTTGGTAACATGGCTCGGACCGTTTCCAATTCGCCTTGGCGCGGATAAGATGGAAGTCTTACCTCTCGACGAGGGAAGTCCTTCCCACGGAGCCTCCTGCCATGATCAATCTCGGGGACCTCGACGGCCGCTTCGAGTTTTTCGCCGTCGTCACCCCGGACGGGAAGATCCCGACCGTGGAGGAAGACTCGACCCTGAATGAACCATCTGTCTGGTATACCAGCCCCATCGGAACGATTGCGCACCTTTCCGATTTTGCACTGGTCTTCACCGATCGCGAAGATGCCTCGGACGAGTTGGAAAAATTCCGAGGGCAATTACCCCTCGGGACACGGATCCGGTCGTTCTCGGTCGTCGTCGAAGAATTCGATGAAAGCCTGGATGATTCGGACGAGGCTGAGTCGTGAGCGTGATGATGGAATCCCGATGGTCCTTGCGACTCGCCGGTAAAGTCCTATTCGCTTCGCTCTTCATCGCGGCAGGCGTCGGACATTTCCTCGCAACCGATTTCTTCCTCAAAGTCATGCCGCCGTATCTACCCTATCCACGCGAGCTGGTCTTGCTCAGCGGTGCAATCGAGATGATGCTCGGGATCCTTCTCATGATCCCCCGAACCTCGAGGTTGGCGGGTTGGGGGCTGATCGCTCTGCTGATCGCCGTCTTCCCGGCGAATATCCACGTTTACCTGCATCGAGACGCTTTCCCCCTACCTGGAATCGTGCATGCTCTCCGATTACCGGCGCAAGGTTTGCTGATTTATTGGGCTTATGCATATGCAAGGCGATGAGACCCGCCCCGAGATTCCCCTCGGGAAGGACGAGCCAAGAGCCGGCGATCGGGAGATTACCGACAAAGCATCGATGACGCTCCGCTCAGGCCAGGCCGAGGCGCTCCCCCTACCGGTCGCCGAGGTCCTGGAGAGCATAGCGGATGCGTTCTTCGCGCTGGATCGAGCCTGGAATTTTTCGTACCTGAATCGGGCCGCCGAGCGACTCCTTCAACGGTCCCGACTGGATCTGATCGGTCATTGTATCTGGGACGAATTCCCGGAGGCGGTCGGCCTGAACTTCCATCGGGAATACAACCGGGCGGTCGAGCAGGGTGTCACCGTCCAGTTCGAGGAGTACTTTGCTCCCCTGGCGACCTGGTTCGAGGTTCGTGCCTCTCCGACGCCCGCTGGGCTCTCGGTCTACTTCCAGGATGTCAACGAACGGCGGGCCATGGAGGAAGCGCTGCGAGACTCCGAGCAACGGCACCGCGCCCTCTTCGAGACGATGGAACAGGGTGTCGTCTATCAGGATGCACAGGGTCGGATCGAGTATGCCAACCCCGCCGCCTCGCGCATCCTGGCCATGCCGATCGACGCGATCATTGGAAGGAACTCGTTAGACCACGCTTGGCAGGCATTCCACGAGGATGGCTCGCATTTCCCGACCCGAGAACATCCGGCCATGATCGCGCTGGCAACCGGGAAGCCGTTCCAGAGCATCGTGATGGAACTCCATCGACCGGAGACCGATGAGGTCCGCTGGATCAGGATCAACGCCGTGCCGATCTTTCGAGAGGGCTCGGATCGTCCTTACCGGGTTCAGAGCGTCTTCGAGGACATCACCGAGCAGAAGCGGTCCGAGAAGGCGCTCCGGCGAAGTGAGCAGAGATATCGATCGCTCGTCGACGCCTCCTCGGCCATCGTCTGGGCAACCGATGCCCACGGCTCGATCGTCTCGGAGTTGCCTTCCTGGGAGGCCTTCACGGGCCAGTCGCCGGATCAATACCTCGGGAAGGGATGGCTGGATGCGGTGCATCCCCTCGACCGCGAGCGTGTCGAGACCGTCTGGCTGAGATCCGTGACGGAAAGATCGCCTTACGATACGGAATATCGAATCCGGCACCGGGCGGGTGGTCATCGCCTGGTGATCGCGCGGGGCGTACCGGTCGCCAATGCCGATGGGACGCTCGATGAGTGGGTCGGGACCTGCGAAGATGTGACCGAACAGCGACAGTCCCTGGCCTCGCTCCGCCAGGCGAAGGAGGAGGCCGAGCGAGCCAACAGGGCCAAGGATGACTTCATCGCCGTTCTCTCTCATGAGTTGAGGACTCCTCTGACGCCCGTCCTCCTCACGATCTCGATGATGGAGGCTCACTCCGAACTGCCCCCCGACCTCCGCGAGGACGTGGCTTCGATCCGCCGAAATGTCGAACTCGAGAGCCGGTTGATCGGGGATTTACTGGATCTGACCCGAATCGCGAAGGGGAAACTCGAACTGAAGCGCAAGGTGGTCGACCTCCACCATGCCATCCGTGTCGCGATCGAGATCTGTCAGCGGGAGGAGGCGATCCGTCTGGTCCCCGAGCTAAATGCCGAGCGTCACATCGTTCAGGGTGACTCCACTCGCCTGCAGCAAGTCTTCTGGAACCTGATCAATAACGCCCAGAAGTTCAGTCGAGAAGGCGGCGAAATCAGGGTCCGAACCTCCAATCCCGATCTCGGGAAAGTTCGCGTCGAGGTGATCGATAACGGAGTCGGGATCGACCCGGAAGTGCTCCCTCGACTTTTCGATGCTTTCGAGCAGGGAGACGTCCGCTCCAACCAGTCGTTCGCCGGACTCGGCCTCGGCCTGGCGATTTCAAGGAAACTCGTGAACGCCCACGGCGGGAAGATCGACGCGATCAGTCCGGGCAAGGGACTTGGAGCGACTTTCACCGTCGAAATCGAAACGATCGACCATCCCTCGCGGGAAGCTTCGTCGTCGTCGATCACGACCATCCCGAAGGTCGTCGACGAACCAATGACCGTGCTTCTGGTCGAGGATCACGACGCCACCCAGCGAATCCTGGCCCGACTGCTCGGGAGACTGGGACATCGGGTGACCCCCGTCTCTTCGGTTGCCGCCGCACTGGCGGTTTGCACCCAACACCATTTCGACTTGATCCTCAGCGACCTCGGACTTCCCGACGGGAGCGGCCTCGACCTGATGCGTCGATTGGGCACGACCTATCAAGGTCGGGCAGTCGCCCTGACCGGCTACGGGATGGAGTCGGATATCCGGGCCAGTCGCGATGCCGGGTTCGCCGAACATCTCATCAAGCCGGTCGATCTCGACTCGCTCAAGACCACGATTACTCGCGTCATCGCCGCCTCGAAAGGCCGGACGGATCCGATCCAGGAAGCACCCACCAACCGAAAGGGGCAGGCATGAGCAATCACCAGTTCATCACGCGCCGTGTCGCGCTAGCCGGCCTGGTCACCCTGGGATCCTCCCGTGCCGTGTTCGCCCGAACTGACGAGTCGTTCGCGTTCGAGCCGACGAGCCGCTATGAGCCTCGGACGATCGAAGGATGGCCCGTCCTGATCCATGGCGGATTCCTCAAGAACGATCCGGACCTGTCCGCCCGGACGATCGAACTCCTCAGAAGTCAGCTCCTCCAGGTGATCCGAAGACTCCCCGAAGCGGCCGTGGACAGGCTCCGGACCGTCCGAATCTGGGTCGAGGAAAAGGAGCCGCATCATCCCTGCATGGCTTATCATCCCGACCCTTCGTGGCTCCAGGATCACGGGATGAATCCCGAGAAGGCCCGTTGCGTCGAGCTGGCCAACGCTCGCAATTTCCTCCGATGGACCGAGCAGCAACCCTGGATGGTCTTGCACGAGTTGGCCCATGGTTATCACCATCTGGTCCTGCCCCAGGGATTCGACAACCCCGAGGTGAAGGCCGAGTTCGATCGTGCGAAGCGGGACGGAATTTACGATTCGGTGGCCCGGGTCGGAGGCCGACAGGAGCGAGCCTACGCCGCCACTAACCCGATGGAATATTTTGCCGAGTCGACCGAGGCGTACTTCGGCAAGAACGACTTCTTCCCGTTCGACCGGTCCGACCTCGATCGACATGACCCTGCGATGGCCAAGCTCCTGGCCCGAATCTGGGACGATCCCCTCTCCTCCCCTTGAGGCCACCCGTCGCGACCGGAACCGGCCTGAATCACCTGCCCGAAATTCGCTCGCTCCCCATTCCCTATCAACCGATCGAATGAAGGCCGGCCCTCCCGCGAGGCGTTTCGGGGTGGACCGCGCTTACCCACATGTCCCATAAAGACTCGACCACCTGTGCCCAACTCAAAACCGTTTCGAATCGAACAGATTCTGTTAGTAATCGGGACTGTCGCGCTCGCACTGCTGACCGCACGAGATGCCCGATCGATCCCCCAGCCGATGGCCTGGATTCT
This sequence comes from Tundrisphaera lichenicola, assembly GCF_051175385.1. GTDB lineage: Bacteria > Planctomycetota > Planctomycetia > Isosphaerales > Isosphaeraceae > Tundrisphaera > Tundrisphaera lichenicola. The sequence goes on along the minus strand of NZ_CP195106.1, from coordinate 1,321,837 downwards.
CCCTCCTTATTTTGCCCTGGTCTTCTGGCATCTCATCGCCCGACCCGGACGAGCGTCGGGGGTGCACGCACGAGAGACGACTGGATCCGAGGTCGATTCTATCGGAAATTCTGAACCGGTCTTGAAGGAGAATCCTCCCGAGACGGTGCCCCGGCCGATCGAGGCGGACCTGCTCATGATGGCCGACAATCCAGCCCCCTCGGTTCGTTCGTCGACGGCCCGGCCCCGCAGGAAGGCTCGCTCCAGGATCATTCTCGAGCCAGCTCCCGCCGCCTGGGTCCAGGTTGCCCCAGGCCGGTTCGTCCGAGGCGAGATTCCCGAGCCGTCACCGACGCACGAGGCTTCCGAGTCGGACGAATCCGAGATTAGCGAGAATCGCGAATCATCATTCCTCGACGAAGATTCGATCCGTCCGTCGGAATTCGAGGCTTGATCGATTTGACTCCGGCCACCGGCGCTGGCAGGTTTCGCCAGGGTAACGGCCCCAGCATAACCAATCATCTCATTGGAGAACTTTGATGAACACCCTGGATGTTCCCTGCCCGCAATGTGGGAGCGTCGAAGTGGTTGTTGGTGGCCCGACCGAGCCTCCGACGACTCAGGACTGGGCCGGAGGGGAATCGAGCTCCCACGTCCCCCGACTTCACATCTGCCACTGCAAGAATTGCCGCCACACCTTCCAGCACGATTTCGCCTTCTCCGATTGAATCGCAGGCCGATCCCTCGACGGGGAATCTCCTCATCCACTCACGGGCTCGAAGTCACGGGTCCTCCGGTCGGCTTGGAAGGATCCGTCTCGACCACGTCGAACCAAACTTTGGCCCGGCTGCGGGGCTCTCCGTTGTAATTCACCGAAATCTCCTCACCCGGTCGAATGTCTCGGAGAGCGGTGAACTGCTTGGTTAACGGCCCGACGTCGTCATACCTGGCATTGGGTCGATAGGAGTGATTGTAGATCGACCCATAACCCAGGGCCAAGGCCACCTTTCCCGCCGACCAGTTGAAGCAGTAATCCTTGAGGACCGTCTCGGAGAGGCCCTTGGCATACTCCTCGACGGTCATGACGATCACGGGCACTCGTTCGATGATCTCGCCTCGTCGGATCAGCCGGCGAGCATAGACCCCACGCCCTTTCCCTTTCGTCCGCTTGATCTCGATCGCATCCGACTGCTGGAACGCCATCCCGCCCCCCCCATCCCACTGCCCGGGAGCGTCGTCGGACTTCGCCCACCGACGTACCGGCGCGTTCCAATATTCGCAAACCCCATGCTCATGTCTAGCAAGTCGCGGTCTACTCCGGATAACTCCCCTTGCGGGATCGAAGATTGCCCCGCAGAATGACAGCCTGGAACCATCCGGGAGTGCTTGTACGGCTGGTGCCGGCCCTGGTCTTCAAAACCAGCGAGCGACATGGAGACATGCCGCTGGTGGGTTCGATTCCCATGCACTCCCGCCAATTCCTCTCGGATCCAGCAAGATCATCGAACCAAACATCGGCCGAGATCACACGTCATCCATGGTCCGATCGACTCGGTAAAATCCGGTAACTACGGCGAGAGACCGAGGCCAACTTGACCAGGTCATTGGTCAACTCGTTTCCTTGATGGCGAATATGGTTTCGAGTTTCATGAGTAGGCTTCCTCGCGCCCGCTGCGAGCGGCTGGACCATGGCCGCGCTTTGGGCCATCCGGACTGCAAGCTCCCGATCCAGAATGTCCCGAGAGGTCGGGCTCCAATCCAGCCTCACCAACGATTGGCGTTCTTCACGGATTCATCACGATCGAGCCGACCGTACGACGTCCCTCCAGATCGCGATGTACCTGTTGAACGTCCGACAGCGGATATGTGTGTCGAATCTCCACCTTGACCTTGCCCTCTCGGATCGCCCCGAAGAGTTCGCCGGCCGTCGCCTCCAGGTCGCTTCGAGTAGCCGTGTAGGTCGCCAGGGTTGGCCGGGTCAGGTAGAGCGAGCCCTTCTGGGATAGGATGCCGATGTCGAACGGCGCAACCTTGCCTGAAGCGTTCCCGAAGCTAACCATCAAGCCCAGCGGCTTCAAACAATCGAGCGAGGACAGGAAGGTATCCTTACCGACCGAGTCGTACACGACCGGAACCCCCGCACCATCGGTGATCTCCCGGACCCGCTTCGCGATATCCTCTCGGGTCGAGATGATCACATGATCGCAGCCGTGGGCCTTCGCCACGGCCGCCTTCTCGTCCGAGCCGACCGTGCCGATCACGGTGGCCCCGAGGGCCTTGAGCCACTGGCACGCGATCAGGCCGACTCCACCGGCGGCGGCGTGAAACAGGACCGTCTCTCCCGGCTTGACCGAGTAGGTCCGGCGGATCAGATATTGAGCCGTCATTCCCTTGAGCATTACCGCCGCCGCGGTCTGGTCCGAGACCCCGTCGGGGATCGGGATCAAGATGCTGGCGGGCAGGATGCGACCCTCAGCGTACGAACCGGGAGGACCTCCCGCGTAGGCCACTCGATCACCGGGGCGTACGACCGTGACGCCCGGCCCGACCGCCTCGACGATCCCGGCCGCCTCGCTCCCCAGGCCGCTCGGGAGGGGGAGCGGATAGAGCCCGGATCGGTGATAGGTGTCGATGAAGTTGACCCCGACCGCGGTATGCCGGATTCGGGCCTGACCCTCGCCGGGTTCGCCGAGTTCGACATCCTCCCATCGGAGGACCTCAGGCCCACCGGCCTCGTAGAACCGCACGACCTTCGCCATCTTCTTCTCCGTTGGGTAGCCATCCGAACTGGAATGGTTTGCCATCAAAAGTCAGCCGGTCAGGGCTGCATTCTTCCCTGTCTCGAACGATCCGAGGGGCGAGCAAAGACTTCATCGCCGGCATCCATCACCGGGAGCCGGCCCTCGATCTAATGCTTCCTTCTCAGGTTGCCATCCAAAAACGCCTCGACCTTTCGGCGATTCTCACGGCTGGAAAATTCGCGACCGCCGTACCCTGCCCCTTCAATTGGTTTGAAACTGACTTCGACGCCGGCTCTTCCCAGGGCCTCCCGGAGCAATTCGGATCAATTCGAGTCCTCGACCCATTATCCGCCCTTGGCTAGATCGAGGAAAACGATGCTGGAAGGATTGCCAACGGGAGTGTAATGACCCGTGAATCCGAGACCTCCGGTCTTGCGGTCCACCCGAAAGATGGCGATGTTGTCGCCTCGCTGATTGCAGCAGAAGAGGAACTGGCCGGTGGGATCGAAGTTGAAGCTCCGTGGGTAATTCCCCCGGGTCCATTCTTCCCCGGCGAACGCGAGATCTCCATTCGGGCCAACCGAGAAGATCCCGATGCTGTCGTGCAGGCGATTGCCCGCATAGACGAATCGCCCATCGGACGACACGAGGATCTCGGAGCAGAAGTTGCTCCCGGCGAACCCCGGCGGAAGGGTCGAGATCGTCTGCCTCGGGGTCAATCGCCCGGTTTCGGCCTCGTAATCGAAGAGGACGATGGTCGAGGCTTCCTCCTGGATGGAGTAGAACCATCGGCCATTGGGGTGAAAATAGAAATGCCGAGGCCCGTCACCCGGCGGCAGAGAGACCGCGGGAGGCTGATTCGAGGTCAGCGTGCCCTTCGCTTCGTCGAACTTCCAGACGAAGATCTGATCGAGCGCCAGGTCAACATGGAGGACGAAACGTCCCGAAGGATCGGCCTGGATCATGTGCGCGTGGGTCCGATCATGGCCGCTGAAGGCCAGGCTACCCGCCGGGGCGTTGGTCGCCCTGGTCGGGCCGAGCTTACCGGCATCCACCTTGATGTCCGAGGCATCCCCGAGTCGCCCGTCGGGCAGGATGGGCAAGACCGCCACCGAGCCGCCGAAATAATTGGCCACCAGCAGAAACTTGCCCGACGGATGGATGCTCACATAAGTGGGACCATCTCCGCCGGATCGGACCGTATTGAGCGGGACTAATTGGCCGTCGGCACGATTGATGGCAAAGGCGCTGACCGTGCCTTCCTTGTCGGCTCCCGCCCGATCGGTCTCATTGGCGGAATACAGCCTCGTCCCGTCGGCATTGAGGATCAGGCAGCTCGGACTGGTCCCCATCTCATGCACGCCGGCCGGAGTCATCGCCCCGCTGGATCGATCGACCCGGAACAGGTGGATACCGCGCCCATTGCCGGGCGGCAGATCAACCTGCGTCGGCAACACGTCTCGGAGTGGAGAGCTGAAAGTGCCGACGTACGCCAGGAGAGGCCCGCCGGCTTCATCCGCCCTCGTGGTGTTCAACGCGGCAACGAGCGGGCTGGCCCCCGCGAGAGCGACCGACGTCCTCAGGAATGTACGGCGGGAGTATTCGCTTGAATTCATGACGATTTCTATACTCGATGAGATCTGTGGCGCCCAATATCAATAACCGATCGACCTTCCGCTTGATCCTAGGGCTTCCCTTCGACCGGCTGCCTGAACCCTCGTTCTACCTTGTCTTTCGGGTCCGTGGAGACCGGGCCATCCCGCCAGAGCCAGCGCATCATCTCCGGCAAGATTGCCCCGCCGAACTTCTGCCCGTGGTTATTCATGCCCCACGAGTAATTCACGTCATACCCCTTCTCGGTGAGCGCCTTCATCAGCCGGACGTTCTGGAAAAACCAGTCTCTCTTCTCGTCATACTTGCCGTTACGCAGGCCTCGATTGTCGTTCCTCCCGTCGCAGAGATAGACGCGAATCGGCTTCTTCTCGGTTTCCAGGACCTTCTCGGGATAGACATGACCGCCCCGCAGATTGACGAAGCTGCCGACATTGCTGAGCACCTTCCGGAAGTGGTCGGGCCGTTCCCAGGCGACGGTGAACGCCGCGATCGCTCCGGAACTCGACCCGCCGATCCCGTGCATCTCCGGGTCCTTCGAGATGTTGTATTCCTTCTCCAGCGCGGGCATCAGTTCCTCGGTGATCACCCGGGCGTATCGGTCGTCGAGCGTGTTGTATTCGGTAGGACGATTTGTGTCGCGATCGCCCCACTCCCGGGGGGTCGGCTCGGGTTGCTCGGGCTTTCGGCCCGGATTGATGAAGACTCCGATCATGACCGGGATTTCGCGGCGGTAGATCAGGTTATCCATCACGTTCTGGGCCCGCATGTCTCCCTGCTCGTGCTTGAAAGCCTGGCCATCCTGGAAGACCATGAGCGCCGCCGGGACGGCCGGATCGTACTGGGCGGGAACGTAAACCCAGTAGGTGTGCTGGGTCCCGGGGTAGGCCTGGCTGGGGAGCGTATAGGGCCCGCGGATTTCTCCCTTGGGGACCCCTTCCTGAGGCAGGGAGTCCGGACCGAGCCGGTACTGGGAATCGGGGTTAGGGGCCGGAGCGGGGGCATCTTGCCCTCTCGCCTGCGTCAGGCTCAGGATCACCCCCGAGCATCCCAGCCAGACGGCAACTCGGATCGCATTTCTCATCCTTCAACTCCTGGCTGGAGGGGCTCCCGGACTATCGGCCGCTTAACATCCCCGAGGCCCCCAGTCGCTTCGGCCTGCCTGGTCGGACCAACGCCGCGTTTCCAGGATATGACGAGAGGCGGGCCGTCGCCAGGAGTGGCACCGATTATTCCCCAAGGTGCCACGAACGGCCTCGGTGGGGGAAAGTCCGATGTCGAAATCAGGGGGAGTGTGTTAGATATTGGGACGAACCCCAGGGCCGATGCTCGACCTCTCGACTGGGTTCCGAGAAGGACGCGGAAGCCGATCGTAGATCCATGATAAAATTCCTCCACGCCGCCGACGTCCATCTCGATAGCCCGCTCCGAGGCCTGGAGAACTATGACGGTGCGCCCGCCGACCGAATCCGACTCGCGACCCGTCGAGCCTTCGAAAACCTGATCGAGCTGGCCATCGCCGAGGAAGTCGACTTCGTCCTGCTGGCGGGCGACCTCTATGACGGCGACTGGCCGGATTACAACACGGGACTCTACCTCGTCCGTCAGATGAATCGGCTCCGCGAGGCCCAGATCCGGGTCTTCGTGATCGCCGGCAATCACGACGCCGAGAACAAGATGACCCGGCAGTTGACCCTGCCCGACAACGTGACAATGCTGAGGACCGACCGGCCCGAGTCGCTCCGCTTGGACGATCTGGGCATCGCGATCCACGGCCAGGGATTCTCGACCCAGAAGGTGATCGAGGACCTCTCCCGAGGCTATCCACCGGCGCTACGGGGTCGGCTCAACATCGGCCTGCTCCACACCTGCGCCGGGGGGGACGAGCGGCATGGCAAGTATGCCCCCTGCACAATTGAGGGCCTGAAATCCAAGGAATATGATTACTGGGCTCTTGGTCACGTCCATACCCGGCAGACCCTCATCGAACGCCCCTACGTCGCCTTCCCCGGAAATGTCCAGGGAAGGCATGCTCGCGAGACCAGCCCCAAGGGATGCCTTCTGGTGACGGTGGACGGCCTGGGCCCGCCAAGCGTGGCCTTCCGGCGGCTCGACGTGGTCCGCTGGGAGGTCTGCGAGATCGACGCGACAAGCGTCCTGTCCGAAGAAGAGCTAGGGGACCTCGCCTCGGCCCGCTTGACGGAACTTCTGGCCGGCGAGCACCCCGACCGGCTGCTGGCGGTCCGGGTGGTGGTCCGGGGAGCGAGCCCGATTCATGATCGGCTGCTCTCCAGCCCCGATAAGACCGTGGCCGAAGTCCAGGCGCGGGCCTCCGGGCTGAGCACCGATCGGCTCTGGATCGAACGGGTCAAGATCCAGACCCGACCTCGGAGAGCCACCGGATCGACCGGCGACGGCCCGATCGAGGAACTGACCGCCGTCCTGGAAGAACTCAGGTCCGACGAATCCCGGATCAAGGAACTGGGTGGACTCTTCAAGGATTTGAGGAATCGGCTCCCGCAAGAGCTGCTCGAAGGGCCGGAGGCCCTGGCCCTGGACGACCCGGCCTGGCTCCGCGAATTGCTCGACTCGGCCGAGTCGCTGCTCCTGGCCCGCCTGCATTCCTGAAGGATGGCCCGATGAAGATCGTCCGACTCAATCTCGATGCCTTCGGCCCCTTCGCAAGCGAGTGGCTCGACCTATCTCCGGGCCGTCCGGGCCTTCACCTGATCTACGGGGCCAACGAGGCCGGGAAGACCTCCTCACTCCGGGCGATCGGCAACCTGCTCTATGGCATCCCGATCCGGTCGACCGACAATTTTCGATTCGATCACAACAAGATGCGCCTGGGTGCCATCCTGGAGCACTCCGACGGCTCCCGGCTCGAATTCGTCCGGCACAAGCGTAACAAGAACCCCCTCACCCTGGGCGACGGCGAGACTCCGCTCGACCAGGCCGAGCTCGACCGGTTCCTCGGCGGGGTCGACGCCTCGATGTTCGAGACGATGTTCGGGATCGGCCACGAGGCCCTGATCCGGGGCGGCAAGGAGATCATCAGCGGGGGCGGCAAGCTCGGGGAGCTGCTCTTCTCGGCAAGTTCGGGGATCGCGGGGCTCAAGGGGATCCAGGATACGCTCCAGGCGGATCGCCTCGAATTGTTCACCGACATGGGAAAAGGCAAGAATCAGCGGATTCCCCAGGCAATAGCGGAGGTCAACGAGGCCCGGATCAAGACCCGGGAAGCGACCGTTACCACCGAAGAATGGACCCGCCAGGAGCGAGCCGTCCGCGAGGCTCGGACCGAGAGCGGACGGTTGGAAGCGGAGCACCGTGACAAGTCCCGCGAGGCCAACCGTCTCAAGCGGATCCGGGGAGCCCTGAAACTCTTCCCCGAGCGGGCCCAGCTGTTGGAGCAACTGGAACCGCTGAGCGAGGTGGTCCTGCTGGACGAGGATTTCGCCGACCGTCGACGCTCGGCCGAGAACAAGCGAGACCACGCCGGCCTCGACGCCGATCGAGCCCGACAGGCGATCGAGGAGTTGACGGCCCGCCTCGACGCGATCGACGTTCCCGAGCCCTTGCTCTCGGCCGGCGACGAGATCGAGGCTCTGCACGGTCGCCGTGGCGAATATCGGAAAGCTCAGACGGATCGGCCCCTCAGGGCCCGCGATCTCCAGGAACACGAACATCGAGCCCGCGATTACCTCCAGGAACTCGGCCGAAACCGTGATCTGGCCGAGGCGGACTCGTTCCAGCTCCGGGCCGACGATCCGGTCGTGATCCAGCAACTCGCACTCAAGTCCGAGAAACTGACTACGCTCCGCGAGGAGACCATCGAAGCGATGGCGCGGCATCGCCGACGCTCCGAGAAACTGAATGCTGAACGGGAATCCAAAGAAACATCACCTGACCTCGAACGACTGCGAGCGGCCGTCAAGTCCGCCACCAGTGTGGGAGATCTCGAAGCCCGTCGGGTCGAGGCCCTCCAGGCCGTCGAGCCCCAGGAGAAGGCCCTGAAGGCGGCGATCCGACGCCTCCCTCGGTTCTCCGGGACCCCCGACGAGCTGGAAGACTGGCCGGTCCCGCTCGCGGAGACCATCGCCCGATTCGAGTCCGAAATTCAGAAGGCCGAGCTTCGACGGCTTGCTCTGGAGAACGATCGAGCCCGCGAGGAGAAGTCGATCGCCGAGGGAAAGGCCCGGCTCCAGGCCGAGACCCTCGATCGAGACCTCCCGAGTGAGGACGATCTGAACCGTTCCCGCCAGGGTCGCGACCAGGGATGGAGCCTGATCCGAGGGTCCTGGATCGACCGGCGGGACGATCCCGAAGCGTCGGCCGCCTTCGTGGCCGGACACGCCCCGGGCCGGACGCTCGCCGACGCCTTCGAGCAAGCCGTCAACCGGAGCGACATGCTGGCCGACCGCCTCCGCCGGGAGGCCGAAGAAGTCGCCCGGCGGGCCGAGCAACGGGCCTCTCTGGAGTCCCATCAGGCCGAACTCGCGCGGATCGTTCGCGAAGAGGCCGCGGCACGGGATGTTCGCGATCGCCTGGCGACGGAGTGGGAAGCGGTCCTCTCGCCGATGGGACTGGCAGGGTCCACGACCGCCGAACTGAAGGGTTGGCTTGACCGTCGCGATAAGGTCCTGGACTGTCTCGGACAACTCCGAGCAGCCCAGGCCGAGGTAGAACGGCTCGATCGGCAGAGTCTGGAGCAGACCGACCGCCTCTCGGAGGCCCTCGTCGGATTGGACCTGGAACCGGCCTCGACTGGGGAACTGCTGTCCGAACTCATCGAACGGGCCCAGGGCTTGATCAGGAAAACCGAGGAGGAATCCCGGCGCCGAGAGCGTCTGGAGGCCGATCTTGGCGAGGTCCGGGATGATCTCGGAGTGGCCGAGCAAGGCCTCGCCCGGATCGAATCGGATCTCGAAAGCTGGAGAGCCCAGTGGGCCGGGTGCATGGCCCGGGTGGGCCTGGAGTCGGACGCGACTCCCGAACAGGCCAACGTTTTCATCGGCAAGATCCGCGACCTCCGCGAGCAGATCACCAAGGCCAAATCGTTCCGGAGCCGGATCCAGGGAATCGACCGCGACAACGAACAATTCACCTCCGACGTCGAAGGTGTAGCCCGGAGGGTCGCCCCGGACCTCATGGGCCAGCCCCCCGATCTGATCGTCGAGGCATTACAAACTCGGCTCCGGACGGCGCGCGAGGACGATCAGTCGCGGCGGTCTCTCCGCGAGCGGTTCGAGGCCGAGGAGGCCAAGATCGAGGCCGCCGAGCAGTCCAGGGCCGAAGCCGGGATCGACCTCGTCGAACTCTGCCGGCAGGCGGCCTGCTCCTCCGTCGAGGAACTCCCGCTGGCCGAACGTCGCTCCGACCTCTGCACCAGGCTCGAAGCCGACCTGAAACGCTGCGAGGACCAGATCCGTTCCCTCAGCGCCGGGGCCACGATCGAGGCCTTCCTCGAAGAGGCCGGCCAGCTCGATCCCGACGGGCTCGACCTGATGATCTCCGGGCTCGATGAGGAGATCGCCGGGCTCCACGAGCGGATGCTCGAAGTCAATCGGACCATCGGCGCCGAGGAACAGGTCCTCAAGACGATCAACGGCGGCAGCAAGGCCATCGAGGCCAGGGAGCAGGAAGGCCCCGCACTGGCAAGGCTCCAGACCGACGTCCCTCGATACGCGGCACTCCGGATCGCGGCCTACGTCCTCCAGCAAGGGATCGAACGCTACCGGGAGCGATCCCAGGGGCCGCTGATCCGTCGGGCCAGCGAACTCTTCGCCACCCTGACCGCCGGTTCGTTCGGGGGTCTACGGATCGACTCCGACGAAAAGGGTACCCCCGTCCTGGTCGGACTACGCCCCGACGGCGTGACCGCCCTGGGAATCTCGGGCATGAGCGATGGCTCCTCCGACCAGCTCTACCTCGCCCTTCGGATCGCCAGCCTGGAAAGCTGGCTGGCCGCCCACGAGCCGATCCCGCTCATCGTCGACGACATCCTCTTGCAGTTCGACGACGACCGATCGCTGGCGGCCCTCCGCGTCCTTGCCGGACTCGCGGTGAAGACGCAGGTCATCTTCTTCACCCACCATGCGCATCTGGTCGAGCTAGCCCGGGCGAACCTGGATCCGAGAGCGGTCTTCGCCCACCAACTTCCTTCGGGTCGGACGATCGAAGAGGCTCCTCCAACGCCCAGGAAAACTCGATCGGTCGTTCAACCTTCGGCCGCCCGCTCCCAGTAGCCGAAGGTCTCCGCGTCGATCTCGGTTGAACGCGTGCGTTGTGCCTTCAAGAACTCGAAGAAGGCCCGGCTCTCCTCGTACAACCCCAGGATTCGGAGGCTGGCCAGGACCCGCGTGATCCGCAACCAGTTATGGTTGGGGAATCGCCAGACCTCGGACTTCCGAGAGAAGTCGGACGCCGCGACGACCTCGCCTCGTTGGAAGGAGAGGCCGAGGAACGCGAGAAACCGCCCGAACGAACGCCGGAGGGCGTCGTGGATCTCAGGATCGGATCGAAACGCCGCGACATCAGCATCGGTGAGCAGCGGTGCGTCGGGATTGTACCGGCTGGGCTCTCGGAGCGGGAACATCCACTGGATGAAGTCGTGGACGGACTCCATCTGGAGATCGGTGAGCGACCAGAGATCGGAGAGCATCCGACCTCGGGCGTCGGGGGACTTACTGCGATAGAATTCGATCAATCGCGACATGAGACGTCCCTCCCATCAACGTAGTTTATCGTCCCTGATGGCGTGCCGCCATTCTCTAGATTGGCGTCCCGTGTCCCAGTCGCTAAACTGGAGTGGTCATCCAGGACTGGGCCTCGCGAAGGTCGAGCCGGCAAGATCGAGGGGCACTGGCTTCATGGCTCTGGTTAGCATGCGAGGCGTGAGTATCGCGTTCGGCGGGCCGAAACTCCTCGACGGAGTCGACTGGCAGGTCGAGCGTGGCGAGCGGGTGGGGCTGGTCGGCCGGAACGGAGCGGGGAAGTCGACCCTCCTGAAGCTCCTCCACGGGGATCTCCGCCCCGATGAAGGGGATGTGATCCGTCCTCAGGGCGTCCGGATCGCCCGCCTGATCCAGGAAGTACCCGAGGGCCGGGGCGGTTCGGTCTTCGAAGAGGTCGCCGCCGGGGTCCAGGAAGCCGGCGAAGGCCATACGCCCGATCACGCGGTCGACCGGGTCCTCTCTCGGATGAAGCTCGATCCCGACGCCCCGTTCGAGTCGCTCTCCTCGGGCATGAAGCGCCGGGTCTTGCTGGCCAGGGCCCTGGTGCTGGAGCCCGACGCCCTGCTCCTGGACGAGCCGACCAACCATCTCGATATCGAGTCGATCCGCTGGCTGGAAGATTACCTGCTGCGTTTCGGCGGGACCCTGGTCTTCGTCACGCACGACCGGACGTTCCTCGGCCGTCTGGCCACGCGGATCGTCGAGGTCGACCGCGGCCGACTCTTCGACTGGTCGTGCGACTATCCAACCTTCCTGGAACGCAAGGAGGCCGCGCTGGCCGCCGAGGAACGCCAGGAAGCCCTCTTCGATAAGCGGTTGGCCCAGGAGGAAGTCTGGATCCGAAAGGGGATCCAGGCCCGGAGGACCCGCAACGAAGGGAGGGTCCGGGCGCTGAAGGCCCTCCGAGAGGAGCGCCGGGAACGTCGCGAGCGGACCGGCAACGCCCGGATGCTGGCCCAGGAGGCCGAGCGGTCGGGATCGTTGGTCATCGAGGCCAAGGAGTCCGGCTTCGCCTATGGCGATCGCAAGATCATCGACCAGGCCAGCCTGGCGATCATGCGAGGCGACAAGGTCGGACTGATCGGGCCCAATGGATCGGGCAAGACCACCCTGCTCCGCCTCCTGCTGGGCGAGCTCGAACCGACCACCGGCTCGGTCCGCCAGGGGACCAACTTGGAGGTGGCCTACTTCGACCAGCTTCGGGCCACGCTCGACGAGGACAAGACGGTCCAGCAGAACGTCAGCGAATATGATTCGGTCGTCATCAATGGCCAGCCTCGCCACGTCATCGGTTACCTGCAAGACTTCCTGTTCCCGCCCGAACGATCCCGGACGCTGGTGCGACTCCTCTCGGGCGGCGAGCGGAACCGGCTCTTGCTGGCGAGGCTCTTCACCAAGCCCTCCAATCTCCTGGTCCTCGACGAGCCGACCAACGACCTCGATGTCGAAACCCTGGAACTGCTCGAAAGCCTCCTGATCGAGTATCAGGGGACTATCCTCCTGGTCAGCCACGACCGGACCTTCCTGAATAACGTGGCGACCTCGGTCCTCTCGGTCGAGCCCGACGGCCAGGTCCGCGAATCGGCCGGAGGCTACGACGACTGGCTCCGCCGCTCCGTGATCGAGGCAGAGGCTCGAGTCGAAGCCGCCCCCACGACTCCCAAGGGAACCCCGGCCGCCTCGAAGGATAAGCCGAAGAAGCTCGCCTTCAAGGAAAAGCGAGAACTGGAGGAGCTACCGAAGAAGATCGAGGCCCTGGAGATCGAACAGGCCCAGCTCCACGACGAGATGGGACGTCCCGGATTCTACCAGCGTGACCGGGACGAGATCGCCCGGGCCACGGCACGGCTCGAACAGATCGGCCGGGAACTGGCCACGGCCTTCGAGCGTTGGGAGTCGCTCGAAGCGCTCGCTTGATCGATAGTCCAGCGTCCCGCCCGGCAGGCGGGTCGGAGTCATGGGGAGGTTCGAGTGTCCGAGACGTATCAGACCGTGGCGAAGGTGGGCGAGATCCCCGAAGGCGAGGGACGAGCCTTCGAACTGGACGGCAAGATGATCGCCGTCATCCTCGACGAGGGAAAGTACTACGCGATCGACGACCATTGCCCTCACCAGGGAGCCCCGCTTTGCGACGGGATGGTCTTCGAAAAGTCCGTGACCTGCACCTGGCACGGGTGGAGATTCAGCCTCGAGGACGGTCGATGGCTCGATAGCCCCAAGTCCAAGGTCCGTATCGGATCGTATCCGGTCCGGGTCGAAGGGGATGAGATTCAGGTTCTGGTCTGAGATGGATCTCGAAGCCAGGGGTTCGGAGAACTGTCGCCCGAATCCCGATCCCGCCCCCTCCGAATCAGGAACGACCGCCCATGCGAGCCGCCTACATCGAGCAGACCGGCCCCCCCGAGTCGATCAAGGTCGGCGATCTCCCAAGCCCCGAGCCCGGTCCCGGTCAGGTGCTGGTCCGGGTCAAGGCGACGGCTTTCAATCCGATCGACCTGTACCTCAGGTCGGGGATCGTGGCGATGCCGATGGGCTTCCCTTACATTGTTGGTGCAGACCTCGCCGGTAAGGTCGAGGCGCTCGGGCCGGGCTCGAAACGGTTCCAGGTCGGCGACCGGGTCTGGGGATCGAACCAGGGTCTGCTCGGTCGCCAGGGGGCCTCGGCCGAGTTTGCGGCGGTCGACGAGGATCTCCTGTATCCGACGCCCGCCGGTCAGACCGACGCCGAGGCCGCCGGACAGGCTCTTGTTGGAATCACGGCGCACCTCGGGACCTTCGGCAAGGGGAGGCTCCAGCCCGGCGAAACTCTCTACGTTCCGGGAGGGAGCGGCGGGGTCGGATCGATGGTCGTCCAGATGGCCAAGGCCGTCGGTGCCCGCGTGGCTACCTCGGCCGGGAGCCCCGAACGGGTCGAGTTCTGCGAGGGGCTTGGGGCCGACCTCGCCCTGAACTACAAGACCGACGATCTTCCGAACCGCCTCCGCGATTTCGCCCCCGAAGGATTCGATGTCTGGTACGAAACCCAGCGAGAACCGAACTTCGAGGTCTCCATCCCCCTGCTCCGCCGTCGAGGTCGGATGATCGTCATGGCCGGTCGGGCCGCGAAGCCGCCTCTGCCACTCGGTCCGTTCTATACCCGAGATTGTTCGCTCTTCGGCTTCGCCATGTTCAATGCCTCACCCAACGACCAGCGACAGTGCGCCCAGGACATCAACCAGTGGGTCGAGGCCGGAAAGCTCAAGACGCCGATCGGCCGGACTTTCCCGCTCGATGACGCAGCCGAAGCGCAACGATTCCTCGAAGCCAACTCCGTCCACGGAGCCGGAACCCTCACCGGCAAGGTCGTCATCGAGATCGGATAATTTCGAGCCGACCGAGAGGAAGCTCAGCCGTAGAGCCGATTGGCCTCGGTATGGGTGATCTTGGGAGCCTTGATCAACCCGCCGCTGAGCTTCTCCCCCATCGGGTCGACATAGACCCGCCCGGAGACGTTGGTGTTGTCCGGGTTGATGCCGATGACATGAACATTGAAGAGGAAGGCATCGTCCGACTCGGCCGTGAACCAGTGGACGTTGTCCTTGTGGTCGGAGACGGTCGAGAACTCGCCGGGAGCGAAGGACCGGTCGATGGTCGGGCGGATCAGGTAGTGGTCGTCCCCATCCTCGACGCGATCGAAATGGCGGCCATGCAACTTCCCCCGGAGGACCAGGAAGCCGGTCGCCATCTTGTCGTGCCCGTGCGGGACGACCGATCGACCTTTCTTCATCGCGAAGATCTGCCGTCCCCAGACCAATTTCGTCGGTAGGCCGGAGACGTTCTTGAAATCGACCGGCAGGCTCGTCTCGCCTCGCTCTCGATACTTCACGCCTTTGGCCAACTGATCAAAGTCGAGCGTCTTCAGGAGGTCCGGCAGATCGACCTTGCGATAGAGCCCTTCCAGGGCGGCCTGGAACTCGGTGTCCTTGAGCTTCTCGTCCTTGACGTCCCGGCTGATTGTGTCGAGTTGCTTGAGCCAGTCGTCAACCGTCGGTCTCACGTCTTCACCGAAGAGACGGTGCGACGCGAGGCCGTCGATCAAGGCGAGAGCCGTCAAGGATTGAAGCGCCTGCCGCGTGAACTGGCGACGGGACTCGATCATGGCCATGCTCCAGGTCCGAGGAGAGTTCGGCGACGACCCTCAACAGACCAGAACCGGCCGAGGCTCACAAGGGGCTCGGGCGGTCCCGTCTCGCGATCCCTCAGGCCAGGGAAGGACGACCGCCTCGCGAGAGCTTCTCCACGTGCTGAGCCACGTCCGACGAGTGGGTCAGGAACCCAACATGGCCTGCCCCTTCGATCCGCTCGAACCGCGCTCCCGAGATCGACGAGGCCAGAGCCTTCTGGCGATCGGGAGGGACGACCACGTCACGGCTCCCGCCAAGGACCAGGGTCGGCGATTCCAGTTGCCAGAGGCGGTCGGCGATGTCGAACGATTCCAGCATCGCCAGTCGGCGGGCCATCACTCCCTGATCGGTCTCCCAGCAACGCTCGATCACGAACCGGGCCATCGCCGCCGATTCGGGCTTGCCACCATGGAAGAGGTTGAAGAACTGGTTCACGAACGGATTATCCGCGGGGAGCGGGAACCGCTCGAGCACTCGTCGGGCGATGGTTGAAGCCAAGGTCGTCTGGAATCGCGACTCGACTCCTGACAGGACCAGGCGGCCGACTTGATGCGGATGATCCACCGCATACTCCAGGGCCACGGCACCGCCGAACGAGACGCCGAAGATGGTCGGACGTTCCAGCCTCAACTCGCCGATCAGCCCGGCAAGATCGCGAGCGTAATCTCCGATTTGCCCGGCCGGGCGACCCGTAAGGGGATTTAACTCATCGCGGAAACCATAAAGGATCACACGGTGCCGTTTGGCAAGGGATCGCGCCAGCGGCGTCAGGAGTTTCCATCCCCCCGCCAGACCGGGGACCAGGATGATCGGCTCGCCCCGACCCAGCTCCACGACTTCAACAAGCGACCCGCCCACGCAAACCAGGCGGCTCCGCCCCGCATAGGCCTCATCTGACATCAGCCAATCGGCGCGTCTCTTCGCTGCGATCCGCATGGATATTCCTCGTTCGCCATTTCGTGGGTGCCTGGTAGTTGGTGCGGCGAGCCTGACGATGAATGACAAAGCACGTCCCATACCTTGTTCAGAAATGGTCAACAAATTCTTCGGCGCCGATCTTCAGAGTAGACCAAAGCTTCCCATTTCTCGGTTTCAACAACTTATTTCGGCGCCGATACCAGCGCCGAAACATGCACACGCGACCTAAATTCCAACAAATAACCCCACAAGTTATTTAATACCAGGCTTTTAATTCGGCTGGTTTCAAAAAATCGATCCGACAAAATAGCGAACTTACGATACTTGTGACAAGTTTTCCAATTAAGGCTCTCCTGTCCTTTCAATACTCGATCGGCGCCGAGCAACTAGATATCGTCTGGCTATTTCGGCGCCGATCCGATAACCTCAATCGACATCGGCGCCCGAGAGGCAGTTTGGCTTAACATCATAAAGACATCCATGAAATACCCAGGCTTGCCAAACTACCAAGATGCCTTTCATCGCCCCAAAACCCTCAATTTCTCTAAACCGATTCGCATCGATCCATCAACGACTCGCTTCTGGCTGCTGGTCGCTCTGACCATGGTCTCGGTGGGATATTCCGTCTGGGTTTTAGGGGTCGTGGCCTGGACTGGCAACATCGGGTTGAATTGCGTCTTGGGTTATGAAGTCAAGGAAGCGGTCGCGCCCGACTTCATCTGGAAGTCAGCCAGACCTTCGGTGGGCGACATCCTGACCGGGATCGACGGGCATCCGATCGAGCATTATCCGGCTTATGTCGCAGCCATGCGGGATATTCGTGATCGAGTGGGGGATTCCGTCGAGGTGACCTGGAAGTCCCCAACGGGCGGCCCAGAGCAGCATGCGTCCGCCGTCGTACGCTATCGCCCGATGCGGACTTATCGCTGGTCTCTCCTCTGGTTCATCCAGGAAATGGCCATCTTTGCGCTGGGGGCTCGGGTTTACTGGAAAAGACCGAGGGACGAATCGGCCCTGGTGTTCTTCTTGCTTTGTTTCGCCAGTGTCGGCGCCTACATGGGGGGATATCACTGGGCCGAGGTAGTCGTCGAGCCGTTCTTAATTTATGGGTTCGCGGCCTTCGCAGTCTTCGTGCCAGTCCTCAGCCTCCATTTCTACCTGGTTTTCCCCAGACTGAATCCGATCTTCGAGCGTCATCGAAGGACGGTGCTGTCGACGCTCTATGGAGTGCCCGTCGCCTTCGTGGGGATCCTCTGGTCCTTCATGTTCCGGCTCAGTTTGCTACGAGGTGGAGTGGGTCCCGACGCCCTGGTCGCCGTCGACGCGACGCTGGCCTGGATCAAGTACCTGGCCTTCGGATACATCGCCCTCTCGGTCGCGGTCTTCGGCCTCTGCATCCTCTGCCTCAACGCCAGTTACCGGTCGGCCGTGAGCCGTGCGGAACGGAACCAGACCTACTGGATCCTCCTGGCTTCCTGGCTCGGCGTCCTGCCGATCGGCTACCTGCTCTGGAACGCCTGGTGGGAACCTTACCGGCTCGGGCTCTCCAGCGCGGCCTGGCCGATGTACGTGGTTTCGCTGCTCTATACGGTGGCCTATGCCTTGAGCATCACCCGATACCGGCTGATGCAGGTCGAGGAGATTTATAACCGGAGCAAGATCTACGTCGTGGTGAGCCTGGCGGCGGGGCTCCTCTACTCGGGAGTCCTGGTGGGCACCACACTCCTGATTGGCGAGCGTCTCCTGACCCCCCACACCTCTCGGGGAGCAGTGGTGATGGGCGGGGTGGTCATTGTCCTGCTGGTCCTCTCGGGGGCGATTCGCGAACGATTTCAGCGGGTGATCGACCGCCGGTTCTATCGCGAGAAATACAAGTTCGACGAGGCGATGCAAAAGATGAATCTGGCCGTTGGTCGTCTGGTCGACCGGACCACGCTGGGTCAGAGGCTCCTGGAGGCGGCGGCGGAGATTCTCCGAGTGGAGTGGGGGGCGATCTACCTGGCCGAGGCCCCGGACCAACCCCTCAAGTTAGCGGCCTGGCACGGACCCGAGCCCGAGGTCCATTCGCTACCGACCGACAATCCGCTGGTCAATCGGCTCCGCGAGAATTCGACGCTCCGGGCCCCGCACGCGATGGCCCTCGTCCCCGCTTCCGACCCGGCCACCGACACGATGATCGCGCTGGGAGGCGAGGTCGCCAAGGCGTTGGAGGCCGACGACTTGCTGGTCGGCCTGATGGTCCTGGGGCCGAAGCGGAGCGGCCTGGCTTACGAGGACGAGGAAGTGGCCTTTCTCGGGGCGTTGGGCTCGGTCGCGATGCTGGCCCTGCATTCGGCGGGAATCCAGCAGACGCTGGAGCGGCTGAATCTGGAACTCCGCGACAAGGTCGACAAGATCGCGGAGCAACAGCGGCGGATCCTCCTGCTCCAGGACCAGCTCACCGATCGCGGCAAGTCCGCCTCGCGACTGGAACCGAGCGATCCGGTCGACCCCGGCGTGTTCGAAGAGATCCGAGGTTCGGGGCCTGCGGTCCTTCGAATGCGGGAGGTCGCGCGCAAGGTCGCCCCGAGCCAGGCCGCGGTCCTCATCCGGGGCGAGAGCGGGACCGGCAAGGAGCTTCTGGCCCAGGCGATCCACGCCGCCGGGCCTCGGGCCAACCGCCCCTTCGTCCGGGTCCACTGCGCGGCCCTCTCACAAGGGCTGCTGGAGAGCGAATTGTTCGGTCACGTCAAAGGGGCGTTCACCGGGGCCGATGGCCACCGGGTCGGCCGGTTTGAGCAGGCCGATGGTGGCACTCTCTTCCTCGACGAGATCGGCGACATCAACCTGGAGGTCCAGACCAAGCTCCTCCGGGTCCTCCAGGAGATGGCATTCGAGCGGGTGGGAAGCTCGCAGACGATCGCGGTCGACGTGCGGATCGTCGCGGCGACCCACCAGGACCTGGAAAGCCTGATCCGCGCGGGGCGTTTTCGCGAGGATCTCTTCTATCGCCTCAATGTGATCCCGATCCGAACGCCCTCGCTCCGCGAGCGGAAGGAAGATATCTTCGAGCTGGCCGTCCATTTCCTCGGGCGGCACGCCGAAAGAATGGCCCGCTCGGTCGGTCACATCGACGACGAGGCGGTGGAAGCTCTGATCTCCCATGATTGGCCGGGCAATATTCGCGAGCTGGAGAATGTGATCGAACGAGCGGTCGTGCTCTCGGAAGGCCCGGCGTTGACGCTGGCCGACCTGCCACTCGAGATTCGCGAACCGGGCCGTCGCCGAGGTCGCTTCCTGGTGCCGGCCGAACTCAGACAGATCACCGGCAGGAGAACCCGCGGGACTTCAACGGTCCCCGGAGTTTCGGGATCGTCGAGGAGCGATGAGCCCGAGATCGATTCGGAAGCCGATGCATTCGAACGGCACCGACTGCTCGATGCCCTGGAGGAGGCTCGGGGAAACAAGAGCGAGGCGGCCAGGCTCCTGGGTCTCCCCCGCAGCACTTTCTTCAGCAAGCTGAAGAAACACGGTCTGCCCGCCCAAGGCTGATTCTGGTCGGGCCGCTCCCCGGCGCGTGACGCCGAGGGAGACGGCCGTCCCGTGGGATTACTTGGGGGGTTCGGCGGGGGTTTCGGTCGGGGCGGCCGGGGCCGGCTCCATCTTCGGCTCCATCTTCGGTTCGCCCGGGGCGGGCTCGGTGGTGACGGGGGCGGGGGTGTCGGCCGGCTTGGTGGCGTCCTCGCAGCCCGAAAGGCCCCAGGTCATGGCGAAGGCGAACGAGGCCAGCAGGGTGGAACGCAGGATGGAACGCATCAACCATCTCCGTGCAGGAAAGCAGCAGGCTTCGGGTTGCAGCACACGCGCAAACCCCGATCGAGGTCGGGTCAATCTGGCACCCGAACTCTCGAACGGGTTTAGCATGCGTCCTCGGAGCGACTTTTTCAAGGGAGCACTCGGAGAAGAACCCGACCGACTCTCATACAACCCACATAAATTATCTTGTGTGTTGATTGTTCAGATCGCGGATTTACCGATGCAAATGGGAATCCGAACGATCCGAGAGGATTCCCCGGGGCCGATTCGAGGACGCCGAATCCCGAGGATATTGAATCGCCCCCGATCACTTCGGCTCGCTCCCGGATAGCGTCAGAGCCGTGGTGGTCTCGCCCGCCTGGCTGATCTCCTGCCCCTCGATCGAGCCGGCCAGCTCGACCTTCTCGGTGATTCTCGAAGTCGCGATCCGTCCGGCCTCGTTATCGAATTCGAATCGTCCGCTCGATTCCTGCGACTTGATCGTGACGGGCACTTCGGGGTCGGGCTTCATCGGGTCGAACTTGATTTTCAGCTCGATCCCCGCGGTCTTCCCCGGCTTGCCAACCTCTGGCCCCCGATAGGCGTAGTTCTGCTCGATCCCCCGAGTCTGACCCTCCGGACCGGCGGGGATCGTCAGCTTTCGATCCCAGGTGGCGCCCGGCTCGACCGGGCCTTCGGGGAGGAACAGGCCGATCTGTGAGATCATGTTCTTCAGCCCGGCCTCGGAGAATTGTCCCTGGGCCCCGGCCGGCTCGTCCTTGCTCCGGAGCGTGGCCAGCATGGGCTCGGGGAGCTGGATGTCGGAGATCGCCCCTCGGCCATCCATCTTGAAGGTGAACTCCGCGCCGACCAGCATCTTGAAGAGCGGGCCGGCCAGGCTCCCGATATCCTTCTTCTCCTTCGAGTCGAAGGCGACCTTCCCTTGTGGCAATTCGGCCGTGGTCCGGATCCGGTCGATGGTCTGGGTCAAGGTCGCCACCCCGGAGTCGTCGACCGACTTGACTTTCCAGGTCTGGTCGAGCGTCAGCGTGAATCCCTGCTTGAACTCCTGAGGGGTGGGCCGCTTCACCTTGGTCGTCATCGACTGAGTCTGGACCATCGTGTAGCGGAGGACCTCGCCCGGCTTGAACTTCCATCGGAGCTTGGTAGCCTCGGCCCGAACGGGGCTCGTGCCGCCAATCAGGACCAGGCCTAGCATGAGGGAGGCCCGGAGGAGAGCCAGGGGCGAGGTGGATTTCATGATCGGAGTCGCTCCTTCGAGGGATTACCTGGGCCGGAATGCCATCCTTCGTTCGCCAGATTATCGAGTCCGGCCCGCGATTTCGAGAGTGATATCGTAATCGGCCTGACTGAACGGTCAGGCTCCCCGTCGAGCCAGGATCGCCCGACCCGGCCCGGACCTGCCGGCGATCAGGAGCCAGGTGGCCGGGTTCGGGCCGGAGGGCCGGAGGACGGATCGATAGACTTCCGGGCTGATGTCAAGCCCCCGCGTCTTGATTTCCAGGGGACCGAGCCCTCGCTCGTCAACCACTCGACGGAGGATCTTCAGGTCGAGCGGGAAGTCCTCGACGACTTCGAAAGTCGCCAGCAAGGCCGAGCCGACCGGCCTCGGCCCGGTCAGCAGGTCGTGACCGGATCCGATTCGATGAAGCCCATGGGCCAGGGCGAAACCATCGAGCAGGCCCGAGCGAGTCAAGGCCGGATCGGGATCAAAGACGAAGGCATCGAGCGGGCCTTCGACCTGCCAGGACGTGGAAGGTGCATCGAGATCGGTCCAGGTCGTCCCGCTCGGGAGCGAGGTGGCCCTCCTGCGGACCTTCGGGTCGGCCAGATCGCCGAACCAGATCGTGGCCTCCTTGCATTCGCCATTGAGGCTGATAATCTCGATCTCGAAGTTCGGTCCGCCGAAATGGGACTCGTAATCGCTGGCGGGCCCCAGCTTGATCGCGCCCCCCCGGGCCCTGCCGGGCAAGTCCCTCAGGAATTCGAGGCCCGGCGCGTAGTCTCGGATGGATCGGGCCCTCGAAGAGCCGGTAGCCCGACGATCGGGGTCGACGTGGACCCTCGCCCCCGCCGGGATCGGAAAGACCTCGGCTCGAGCCCTGATCGGCAGGACTCGGTCGGACACGTCATAGACCTGGGCGTTCCAGGCGGCCCGGCGGCCCATCCCCTCATCCAGGTCGACCGCGAGGACCAGCCCCGAATTCGCCAGGGCAATCGAGTCGCCACCAATCCCGGAGCAGAGGTCGACGACCGGACTCCGATCGAAGCGACGAGCCTTGTGCCGCGCCACCACCTCGGAGGTCGCCTGCTCCACTCCGACCGGGTCGAGCCACATCCGGTCGGCCCTCGTGAATTTCGCCGCCCCCTTCCGACGACCCTCGATCAGCCTCAAGGCGGCCGCCCCCCACCCGGTCGGCGTCGTCTTTCGCCAACGCGCGATATCCGAGGGCCGAACTCGTGGGATGGCGGCGGCCTCGGCCAGCAAGGCTCGACCGGCTTCGATCGTCAGGACCTCGGCCTCGCACTCCACCTTATTCATCGCCGACTCGCCGGACCGGAGGACTCGGGACTCTTCCATACCCATCTCGGCAGGTGGAGCCCACCCCTGCCGGGATCGCCCAGCCCTCGCGGGTTCCTGGCGAACCGTTTCAAGGTAGCCTACTCCACCCATCCTCGATTCGGATAGACTGGGTCCCAAGTCTTCTCTGCCCTGATCCCCGAGCCCGAGAGCCACGGCCTTGCCCGACCCCACCGAGATCGAGACGCCGGAAGCCCCGCCGATCGTCCGCGAGCCGCTGACACTGGGTCGGGTCGCGATCCCCTCGCGGTTCTTCCTGGCGCCCCTGGCCGGCTACACGAGCCTGGCCTACCGCTTGACGATCCGCGAACACGGGGGCCTCGGCCTGGCCACCACCGACCTGATCAACGCCCGGGCCATCCTGGAGCAGCGGCCCCGGACCTTCGAACTTGCCGAGACCTCCGACGAGGATCGACCGCTCGCCATCCAGATCTACGGGCACATCATCGACGAGATGTGCCGGGCCGCCCGGTGGGTGGTCGACCATGGGGCATCGGTGGTCGACATCAACATGGGTTGTCCGGTCCGAAAGGTGGTCAAGACCGGGGGCGGGTCGGCCTTGATGTGCCAGGCCGACGCAGCGACCGAGCTGGTGGCCGCGGTGGTGGGGGCCGTCGAGGTGCCCGTGACCGTCAAGATGAGGCTGGGCTGGGACGACGCTAATCTATCGGCCCCGGCCCTGGCCCGATCGTTCGAGCAGGTGGGGGCCGCCGCCGTGATCGTCCACGGCCGGACCCGAGAACAAGGCTTCAATGGTCGGGTCAATCGCGACGGGATCCGCGCCGTGGTCGAGGCCGTCGAATCGATGCCGATCGTCGGCAACGGCGACATCCGGACCCTGGCCGATGCCGAGCAGATGTTCCGCGAGACCGGTTGCTCGGCCATCTCGATCGGCCGAGGCTCCCTCTCCAACCCTTTTCTCTTCCGGCAACTGGCCCACTGGGCCGAGCACGGACACCCCGGCCCCGAACCCTCCTTCGAGGAGCGGGTCGACACGATGGCGAATCACTTCCATCGCCTGATCGCGCGTCGGGGGGAACGGCACGCCTGCTTCCAGTTCCGGAAGATCCTCAAGTGGTACAGCCACGCCATCCGGCCGAGGAAGGAGTTGTATCACCGACTGATCAACCTGGATAACCTCAAACTCTTCGACGAAACCGTGGCGCTGATCCGCGAGACCGGCCCCGCCTCGCCGATCCCCGGCCACTTCGAGCCGAAGGTCCCAGTCCCGACCGGACCGATCGACAAGTGGTAAGCAAGTCGAGAGGGATCGCCTTTTGCTCCCAGTCCCAAAGCTCTGGGACCGCACCAAAATGTATCCCTGGATTACTTCCGAATGACCCGAACCGTTACCCAATCGGTCACGATCTCGCCCGGCCAGAGGGATCGGACGTCAGGGTCGGCCCAGCCTAGGTCGGGGTCGGCGGTCAGGATGGCCCGGATCTTTCGCTCCCCCGGACGGTCGATCGCCCTCGGGGGTATTCCGACGACCGGGCCAATCGGGAATCGGTGTGTCTCGGATGAATCACTCGATCCCTGTCCGCTCACGATGACCGTCCCGGCCGGGAAAGTTCCGGGGATGCCTTCGAACTCGATGCTCATCCGATGGGCGAGGTCGGAGGGTATCGGGGTCGTCAGGACCAGGTCGGGCGGCTCGCGCAGGACAAGTTCGCCGCCAAGATCGAGGAACGTGGTGCCCGGCGATCCGGCCTCGTTCGCTTCGAGGCGAACGACCCGGGCGATCGCCTCGCCTCGGGTGTCGTCGGGCATGGTCAGGAGGGCGTCGACGGCGAGGTTGGAGTCGAACTCGAACGAGAACGGGATGTGCGGCAGTTCCAGTTCCCAGGTGTCGGTCAGGCCGACCACCCGGACCTTAGAGGCCAGGGCCAGGCGGTGCGGGCCGTCGGTCGGATAATCGCCCGGCTCGACACGAAAGGCAGCCAACCCGGCCCCAGCTCGCCAGTCGGAGTATTCTTCGAGTCGGGCTTGCTCGGCACCGAGGATCTTGTACGACCATTCGAGGTTCGCGGGCGAGACGCCCGGGCCACCTTCGACCAGGAACGGCACGCCGAAGGTCGCCTCGATCGGGATCGGCCGCTTCATCGCTCTCGGGTATCGTCGGCGAGCCCGCCAGGTCACGACGAATCCTCGACGAACCAGAGCCTTCTCTTCCTCGACAATCAGGTCGTCACCGGCCCAGAGCCGGGCCAATCCCCGCCCGGCGGCGTCGCGGACCTCGGGTTTCTCGGCGGTTCCCAGCAACCGGAAGAGGTCGATGATCCCGGCCCGACCATGCTCGCCCGCCGACTCGACCTCCTCCGGGGAGGGATCTGGTCCGTCGAGGGCCGCGATGGCTCGACGAGTCCTCGCCCCCTGGAGGAGCTTCCGCCCCCCGCCGAAGATCAGGGCCGAGGCCAGGAAGAACAGGACCGCACTCCTGGGGTCGGCCAGCCAGGCGGTCCATCCCGGCGACGTGCGATCCTTCCCCAGGAGGGACTTCCCGCGAACCGGGGCCGAGGGCGGGGTCTGCGCCAGGAACAATCCGCGACGGGTCCGAAGGTCGCTCACCCCGCCACTCCGGTCCGGATCTCGCTCACGTTTCGGTCTCGCTCTTGTCCCCGAATCCGCGACTTCCTCGGCCTCGGAACGCGTCGAGCCGGATTCTCCCGCCCGACGAACATCGGTTGATGGTTGATCGCTTCGGGCTCGACCCCGAGATCTTCCTCGACGAGATCCCGAAGGTCGTCCACGGCATCCTGGAGGTCGTGGATGTCGCGATGCAGATCCTTCATCTCGGCCGAGATCCGGCGGGCGGGATCCTCGCCCGACTGGGAATCCGTGAGGATCAGGAGGTTGTCCTCGGGCTCGACTCGATAAGTCAGGCCCACCTGATCGAGCAGGAGGCGGAGGCCCACCTTGAGTCGAACCCCTTTGAGATCGAGCTGGACGGTATCCTCGGGGATCAGATCCTGCCGATCGAGCGCCGCCCGATCGAAGACAACCTGGGCTTCGAGTGCCTTGGCCAGATACTGGCGGACCGATTCCAGGGGCGTTTCCTCGCCGAACGGAAGGTCGATCGGCCGGAGCATCGCGTCCTGGATCGAGGCCACCGGAGTTCTCGAGGGATGGTCCGGCCCCGCCTTCGCCGCCCGTTCCTGGGCCAGCAAGGACCAGCGAGCAGAGGCCGCCAGGCCCACCCCGATCACCACCAGCGCCAGACTCCACCGAGCCCAACCAACCATGAATCGTCCCTCGCGCGACCTCGATCCTCGGCCGTATTCCATCTCAGAGTAACGCGGAGTGCCCCGGCATTCCAGCGAATCCGCGGGGGCTTTCAGCCGACTCGTCCCGCATGGAGAGCCTGATCGACCTCACGCCCGGTTGGGAATCCGAAGTCGCCCCGGTCGAGCACCAGGGCCGAAGCCACCGAGGCCCGCTCGGCGGCGTTCCGGGCTAGATCGGAGGAAGTAACACCGGGGGTCCAACCGGCGTCGAGAAGGGTTGAGATCAGTTCCGAGGCAAATGCCTCGCCCGCCCGGTTCGTATCGAGCGGCGGCCTGGCCCGAGGGAACGCCGGGACTTCCACCCGATCCGCCTCCCCCGACGGGTCCGTGAACCGGACGACGGCCCCGTTCGGCCCGTCGGTGACCACGAGGATCGAGACCCGCCAGGCCACTTCCTCGCGGTCGGACAGGATTTCCCACTCCCCCCGATTGCAGCAGAGGACGTCGACCCACTCGGCAAACGCCGAGATCGGTGGATCGCGGTCGAGCATATTCCGCGAGGCCGGGGCGAACATCCGGATCGAGGCGGGCCCTCGGAGGGCCTCGGCCGCCAGCCGGTTCGGGAGCGAGGCCACGACCCGAAGCCGGCTCTCTCGCGACGACCATCCTCCCAGATCCCTCAACGAGGCGTGACAGCCCCGGAAGCCGATCGGCAGCTTGTCTCCGTGCTCTCCGCTGGTGACCAGCAATGTCCAGTCGGCCGAGGTCCCCTCGACGCGGATCGGGCGATGCGTGATGCCGACGCCCGCGAGGAGTCCGGCGATCGTCCGGCTTGCCGGGTCGTCCTCCGATCCCAGGGCGCTGATGAGTTCACCTTCGAGGGCCGCCGCGAAGCCCGCTCCCATCCCGCCCAGATCGTCCTGCCAGGCGGACGACCGAACCATCCTCGACCACCCCGAGGCGCTTCTCGACAGATCCCGAGAGAGCCGGATCGTCCCCGAAGGTCCGGGCCAGTCGTCCGGGAGTTGGACACGGATCTGATTCCCGCTCGGATCGATCAGGCTCAGGCCCTCGCCCGGCTCGGTCCAGGAACCATCCACGCTGCCGTCGAGCGGTCGATCGCCGAAGGAGGGATCGACCAGTGGCCGATCGACCCGGACGA
This sequence comes from Tundrisphaera lichenicola, assembly GCF_051175385.1. Classification (GTDB taxonomy): domain Bacteria; phylum Planctomycetota; class Planctomycetia; order Isosphaerales; family Isosphaeraceae; genus Tundrisphaera; species Tundrisphaera lichenicola. Next base: position 1,294,926 of record NZ_CP195106.1, on the reverse strand, counting down.
TCCGGTCGAGATAGGCGGGGCCGAAGACGAGAATCGGCGAGGGTATTTCGGGCACGGGCAGGCTCCGGGATCTTATTCCGCTCGAAGGTTAGCCGACCTCCCGGCGTGGGGCAATTGGACCTCGGAAAACTAGAGGCTCGGGATCGACCTGACCTTGCGTCGCCTTTCGCGATATCATGGCTTGTTTGGACCGCGGACGATCGAGTCGGGTGGATCACCGAAGGATGAGACGGGAGGAAGTGTTGTCGTCGGACATGGGGATGGATACGACGGTCGAATCGCTCGACCATCCGGTGGACAATGCACCGGTGCGGACCCTGGAGCACAAGGGCCTGACGCTGGAGGGATATTCGAGGGCGGCAGTCCAGACTTACTGGCGAGTCCCCGAGCTGAAGCTGGGCTTCGACCTCGGGGCCCAGCCCTGGTCGTTCATGAGCACCCCCAGCTGGTTCGTCTCGCACACCCACCTCGATCACATCGCGGCCTTGCCGGTCTACGTCGCGCGTCGGCGGATGATGAAGATGGAGCCGCCCACGATCTACATGCCGGCCGAGGCCGTCGAGGGGGTCGAGCAGCTCCTCCGGGCGTTCGTGAAGCTGGATCGCGGCCGGATGCCCGCGAGGCTGGTCGGCCTGAGGCCGGGCCAGGAGGTCGAACTCTCGCGAGAGCTGGTGGCGGTCGCCTTCCCGACCCGACATACCATCCCTTCGCTCGGATTCCTGATCTGGGAGCGACGCCGGAAACTCAAGCCGGAATATCAGCACCTGATCGGCGATGATCTGGCGATCCGCGACCTCCGCCAGTCGGGCGTCGAGGTCTCCGCCGAGATCCGGATCCCCAAGGTGGCCTACCTCGGCGATTCCGCCCCGCAGGGCCTCGACGTCCTGCCCGAGATCTACAAGGCCGAGATCCTGATCCTGGAGATGACCTTCGTCGCCCCCCAGGAACGGCCGGAGAAGATCCATAAGTACGGCCACACCCACCTCGACGATATCATCGCCCGCGCCGATCGCTTCGAGAACGACTGGATCATCGCCTCGCATTTCAGCACCCGGCTCCACCCCGACCAGATCCAGCGGATCATCGAGAAGCGACTCCCGGAGAGCCTCCGGCGACGCCTCAAGATCTGGCTCTGATCCGATTACGCGGACAGTTCGCCAGATTCCCCGAACGATCTATTTGCACACAGTCATCCCATGTTGCCAAAATAACAGGGTCGGCCGCAGGGACGCGGGCCGGTCCGGGGCTCGCCGATGCGGGCCCGACCGCGTCGTCCCCAGTCGATGCGGAGCGTCCACGGACCGACCCTCGCTCGGGTGCGATCGACCACGCCATCTGGGCGGGGATTTTCGGACCCATGCGTCAGCGCAGCAAGAAAGCATTCCGGCCGGCGGTCGAGTCGATCGAACTGAGGATCGCGGCCTCATCCGGGCTGAGCGGCGCGGCTCATGCCCTCGCGACCAAGGCCCACCAGTCCCCCAAGGCCAAGCACCACGCGACGCACAAGGCGAAGGATCAGGCGGCGGCCAAGGCCCACGCTCACCCGAAACCCAAGCCGCATAAGAATCACAAGCCCAAGGGGCACCCGCACCCGCCTGTTGTCCACGTCCCGTCGTGCACCCCTCCGGTGGCCCGACCCGTCCCCATCCGACCCGTCTACCCTCCGCCCGGCGTCGGACCCGAGGCCTGGGTCAAGATCGTCAACACGACGGGACAGGACCTCCGCTACCAGATCAGCCTCGGGCCGTACCAGGATGGCAAGTTCCTCACCTTCGTCATCGCCGCGAATGGGCCAGACTCGGTGCAGTATCGCTACGCGAGCCTGATCGTGAACGGTCGAGAGGTCGAACCGTCGTTCGCGATCAAGTTCGAGAACGGACCGGTGGTCGCCCTCAACACCGGCCCGAGCGCCCAGTCGGCCCGGGGCTATTACATCTTCTTCGATACCAACTTGCAACCTTACGCAGCCCCATTCATCGACTCGAAGGCGACGTGAGCGGAGAGGTCCGGTTCGATTAACAATCAAGCAAGATTATGCCTTAAGATTTGATTTCCGAAGAACCAAGAGTAGATTTCGGTGCCACTGTTTACATCCGGATCGCGGCATTGCTAGCTCGATTGTCGGACCCCTCTTCTCCGGGGATAATTGATATGGCCGTTGCGAATTCAATATGCCGCCCCAGGCGGCCCAGGTCGTTTGCGCACCTCGATCAGTTAGAAAAGCGCGAATTACTCGCCGCTTTCCTGGTGACAAGCGTGGCCGATTCCGGCCCGGGGTCTCTCCGGCAGGCGATCCTGGATAATAACGCGACGCCGGCCATCAATTCGATCTCCTTCAATATTCCGGGAAGCGGCATCCGGTCGATCGCACCGACTTCGCCGCTCCCTGAGATCAGCAATCCGGTGATCCTCGACGCGACTTCCCAGCCGGATTATGCAGGGAGCCCCCTAATCGAGTTGAATGGGGCCAATATCTTCCAGCCCGGAGTCTCGCCCCCGGTCCCTATCGCCGACGTCAACGGATTAGTCCTCGGGGGCGGATCGTCCGTGGTCAAGGGACTGCTGATCGACCGATTCACCGGCTCGGGGATCCGTACGACTCGAGACGGTAACACGATCACGGCCAATTACATCGGTACCGATGCCACCGGGAGCTTCTCGCTTGGGAACGGTGCAGACGGGATTGCCCTCTATTCCCGGAATAATGTGATCGGCGGATCGGATGCTTCCAGCCGGAACCTGATCTCCGGGAATTCGCGGTATGGCGTCTTGATCGCCTCGGTGAGCAACCAGCCGGCCAATAATTCGATCCAGGGGAATTATTTAGGAACCGATGTGACCGGGACCCGAGACATCGGCAACGCCCTGGCAGGAGTCTTCTCGGATGCTTCGGGGAACTCCATCGGCGGGGGTTCGGTCGCCTCGGGAAATATCATCGCGTACAACGGAGGGGCGGGGGTCCAGGTCGGGACGTCTTCTTACGACCCGGCGAATCAGAACCGGATTTCCCATAACAGCATATTCGGGAATGCGGGCCTGGGGATCGACCTCGGCGGGGACGGCGTCAGCTTCAACCAGCCCGGCGCCAACTTCGGGCCGAACAATCACGCACCCTTCCCGAACTTGACTTCGGTCTATCAGTCGGGCAGCTCGACGACGGTTGAAGGTTCGATCCTGACCATCCCCAACACGACCATCACCGTCGAGTTCTTCTCCAATCTCCAGGCAGGCGCGTCGGGATACGGCCAGGGCCGGACGTTCCTGGCTTCCCAATCGTTCCTGACGGACAACAACGGTCTGGCCGACATCACCACCGATCTACCCGGCTTACTCCCGGTCGGACAGCTCATCTCGGCCTCCGCGACCGACTCCCAGGGGAATACCTCGGAATTCGCCCGGTCGATCGGCGTGGTCGCGGCCGCCCAGGCCGACCTCAGCGTGACCGCCCAGGAACAAAACCCCTTCGTCCAGGCGACCGTCCCCTTTTCCTATACCTTCAATATCACGAATAACGGCCCGTCCCTGGCCACCAACGTCATTGCGGTGGACACCCTGCCCGAAGGGGCGGACTTCCTCGCGGGATCGTCCAGCCAGGGAACCTTGACCCCATCCAATGGGAAGGTCACCTTCAATGTCGGTTCGCTGCCCAGCGGCTCGACGGCGCAGTTCACCCTGACCTATTCGCTCCCGGTCGCCGGCCCGGCCTTGAACACGGTGACCGTGATGACGGCGGATCAGGCCGATCCCACCCCCCAGAACAACACGATCACCCAGAATTTCCGGGTCTCCCCCGCGCCAGCGGTCGACCTGAGCCTGTACGGGTCGTCCTTCCCCTATCAAGTCCAGGTCGGCGACAATCTGACCTACTCGTTCGTCGTCTCGAACAACGATCCGAACAATTCGGGGACCGGAGTGACCCTGACCGACGTCCTCCCGCAGGGGGTGAGCTTCGTCTCGGCGCAGTCGAGCCAGGGGTTCGCGACCTTCAAGGATGGGGTCGTCACGGCGAACATCGGCACGCTTAACCCCTTCTTCAATGCCGTGGTGACGATCGTCGTCCAGCCCTCGTCGCCGGGCAACCTCACCAACTCGGCGACGGTCTCGGGCAATGAGCCCGACTCCAACGCGATCAACAACCAGACGACCGTCATCAGTTACATCCTCCCCGCCCCCGCGACCGATCTCGCGGTGCTGGTCACGGCCGCACCCCAACCGGCCAACGTGGGCCAAGGATTCACCTACGCGATCCTGGTCGGCAACGCCGGGTCGGCCACGGCTACGAACGTCATCCTCACCAACCTCCTGCCGGACAATGCCTCGGTCCAGTCCATCAAGGCGAGCCAGGGGACATTCACCAAGAACGGCGATACGATCGCCGCGAACCTGGGAACCCTGGCCCCGGGCGCCTTCGTCCAGTTGACCATCGTCCTCGTCCCCGGAGCCCCCGGGTCGCTCGTGGATCAGGCTGCGGTCACTTCGGACCAGCCCGATTACAACGTCGCGAACAACTACAGCATGCTCGCGACCCCGGTCGCCGCTGATGTCCAGGCCCCGACCGTCCTGAATCAGCAACTGGTGGCCGGGCGAAACGGGATCTCCCGGATTGTCCTGACCTTCGACAAGGCGCTGAATCTGAGCCTGGCCGAACTCAAGGCGAACTATCAGATCCTCGACCTCGGACAGGATGGATCGAAGTCCGGGAAGGGGCCGAAGGTCGCGATCGCCACGGTCACTTATGATGCAGTGACCCGGAGCGTCACTCTGATCCCGAAGAAGCCCCTGAGCATCGGCCGGTTCTACAAGCTGGTGGTGAACGGACCGGGAGCACCGGGGCTTGTCGACAAATCGGGGAACGTCCTGGACGGCGTCGGCAACGGGCTCCAGAACAGCATTTACACCTCGCTGTTCTCCCGAGGGACCAAGAATCGCCCGAACGACGTCCAGTATCGGACCGCCACCCCGCAACCGCCCACGATGAAGGCTTCCGCGATCGGGTCCAACGCTCATGCCGTCAAGGCCAAGGCCAGTTCCACCCCGGTCCTGGTCTCGACACCGGTCCCGGTCTCCTCGAAGAAGAAGTGAGGCTCAACCTCGTGATCGACCGGCGGTCCCTTTCCCCCCGAGGGATCGCCCGGATGTGCCTTCCCATTTGAGGATCGCAGATTCGATAAATTCCCTGGAGCTTCGCCTCAGGGTGGCGGGGGTTTCCTGACCGGCCCTGAATCGGAGGGCGATTCGACGGGGGAATCCTAGGCCTCGACCCAGACCCGGCCGTCGCGGACCTCGCACCGGAATCGGTGCAGCGACTGGCCGGGCATCGTCGAGCATCGGCCGCTGGACAACTTGAACCGCCATCGGTGAAGCGGGCAGACGGCCTCTCCCTCCTCGACCCAGCCATGCCCCATCGCTCCGTTGGCGTGCGGGCACCTCCCGAGCAGTGCGTGATAATTCCCCTCATGTCGATAGATCGCGATTCGAAGCCCATCGACCTCGACGGCCAGGGCCCTGCCCTCCCGGATATCCTCGACCCCGCAGGCTTCGACGAATTGACTCATCGCGAACAACCCTCCCCAACAGATCCCACCAGTCTCTTCAAATCCTCCCTCGAACGGAATCGTGTGGTCACCGAAGGCCCGGAATACGATGATGTCCGGGATCCGTTTCGCTTTCTCGTAGCCTCCGAAATTCGGGGTTGGGTTCGTTTTTTCCAAAGCCACCCGGGACTTGTCCTCATCAGAGCTTGGGTTCGTTTTTTCACGCGTTATCAGGGGGGCCTACCCCCGACATTGATGAACGAAAGATCAGTCGTTAAAATAACACGGGGTCAAGCTGGGGAGGACGGACGATGGGGGTGATTCGCCAGTTGACGGCCTCGGTAATCAACCAGATCGCGGCGGGCGAGGTGGTGGAGCGTCCGGCCAGCGTGGTCAAGGAGCTGCTCGAAAACGCGATCGACGCGGGGGCGACTCGGGTTGATGTCGCGGTCGAACGTGGGGGGAAAGACCTGATCCGGATCGCCGACAACGGCCGGGGGATGAGCCCCGATGACCTCCCGCTCGCTTTCTTGCCGCACGCCACGAGCAAGCTCAACGAGGCCGAGGACCTTTTCAAGATCCGGACCCTGGGCTTCCGGGGCGAGGCCCTCGCGGCGATCGCCGAGGTCTCCAAGGTACGCTGCCAGACCCGCCAGGAAGAGGCCGAGGCCGGCTCGGAAATCTCGATCGACGCGGGGGTGGCCTCCGCCATCCGGGCGTGCGGCTGCCCGGTCGGCACCGTGATCGAGGTCCGTAACCTCTTTCACAACACCCCCGTGCGCCGGACCTACCTGAAATCCGACTCGACCGAGTCCGGGCACGTCATCGAGATGTTCACACGGATCGCGCTGGCCCATCCGACCGTCCACCTGACCTTCCGATCGGGCGGCAAGGTCCTGCATGACCTGCCGGCCGTCACCGGCGTCAAGGAGCGAATCGGCGTCTTCTTCGGGCGAGAGCTGGCCGACTCGCTCCTCTGGGTCGAGAGCCAGTACGACCAGACGCATCTCTGGGGATACGTGGCGCATCCGTCGCAGAGCCGGTCGAGCAACAAGACCCAGTTCCTCTTCCTGGGCGGTCGGTACGTGCGCGATCGGTCGCTGGGCCACGCCCTCTCCGAGGCTTTCCGGGGACTCCTGATGGTCGGCCGATCGCCGGTGGCCTTCCTCCACCTGGAAGTCCCGCCCGAGGAGGTCGACGTCAACGTCCATCCGACCAAGGTCGAGGTCCGATTCCGGGACGGTCAGAAGATTTACAGCCAGCTTTTGGCGACCCTCCGCCAGACTTTCCTGGCCAGCGACCTCCATTCCCGGCTCCAGGCACCGCCCGCCCCCGACTCGACGTTCCACCCGCCCGAGCCCGCTCCTTATTCGTTCCCGGAACGTCCGGCCGAGCGTCAGGATGTGGGTTCCTGGTTCGCTCCGTCCTCGACGCCGACGCCAAATTTCCAGTCATTCCCCTCGCCCGGATACGCGGGAGGCCCCGCCGGGTCCGATTGGGGGAGGTCGGAGCTCCCACCCCCCCCCTTGAAGGCGGAATTCGGCTTCGACGAGTTCGCCCCTCCTCCCAATCCGGAGCCGGCTCCCGCGTCAGCCCCCGAGCCCGGCCCCCGAGCTTTCGATGTCCGAGACCTGCCGCTCAAGGCACTCCAGGTCCACGACAGCTATCTCGTGGCCGAGACCCCCGATGGCATGGTCGTGATCGACCAGCACGCCCTCCACGAACGCATCCTTTATGAGGAATTACGGTTACGGATCGAACGAGGGGGCGTCGAGTCGCAACGGCTCCTGGTCCCCGAGCCGGTCGACCTGGAGCCGTCCGAGGCGGCGGCGGTCCTGGAGCGTCGCGAGGTCCTGGCCCAGCTCGGGATCGAGATCGAGCCGTTCGGGGGGGACACGATCCTCGTCAGCAGCGTCCCGGCGATGCTCCCCGGAGTGGCCCCCGACCGGCTCCTCCGCGACCTGGCCGACCACTTCGGGACCAAGCCCCTACCCCCGACTCGTGATGGGGTCCTCGAAGACGTCCTGAGCATGATCGCCTGCAAGGCCGCCGTGAAGGCCAACCAGAAACTCGCCCCCGACGAGGTGTCGGCCCTCCTCGAACGGCGGCACCTGGTCTCCGACGCCCACCACTGCCCCCACGGACGACCTACGGCGCTGGTCTTCACCAAGTCCGAGCTGGAACGGCAGTTCGGGCGAATTTGATCTCGGAGGGTAGCCATCCCGATGAATGACGAGCCGAATCTCTACGCTCCCCCATCGGCCTCGATCGGAGGGCCGGTATCCGAATCCGAGGTCTTCGATCTCCGCCTCTTCTTCCGCTGGGAAAAGCTCCGACTGGCCTACAACGGAATCCTCGCGGTAGAGACGGCCGTCCTCCTGGTGATCATGCCCCCTCCGCGATCAACCCTGGCTAGCCTACCGTTGACTCTCGCCTTCTGCTGCTTGATGGCGAATGCCTGCTTCTGCGTTGGACCCGTCCTGGATGGGTATGCTCGTTGGATCGGCTCGAATCAACGTTACGTCACCCTCACACTATTCATCACAGGCATGATCCTGGCCTGCGGGCTGACGTTGGGAGTGGTCTTACTACTGAATTACCCCAATCTGGCTGACTGATCCTCCGCCCTTGACGATTTCGCCCCCTTGTCGTGAAGACTTGACGAAGAACGCGGATCCCGAGAGTCCGAGGCTTGGATGAGGCGATCGAGGTGAGTATCGTGCAAACTCAGCCCCGATCGTCCCAACTTACCGGAGCCCGCCCGATGATCGCTCGTCCTCGATGGTACCTCTTCCTGACCCTCCTGATCCTGGCCTGGGCCGAAGTGGGGTTCGCCACCGATCCATTCCTCGCCAAGCCTTATCTCCAGATCGGCGACGCCCCCACCGCAAACTCGGGCGACCTCATCCTCCTCTGGCACGCCGAGGATGTCGACGCCGACTGGTCGGTCGAGCACCGGGCCAATGACGAAGCCCCCTGGATCAGGACGGAATCTCCGACCTCGAAGCGAGTCGCGGTGCCGACCATCGAAGCTCACCGGGTCTATCGGGCCGCCCTGAAGGGCCTGGCGGCGGGCCAGACTTTCACCTACCGGGTCCTCAAGGGGGGCGAGGAGGTCTTTCGGTCCGCCGGGAGAGCCCGGAAATCGGCCGCGCAGCCTTATCGGTTCGTGACCGTGGGAGATATCGCTCAGGGTTCCGAAGCCCAGCGGAAGGTGGCTTACCAGATGGTCGAGGCCAGCCCCGACGTGCTGGTCATCAACGGCGACATCGTTTATGCCCGAGGGCGGATCTCCGAGTACCGAGAGAAATACTGGCCCGTCTACAATGCCGACGAAGCCTCTCCGTCCTCGGGCGGGCCCCTGATCCGGTCGGTCCCGACCCTGGCCTCGCCCGGGAATCATGACATCGGAAGCCGCGACCTCGGGAAGTACCCCGATGGCCTGGCCTACTTCCTCTACTGGGACCAGCCCCTGAACGGACCGGCTTCGGGCGCGTTCACCAGCCCGCTCGCCGGCCCCGAGGCCAATCAGAAGGCGTTCCTCGAAGCGGCCGGCCCGGCCTTCCCCCGGATGGTCAACTTCTCGGTCGACTACGGGAACGCCCACTGGACCTTCCTCGATGCCAACGAGTATGTCGACTGGCGAGACCCCGCCCTCCGGGCCTGGGTCGAGAAGGACCTGGCCGACGCCAAGGACGCGACCTGGCGCTTCGTCTCGTTCCATCACCCCGGCTTCAACTCCTCGAAGGCCCACTTCGAGGCCCAACAGATGCGGCTGGTCGCCGACATCTTCGAGGCCGGGAAGGTCGACCTGGTCTTCAGCGGCCACGTCCACAACTACCAGCGGAGCTTCCCGACCCGCTTCGTCTCCGATCGAGGGGCCGATGGGCTGATGGTCCGCAACCAGAACCTCGTCCCGGGGAAGTGGGAGTTGGACAAGACCTTCGACGGCAAGTCCGACACGACGCCCGAGGGGGTCATCTACATCGTGACCGGGGCGGGCGGGGCCGGGCTCTACAATCCCGAGCAGCACGACAAGCCGGAGACCTGGCAGAAGTTCACCGACAAATTCGTCTCCAGGGTCCACTCGGTGAGCGTGGCCGACGTCGACGGCAAGACCCTGACGGTCCGCCAGATCTCGGCCGACGGCGAGGAGGTGGACAAGTTTGTCGTGACCAAATGAACCCGGATGGGCCGAGGGGGACGCTCGGGGAGGTCCCCCTTTCGCCGCCTCCTCGTAAGGCCTTAGAATGGGCGAAGTACGGGGCGAGGTGGGACGAGTCGGGCCGACGGCCCGGCCAATCGTCCGTCAGGGTATTCCTCGGGGTGGTCCGATGATCTGTGCGATCCTGGGGCGCGGGCGACACGCCGCGCTGGCCGAGGAATGGAAGGAAGCGGCCGAGGCCGGCGTGGACCTGGTCGAGGTCCGGGTCGACTGCTTGAGGCGCGAGCCCGACCTGAAACGGATCCTGGCCAATCGGCACACGCCGATGGTGTTCACGCTCCGCCGAGGCGTGGATGGCGGCCTCTGGCGAGGGCCCGAGGACAAGCGACGCCGCCTGATGCGCGAGGCGATCGTCGCCGGCGTCGACTTCATCGACATCGAGATGGACGTGGCCCGCGAGGTCCGCCGGTTCGGCAAGACCCGCCGGATCGTCAGCTACCACAACATGAAGGAGACCCCCGGCGACCTCCTCTCGTTCGCCCAGCAGTGCGAGGAGATGGACGCCGACATCGTCAAGATCGCCGTCCGGGCGAACTCGCTGGCCGATGCGGTCAAGGTCCTCCAGGTCGCCTCGAAGATGGAAACACCCACCATCGCCATCGCGATGGGGGAGATCGGCTCGTTCACCCGGGTCCTCAACGCCAAATATGGGGCCCCGTTCACCTACGCCAACTTCAACATCGACCGGAGCTTCGCCCCGGGGATGTTCCACTTCAACGAACTCCGGCGCGACTATTATTACGACCTCATCGACAAAGAAACCGAAGTCTATGCCGTCATCGGCGACCCGATCGGCCACAGCCTGAGCCCGCCGGTCCACAACGCGGCGTTCCGCCAGCTCGGCCAGAACAAGGTGATGGTCCCGATCCTCATGCCGGGGGGGCGGCTCAAGGAGTCGCTCAACGACGTCTCGTTCCTCGGGATCAGGGGATTCAGCATCACGATCCCGCACAAACAGGCGGTCCTCCCGCTCCTGACCCAGGCCGACGGCGCGGTGGAGCGGGTCGCGGCCTGCAATACCATGATCGTGAAGGAGGACGGGACCCGCGTCGGCTACAACACCGATTACCGGGCGGCCATGGAGTCGCTCGAATTGTCCTATGGCGGGGCTTCGGAGGGGGGGATCAGCCCCCTCTCTGGCAAGCAGGTCCTGATCCTGGGCGCGGGGGGAGTGGCCCGACCGATCGCCTTTGGGATGATCCGTCGAGGGGCCGCGGTGACCCTCTGCAACCGGACCGAGGAGAACGCCACCAAGCTGGCCGAGGAACTGGGCTGCCGGACGATCTCCTGGACCAATCGGGCCAGCTCGATCTACGACGTGATCATCAACTGCACGCCGGTCGGGATGCATCCCGAAGTCGACGACACGCCGATGCTTCCCGCCGGATTCCGCGCCGGGATGGTGGCGATGGACACAGTCTATCACCCCGAGAACACGATGTTCCTGAAGCTCGCCCGCGACCACGACTGCCAGACCGTCAGCGGCGTCGATATGTTCGTCCGCCAGGCGGCGATCCAGTCGCAGCTTTACACCGGACAGGAACCCCCGGTCGACCTGATGCGCGAGACCGTCAAGCGAAAGCTCGGGCCGAACCGCAAATGAACCCTCCCCCGACGGAACTCCGAGGGCTGGCCCTGGTGGGCTACCGGGGGACGGGCAAGTCGACCGTCGGCCGGATCGTGGCTGAGCGGCTCGGTCGAGACTTCGCCGATGCCGACCGCGAAGTCGAGGCGCTGGCCGGACGCTCGATCCGCTCGATCTTCGAAGAGGATGGCGAGCCGGCCTTTCGCGAGTGGGAGTCCCGAGTCCTCCTCGATCTGACGGCCCGACTGGTCGGAGGAGTGGTCGCGACCGGCGGCGGGGCCGTCCTGAGCGAGGCTAACCGCCAGGCACTCCGCAACTTCGGGCTTGTCGCCTGGCTCTCGGCCGACCCCGAAAGCTTGCTGCACCGGCTCCGGAGTTCGCGACGAGGGGTCGAAGACCGCCCCTCTCTGACACCCGCCGGGACCCTGGGCGAGATCGCCGAGGTCCTCCAGGCCCGGACCCCACTCTATCAGGAAGCGGCCCACGTCATCATCCCGACCGACGGCCGGACGCCCGAGCAGGTGGCCGACGCGGTGCTCGAAGCCTGGATCGCCGTCGAGACCCCGGAGGGGCAGTCGTGAGCTACCTCTGGCCCATCCACCTCATCTACGGCATCGGATTGTTCGTCGTCGGCACCGTCGTCGGCAGTTTCCTGAACGTCTGCATCTACCGGATCCCGTGGGAAAAGAGCGTCATCTGGCCCGACTCGCGCTGCCCGAAATGCCTGGCGGCGATCGAGACACGCGACAACATCCCGATCCTCGGCTGGTTGATGCTCCGGGGGTCGTGCCGGTCGTGCGGCGTGGCGATCCCGGCCCGCTACGCGCTGGTCGAGCTCCTGGTGGGCGTCCTGTTCGTCTGCGTCTACGTATCCGATGGGATGTTCCCCTACCTGTTCTCCAGCGATTATGTCCGCGACGACATGACGCTCGCGATCAAGGTCCTGTATCACGCCTTGCTGGTCTCGTTCTTGATCGCGGTGACGTTCATCGACGCCGACCTGATGATCGTCCCGGCCTCGATCACGAACCTGGGGATCTTGCTGGGGCTGGCCATCGGCACGGCGTTCCCGGGAGTCCGGCCCGCCCCTTCGATGGCGACCACCTACTGGGGCGGCCTGGGGGTCGGCCTGCTCGGGATGGCGGTCGGGGGCGGCATCATCTGGGTCATCCGCACACTCGGCACGATCGCCTTCCGTCGCGAGGCGATGGGTTCGGGCGACATCCACATCCTCGCCATGATCGGGGCCTTCCTCGGCTGGGAGGCTGCGGTGGTGACCCCGTTCCTCGCCGCCTTCGTCGGGCTGGTCCCCGCCTTGTGGAAATTCGCGAGTTATCTCGCAAAACGACTGGCCGGCCGAAAATACAACAGCACGGACCGCGAAATGCCTTTCGGGCCTTACCTGAGCATCGCGGCCCTGATCTTGCTCCTGGCCTGGCCCTGGGCCTGGCCTCGCGCGTTGCAACCCCACTTCAATATCGCTTCCGAAATATTCTGGTTCCTGTTGGGCCGGGACGAAGGACGATAGAAGGAATGGGATGTCAGCGCGGCCGCCCCGCAACCGGAGGCTCCCGATGGCATCATCACACTACAAACGTCGTAAGCGATCGATGGTCCGCAATCTCTGGGTCTATCGACGGCTCGTCGCCGTGGCGATCGTCCTGGGCCTGATGCTCTGGTTCGTCCTGACCAATAACGAGCAGGTGAACATCGCCTTCCCGTTCGGCCTGGGGACGTTCCAAAGTACGACCGGCCTGGTGATCTTGCTCAGCTCGCTGGTCGGATCGCTGGTGACGGCCTTGACGATGACCTTGATCTGGGCGATTCGCCGAGGGCGGGCCGATCGCGACGATTTGCCCGCCGATCCCCCGGGAAAGTCACCGATCCTGGACGAGTTGCCCCCGCCCGACTATGCGGCGAAAACCGGCGACGGGATCGCTCGGGACGCTCCTTGGACCTGAAGCTCGAAGATGATGAGGAGGGTGGGTAGAGATGGCAACCGGCCGCAGCCGACTCCTCGGACTCCTGACCGCATTGGCGACCTGCGCCCCGATCGGCTGCGCCCAGTCGGGCCCGCTGGCCTCCCGGAACTCGATGCTCGGCTCGCTCAAGACCAGCGTTAGCCAGCTCGAGTTCGACAACGAGAAGCTCCGCACCGAGGTCGCCGAGTTGAAGGCCGATAACGCCCGACTCGACACCCAGCTGGCGCAGGAACGCGACGCCAACGGCGAGATCACGGCCCGGCTCGACGACGCCAAGGACCTGCTCCGACGGTCCGGCGGCGATGTCCAAGCCCTGGCCACGCCCTCAAAATCGTTCCAGGACGACGATATCCCCCCCCCGGTCCGTCGGACCCGAGGGGGACGCAAGCCCCCCTCAGCCAGCATCCCCCGGTCCCAGTCCGAACCGTTCGAGGATCAAGGCTTCGACTCCGGTTCGAGCAATCGCCCCATCGATCTCGGCCCGGCCGCCAGCGAAGGCGACGACCGATGGCTTCCCGTGGCCCGGGGCCTGGGGGCGAGGCCCAGCCGCCGCTGAGCGTTCATTCCGGGAACATATCTTTTTCCGGGACCACCGAGGCTTCCCAATCCGTTAAGATCGGACCCGGCCCGATCGCGGCACCCGACCTCGGTAACGAAACCATCACGTAAATTCCCCGCCGCGACGGGCCCGGGAATGAAACTGCCATGTCCGCCGTCGATCCCAACCCGCGATCGGAGCCCGGCCTGCTGCGCAGGACGATCCGCCACCGCCTCGTACCGATGTTTTGCTTATGGTTGGCCGGTACGATCGTCCTGTGTGCCGCCTCTCTCAGATACATTCGCCCGTACTACAGGGCGACAAGTCTGATCCAGGTCTCGGAACCGGCCGAGGACCTTTATGGGGTTCGCGGCGATGATGAAAATATGGCCGAATCCCTCAACACGCTGGTCCAGTTGATCCGAAACCCCGGCGTCCTTCAGGCGGCGGCAGCATCCCCCAAGGCGTCGTCCCTCCGGTTTATCCAGGAATCCCGCGACGTGGTCATTGATTTGGAGACTTACCTATCAGTTCGGGTTATCCCCACGACTTCGCTGATCGAGGTCTCGATGACCTCGAATGAGTCCTACGAGGCGGCTACCCTGGTGAATGCCGTGGTCGACGCCTTCATGAATAGCAACAAGTTGTTGGCGAATGCCGGCAAGAAGTCCCAGATTGACGCGCTCCAGGAATACAAGAAAGGGCTCGAGGAGAAGTCGGCAGCCATCGAGGCGAAATGGCGGTCCCTGGTTGGCAAGGGGAATGCCGACCCGCAAGTCGTGATCCGGGATCAGGCGAACGATGAGGAGGGTGCAGCACGAACAGTCTCGCTGGACATCTTCCGAGGACTTGAGCACGAACTTTTCTCCGTATCGCTCGCGTTGGCCGAGGCCGAGGCCAACCTTCGGTTCCTGACCGATGCCTCGACGAAAACCGAACAGGCTCCCGCCTCGCCGGCGACTGCGGCGACGTTGATCGCTGAGGTCGATCTGCGACTCAAGGCGAATGGCGAACTCGGCGAACTGGCCGCTCGATTGAAGGAAGCCCGGGATCATCGCGAAGAACTCGCCGCGAAGGCCGAACCCGAAGACCCGGCCCTGGTGGAAGCCTCCCAGAAAATCGAAGCCCTTCTCTTTGAATATGACAAGGAATTCGCGGGGAAGGCCAAGCCCCTCCTCGACGAGTCGGCCGAAGCGACAGATCGGGCGAGCGAATTGAAGGAGGCTCAAACCCGCGTCCGACTCCTGAAGATCAAACAGGAGACGCTCCGGGCTCAATTCGATCGGCTCGAAGTCAAGAATCAGGATCAGACTGCGGATACGGTCAGCATCGCGATGGTCCTGGAAGAGAGAGAGAGTCTCAGGGCGATGCAGGAGGCGGTTAACAAGCGGATCGAGCAGTTCACCTTCGAGTCGAAGGGCGAGGCCCGGATCTCGGTGGTCGATCAGGCCACTCCGCCGGGAAAGCCATACGTGTACAGGGGGGCTAGTTTTTTAGTCATGGTCGCATTATTCATGCTGCCAATCTCCTTCACCTTCTTCTTGATGGTCGAGGCGCTCGTCGGACGACGACGAGACCCGTTCGCCGAGGTCTGACTCGTGCCCGCCCCGGCGTCCTGGTAAAATGCCGGACCCGCCGGGGCGTCCCGGCTCGATCGAGGCCAAGGAAGTCCCGCCGTGCCCACCGAACTGCCGCTGCTCGCGATCTTCGACCATGACGGCGTCCTGGTCGATAGCCTGGATCTCCATCAGCGGGCCTGGGTCGAGATGGGCCGACGAGGCGGCCTGCCGATCACCGCCGAATTCGTCCGCGAGACCTTCGGGATGACCAATCCCGCCATGTTCCGCCGGCTCCTGGGCGACTCCCTGCCCGAGGACGAGCTTGATCGTCACTCCGAGACCAAGGAGTCCATCTACCGGGATCTGGCCCGAGGCCAGATCACCCTGATGGCCGGAGTCCGAGATCTCCTGGGCCGTTTGAAGGCGAGCAGATACCGGCTGGCCGTCGGGACCAGCGGGATCCGGCCCAACATCGACCTGACGATCGAGACCTGCGGCCTCGAAGGCGTCTTCGACGCGATCGCCTCGGCCTACGACATCACCCGGAGCAAGCCCGACCCCGAGGTATTCCTCGTCGCCGCCAGGAAGGCGGGCATCCCCCCCGAGCAGTCCGTGGTCTTCGAAGATGCCGTCGTGGGGATCCAGGCCGCCAAGGCCGCCGGGATGAAGGCCGTGGGAGTTACCACACACCACCCGGCCGCCTCGCTCTTCGAGGGCGGGGCCGACCTCGTGGTCGATCACCTCGACGGGTTCGATGTCGAGGGGTTGACCCGATTGATCCTCGACGGCAAATGATCGACGAATTGTCATGAGTCAAGCCGCCATGAAACGGGTCGCGATCCTGGGTGCGGGGGGGATGGGCACGGCCCTGGCGTTGCTGTTCGCCGGCCGAGGCCTGGCGGTCCAACTCTGGGCCAGGCGGCCGGAGGACGCCGACGAGATCGCGCGGACTCGGATCAATGCCCGGCACCTGCCCGGGGTCTGGCTCCCTCCGGGGATCGGTATCACCTCGAACGCCTGCGACGCCACGGCGGCGGCCGATCTGATCGTCGCGGCGATCCCCTCGGCCTACCTTCGGGCCACGCTCCGAGGCCTGGCCGATCGGATCCCGGCGGGGGTCCCGATCCTGAGCGTGATCAAGGGGATCGAGGTCGGTACGCTCGCCCGGCCCAGCCGGATCATCGTCGAGGCGATCGGGCCGAGGCCCGTGGCCGTCCTGAGCGGGCCTAGCCACGCGGAGGAGATCGCCAAGGGGCTGCCGGCCTCGGTCGTGGTTGCCGGCGAAGACGAAGGGCTGAACGCCCGGGCTCGCGACGCCCTGAACGGCCCCTCCTTCCGGGTCTACACCAACCCCGACGCCATCGGCGTCGAGCTGGCCGGGGCCATGAAAAACGTCGTGGGAATCGCCGCCGGGATTTGCGACGGGCTCGGGTTCGGGGATAATGCCAAGGCCGCCTTGCTGACCCGAGGCCTGGTCGAGATGGCCCGGTTCGGCGTCGACCAGGGGGCGAGCCTCTCGACCTTCTACGGGCTGGCGGGCGTGGGCGACGTGGTGACCACCTGCTACAGCCCGTTCGGCCGGAATCGGTCGGTGGGCGAGAATCTGGGGAAAGGCCGGAGCCTCGACGAGATCCTGGCCAACATGGCCAACGTCGCCGAAGGAGTGCCCACTACCCGGAGCCTCCACGAGTGGGCGGCCCGTCGAGGGATCGCGATGCCGATCACCGACGAGCTGTACCGGATCATGTTCGAGGGCAAGTCCCCCCTGGCCGCCGTGACCGATCTGATGGACCGCGACCCGAAAGACGAATGGCAGCCATGACCTCCCCCCTGCCCGACAAGTGCGGCATCGCCTTCAAGGAGTGGGCCGGGGTCTGCGACGCGCTGGCTCGGGGAAACCAGAGCCTGATCCTCCGCAAGGGGGGCGTGGCCGAAGGTCCGGGAGGCTTTCACCCCGATCACCCGGCGTTCTGGCTCTATCCAACCTACGTTCACCAGGCCGAGCAAGGGCTCCGCATCCCCCCGGCCTTGATCGAGGACCCCACGCCGGGCTCGGTCGCCATCGACACCCTGGCCCTGGTCGAGTGGACGGGACGGGTCGATCGAGAAGACCAACTGGGAGCGATCGCCGACCTCCACGGCTGGACCGAGCGGACGATCCGGGACCGGTTCCACTACCGGACTCCGGGGCTCTGGGCGCTGGGAGTCCGGATCTTCCGCCTGCCCGAGCCGTTCCGGGTTTCCGTCACGCCGGAGCAGCTCGGTTGCAAGACCTGGGTCCCCCTGGAATCCCCCTTGCCGACAATCGCCCTGGCTTCGGTCATCGAAGACGGCGAGTCGCTCCGGCGCCTCGACCGGCTCCGCTCGACCCTGGATTCGACGTTGATTCGCGATCGATCATGACCGTGGACTTGCCGAGATCCTCACCCTGATTGGCCATCGATCCATTCTCCTCATTCATCCGTCGGCGGCCGGGATCGCCCTGAAATCCCGGATCGCGAAGGAAGGTGGCCCTGTGCTGGAAGACATCCGAGACTGCCCGGGGACGATGGCACTGGCAGCGTCCTGGGTCCTGGTCTTCGCGCTCTGCCAGGTGGTCCAGTTGCAGCACCGGGAGATTCCCGTCACGAGTTCGGTCGGCCCACTGCCGGTCGCCTTACCGGTCGCGCACCGGTTCGGCGACATGACCTGGTCCGAGGTCCGCCGGGGCGAGCCCTGGCGGCTGGTCACGGCCACGTTCGTCCACTACAGCCTGCTGCACCTGGGGATGAATACCCTGAGCCTGATCATGCTCGGGCGGTTGATCGAGCCCTGGTACGGGCCCGGCCCCTTCCTCGGGATCTGCCTGACCATCGGAGGGCTTGGGAACCTGACCGGCGGGCTCCTCCGGCAACTGATCGCGATGGCCCGACCCTGGGTCATCTCATCGGCGGCGGGTCGGCACTGGCCGGGGCTCTACGACCGCTTCTTCCACGTCGGCCCGGATGGACCGTCGGACATCCCCTCGGGAGGCGGCTCGACGATCATCCTCGGACTGATTGGGCTGGCCGCGGTGGTCGGTTGGCGATCCCGGACCCGGATCGGTTCCTACCTCTCGAAGCAGATGATCACGCTGCTCGGGTTCACGGCGATCCTGGGGGTGGCCTTCTTCAATCTGATCGACAACTACGGCCACACGGGCGGGGCCATCGTCGGGGCCGCGCTCGGGTTCGTGCATCGGCCGATCCTCCGGGCCGTCGAGCGGAAATCGATCCGGAGGCTCAGCTGGTTCGCCGTCGGCGCGCTCATGACCGTCTGCCTCGCGGCCGGGGTCCGCGACGACCGGGCCGAGCAGTCGGTCCAGCAACGCTTGATCGACGTCATCCGGCGTGGCCAGGCCACCGAGCAGACCTTATTCGACCTGGAGAAGCTTTACACCTTCCACGGCCGGAGGATCCTCAGCTCGCCCGAGTTCCGCGACCCGTTCCATGAACTGGACGCTCTGGCCATGCTGGACCTCCTGGCCAAAGGCCCGAAAGTCACCCTGCCCGCCGAACCCGACCCCGCCCAGGTCGCCCGAGAACGGGCCGAGATCGACGCGATCCTGGAACGGCTGGGGCAGACGGACGGCCCTCCGCCCTGGGACGAGGCGACCGCCGCCAATCTCGATCGACTCCGGTCCCTCGGCCTGGCCTCGCTCCAGTCGGCGCCCAACTATCCGCAGGCCTACGAGTTCGTGGTCTGCTATCGAGCCGCCTTCCAGGCCCTGGCCGCCGACCTGGCCCGATCAAAGGCGGAACTCCGGGAGATCGACCGATTAGCGAGAGCCGTCCGGTGAGCCGCGGGTAATGGCCGAGGACTGATGCGGAACTCCCGAGATTGGGCGGTCAAACTTCCCGCCAAACTCCCGTGATCGCCCATCCGTTCCTCGTCCATCCCGGATACCCTCTCAATCCACCGGCCCGCAGGCCTGCCAGGCTCCGGCCCGGTGGCGGGGTCGCCCGCTCTTGCGTCGGAGGGCCTCGACGAAGTCGCTCATCGAGCGGACCTCGCCGGAGAACTCGGTGTAATAGCAGCCCACCGCGTCGGGTACGTGGCCGTCGCTGGAGCCGGTCGCCCCCATCGGATGGAGCTTCAGGAGGGCCTCGGTCTTGCTCCGGGTCTCCGGGGAGACATTATTGCTGACCAGTTCGAGGGCGTCGAAGGCAGGCCCGTGCGCGGCCACGAGCGCGGTGAAGTCCTGATCCCACCGGAACGGGTGGGCTCCGACGACGGCGGCCGTGTGAGCCCTGGCGATCTTCAAGAGGTCGGCCAGCGGGATCCCGGGCTCGACGTCCTTCAGGTTGGGCAGGCCGTAGACCAGGAAGTGCCCCTCCAGGGCCGAGACCTCCACGCCCGAGAGGACGACCAGGCCGTCGGCCGCCGCGTTCAGGTCGGCCAGCTCTCCCGGCTCCCACTGGTAGTCGTGGTCGGTGATCACCACCGCGTCGAGGCCGGCCAGGCGGGCCCGCTCGACCAGGACCTCGGGCTTGATATCACTATCGGGCGAGTGGCGGGACGTATGCACATGGTGATCGATCTTCGCCATGATTCGAGGCTGCTCCGCGTGTGTACTGCTCCCTTTTAGAGGCTTCAGACTAAGCCCCGAAGGCCCCCGATGTCGAGGCCAACCCTCCCCCAGGAGAACCGGCGAAGGAGGCAGACTCGGTCCTAGGAATCGCCCGTCCGACGTTCTATCATCGGAGGTCGAGGCCGTCGACAACCCCCGAAGGGCCCTCGACGGTCGTGCCATTGCCCCACCCTGAATCTTCCCCTGGCCGAATCGAAGGAGCCCCGCATGAGGTCCGCACGCCTTGCCGCCTTCGCTCTCCTGCTCGCCCTGCCGGGCCTGTCGAGGGCGGACAGCCTGTTCTACCTCAAGGATGGCGACCGCGTCGTGTTCTACGGCGACAGCATCACCGACCAGCGGCTCTACACCACGTTCGTCGAGACCTACGCCGTCACCCGCTTCCCCAAGCTTAATCTCACCTTCGTCCACTCGGGATGGGGCGGCGATCGCGTGACCGGCGGCGGTGGCGGGCCGGTCGACGTCCGGCTCGAACGCGACGTCGAGGCCTACAAGCCGTCGGTGGTCACGATCATGCTCGGGATGAACGACGCCAGCTACCAGCCGTTCCGCGAGCCGATCTTCAACACCTATGCCGACGGCTACAAGCACATCATCGAGAAGCTCAAGGCCGACGTGCCTAACCTCCGAATCACCGTCATCAAGCCTTCTCCCTACGACGACGTGACCCGGGAGCCTAAATTCCCCGAGGGCTACAACTCGGTCCTGGTCCGCTACGGCGAGTTCCTCCAGAAGCTCGCGGACGAGGCGAAGCTCGACGTGGCCGACCTGAACACCTCGGTCGTCGAGGCGACCAAGAAGGCGTTCGCCAGCGATCCCAAGGGGGCCGAGAACCTGAACAAGGATCGGGTCCACCCCGGCCCCGGCGGCCAGCTCCTGATGGCCGAGGCCCTGCTGAAGGCCTGGAACGCCCCGTCCGTCGTCTCCTCGGTGACGATCAACGCGTCCGAGGGGAAAGTCACCGCCTCCGACAAGGCCGAGGTCTCCGACCTGACCGTCAAGGACGGCGTGATCCGCTGGACCCAGCTCGACGAAGCCCTCCCCTTCCCGATCAACCTGAAGGACGAGGCCACCGACTTGGCCGTCCGCTCCTCCGACGTCGTCGAGGCGCTGGACCAGCAGATCCTCAAGGTCGATGGGCTGGAGTCCGACTACACGCTGACCATCGACGGCGAGAATGTCGGGACCTTCGGCAAGGACCAGCTCGCTCAGGGAGTCAATCTGGCCGTCCTGGCCACCCCGATGAGCGAGCAGGCCAACAAGGTCCACGGGCTGACCCTCAGCCACACGGGCCTCCACCAGATGCGATGGAGGACCGTGCAGGTTCCCTACCAGGCGACCAACTCACCCAACCTGGCCAAGGCGATCGAGGCCCTCGACGCCCTCGAAGCCGAGATCATCGCCGAGCAGAAGGCCGCCGCCCAGCCGAAGCCGCACACCTTCGAGCTGAAGCCGAAGGCGTAATTCGATCTCCCCGAATCGGCCTATCTCGCCCCGAACCAGCCCAATGGCGGCCGGTTCGGGGCGAGTTCGATCCGGGGGATATTCATCGTTCTGCACGCCGATAGCGGAGGGTCTCCCCCCCATCCCGCCTTGACACCCTCGCCCGCTTCCCGTAGGACGTTCTCGAAATACCGACCTTCTCGCCGATTTCCAGGGAGGGAAACGATGGCGACCGTCTCGTCGTTGCAGGATGAAGTCGACGCGATCCGCTGGTGGCATTCGATCGACCTGGGGGACGGCGTCGTGACCCGAGGGGGTTACGACACGAAGGAGACCCTCAAGAAGGTCGCGATGCCCGATGACCTCTCGGGCTGGTCGGTCCTGGACGTCGGGGCCTGGGACGGCTTCTACTCGTTCGAGGCCGAGAAGCGAGGGGCCAGCCGCGTGGTGGCCCTGGACCACGTGGTCTGGAATGACCCGACCGTCGGTCGCCACGGATTCGAGCTGGCCCGGCGGACGCTCGGGTCGAAGGTCGAGGACGTGGATTGCGAGGTCCACACGATCACCCCGGAGCTGGTGGGGGGGACCTACGACCTGGTCCTCTTCCTGGGCGTCCTGTACCACGTCCATCACCCGCTCCTGGCCCTCCAGAGGGTGGCCAGCGTCTGCGATAAGATGCTGATCCTGGAGACGCACGTCGACCTCGAAGAGACCTCGCGCCCAGCCCTGGCCTACTATCCCGGGACCGAGTGCGCCAACGACCTTTCGAACTGGTTCGGCCCCAATTCCGCGGCAGTCGAGGCGATGCTAAAGACGGTCGGATTCCGGACCGTCAAGCGGGTCTGGTCCCACCTCGACTCGAAGCAGAATCCCGTCGGCTACAAGATCGTCGGCGGCGAGAAGAGCCAGTTCGGGCGGGCGATCTTCCACGCCTGGAAGTGATCGCAGGCCCTCGGTCGCCCGAGGGGATGAGGAGCCGATGTCGACCCTGATCGTCCTGTCGGCCCTGATCCTCATCGTGGCGATCCTGCACGATGGATTCGAGGTCATCCTCCTGCCTCGACGGGTGAGCCGAGGCCTCCGGCTGGCCGGCCTTTTCTACATGACTTCCTGGCCATTCTGGCGGACCGCGACCCGGCTGGTCCGCAAACCGAAATCGCGGGAAGTCCTGCTGAGCTGGTTCGGCCCGGCGTCGGTCCTCGGGCTCTTCCTGCTCTGGGCCGTCGGCCTGATCTTCGGCTTCGCGGCGATCCACACGGCCCTGAAGACCCCGATGAACACCCCCGCCGCCCAGGTACCGGAGCACGGGGACTACCTCTATTTCAGCGGCGTCACCTTCTTCACATTAGGCTTCGGCGACATCTCGCCGACCCGACCGCTCGGCCGGATGCTGGCCGTGGGCGAGGCGGGGTTGGGGTTCGCCTTCCTCGCCGTGATCATCAGCTACGTCCCGGTCTTCTACCAGGCATTCTCGGCCCGAGAGATCACGATCTCGCTCCTCGACGCCCGGGCCGGGTCGCCGCCCCGAGCCTCTTCCTTGCTGACCCGGATCGGTTCATCCCGGAATTTCGAGACGCTCGACCGCTACCTCCAGGAATGGGAGCGATGGTCGGCGCAGGTCCTGGAGGGCCACCTCTCGTTCCCGCTCCTGAGCTACTATCGGTCGCAGCACGACAACCAGTCCTGGCTGTCCGCGATCACGATGATCCTCGACGCCTCGACCCTGGTCATCGCCGGGGTCAAGGATGTCGACCTCCACCAGGCCCAGCTCACCTTCGCGATGTCCCGGCACGCGGTCGTCGATATCGCCCAGGTCTTCCGGGTCCGCCCCACCAATCCCGCTTCCGACCGCCTCCCGCCCGAGGCTCTCACACGACTCCTGGGCGAACTCCGAAAAGCTGGGTTCGAGGTCAGCGATCCCGGGAGCGTCGAGGCCAATCTCGCCGAACTCCGGCAACTCTACGAGCCGTTCGTCGCCGGTCTCTCGGACTATCTCCTGCTGCCCCTCCCGCCCATCTGGGCCGAGGCCGCGTCCGTCGACAACTGGCAGACCAGCGCCTGGATGAAGCGAGCCAGCGGGATCGGCCGGTTGGCCCAGGCCGTGCCCGACGACCACGACGATTAAACCCGACGAGCTTTCCGGATAAGCATCTTCCGGCCATCGAACCCAGCGGTTAGATTCGATCCGAATCGCAACCCGGAGTCATTCGCATGAGATTCTCGATCGGGCGGCTGATGTTGCTGGTCGTGCTAGCGGCGAGCAATCTGGTGGCTTATCGATTTCTCGACCAAATCCAGTCTCGCCGCGATTTTCTCGTCCTTCTCTTCCTGGGCGCAATGCCCATGATCGACATGCTACTGATTGCACACTCGTTCAAGAAACCGGAAAGTCGTTTCCTGTCCGGCTTCGTCCGAGCCGGGTGGATGGCCCTGAGCTGCTACGTCCTAGTTGCGGCGATCTTCGCCGAACCGATGATCAGAGGAGTGGAGTCTCTTGGCAACTTGATTTTCGGCGCAGGCCCTTTCTCGCTCGTGATGCTCTCGCTTCTCTTCCTATTCTGGTTCTCCTGCTATACGATCCCCCAGGCCCTGCTCGCCACGATCGCGGGCTGGTTGAATCGGGATTATCGGATCCGAATCCTGGTCGAGCGTCGCCCGGAATCGGGCTCGATTCCGACCGCGTGACTTCCGCCGACTTCAGGGCGCGAGCCGCTCGATCTTCCATCCCCCTTCGGCCGTCTTCCGGTAGATGACCCGGTCGTGGAGTCGGCTCCTCCGCCCTTGCCAGAACTCGATCGATGCGGGCACGACTCGATATCCCCCCCAGTGAGTGGGCCGAGGGATCTCGCCGTCGGGGAACCGGGCCTGGATCGCCTCCAGATCCGATTCCAGAAAAGCGCGACTGGGCACAACCCCGCTCTGGTTCGAGACCCAGGCCCCCAGCTTCGAGCCGGTCGGTCGGCTCCGGAAATAGTCGTCCGACTCGGCCTCGGTGGCCCGGATCACTGTCCCCTCGATCCGGACCTGACGCTCCATCGACTGCCAGAAGAAGACCATCGACGCCAGCGGGTTGGCCGCGATCTCGGCCCCCTTCCGGCTCTGATAGTTCGTGAAGAAGGTGAACCCGCGCTCGTCGAACCCTCTCATCAGGACGATTCGGGCGGAGGGCCGGCCCTCGGGGGTCGCCGTGGCCACGGTCATGGCATGGGGCTCGGCGATCCCGGCGGCGGTGGCCTGCTCGAACCAGAGGTGGAACTGGCGGATCGGGTCGCGGTCGACCGACGACTCGTCGAGGCTGGACTGTTCGTAATCGTGACGATCGTGGATCGACGGCATGGCTCGGAGGACTCCCGGATCGGAACGGGCCGGGGGGCGATCCCGGCCGGATGGTCCGAGTTTACCAAACCGCCAATCCCTTCGCCTTCGCGATCAATTCGCCCCGGGGTCCATCAGGATCTTGAGCGAGTCGATGTCCTGGTCGATCGTCCCAACAAACTCCCTGGGATTCTGCGGGTCGATGCTGTGGTTCTTCTCAGAAAACCGATACCCCTTGAGGAAGACGCTGAGCGAGTAACGCTCGGTCGGGAGACCGGATATCTCGAACTGGCCCTCGGGATCGAGTTCGACCCGCTGGAAATCCCAGGCATCCTCGCGGCTCAGCATCAGCCGGGTTCCGGGGGGAATTGCCTTGCTGTCGGAAAGCAGGACACGCCCTCGGACCCGGTGCCCCTGGACGACCGTGAGGTCGCCGAGGTCGGTCTCGGCGTCTTCCCCGCCGATGTGGACCGAGCGGGCTGGCACCGCCTGATTATCCTGGAACGACCCCATCACACCGTAGACGAAATAGTCCTCGTCGGGGTGAACGTTGAGGAACTCGAACCGGCCATCGGGTCCCGTCCCGATCGAGGTCTCGCCGAGGAACGAGTCGCTGTTTCGGCTCGCCTGGACCAGGCCAACCATGACGCCCGGGACGGGCTTGCCGTCGCGGACCAGTCGCCCGGAGAGGGTCGCCCCTCGGGTCATCTTGAGTTCCTGGGGGTTCCGCTCGGGCTTGCGGCCCGGGATGATCCGGGGAGCCACCGCGTTCCCCTCGACCTTCAGGTCGGCCGAATTGATCGGCGACTTGGAAGTCAGCACGAACTCCCCGCGCAGGTTCGTGACGGCCACCGGGTCGAAGTAGTCCGGGGAGAAGCCCGAAAAGGCCGCGGTACTGAACCCTTTCGGGGTCACCTTGGCCCCGACCATGGGCTTGCCCTCGGGGTCGAGGACGACTCCCCGGAGGATACATTTCGGGTCGAACTTCGAGGGGTCGAAGGGGGCGAGTGAAACCTCCACCGGAGGCTTCCTGGGGTCGGCCTTCATCGCGAAGGTCGGGCGATAACCATCGGCGACCACCAGGACGTTGAAGGTCAGATCGGGGTCGACCGAGGCGATCCGGAACTTCCCCTCACCGTCGGTCGTGGCCGACTTGACGCAGTCGGGGTAGCACGAAGGGCAGAGCGGGCTGGTCCCCTGGCGGACGCCGGCCGAGTCGATCAGGACGTGTGCGCCGACGACGGGTTGGCCGGCGTCGCTGAGGACCCGGCCTTCGAGGTCGGGCCGATCCGCGATCGCGGCGATCAGGATCAGGGACAGGAGCGGGGCATTCATGGGCGGGTCTCCTTGACGGGTGCCTGGGTCAATCAATCCCGCGAAGCCGGTCATTGCGATCGCGAAGCTCGACGCGGACCTCATCCTGGCCGGGCTGGACGTCGACATATTGCATGCCACGGATCGATCGATCCGGCCCTTCGGGATGGCGATACACCTGGAGGCGGATCGGACCGCGAGGCAGTTGATTCAGGTGGAACCGCCCGAGAAGGTCGGTGTCCTGGAACCAGGTGGCCCCTTGGGGCGCATACATCGCCTGCGTTCGGTCGTTCCGCTGATACCCGACCGAGATCCCGGCGACCGGCTGGCCTCGCGTGTCGAGGACGACCCCCTTCACCTCCTGATCGAGCGTGGGCAGGCGGAATTCGTCGAGCACGACCGATTCACCGGGCTTGATCGACACATGATTGCTAGTTGCCGTCGCGTGCCCCTTCGCCTCGACGTGCGTGTTGTAGGTCGCCCCGGGGATCGCCGTCTCGAAGGTGTAGGAACCGTCTCCGCCGATCTCGTCAAGGATGGCGACCCGAGTGCCGAAGGATCGACCGCTCTGCCCCGGATAGCTCACATCGCGGTAGAGTTGAACCTGAGAGCCCCCGAGCGGCTTGCCTTCCTCGTCGAGGACCCGGCCGGAGATCTTGACCAGGGGTTGCAGACGGACCTCCGGACTGCCTGAGATCGGCCCCGCATCGGTGACCTCGATCGTGGCGCCGAGCTTCAACGGCTCGGCGAGGATATCCACCACCGTCTCCTTCCCGGACTCCAGGCCGATGACCTGGAATCGTCCGTCGGAGTCGGTCCGGCCCGGTTTCTGGTTGAAACCTCGATTCGCGTCGCGGATGTCGACCTGGGCATCGGGAACGGGCCGGCCCTGGGGATCGATGACCCGGAGAGTGACGACCCCGCCTCGATCGAGCTTGAACTCGGCGACCTCGATCTCCTGGCCTCCCTTCCCGTCGATTTCGGCGGAGAACTTCGGGTCGGCCGGCTGTCCGGTAGATCGCCGCTCCGGCTGGGCGAATTCCTGGGGGATCGTCCGAAGATCGAGCGTCCCCCGGCCGGGGGGGACGACCATCCGGAATCGGCCGTCGGCGTCGGTCGTTTCGGAGAGGAGAAAGAGGGTCGGGATCTGATCCGCCTCATATTTGGGGACGTAGTAGACGAGCACCTTCTCGACCCCGGCCCCCGTCTTTCCGTCCGCGACTCGGCCCTTGAGAATCAACCCTCTGGGTAGGACGATTTCGTGCTCGAATTCGGCGGGGCCCTCGGGGACGGTGATCACACCATCGAACGGGGCTGCGTCGGAGCCGTCGGCGTTGACGTGGAGTTCCATCTTGCCGGCGGGAAGGCCCTCGATCCGGAATCGCCCGTCCTCGTCGGTCTTCAGCCTGTTCATGCCTCTCAGAACGTTCGCCTTCGCGGCCGGCTTGCCGTCGGCTTCGAAGACGACCCGACCGATCAGGATGTGGTCGGTCCTGCGGGCCGTGATCGTGAAATCTCCGGTATGGACCGGCCGGCGATGCTCGATCATCTTGCCGGACGCATAGGTCTTGCCGATCGCATCGGCCTGGGGATCGTCGGTCGTCGCCGCGTAGGCGAAAACTCTCTCGTGGAACGGTATGCTGACGACCAGCGAGGCCACGCGATCGCGAGGGATGCCATTGATGGCGAATCTCCCGTCGGCGTCGGTCGTGGCACCGATCGGGAATGCCGACCAGTTCAGGTTGAGTCGGTTGTCCACCGAGACCCCATTGACGTCGGGCTTCCCGAGCGGATCGATTCCATTGACCAGAATCCTGGCACCCACCACCGGCCGGCCTCCCGGCTCGACCACCCGCCCTCGGATGATCCCTTCCTCGCCCAGCTTGAGCGTGATTGGTGATCGCTGGGCCTGGAGAGTCAGCGGCTCCCAGGCCAGACCGCGACCCGGTGCCAGGGCCACGACATCCCAGGGGAAATAGGTCTTCCCGGCGCCCTCCTGTTTCGAGAAGGCCGGGGCGGGCACCTCCCGGAATTGAAAACGCCCTTCGGCATCGGAACGAGTCTCGGCCAGGGTGTCTTTGATCACCCCGGCCGTATCAGCAGCTTGCTGCCGCTCGGGAGTCAGTTCGTTCAACCGGTCCTGGGCCCGTTCTTTCAGGATGACCCTGGCTCCGGGGATCGGTCGTCCCTCGGGGTCGACGACCCGGCCCGTGGCAGACAGTTTGAAGCCGGGGGCGTCCGACTTCGCGTCGTCACTGTCGGGTTGGGCGGGGGCCGAGACCACGGCTGGGACCGCAGGCTTCGGAGAGGTCGGAGGACCGGCGAGAGTGAAACCGACTGCGGCAGCCGAGCCGACCGCGGCCAGGCCAAATATTGCGAGGTACTTGAGCTTGGCGACGATCATGGAACCCACCTCCTCACGGACCAGGGCCGCGACGGCGGCCGGGACCACCCCGGTCGTCAACCGACCCGCTACCACCGACGCGGCGATGATTCTCGATGTGCCCTCGACCAGGGATGAGGAGACCGCGACCGCAGCCTCGGCACCGGCGAGATTCGACTGGATGGCGGCCCCGACCGCCGAGGCGGGCGCGACCCCCCGGCGGATCAGGCGAGCCTGCAAGGTCCGACGACCCCGGGCCAGCCGGCTCTTGACCGTCCCAACCGGCCAGTCCAGGCGCGCCGAGGCTTCCTCGTGCGAGAGGCCCTCCAGGCAGCAGAGGACCAGGGGCATCCGCTGGGAGTGGTTCAGGCGGTCGATCTCCTCGTCGATGACCGACCGGATCTCGCCAAGCTCGACGCGATTGGGATAATCCACGGCGACCTCCACGGAGCCCGGCCGCTCCCGGGCCTTCCGGCGATCGGACCGGACCTTCGATCGAGTCGCGATCCGGCGGGAGACCCGATGCAGCCAGGCGCCCAGTGCCGAGCGATCCCGGACCGAACCGGCGCGTCGGGCGAGTACCAGGAACGTCGCCTGGAAGGCATCCTCGGCCAGTTGCGAATCGGCCAGGACTCGACGGCAGACCCCCAGAACCATCGGCCCGTGGCGTTCGATCAAGGTGGCAAACGCCAGCTCCGCCAGCCTGGCCTCGCCGGACTGGAACCGATCGAGCAACTGCTCGTCCGGCAGGTTCCCCAGGAATCCCACCTCGAAGAGCGTCCGGATCTGGCCGAGATGACGGCTCCCGGAATGGCCTCTCGACATGATCCGACCCTCGACCCCGAGAAGCTCTTCCACCCGCCCACATCCAGTAAGAGACCAGAATCACCACGCCAGATCCCGATTTATTTCAGAAGCTGGTGATCGGGCGATCCGTCCAAATCACTTCGAGGACCGAGCTTGCTTGTTCGAGCATCGGCCGCTACGATAGTGGGTCTCTGATCGGTCCGAGACAGCCCGCGGAAGGGTGTCCGGCCGGTCGTTGCGAATCAAAGGGGAGAGGCTCCCGGTGGTCCGGTGAGCCTTCGGCCCTGAGGGAGTCCGGGCGATGTCGATCGACAAGAGCTTGAAGAAGGGGGGCGGCCTGACCCGCGCCCGGAACGTTTTGACCCGGCCCGAGCGGATGGCCCTGCTCCAGGAAGACGAGAAGTGGACCCCCAGCAAGGGTGTCTACAACCTTCCCAAGACGAAGTATCGCCGCCTGGCGCCCGGGCAATCCGGGCCGAAGCGGGTCGGCTAAGTCGGCCGATCCGATCGACCTCGCGAGTCGGTGGAACTAAGAAGGGCCGGGCGGATTCAGGTCCGTCCCGGCCTAACGGTCCGTTGGTATCGCGTTAATCTCGGCCGCGAAGGCGAAATCCTGGTCGGTCAGTCCGCCCACGGCGTGAGTTGAAAGTTCGAGCCGGACCGTCCGGAAGCTTAGGATGATATCCGGATAATAGTCGAGAGACTCGGCCAGGGTTGCTACCCGATTGACGAACTCCAGGGCGCGGCGGAACGACGGGAATTGCCAGGAGCGGACCAGCATGTCGCCCAGCCGTTCCCAATCTTTCACCGCCGTCATCCGGCTGACGATCTCGGGTTCGTTCAACTTGGCCATGAGAGACCTCGTGCAGTTCGCTCGGGGTTGATTCGATGGGCTCGGACGAGGGTCGAACCCGGCCACCAGCTCCCATCTGATTATTTCGCGATCGGGCCGGAGCTACAAGGACAAGGGCCCGGCCTCCGCCAGGAATCACGCCCGGATCGAGGTTTCGCGATGACTGCCGTGCTCGCCGTCCTCTGCATGGCCGTCGTGGCGGTCAGCCTGCTTGGCGGCCTCTTGCCCCTGGCAACCGTCCTGACTCACACCCGCCTCCAGCTCTATTTGAGCTTCGCCGCCGGGACCATGCTGGGCGCCGCATTCTTTCACATGATGCCCGAGGCCGTGAATCAGGGCTCGGTGAGCGCCTTGAACTGGACGGCGGGCGGTTTGCTCGCGCTCTTCTTCCTGGAACGGTTCTTCGCGTTCCACCACCACGAGGCCCCGGCCGACCCGGCCGAGCCCTGCCCGACGCACCCTCACGAGCATACGCACGGGCGGGGGCATGCGGCGGGCGTGGTCGACCCCGAGGCGCCGGTTGGGCCGGGCTCGCCCACCAAGGGGACGTCCCTCCACTGGGGTGCGGCCGCGTTCGGCCTGGCCTTGCACACCCTGACCGGGGGGGTCGCACTGGCCGGCGCCGTCCGTGCCGATCGCGGGTTGGGGGCCAATGCCCTGGGGGTCTTCATCGCCACCCTCGTCCACAAGCCGGCCGATGCCCTGACCATCGTCAGCTTGATGCTCCGGGCTGGCGTCCCTCGGTTCCGCACCCATCTGGTCAACCTGGGATTCTCGATGATGATCCCCCTGGGAGCCCTGATCTTCTGGGTGGGGCTGAGCCTCCTGGGGAATGCCTCGGCGGCGATGGTCACGTCGAACACCCTGGCGTTCTCAGCGGGGACCTTCCTCTGCATCGCGCTGAGCGATCTCCTGCCCGAACTCCAATTTCACGCGCACGACCGCTGGAAACTATCCGCCGCATTGCTGGCGGGAGTGGCCCTGATGGCCGCCGCCGGCCAGTTCGAGGTCGATTAAGCCCGCACAACTCGCGACCGCTTCTATCAGCACATCGCGAATCACCCCCGCTTTCGGCATTTCGGTCAATCCGATGCTCTTCCCGAGACGATAGTCTCCCTAGCTTCGGGGGCGAAAACGAACAACACACAGGATTGTGTGTAGCCTCTGGCGATGGGGATGCGTCCGCGATGAGTAAAGCGTCCAGATCCGGGGCATGGAGCAAGAATCTCCTGTTTTGCGGCTTGCTGATCGCCTCGGGAACTACCGCGAGCCAAGGGCAGTCGCCCCCGGTCCCTCCTCCCTCTCTCCCCCCCGAGATCACTGGAGAAGCTCCGGCCCCGATCGAAAAACCCACCACCGCACCGACCGCTCGTGAGGCGGCGCTCGAGGAGCGCATCCAGCACCTTGAACAGATGGTGCAGAAGATGGCGGCCCAGTTGAACCAGGGTGCCGCACCCCCTTCGGCGGCCGCACCCGCCCCGTCCGCGCTTAAAACCCCGAATTTTCCCAACGCCACAGGCCCCTTGGCTCCCGGGCAGGGTACCCCCGCCAACCCGGCCCCTTCGGTCCGGTTCGATATGCCTTCGACCTCGGTCAACTTCCCGCTGACCGGGAAATTCGGCCCGGGCTTCGAGTTCAAGACGGCCGACGAGGAATTCGTCGCCCAGTGGCACAACCTGACCCAGTTCGATGGACGGTTCTACCAACAGGCCAACCAGTCCCCCACCCACGACACGTTCGCCTTCCCTCGACAATGGTGGATGCTCAGTGGCCGGATCACCAAGCCATTCGAATATTTCATCTCGTTCCAGAACGGCTTCGACGCGATCTCGATGCTGGATGTCTTCCTGAACATCCACTATGACGATCGACTCCAGTTCAAGGTAGGCCGCTACAAGACGCCCTTCACCTACGAATTCTACGCCTTGCCGATCCAGGGCCTGGTCCAGCCGGAACGATCGCTCTTCTTCAATAACTTCGCCCTGAACCGATCGCTCGGCGTGCAGGCGTGGGGCCGACTGTTCGCGAAGACGGCCCCGCTCGACTATGCAGTCGGCATGTTCAATGGGGCCAGGAATTCGTTCGTGGACCTCAGCGACGCCAAGAATGTGCTGGCCTTCGTCAACTGGCGGCCATTCGCCCAGGACGAGGGATCGCTCCTGGAGAACTTCAACTTCGGCGGCTCGGTCCAGGCTGGGACCCAGACCAATCCTCCCTTGCCCCAGACCCTCCGGACGATCGTCCCGACCGCGGGCAACTCGGTCGCCGGCGTCCCCTTCCTATCCTTCAACTCGAATGTCCGCGAGTCCGGACCTCGAGCCTTCTGGGACCTCCATGCGGCCTGGTATTACCAACATCTCTCGCTGATCGCCGAGTGGCAGAGCGGCTATCAGGACTACGCACTGGCGAACTCCCTGGCCTCTCATAACCGCGTCGGGGTCGATAGCTTCTACGTCCAGGCCGGTTACTTCATCACGGGAGAGACCGTCAGCGGACGGAACGTCGTCAAGCCGCTCAACGATTTCGACCTCCGACCGGGTCGGTTTGGCCTGGGTGCCATCGAGTTGACGACGCGGTTCAACTCGATGAACATGACCCGGAATATCTTTGACGCCGGACTGGCCGACCCCAACCTCTGGACCAACAACCTCTACACGGCCGACTTCGGGGTCAACTGGTCGCTGAACCAGTTCGTCCTGTTCCGCTTCGACTGGGAGCACGCGGTCTTCGGGAACCCGGTCCTCTACAACACGGACTCGCTGCAGAAGACGAGCGACCTCTTCCTCTTCCGCTTCCAGCTCTACTTCTAGTCGAAGGCTCCCGAGTGAATCCGATGATCGAGAGGCCAGGGGTCGAGGATCGGCCCCGGGCCAGTTTCGAAAGCCGAGAAGCCGATTCACATAAATCCATCTGATTTCAAAAGATAGGGCACGGTTCGACCTCATCCAGGTTGGCCGGCATGGTGGAGTGACCGGGGTCGAAAGCGTCGGGATGCTATCCGTCGGGAAAATGATGTAAGGCGCTCGAGTTATACCAGAAGGGAGGTCGAAGGCGACCCGACACGAACAAAACCACCGAACTGAGCGAGCCACCATGAGCCAGGCACCCTTCGATTTGATTCGGAAGGATAAGAACTCGTCCCTTGGAGCATCCTCGGCACGTCAGAGGACGAAAGCGAGGCGTGAGGCCGATCGCCGATCGATGGCCCGGCTGTCAGTCCAGGCCGAATGCCTGGAGAGTCGAACCTTGCTCACGCGAGTCGGCCTCGCCCCCCAGTTCGTCATGCCGCTGCCTGCATCGGCAACTCCGGCCGCGACTCCGTTGCGAGTGGCCCTGATCAATACGTCCGTCGTCCAGGCCGATCAGGTGGCCCAAGCCGCCGATCCCGGCGTGATCGCCCTGACCTACGACGGACGGACCACGGACACCGCCGGCCTGGTGTCCCTCCTGGAATCGCTCTCCGCCTCCCACGGAGGGGCCAAGATCGAGGAACTCGGCCTCGTCTCCCACGGTTCTGAAGCCCGAGTCTCGATCGGCGGGGGCGACTCGTGGAGCCTGAGCACTCTGACCAGTGACGGCACTTCGCTTAGCCTGCTCCGTGGCCTGCTCACCGACGACGCCCGGTTCGACCTCTATTCCTGCTCCGTCGCCGCCGGGCCCGATGGAAAGGCCCTCATCAACCAGATCGCGGCCCTCACCGGAGCCGACGTCTATGCGAGCACGAATCCTGTCGGAAGCGGTTCCCTCGGCGACTTCACCTGGGAATATTCCACCAACCCCGGTCACTCGGCCAGCAAGCTCCTCTCCAACACCGCCCTCGAAAGTATCGCCAACCTCAAGCTCGACGACCTATACGAGGACAACGATTCCAAGGCCATCGTAGACGCAAGGACCGCTGGAGCCGCAAACTCGCCCAACCTCGGCCCGATCTCGGGACTGGTCTCGATCCCTGGACTGGCCCTGAATGATACTGCCGACTGGTACAAGTTCCAGACCGCCGGCGTCGCCACCACCGACGACTACGTCTCGCTCAGCTTCGACTACCACCAGGGCGACGTCGACCTCTACGTCTACCGCGCCAACGGCACCACCCTGGTCGATAGGGACGCGGGAGACAACGACTACTACGGATTCAACGACGCCTCGATCTCGCTCAGCGGCCAGGTTGCCGGGACCTACTACATCAAGGTAATCGCCCACTCCACCGCCGCCTGTCACCCCACGGGCATCGGTTCCTATACCCTCACGGTGACGGCCCCAACGGCAGCAAGCGACGACGCCTACGAGGACAACGACACAAAGAACATCACCGTCGCCCGGCCGGAAGGCGCGGCCAACTCGCCGAATCTTGGGCTTCGGACCTCGGCCCTGACGATCTCCAATCTGGCCCTGGTGGATAACGCGGATTGGTTCAAATTCCAGACCGGTTTCAACGGCGTCTCCGGCAACTCGGTGAGCATCAACTTCGACACATCGTTGGTCGACCTCGATCTCTATCTTTAATGGTGTCGACGGGACAACCCTGATCGGCAAATCGGTGGATAGCCCCAGCAGCACGAGCCCTCAGGTGGTCAACCTGTCGGGCGTCCCGGCGGGGACCTACTATGCCGCGATCGTTCCCGCTGTCGCGGGCCGCGGGATCGCCAAGTACAGCCTGAGCATCAATCCGCCGACCACCGCGAAGCCGGGGGCCTTTCAGCTCAGCAGCTCGTCCTACACAGTTAACGAGTCGGCGGGAATTGCGACCATCACCGTCAACCGGACCGGTGGGGACGACGGGACGGTCTCGGTCAAGTACGCGACCTCGGACGGCTCGGCCAACGCGGGGAGCGACTACATCACCACCTCGGGGACCTTATATTTCAGCAATGGCGAGACGACCAAGACCTTCATCATTCTCATCCTGGGAGACTCCTCGGCCGAGCTGACCGAGACGGTCAATCTCACACTCAGCACCCCAACAGGGGGTGCCACGATCGGCACCACCCCGACGGCGACCCTGATCATCTTCGATGATGACTCGACCCAGCAGCCCCTCCCGATCGTGGACAACGACGGCGGGTCGCCCGGCTATGTCGAGGCTGGCACCGGATGGGCCACCAGCGGCGTGGCCGGCGGCTACGGCGGGTCCACCCGATACCACGCCGCGGGGACCTCCGCCCAGACCGCGATGTGGACCGCGACGGCCCTGACCCCCGGCTCCTACGACGTCCAGGTCACCTGGGGAGCCGCCACCAATCGCGCCACCAACGCACCCTACCGGATCTACGACGGCAACACCCTCCTGGCCACCGTCCGGGTCAACCAGTCCCTCGCCCCCACCGGCACCACCGTCGGAGGCCAGACGTTCCAGAGCCTGGGCTCCTTCGCCATCACCGGATCGACCTTGCGGGTCGTCCTCGGAGCCGACGCCAACGGGCTCGTCTCCGCCGACGCCATCCGAATCGTATCGTCCTCCGGAAGCCGTTCGGTGGCTCGATCGCTCGCGATCCAGGGACCTCCCTCGCCAATACCCGGTGTTTCGGCCGAGTCCACCTCGACCGTACCCCTGGCGACGGCGAAGCTCAAACCGACCATCCTTGGTCCCGGGATCGGATCGGGAACTAGGGCCTGGTCGTCTCTGATCCAAGGCGACTCGAAGAAGTTTTCCGGAATCTACATGCCGATCAGCCCGAGCACGGTGCCCAACTCGATCCGAGATTTGAATCCGCGAGTGAAGCCCTCCGACCGGGCTTCCGTCCCGGCGCTCGAGGGATCTTTACCGGGCTGATCGAGCCCACCTCAGATGGAGTCCTCGATCCGGCTTTGTTTCGACTCGCCGACCGGAGATGGCGTCCTTCGATGGAAGGACGCCATCTCCAACTGGAACTGAGGTCGATTGTCCACCGTTTCGTCACGTTCATGTGTCGGTGAGCTTTTCCCAAAACCCAAGAGAGCTTCGCCATGAAATCGATCGGGAAAATCTCGGTCGATTCGCTATAATCGCTCGGGTCGCTTCGAGGTCAACATGGCCGTCGTGGTCGGTCCCGGGTAAAACTCGGGGTGCTCTTGAACTGCGTCGTCCTCTCGTCGCGAGAGTTCTGGCCGCGAACTTCTTTCGTGGCCTCTCCTCCCGAGGACCCCGTTCCATGCCCGCGAAATCCTCGTTCACGATGTGCTGGGCTATTCCCCTGACCCTGGCCTTCCTGGCTCATCCGGCGCCGGGTCGCGAAACCTCGAAAAGTCCCGCCGCTCGCGATGTTCGATCCGTCGACGGCCAGTTGATCTCGCTCACACCTCCAACAGGAGGCGCGACCGTCGTCGTGTTTTATTCGACCGAGTGCCCGATATCGAACGAGTATAGCCCCACCCTGAACTCCCTGGCCGAGTCTCATCCTTCCTCCTCCTTCTCGATGGTCGGCATCTGCGTCGACCCCGACGTCCCGGCCTCCGATATCTCCGGGCATGCCCGGGAGTATCGACTGAAATTCCCCGTCGTGTCCGATCGCGACGGCGTGATCACCGCCCGATTCGGGGCCGAGTTCACCCCCGAGGCGTTCGTCATCGACTCCGACGGCAAGGTCCGCTACCGGGGGCGGATCAATGATATGTACGCCGAACGGGGCAAGCGAAATGCCAATCCCAGGACCAACGAACTTCGCGACGCCGTGGACGCGGTCCTGGCCGGCCGCGAGGTGGCCGCCGCCCACGTCGAGGCGATCGGATGCCCGGTCCCGATCCAGCCGGAATCGCCGGCCAAGCCGACCTTCGCCCGAGACGTCGCGCCGATCATCCAGCAGAACTGCCTGGAATGCCACCGGCCCGGCCAGGTCGGGCCGTTCTCGCTGGTCAGTTACGAGCAGGTCGCAAAGCGGGCAGACGACGTCGCCGCCCTGATCGCCGACCGTCGGATGCCCCCCTGGAAGCCCACGCCCGGGGTGGGGCCGGCCCTGCAACATTCCAAGGCGCTGACCGACGACGAGATCGACATCGTGACGGCCTGGGCCGACGCCGGGGCCCCTCAGGGGGATCCGGCCCGGATGCCGACGCCGCCCGCTTACTCGGACGACTGGAAACTGGGCACCCCCGACCTGATCGTCGAAGCCACCGAGGACTTCGCCATCCCGGCCGACGGCGGCGACATCTACCGATGTTTCGTGCTCCCGACCAACCTGCCCGAAGACCGTTACATCTCGGCGATCGACTATCGACCCGGCAACCGGAAGGTGGTCCACCACGTCCTGGCCTACGTCGACACGACGGGCGAGGGCCGCAGGAAAGATGAGGCCGACCCCGGCCTGGGCTACTCGTGCTTCTCCGGCCCGGGCGTCGAGATCCATGGCGACCTCGGCGGATGGGCCCCCGGCATGGAGGCCTCCTTCCTGCCCGAGGGGATCGGTCGGAGCCTGCCGAGCAAGTCCGACGTGGTCATGCAGGTCCACTACCACCCCAGCGGCAAGCCCGAGACCGACCGGACCCGAATCGGCATCTATTTCTCCAAGAAGCCGATCAAGCAGATCATGCACTGGAATGCCGCCCTCAACCCGACCATGAAGCTCAATCCCGGCTCCTTGAATCAACTGGTCGAGGCCGGATACAAGGGGACCGAACACTTCGGCTGGGAAGTCCCGATCGACGTCACCGCCCTGGCCGTCACCCCGCACATGCACGTCCTGGGGCGTGACATGACCATGACCGTCACCTTCCCGGACGGCCACAGCCAGGACCTGATCAAGATCGGCGACTGGGACTTCAACTGGCAGAACTCCTACTACTTCAAGGAACCGATCGACCTCCCCAAGGGCTCGATCCTGAAGGTCCGGGCCCACTACGACAACACGACCGATCACGAAGTCCGATGGGGCGAGGCCACCACCGACGAGATGTGCATCGGCTTCCTGGCCGTCGTGAAGAAAGACCAGGACCTGACCAAACCCGGAGAGAAGGACGACCTCGGCGAGATCTTCCGGCAACAGCGTCGGGACGACGAGGAGAATTACAAGAAGATGCGTGAAGAGGCCAAGCGGAAGAAGACCGAGCAAGGCGAGTAAGAGTTCGTGGCTAGTGGCTAGTGGTATAAGCTTCAACGACTAGCCACTAGCTGCTTTCCACACTAGCCACTCGCCTTCAATTCATCTCGGGTTCCAGGGGGCCTGCCAGTTCCTTCAGGTAGAAGAGCCTTCCCGGCAGTGTCGGCATGAAGGAGCTGGGGACCCAGGGGTCGGGGCCGTACCTCAGGGTCATCCAGAGGCTGGCCCCTTGCCATTGCATCCCCCGGCCGAGGATCCCGTCGGCCCCCCCGATGATTCGGTCGGCCTGGAGGAACAGGCCCGGCCCGATCGTATTGGCGAAGGCCGGGACCAGGGTGGTCCGGCTCTTGAAGCTGGTCAGGGCGTTCTGCTCGATGGTCAGCGGGTGGAGCCTCGCCCCGATCCGGTGGGTCTGGGTCTTCCAGGCGTCGAGCTTGGC
Organism: Tundrisphaera lichenicola; assembly: GCF_051175385.1. Taxonomy (GTDB): domain Bacteria; phylum Planctomycetota; class Planctomycetia; order Isosphaerales; family Isosphaeraceae; genus Tundrisphaera; species Tundrisphaera lichenicola. Next base: position 1,256,334 of record NZ_CP195106.1, on the reverse strand, counting down.
ATATTCGCCGGCGAAGTGGGGCTCCCAGAAGGCGATGTGGCAGACCCGGCCGATCCCGAAGATCACGATCAGCTCGGCCCCGGCCGCCTTCATCTCGGCGATCTTCTCGCCGTAGTGGGGGAGCCGATCCTTGGTGGCGTACCACCGACGATCTTCCGGCACGGTGAGCGCCCCGAGCGGCCCGTAGAAGGCCCCTTCCATCGCCTTGGAGAATGCGCCGGGGTTGTCGGCGGGCAGGGTGTTGCCATCCCGGTCGCTCCACTCGTCCATGTTGAAGCCGTGAACGTGGTCGCAGCGGACGCCCCACTCGCGGAGGAAGTAGACGGCCCAGCGATACATCCCCATCGGGCCGACCGGCAGGATCATGGCCGCCTCGCGCCCTTCATCCCGGGTCCGCTTGATCGTCAGGGCGATCTCGTGGCCCAGCATCACGTCGAAATCCTCGACCGACCGGCAGGCCACCGGCTCGAATCGGGGATTCCACCAGGATTGCCGCTCACCGATTGTTTGGGGAGGATTCGCGCAGCAGGCGTCGATCTTCCGAAGATCCCAGCCCCTCGGTAAAAACCCATCCATCATCGAGCCGTCGATGGTCGTCAGCAAATCCATGGTCGTGTTCTGCCCCTCGGAGGAAAACCTGGTCCAGCAATCTCGACATCATGCCATGCCGGACGCCGCCGGTCGAATGGCTTCGTTCCGACCTCCCACAATGGCTTCGTTCCGACCTCCCACAATGGCTTCGTTCCGACCTCCTCGGTAGGGCAGGGCTTGCCCTGCCGATGAGCCATGACTGCCGACGAGCCGTGACTCGGCAGGGCGAGCCATGCCCTACCCGGGAACATGAGAATCGGTTTGATCACGACCAGGGCTCCCGGAAAATCGTACCCTTCTCCCGGCTCGCCGGCGCATCGTATCAAGGATAAGATCGCGAAACGGGATCTCGACACCACATACGATTTCCAGATTCGCCCGAGTTCGACCAGCCCTCGAACTGCAGCGGTCCCGGAGCGATCGGCCATGTGACTCCGATCTGCGCTCGTCGACTCAATGAGACTCGTGACCGTAGCCGCTGTCGGGCTGGTGGCCTTCCAAATCCAAACCTCTGCTGGGGTGGGCCTTCGCCCGATCAACTCCAGTCATCAACCCTGGACTTCTTCTTGATGGCTCGATCGGCCCGCTTCCTCGCGAACTGGCAGGCGTAGACGATCAACGGGCCGGCGATCGGGATCATCGCGATTCCGAGGAAGACCCGTTTGTGGAGCTGGGTCGTCTCCCAGGTCCGGAAATTCCCGTCCCCCTCCTGGGCGGCCGAATAGAGGACCATGTTGATCATCAGGCAGATGCCCAGGGCGAACAGGGTCCAGGCGATCCGATCGGACGCGGATTTCGAGCGGCCCGGTCGGGCCACGGGCCGCCAGATCAGCAGCGACGCGAAGACGAAGATGGGGAGGGCGAAGAAGCAGGAGATCCGCAGGAATTCGATCATCGTCACTCCTGGTCGAGAGTTTCGCCCGGACCGACCCTCGATTCATCCTCGGTGGTTCTCCCGTGCCATTCAATCGGCCAGTGGGGACGGCTCGAAATCCGAGGGTTTCTTCCTCACGGGCCATTTCGGGACGAGCCCGGCCTTCCGAAGGCTGATGGCCGCCGCGACCAGGAACGAGGCCAGGCCCAGCATGATCCGGTCGAGGCCCGCGACCCTCGCTCGGGCCAGGAGATACCACTTCAACCCGAACTCGCCCAGAGCCCCGACGAGGATCGTCCCCGCGACGACGTAGTACGGGATGCCCCCGAAGGAAACCCCATAGGCCAGGGCTACCAGGGCGATCCCTAGCGGATAGAGACGAACAGCGAGTGGCGAAAGTCCCTCGGAGAGATAAGGCTCGCCCGTGACCACGAAAATCGTGGCAAAGGCCAGCATCAACGCGCCCAGGAACCGAAACACACTCCCGAGTTCTTCCTCGCAAACGGCCCCGATCACGAGGACAGCCGCCAGCGAAAGGTGGAACACCAGCGAGACCGACCAGGAGTCGCCCGCAGATCCCGAGATCGACCCCACGACGCAGGTCGCCGCAATCAGGACCCGCCATGATTCGTGACGACGGTACGCCAACCAGGCCTGGATCAATCCGACCGGGGCCAGGGCCCAGGCTTGCGGGCGAATCAGGCTGTCCGGTCCCATCGTGCCAGGCCCGACCACCGAGAGTCCGACCAGCGAGGCCATCGCCAGCCCTCGGGCCATCGGGACTTTTCGGAGGCTCGCCAGCCCGTAGAAGCCCAGGGCCAGGATCAGCGAGGCCGCCGGAGGGGCCACGCCCAGCCCTTCGCGGAACATCGCCAGGAACCGCTGGTAGACCATGTCGGGCCGATGCCCGACCATCGACAGAACCACCAACCCCGCCGGAATCGCCAGGGCGAATCGGACCACGCCCTTACGACCCGAGGTCAGGCCCCCTTCCAGCAACAGCAGGGCGATCGCGAACCCGAACGGGATCAGGAAATACGGCCCGAAGATGCTCCGGAACCCCTCCACGTTGTGCAGCGAGATGCAGAGATAATACGACCGCGCGCAGACCCCCAAACCGAGGAAGAAGAACAACGACCACGGGTACAAGGGCCATCGCCAGGGGCTCCCGTTCCCCTCGATGTAGGAAGATCCCCGACGAATCGCGGGAAGGAGCGTCAGGAACGCCAGCGCGGCGACAGTCGAGAACCCGAAAAGTGCCCAGTGCGAGGTCGCCGAGTCGGGCCGTGCCAGCATCGGCCGGAGCGCCAGAGGGTAGACGAAGAACAGCGTCAGGATCAGGTAATAGGGCAGCCGATAGAGCGCGGGAAGTCCCAGACGCATCCCCCGGAGGAGCCCCTCGCTGACGATCAGGGCGAAGGCCAGTCCCCCGATCGAGCAGGCCATCCCCACCCCCGGCCGGATGATCAGGACGTCGTCGATGGTGGCGGAGATCGCCAGGAACATCATCACCACCAGCAGGAGGACGCTCCGCATGTCGTCCCAGACCTTGCCGAACCGGACCATCAGGCAGGCCGTCGTCGCCAGCAGGAGGGTGTAGCCCGCCAGGCCGAGGATCAACGCCCACGTGTCGAAGACCTTGGCCTGGGGGTCGAACGACGACCGGAGACCGATGAACACCAGATCGGCGCTCAGGACATAGAAGGGATTGTGCGTATACAACGCCCGGACCAGCCGGGAACTCCGGTTCGGCACGGACGTGGAGCGATCGTCCTGGGGTTGATCCGTCATGAGTGCCTCGGTCCTCAAGAAATGAGGGGAGATGTGATCAGCACGCGCATTATTCGGCTCTCAGACATCTGTAGCAACCCCCCGTTTCCCGATTTCCTCCGGGTCGAGCCTCGGTCCTCGACAATTGGACTCGGGCGAATCGCTCGCTACAATGCGGCCAAGTCGAGTCATCTCCACCTGGTAAGGGGCCATCATCGATGATCACGAGACACTCCGAGGCGCAGTGGCTGGGCGACCTGACGAAGGGGACCGGGACGGTGAAGTTGGGGAGCGGTGCCTATGAGGGACCTTACAGCTTCAAGTCTCGATTCGAGAGCGGGACAGGCACCAACCCCGAGGAGCTGATCGCCGCGGCTCACGCGGGTTGCTACTCGATGGCACTCTCCGCCGGGCTCTCCCAGGCCGGGCACTCCCCCACCAAGATCCAGACGACCGCCTCGGTCGTCCTGGAAAAACAGGGCGAGGGGTTCACGATCACCCGGATCGACCTGGAGACCGAAGGGGCCGTGCCGGGGATCGACGAGGCCACCTTCGTCACGTTCGCCGAGGACGCCAAGAAGAACTGCCCGGTCTCCAAGGCCCTCGCCGGCCCCGAGATCACCCTGAAGGCGAAGTTCGTGACCGCCTCCTGATCGCCCCGAACCGCGAAACGCGGGGGGTCACGATGGGGTGACCCCGCCTTCGACCGAAGCGGCCTGAATCATCGATCGAAATCGAACGCATCCAGGTAGACCGACGCTGCGTTCCCGAGCAGGTCAATCTCCATCCGGTCGGGATCGCCGAAGAAGGCCCCCGAGAGCGAGCGATCGAGCGTGTGGGTGGCGAGCAGGTTGAGCCCCTGCTGCTCGCCCATCGACTCCTCGGCGTAGACCAGCCGGAGCGACTCCCCCGGCAAGCCGAGCAGCTTCGCGAAGTACTGCGCGGCGACATTGTGCTTCCGAGGCATCTGCGGTCCGAGGATCAGGACGTGCAACCGCGACCACTCGTCGGGGGGTATCTCGCGCCTCCAGGACGAGACCTGTTCGTGATAGGCGTCGATCTGGGCCTGGGCCGCGTCGGCCGCATTCGCCAGCACGACCGGCCCGGCCTCGCGGGTCAGTCGCGTGAGGTCGGAGGTCTCGCAATGCCCTCGCCCCAGGGTCGCTTCGAGGAAGGCGAGGCAGTGTTCCAGGAGCTGCCTGGATCGCGACGCCTGGGCCGCTTCGAAGCCGAGCCCGTCGATCGAGCCCGACACGGCCAGGATCCGAGTCCGGAGCGATCGGAGTTTGTTCAATCGAGCTTCGTCGATCGGTCCATCCCCCCAGGGTGCCAGCGCGACATAGAGCGCCAGCGGGATGTGGGAGATGGATTTGAGCCGGTGATAGCGAGGCGGGATGACGGTCGCTGCGGTCCGCCGTCCGTCCCGGAGCAGGATCAGTTGATCCATCTCGACCACGATCACCGGGCCGAGCCGGGCGAGCGTCTCGGCCCGGCCCATCGCGTAGAGGGTGCGGAACTCCAGGTCGGCCTGCTCGAAGGCATCGAGTGTCGATGGTTTCGCGACCGGCGGGTCGTCCGCCCTGGACGTTCTCGGGGCGAGGATCGCCATCGATCCCAGGGCGAAGGTCATCCAGATTCTTCGATTGCCGACCTTCAGGGTCATCGCCTCGGTCCTCCCGGTCGCGGAATCGTCGACCCGACGAGGGAACTTGCCCGGCCCCGGATCGGGTCATCGAGGAGAGTGTGGATTCTCCGGTCGAAGCGGCCGGAACGATGGCCAAGGTAGCGAGCCCCGAGCCCGCCCGCAATCGCGAGGGCGGTCCGACCGAACTTGAATCCTCAGGGCGAATCGCCGAGGAGCAGCCGAGAACAGGCGTCGCCGCTCCGGAAGGCCCCTTCCACCTTGGCCGCGAGGCACCAGTCTCCCGCGATGGCGAGCCGGGCCGAGTGGTCGATCAGGCAGGAGCGCCCCAGCGGTTCGACCGGCTTCGCGTAGAGCCACCGATGGAGGGACTCGAAGGCGACCGTCCCGAAATCCACCCCGAAGGCCTCGGAAGCGGCCGTCTTGAGGGCTTCGATCACCGAGGCCGGCTCGTCATCGACGTGGGCCTCGGCCCAGTCGTGGTTGGACTGGATCACCAGGGCATTCGGGACCGGGCGGCCCGGCTTGCTGCCGTCGATCGCCGCCCAGCCGAGGACCGGGTGATCGCAACGGATGCCGTCGATCGGCAAGCTCGCCTCGCCCGACGGGACGAGCATCAGGGCGAAGCAAGGCCTCATCTCGACCCGTCGGGCCTCCTCGGCCATTGGGCTCCGACCGGCCAGCAAGGTCGACGACTGGGCGGGGGGAGCCGTGGAGACAACCCAGTCGAACGGGCCGACCTTTTCATCGGCCTCGATGGCGATCGACCAGTTACCCGGGGAACCTTCGAGACCGACGGCCTTGGCCCCGACTCGGATCGGCAGGCTGGCCGCGATCGACCGGGCGATGGAGTTCATGCCGGGGACGCCGACCAGTCGAGGTTCTTCGGAGGTCTCGGGCATGATCCGGCCGTTTTCCAGGATCGCGAACCGGCCTTCCCAGAGGGCGAGGTGCTCGGGCGGGATCCGAGCGTCGAGGAACTCGCGGAACTTGGGGTCGCGGGCCGTGAAATACTGCGCCCCGTGGTCGAACGGCGCGACCTCGCCCCGGCGGGTCGAGGCCCTCCCGCCGACCCCTCGTCCCTTGTCGATCACCAGGACCGAATGCCCGGCCGAGCTGAGCCGCGAGGCCAGCGTGAGCCCCGCGATCCCGGCCCCGATGATCCCGACTCGCAATGCCATCTCCCGATCCTCCCGAGGGTCAATGAGCGTCCGGCTCGCGGGGGCGGAGGGTCTGCTTGAGGTCTTCGAGCTGCCGGGTGAGGTCGTCGAGCCGGGCGAGGATCTCGGAGTGATGCCGCTCGACGGCGGCCGGGGATTTCCCTTCCAGAGTAATGGCACCCCCGGGCTCCAGGGTGCAGGACTTCACCTCGTCGATCGAGCTGAAACCCTGGCGATGGATCATCATCCGGAGTTCGGCGTCGGTGATCATCTCGCGAGCCATCGCCCTGCGCTGGACCTTCCCTTCACGGACCAGGACGGACGGGCGACCCTCGATCCACTGGTCGAGCCGCTTGTGGCGGAACAGGAACCGAATCACCAGATAGTTGAACGCGCAAAGCGAGAACGCGCCGATCAAGCCGCCGGTGACCGAGTTGTCCTCACCAATGATCGAGTTCTGGACCGTGTTGGCCAGCGAGAGCAGGACCACCAGGTCGAACGGGTTGAGTTGCGCCATCTCGCGCTTGCCGAAGATCCGGAGCAGGACGACCAGGAACAGATAGACCAGGATCGGCCGGAGCATTTTCTCCAGGACCGTGGGGCCGAGGTGGAACATCGGGGAGAGGATGCCGTCCGCCCAGGACAGAGCATTTTCGAACATGCGACGAGGTTTCTCGACCGGGGTTCCGACTGGTCTCCGTCAGATCACATAGTCTGCCACGACCGGGGCTTCATGACCATGGAAGACCTTCAGATCCCTGGGGACGACGTAGATGGCGTCGCCGTCGACGAGTTGCAATTCGAGCGAGCGCTCACGCGTGAGCTGGACCAGGAGGTTCGTCCCGTCGGCGAGGTTCAGCTCGACCCGGACCAGGCCGCCCAGCGGGGTCAGCCTCCGGACCCGCGCGAACCAGGCGGGGCGGCCGTCGCTCTGGCGGGTCAGCTCCAGGTCGTGGGGGCGGACATACACCAGGACCGGCCCGCTCGGGCTGGGCAGGTCGAGCGGCAGCGGGGCCTCGTCGCGCATCGTGTCCATCGAGAGGACCGACTCCATCGGCAGGACGTTGACCGCCCCCAGGAACGACGTGACGAAGGGCGAGGCCGGGTTCTCGTACAGCTCCTGAGGCGGTCCCATCTGCTCGATCTTGCCCCGGTTCAGCACGACGATCTGGTCGGAGACCTCGAACGCCTCCTGCTGGTCGTGAGTGACGAACAGGCTCGTCACATGGACCTCGTCGTGGAGTTTCCGGAGCCAGGCCCGAAGCTCGTCGCGGACGCGCGAGTCGAGCGCCCCGAAAGGCTCGTCCAGCAGGAGGACCTTGGGCCTCGGGGCCAGGGCCCGGGCCAGGGCGACCCGCTGTCGCTGCCCCCCGGAAAGCTGAGAAGGGTAGCGATCGGCGTAGCCGACGAGCTGGACCAGTTCGAGAAGCTCGTCGACCCGCCGCTTGATCTCGGCCTTCGGGAGTCGCTGGACCTCCAGCCCGAAGGCGATGTTCTGGCGGATCGTCATGTGTCGGAAGAGCGCGTAATGCTGGAAGACGAAGCCGACCCCTCGACGCTGGACGGGCAGTCGGGTGGCGTCCTCGCCGGTCAGGGCCACCTCGCCCGAGTCGGCCGGTTCCAACCCGGCGATGATCCGGAGGATCGTGCTCTTGCCCGAGCCCGAAGGCCCCAGAAGGGCCACGAGCTGCCCCTCCGGGACCTCGAACGACACGTCGTCGACGGCCTGGAAGTCCTTGAAACGCTTGGATAGATTCCGGACCGCGATCGCCACTGGCTCCTCCTCGTCTCGATGCTTCGTGCCGGAATCAGCCCGCTTCGTTGTGTTCGACTCGCTTGCGGACCATCTCCATCCCGATCAGCAGGACGAACGAGATCCCGGCCAGCGCGACGCTCGCCGCGTAGGCCCCTTCGGGGTGAAACCCCTCGATCGTGTCGTGGATGTAGAGCGTGGCGGTCTGGGTCCGGCCCAGGATGTTGCCCGAGACCACCAGGAGCGCCCCGAACTCGCCCAGAGACCGGGCCACCGTCAGGGTCACCCCATAGGCCAGGCCCCAGCGGATCGAGGGCAGGGTCACCAGCCAGAACGTCCGCCACCAGCCGGCCCCGAGGGTCCGGGCCACTTCCTCCTGATCGATCCCGAACTCGCGGAGGACCGGCACGACCTCCCGGACTACGAACGGAATGGTCACGAACATCGTGGCCAGCAACATCCCCGGCCAGGCATAGACCACCCGGAGGCCGACCGATTCCAGGGGCCGACCCAGCCAGCCGTTCGGGCCGTAGACGATCACCAGCATCAGGCCCGCGATGATCGGAGAGACCGCGAAAGGCAGGTCGACCAGCCCGTCGGCCAGGGCCCGACCCCAGAATTTCTGACGGACCAGGACCAGCGCGAAGGCCAGGCCGAACAGCGTGTTCACGATCGTTGCCAGGATCGTGATCGCGATCGTCAGGCCGAACGCCCGGCGAGCATCGGCCGACATCAGGGCGTCCCAGAAGGGCCGGAACCCTCCCGCCAGCGCCGTCTTCGCCAGGGCCAGCGAGGGGACCAGGATCAGCAGGGCAAACCAGCCGACCACCACGCCCACCAAAATCCGCGCACCCCAACCCCAGGGCCGCGTCCGATCATTCGCCATGTCCGCCCCCTCGTCGACGCTGCATCAGGTTCAGGCCGATCAGGATGCCCAGCGAGGCGGCCAGGAGCACCAGCGAGACGACCATCGCCCCGTGGCGATTGCCACTCTCGATCTCGCCGAAGACGTACATCGGCCCGGTCTTGGTCTCCAGCGGCCGGTTACCGGCGACCATCACCACGCTCCCGAATTCGCCGAGCGCCCGGCTGAACGCCAGCGCGGTGCCGGTCAGGATCGAGGGGAATAACGTCGGCAAGGTGACTCGCCGGAAGATCATCGCGGAGTTCGCGCCCAGGGTCGCCGCCGCCTCCTCCTCGCCCCGGTCGATCTCCAGGAGGACCGGCTGGACGCTCCGGATCACGAACGGATAGGTCACGAACAGGAGCGCCAGGACGATCCCCGGCTGCTGGTAGATGATCCCGAGCCCGGCCCCACCCAGGATCGTCCCGATCGTGCTGGATGGCCCGTAGAGCAGGACCAGCATCAGGCCCGTGACCACGGTCGGGACGGCGAAGGGGAGATCGATCAGGGCGTTCATGACCCCCTTGCCGGGGAAGTCGTACCGGACCAGGACCCAGGCGGTTGCCGTGCCCATCAGGGCGTTGATCCCGACCATGATTAGTGCGGTGGCGAACGTCAATTTCAGGGCATGCCAGGCGAATGGGTCGACGATCGCCTTCCCGAACGCCGCCCAACCCTCCGAGGTCGCCTGGACGGTCAGCGCGGCCAGCGGGAGGACGACCATCACGCCGAGGTAGGCCAGGGTCGAGGCCCGGAGCGCCATCGCGGGCATCGTCGTCGTGGATCGGATCATGTCGGTCATTTCCCCCCGGCGCGTCGGAGGAAGGTCGAGGCCCAGACCCCGCCCGGGTCGAAGACCGTCTTCTTCACCTTGGACCAGCCCCCAAGGTCGCGGATGGTGAACAGTCGAGGGGGGAGCGGCGGGAGGCCCTGCACCTTCAGGTCGGGATTCACCGGGCGAAAACCGTAGTTGCCCAGGATCATCTGGCCCTCGTCGGAGAGGAGGAAGGCGTAGAACGCCTCGGCGACCTCTCGATTACCGTGCCGCTCGATCGACCGGCCCACCAGCGCCGCAGGGCTCTCGATCTGGAGGGTCGCGTCGGGTGTAGCATAGGGGATCGGCTTCGCACCGAACTTGTTGCGGAGCAGCAGCTCATTCTCGTAGGTCACCACGGCGTCGCCGGTCCCTCGCTCGAAGGTGGCCAGGCTCTGCCGGCCCGAACCGTCCATGTTCACCACGTTGGCCTGGACCCGGGCCAGGAGGTCGCGGGCCGCCTCGGGATCGGGCTTCTTGGGACCGCCGGGGCCGCCCAGGAGGCCCGCCCCCCAGATCGCGGCGATGTTCCACCGGGCACCGCCCGAGGTCTTGGGATCGGGGTAGAGGACTCCCACGCCGGGGCGGGTAAGGTCGGACCAGTCGCGGATCCCCTTGGGATTGCCGTCGCGAAGGCCGATGACGACCAGGCTCCGCGTCACGTTCCCCCCATGGGGGCCGGCGTTCCAGTCCTTGCGGACCAGCCCCGCCTTGACCAGCGCGGCCATGTCGCTCTCCAGCGAGAGCACGGCGATGTCGGCATCGAACCCGGCCACGATGGCCCGCGACTGGGCACCGGAACCGTTATACGACTCCTCGAAGGTGACGGTCCGTCCGGTCTTCCGCTCCCAATCGGCGGCAAACGCCGGGATCAGGCCGTCGTGGAAGGCCTCACGGACCACCGAGTAGGCCCCTAACGTGATGGTATCGCCCGTGCGACCCGCCCCCGGCTCGCAGGTTGGCCCCAGGCTCGCCAGGACGAGGGCCGATATCAGCCAGGGCATGGACCGGGGGAATCTCCTGCCGGTGGGCTGCCAATCATTCATGATCGAACTGTGGCCCGGAATTTCCACACCCTCCGTGCCCGATCCCGATGATCGTTCCGCTTTCATGGACATCCATTCATCCCGGGTCAGATCGACCAATCTCCGACATATTCCCGATTCCGCTCCCGATTCTCACGCAACAGGTCGGCGAAGGTCGTGCGATCGACCACGTCCGAGATCGACTGGCGGACCCGGCCCCAGAAGCAGAAAAAGTGGCAGTTCCCATGGAATTCGCACTCGTGGGGCCTCGACTGACTCACGCAATCCACCGGGGCAATCGGCCCGTCCACGTAGCGCATCACCTCGCCCACCGTGATCTCCTCGGGAGGCCGGGCCAGGTTATATCCCCCCTCCGCCCCCCGTCGGCTCCGGACGAATCCCCCGCCCTTCAACTGCCCCAGGATCACTTCCAGGAAACGAATCGGTATATGCTCACGTTCGGCGATCTCGGCGATTTTCAAGGGGTCGGAACTCGCATGTTCGGCCAGGGCATAGATCGCCCGCAAGGCGTAGTAACACTTCGACGAAACGGCCATCGGCGAGACCCCGATCCGGTCAGCGTGGAAATCATCCCCATTTCGACCGAACAAGTCAAGATGGGATGGAATTTGAGTGACAATTCATCCTAATCCCTTGTTCGCCCGCGGAAAAGGGAACCGACTGTGACGACTCTCCCGCCTCGGCGCAGATTCCCCTCCCTCGGGGTGGCCAATCTTTGGGGGCCTTTGGGCTCGCGAGTTGGGGAGTTGAAAGGCCCAGGATTCCCCGTCGGGCCAACCGATGGGATCCAAACCGGAGACCGGTCTGTCGTCCCTCGGGGTCCATTCTCGACCAGTGATTCAGCCTCTCCGTCTTCGACCGGGGCCTCGCCGGGCGACCGGTCCTCATCGAGACATCTCAGCCATGTCGAACACCCTCTCCGCCGCGCCGGAAATCGATTCGTTTTCGAGCGACCCCGAACGACTGGCCGAGATCCGCGTCCTCACGCCGGTCTCGATCGTCGTGCCGACGTACCGGGAATCCGAGAGCCTGCCGCACCTCCTGGAGCGGATCGAGGCCCTCCGGATCGACCATGACCTGACGCTGGAACTGCTCGTCATGGACGACAACAGCGCGGATGGGAGCGTCGAGCTGATCCGCGAGAGTGGCCACGACTGGGCGCGAATCGTCGTCCGGGACGGTCCTCGAGGGCTGAGCCCGGCGGTCCTCGACGGGATCAAGCTGGCCCGATACCCGGTGGTGGTGGTGATGGATGCCGACCTGAGCCATCCCCCCGAGAAGATCCCCGACATGATCCTGGCCCTGGCCTCGGGGCAGCAGTTCGTGATCGGATCTCGATACGTCCCCGGCGGGAGCACCGACGACCACTGGGGGTTCTTCCGCTGGCTGAACAGCCGGGTCGCGACCCTGCTGGCCAGCCCGTTGACCGATGCCCGCGACCCGATGGCCGGCTTCTTCGCCTTCCGCCGTCACGAGCTGGACAGGGCCCTCTACCTCAACCCGGTGGGGTACAAGATCGGGCTGGAGCTGATCGTCAAGTGCGGCCTCGAGAACGTCGGCGAGGTCCCGATCGCCTTCACCGATCGCCGGTTCGGCCAGAGCAAGCTCTCGTTCAAGGAACAACTGCGCTACCTGCAACACCTCCGACGCCTTTACACTTACAAGTTCGCCTACGTGAGCCAGGCCGTCCGGTTTGCCCTGGTCGGGCTGTTCGGGGTCTGCGTCAACCTGGCGGTCCTGTCGATCCTGGTCGCCCTGGGCGTCCCCGTCGCCCCTTCGGTGATGGTCGCGATCTCGATCAGCCTGGTGACCAACTTCCTGTTGCACAGGCTCCTCCCATCGGCCCCCTCCGACGAATGGCCCGTCCGGAACCCCTTCCAGCGATTCGCGCTGGCATCGGCGGCCGGGGCCACGCTCAACTTCGCCCTGACGATGATCGTGGCGACCCGATGGCCGGGCCTGGCCATCCAGGCCGCGGCCACCTGCGGGATCGCGGGAGGGATGGTGCTCAACTTCCTGGCGAGCCAGTTCCTCGCGTTCCGCCGACGGATGGGCCAGGGCTGAGCAACGGAGGATCCGTCGGATGAAGTGGACCGTGGTCGACCTGGGCGTGATCGTGACCTGTGCGCTGATCTCCCTCGGATCGGCGCGTGACTATGCGGGCGGGTCCAACGATGGGAGCCGGCTGGCCTCGGTGGAGTCTCTGGTGGATCACCGGACCTGGGTGATCGACCGTTCGATCTTCGTCGATCCCGCCCAGGCAAGCCGGCTCGAGATCTGGCCGCCCCGATCCCCTCATCCCGAGGGGATCATCGACAAGCTCCGGATCGACGGCCATTATTACTCCGACAAGCCACCCGTCACGGCGGTCCTGATGGCGGCGGTTTATCAGGTGATCCAGTGGACAACCGGGCTGGTAGCCCGCGAGAGTCCGGGGCTCTTTTGCGCCTGGATGACGCTCACAAGTTCGGGACTGGCCTTCGTCCTGGCCTCCTGGTGCCTCTACCGGATTGGCCTCGAATCGGGCCTCTCTCGCCGATCGTCGGTCCTGCTCGCGGCGAGCCTCGCCCTGGCGACCGTGGCCCCGGCCTACAGCCGGCAGGTCAACGCGAGCATCCTTCTCCTGGCGATCGCGATGGCCTTGATGCTGGTCCTCGTCCGGATCCCCGAAGGGTCCGACAGGAACTCCGGCAAATCGGCCTTGCTGGCCGGCGGACTGGCCGGTCTGGGCTATTCGACCGACCTGGGATGCGGGCCGGTCCTGGTCCTCTGCGTGGGGGCCTGGCTGTTCCACCGGGGATCGTTCCGGCTCGCTCCCCTGATCTGGTACGGGGTGGGCGCGTTCCCCTGGTTGCTGGGACATCATGCCCTGAACTACATGATCGGCGGGACGATCGGGCCGATGAACACAGTTCCCGAATACTTTCGATGGCCGGGCTCGCCGTTCACCGAGGCCAACCTGACCGGCGGCGGGGCGGGCCACGCGAACCTCCTGGAGTACCTCTCGCACGCGAACGGATTCCTGTTCGGCTGGAAAGGGTTCATCTGCCACAATCCCACGCTCTTGCTGGCCTTCCCCGCCACCCTCGCCCTCTTGAGGACCCGCCGGCCGGACCGTCCCCTGGTGCTGGCCTCGGCCGCCTGGGCCTCCGGGACCTGGCTTCTGTACTCGCTCCAGTCGAGCGACCTCTCGGGATTCAATATCTCGGTCCGTTGGCTGGTCCCGACGATCGCGGCAGGCTACCTGATCCTGGCGAGGAACCTGGGGCGCGACCCCGGATCGGCCTACGACCTGGGCCTCATGTCACTCTTCGCGCTCCCGATCAGCGGCTTCGACTGGTGGGTCGGCACCTGGGCCCACAGGCACGTCCCGGGGCTCTTTCCCTGGCTCGGCCTGGCGGTCCTGGCCTGGTTCGCGGCCTATCTCGAACGCACCGGCCGGATCTCGGAAGCCGCCCGTCGATGGCGCGGCCGATCGAAAAAAGGAGATCCCGCGATCGCCCTCCGCCCGAAGTCCCTGCTCGTTGAAGATGGCGGGGCTTGATCGATCCCGCTTACGGGTTCGGGTCGGCCTTTTCTCGAAGATAGACGCCCGGCCCTTCCTCGGAGCCGTCGTCGATCTCGATGATCGGCACGGGATCTCGGAGCCCCTTGGGCTTGTCCGCGAGCATCTGCCGGCGCTCGGCGCAGGCCAGGCAGAGGCGTTCCTCGTTGTTGAAGATATAGATCTCGCCATCGAGCAGGCGGTGGTAATAATCCTGGCCGGGGGCCATGGCGTAGCAGAACTCCCGCTCGCTGCCGACCTTCTGCGCGACCCGCCAGCCGGGCTCGTGGAGGAAGAGCCGATGGGGGTTCGCCGGGATTTCGGGGGGATTCGAGGTCGAGTCCGTGCTCATCGCGTGGTCTTCCCGGGATGGGCCGAGGCCGGTCGCTTCTCGCCCGAGGGCCGACCGGCGGGCGGGTGGATGCCGCAGACCTCGTCGTTGCAGACCAGGTCGCGAGGGCGCGACTCGGCAATTCGATTGTAGATCCGACGGCCGACGATGGATACTCCCGGCACGAAGCGTACCATCGCGAAAGGGCTCGAAAGGGGCGTCCAGGCCAGGAGGGTCATCACCGCGTCGTAGCCGGATTCGACCTTCCCGTCGCGACGGACCAGGTGCATGGACTTCAGGCAGGCCTCGGCGGTCAGGGTGGGGTGGATCGACTTGACGTCGACGCAGGTCAGGTCGATCGGCTCGATGACGCGGTCGGGATCGCCCGCGGTGATGAAGGCCATCGAAGCCCGGCATCGAGGGCAGGCCCCGTCATAGAGGACCCGACCCGCCGGTTGGTCCCGGCCGGCGACCTGGCTCCGGAGCCAGGGGCCGGAGACGAACGCCAGATTGGCCGCCAGCATCGCCGCGGCGAACTCGAACAGGCCGAGCGTCAGGCCGATCCCGACGTGGAGCGCCGCCACCCCCGCCAGGACCAGCGGGCGGACCGGCTTGACCCAGATCAGGGCGGGATACGTCGCCTCCAGGAAGAGGGCGAAATGGGTCATCGCGTTCAGGATCAAAGGGTAGGCCGCCAGCCAGGTGAGGTCGAACAGGCGGAATTCGCCATCGACCAGGGTTCGCCAGGTCGCCAGCCCCTCCCACCAGGCGATCCCCCGGAATTTCGAGATCGCCGACATCCCATAGATCAGGACGAGGTGGCATTGGAATAAGCGGAGCCCGATGTTGGCCGCGATGGAAGGCGTGGGGACTCCCGAAGGTGCGGTCCATCGACCATCCTTCCGGCGAGCCGCGACCTCGGCCCGATTTCTCTTCCAACGGGCGAGGTACCGGTCAATCGAGACCGCCTGCCCGCTCGCACCGGTGACGGCCAGGTAGAAGGCCCAGGTTGTCACGACATCGTCGAAGCCATAGCCGCTGATCGGGCCTCGACGGACCGTCGAGACCGCGATGATCCAGGCCAGGGCCGCCGTCCATCGGCTCCAGATCCCGACCGTGAACGCCGCCAGGACCACCAGGCAGGCCGCCCAGACGGGTCGGAGCAGACTATCGGGCACGTAGAACCAGAACGACCATCCGAATGGAGTCCGCTCGTCGTGGAACTGCCGGACCACTTCCAGGTTCATCCACCCGAGCCGACCGAAGAAGGCGTTCAGGTCGAGCCCGTACACCAGCAGGCTCCAGAACAGGAGGAGCCCGACGGCGACCCGGATCAAGCCCAGGGGCGTCGGATCGCTCGGGGTGAAGACGAACCGATCCCAACCCCGGGCGATCGACCCGGCCACCTCGGCGGGGTACGAGACCAGTCCGTTCAGGAGGCGTCGCACGGGAAGACTCCGATCCGTTCGGGGGCGGTGTAGAACTCGTCGGCATCCAGGTCGACCGGGCCTGCCCCGGGCCGGGCGAGCCACTCGCGGGCGCGATCGGGGCTGGGGACCAGGTGAAGTTGCATCTGGAGCGTGACCGACGAACAACCGGGATTCACCCTGCCGAGGTGAGTCGCGAAGGCGTGAGCCCAACGACTCCGGGAGGCGTCGCCGAACTCGCGGGCCTCGCTCGCGTCCTGGAACAAACCATTCGCCAGCGCGAGCTGTCGCTGATAGA